>JAFVOU010000003.1 GCA_017505635.1 Oscillospiraceae bacterium | reverse complement strand
CCGAGCTTCCGGATGCGAGAAAAAAGAAGTATATGGAAAAGTACGGAATATCCGCTTATATCAGCGAAAAGATTATTTCTGATATGGATATGGCGGATTATTTTGAAAAGGTTGCGACGCTTGCAAAAACTCCAAAGGTTGTGGCAAACCTCCTTGTGGGAGAGGTTGCAAGGCTGAACACGGCGGAAATGTTTTGCTGCCCGATTTCAGCAGCAAATATGGCAAAACTGTCTGACTTAATCAGTAATGAGGTTATCAATACTTCTACGGCGAAGAAGCTGATTGCAAGAATGTGGGAGACTGACTTCGATCCTGTTGTGATTGTTGAAAAAGAGGATTTGAAGCAAATTAACGACAGAGATTTTCTTGTAAAAATTGCAACCAAAGTAATTGAAAACTCACCGAAGCTTGTAAGTGACTATAAAAATGGAAAACAACAGGCTATTAAAGCTCTTATGGGGCAGGCTATGGGCAAGACAACAGGAAAAGCAAATCCTGTTGTTATGGAAGAAATCATAAAAAATATTTTAAAGTGAATTGATTAAAATACTGTTTTGCACACAAGCATATTTAAGTGAAGCCTTCAAGAAAATTTAAGGCTTCACTTTTTAATACGCTTAACCTACAATTAACATACTGTAGCTATCGGAATTAACATTGCCTATGCTAAACTGTTATCGTAGTCAAAAAGAAAAGAAAAATTTTAAGGAGAGTGATTTTGATGAAGAAAATCATAAGTATTTTGACAGTAGTAGGTTTGGTGGCTTGTTTTTTTACGGGCTGCGGTGCAGACAAAAGCACAAGTAATGGCGGTACAGTTGCAACAGACGGCTCAACCTCAATGGAAAAGGTAATTGGATATTTAAGTGAAGCCTATATGGAAGAAAACGCAGATGTAAAGGTTACTTACAATCCTACAGGTTCAGGTAGTGGTATTCAGGCAGTTCAGGAAGGCAGATGCGACATTGGTCTTTCAAGCAGAGACTTGAAAGACGAAGAAAAGGCAGAGCTTAACGGAACAGTAGTTGCCATTGATGGTATTGCTGTAATTGTAAATCCTGAAAATCCTGTAGCTGACCTTACAATCGAACAAATTGCAAAACTTTACAAAGGCGAAATTACAAATTGGAGCGAAGTTGGCGGAGCTGACGCACCTGTTGTACTTATCGGCAGAGAAGCAGCATCCGGCACAAGAGACGGCTTTGAATCTATCACAGATACAGAAGATTTGTGCAAATACTCACAAGAACTTACTTCAACAGGTGATGTTGTGCAGACAGTAGCTTCTAACCCCAACGCAATCGGCTATGCTTCCGTTGCATCTGTAAAAGATACAGTTAAGATGATTGATGTGGAGGGTGTAACACCGACAACAGAAACAATCCAAAATGGCACATACAAGGTTCAGCGTAACTTCGTATTTGTAACAAAGAAAAATGCGGAGCTTTCCGAAACTGCAAAAGCATTCTTTGACTTTGCAACATCTGAAGTGGCTGATGATTTGATTGTAAAAGCAGGAGCAGTACCAGTAGCAAGATAAGGAGTATAGAGAATGAGCAGAATAAAAAAAGCAGCAAATTTTATTGAAAAATCAATGAATATTATCTTCACGCTTTGCGGATTTTTAGCTGTTGCTTTTGTCATTCTCATTACCGGATTTTTACTTACATCAGGTATGCCTGCCATTGGCAAAATCGGTATCACAGACTTTTTATTCGGGAGGTCGTGGGCGTCAACCGCCACACCTCCCTCTTATGGTATCCTGCCGTTTATTCTTACATCAGTGTATGG
>JAFVOU010000049.1 GCA_017505635.1 Oscillospiraceae bacterium | reverse complement strand
TTGATTAAATCTACTTTTTCTTCTATTACGTCTACTGCCATTACTTCATGCTTCTGTGCAAGCAATACTGCCAGAGATAACCCTACATAACCTGTTCCTGCTACTGCTATCTTCATTTTTTTAACCTCGCCAATTATTTGTAGTATTCCGCATACCACTGTGCAAATTTTCTCAGTCCTTCGCGCAGGCTGGTCTGTGGTTTAAATCCAAAATCCCGTTCCAGTGCAGTCACATCCGCATATGTAACCGGAACATCGCCGGGCTGCATAGGCACAAGCCTGCTGTGCGCATTTATATCAAAATCCGACGGCAGAACACCTGCTTCTATGAGTTCTTCTCCCAGAATGCTGATAAAATCAAGCAGATTTTCCGGAGAATTGTTGCCGATATTATAAACTTTGTACGGAGGAACCGGCAAACCGTCTTCCCCGTTTTTCTTTTCAGGTGCACACTGCATAACACGTATTACACCTTCTACAATGTCATCTATATATGTAAAATCCCGCTGACAGTTTCCGTAGTTGAACACCTCAATGGTTTCACCGCGGATAAGCTTGTTTGTAAAGCCAAAATATGCCATATCAGGACGGCCTGCAGGACCGTATACCGTAAAGAAACGCAATCCTGTTGACGGTATATTGTACAGCTTTGAGTACGCATGAGCCATAAGCTCGTTTGATTTTTTTGTAGCTGCATAAAGGCTGACAGGATTGTCCACCTTGTCATCAGTTGAATACGGAATCTTCTTGTTGCTTCCGTAAACGCTGGAGCTGGACGCATATACCAGGTGCTGCACCGGATTGTCAGTTTTCATCGTTGCGCGGCATGCTTCAAGAATGTTATAAAATCCGATTATATTGGATTCTATATACACGTCAGGATTTGTGATGGAATATCGCACCCCAGCCTGTGCCGCAAGATTTACAACTATATCAAAATGATATTTCTCAAACAGAGAATCAACCAGTTCCCTGTCTGCAATATTACCGCGGACAAATTCCCAGCTTGTGCCTGCCTTTGAGCCGGCCAGCTTCTGTATCTGCTCAAGGCGGTGTTCCTTGAGCGAAACATCATAATAGTCATTCATATTGTCAATCCCGACAATATGAACCCCTTCAACGGATTCCATCAGTTTTTTAACTAAGTTTGCACCGATAAAACCAGCTGCACCTGTAACTAAAATTGTTTTGCCAGACAGATTTACAATAATAGGCTTCATATATTAATCCTTTTCTAACTCTTTATTACAAATAGAACTAGTTTTTATGTATTTTAACAACTTTACTTTCAATACATTCACTAGTTAAACACAAATCCCTTAATTATCTTTTACAGATATTTACAAAAAAATATCATTATCTTGTCTATTCATATGTACCAATTGCAATTTATTAAAAACATTGTACATGCTTAATGCCAATATATATTTTCGAAAACTATTACTTTTCAATGCTTCCTGGATCCTCTTCTTTTTATGGTCTAAAACAACATTGTAATCTTTATAATAATTCTCCATAAGCACTTTTTGCACTGCGAAAATACACTTTGCTGCATTTGCTCCTAAATGTTTTGTTCTTTGATAAGTAAGATTAACCATTGAAAGAAAATATTCATATGAATTCTGATTATAAGGTAGTTCAAACAGCTTCCTTTCATCCAATAAGCGCATAGTTATCCACAGACTGTCCAAAGATTTTTTGTTTCTTGAAGAAATTGCCGATATTCCAGCTTCATTGGAATAATACTTATAGCAAATATCAGATATGGTATATATGTCATCTTTACACATGGGATGCACAATCTGAGCCATAATTGAATCTTCGTACCAATAACCTTCAGGAAATCTCAGGTTATTGAAAATAGAATAGTGAATCACTTTTCCGTGTGCAAACCCAGATAAACTTTTAATTCCTGATTTTTCATCTTTATATATCTTTCTATATTGGACACGACCATCTCTTGAACATTTTTCAAAGGAAGATACTACTATCTTTACCTTTTCTTGAATTGCTGTTCTCACTAAAACTTCTAATGCTCCATCCAATAGTTCATCGTCAGAATCCACAAAACAAAGATATTCACCTTTAGAAAATTGAATCCCTATGTTCCTTGCCGCAGATAATCCACGATTTTGCTGATGAAAAACTGTAACCCTGTCATCATGAATATATTTTTCAATAAGCTATGCTGTCGAATCTGTAGATCCGTCATTGATTACAATCACTTCATAATCAAATGATGTTTTCTGGCACAAAACAGACTCCAGACAATTAACAATATATTTTTCTGCATTATAAGCAGGAACAATAACAGAAAGCGTAACGTTTCGCTCCATATACTTAAATCCGTTGTCAAACCAACAGCTTTTCCCTAAGTCTGGATGTAAACTCTGTAATAATTCTATAGCTTCAGAAACTTCCGGTATCTTTCCAGAATGCATCAGCATATCAATAACAATAGCAATATCTGAACATTCCCGTCTTAACTTACTGCTCACTCTATTAAAAAATCCACACATACGGTCAGCTTCTCTTTTTTGCTAAAATATTTACAACAAGCTTTGCCAGATTCGCTTGTGATTCTATATTCAAAACAAAACCCAGCCCTATATAAATAATTGCACCGGATATCACCTGCATCAGTAAAAGCAGAGTATTATTCCATGATAATACATTCATAAATTGTACAGCCACAAACATAATAACTGCGGTTGCAATAATCTTCCATATATCCTTAAACTGAGCACTTATTCCATAACCAATAAGTTTTTTTACCGGAACCATAACCATAACAGCATCTACCCAGCTGCTAATAAAGAATCCAATTGCAATTGCCTTAACCGAACGAAATGCGAATATGCTTATTAAGAGAATTATAAGCATAACAACTCTTCTTACCATCTCCAATCGCATATAAATATCACTGCGGCCACTTGCTTTGATGGCAATCAGGTTGGAGGAAATAACAGGCACTGCTGCATTGGCAATACACAGCCACTGCATATACGGAACACACGGCAACCACTTATCCGTTAGCAATAACCGCACCACTGGTTCAGAAACTGCCGCCAATCCAAACATAATCGGCACAATTATATAAGCTCCCATCGTTTCTGCGCTACGCAGCATTCCTGCAAGCTTTCTTTTTTCATCCTGAACAGAAGCCATTGTCGGAAACATAACCGATTGAATAGATGAATCCAAAGTATGGGAAATAACATCCGGAAACTGCTGACCTCGATTATAATAGGCCAGATCATCCCCGGAGAATTTTTTGCCGATAATAAGGGAACGAATATCATTATATAAACTGCACAGAATAGCTGATATAAACATTTTCCAACCGTAATTGAACAACAGCTTTGCTCTGAGCAGAGAAAATTCCATTTTAGGCAGCCACTTTTCAGCAAAAGCAGCTGTAATACAAACAATAAAATTGTTTAAAATATTATATATAACCAAAGACCAAAGGCCAAGCTTGCAATAAGCCGCAACAATACCGGCTGTACCGGAAATTATTGTAGCAATCAGACTGCAGATCATAATTTTCCTGAATTCCATTTTCTTCTGCATTCTTGCTATCTGAAGTGCATTGAATGCTGCTAAAAACAGAGTTAAAGCATAAATCTGCAAAGGTCTTGTAATGTCCTGTTCATAATAAATACTGATCCAAGGTGCTGCAAACTGCAGTACGATAAAGCAAACAGTCGACATCACCAAATTGATAAAGAATACTGTAGAATAATCCTTTTCTGTTACATCTTTTCTTTGAATCAGCGCGGTAGTAAATCCACCTTCAACAATTACCTGGGAAAGATTTATAAAAACATTCATAATGGCAATCTGTCCAAACTCTTCCGGTGCCAGCAAGCGCGCCAACACAATACTGATTACCAATCCCAGTCCTTTTACACTTAACCGCTCTATAAATTTGTATATTAAAGAGGTAATAACTTTTTTCTTATCCATAACCTTTTCACACTGCTACCCTCAGAGTCCCTTTTGGAACCCTGAGGGCAGTTTTATTATGTGTGTTTATTTATTATTTTACAAATCTGCCTTCTGTATCAAATGTATAGTATCCATTAGGGAGCAGACCATTGGATGCATATGTGCCAACATATACACGGCCAGTCATAACTTTACCACCTTCTTCAATGTAGTAAAGATCAGAGCCGATTACTTTAAGACCACAGTATTTTGGTGTGCCCATCTCGTAGTAATAAAGTCCTTCATTCAAGCTTTCAATACCATTAAACATTGCACCATCTTCACCGAACAAATAGTATGCTGGTTTAACAATACCTTTAGCATCATAAGTACCAACATATACTCTACCTGTTGCCAACTTACCATTTGCAGTTACAAAATAATATTCGCCATCACTTTCTATTAAACCAAGATATTTTGCATTACCCAAATCGTAATAGTACATTCCATCCGCTTTTTTAATCACACCTTGAAGCATTGCACCATTTTCGCCGAATTCGTACTTTCCAATAGGCAAGAGACCATGAGATGGGTATGTGCCAACATATATACGTCCTGTTGCCAGTTTACCACCTTTATCTGCATAGTAGTACTGACCATCAATATATATCAGACCAGCTTCTTTTGCTACACCATCTTCATAATAGTAGTAGCCATCTGATGTTTTTATAATACCGCAACCCAGCTTGCCGTCTTCTGCAAAATAGAAATTACCTGCGCGATACGGATCTCTACTTTTATTTGTAAGATAAGTACCAACCCAGTTAAGTCCTGTTAAAGCTTTACCGCCATTTGTAAACACATAATATTCACCATCAACTTCAAGCCAGCCTGTGTCTACAGGTTTACCCATTTCATAATAGTAAATACCATCTTCTTTTTCAACAATACCGTTAATCATCAAACCATTGTCGTCAAATTCATAATAGCCAATAGGCAGAAGACCATGAGATGGGTATGTGCCAACATATATACGTCCTGTTGCCAGTTTACCACCTTTATCTGCATAGTAGTACTGACCATCAATACATACCAGACCAGCCTCTTTTGCTACGCCTGCTACACAGTAGTACCAGCCATCTTCAAACTCTGCAACACCATTTACAAGTTTTCCGTCTTTATCAAATATAAAGTTACCAGATTTGTAAGGATCTTTACTTTTCTGTGTAAGGTAAGTACCAACCCAGTTGCGGCCAACCATAGCTTTACCACCATTTACAAATACATAGTAGTCATCTCCATCTTTAACCCATCCGGCATCTACAGGTTTACCCATTTCATAGTAATAAGTACCGTCTTCTTTAACAACAATACCCTGAAGAAGCTTGCCGTCTTCTGCAAATTCGTAGTAACCTGTTGGCATTGGGTTTTTACTGTTTTCCATAATATAGCTGCCTACCCAGTTATATCCCGTCAAAACAGTGCCTTTTTTATCAGCAACACAATAATAGTCATCGCCAACTTTTACCATGCCCGCAAATGTTACGCAACCTTCTTCCATATAGAACAGACCATTACCTGTGTCAAGTACACCGGTCATAGTCATACGTTCAATAAGTTTGCCGTCTTCTGCAAAATGATACCATCTTACAGGTGAGTTAGGATTGTTACGGTTATCTGGCAAAGTATTGTATCCTGTCAGGGCATAGCCTGTTTTTTCTGCAAAATAGTATTCTTCACCATCAATTGTTACAAAGCAACGTTTGTAGAAATCAGGACCATAGCTATAACGTTTGCCAAGGAAATCTTCAACCCATGTACCGCTTACCAAGAGACCATCTTCTCCTGCAGTATATGTAATTTTGTTTAAAGTAAATTCACCTGTTTTTACTTCTTTTGTTGTTGGGTCAGCATAGCACCACTTGTCGCCAACACTCTGCCAGCCTGTAACAATTTTACCTGCAATCAGACAGTAAACCTTGCCATTTGCTTCTACAATACCTGTGCCACTGAGAATATTGCCACATTCACAAACCAACTGGTCATTAACAATAGCATAGTTGTGTCCTGCAGCTTCTACTTTTGTACCCCAGTCGATAACAGATTTACAGCCTTCGCAGTAAGTTCTGTTTTCGTAACCTTTAACAGTACATGTTGCTTCTTTGTTACGAACTGTAAGTTTTTCGTCATGAACATGCAGCACTGCATCTGTAGCGTTCATCTTTGTTGCTATGCTGTCACTGCCGCCGAAGGAAATAATTTCGCCATCAACAGTTTCTGTTACACCAAACAGTACATTGTAGTCGATTGTAACAATAGGTTTGTTTGCAAAAGCATCGATAGGTTTATTGTTTACATAATCCCAACCATCCCAGTACCAAAGACGTACAGGCATGCTTATAAGTGTCTGTTCGCCTGTGAGAGGACAGTTGTCAACTTTTTTAATAGTAATTACTGCAACGTTGTCTGTAGAGTGAATGTCAGACTGTGCCGCAAATGTTTCGTATCTGTTATCAAAAGACAATACTTCATATTCATAGGAGAAACCTTCTGCAACATCTGCATGTTCAAGTTCCCATGTGTTTGCATTGTTCAGTTTGATATTAAGTTCAACATTATCAATCTGAGCGATATCAGATGTTTTAAGATCAATGTAGTATACAGAACCAGCTTCAGCAAGTTCACCGGAGTCATTGTGCCCTGTTACATAAACAAGACCTTTTTCCTGTTCTGCTCCAGCATATGCTACTGTAAAACGTGCAGAAGTCTGGAACATATTGTTCATTTTGTCGGCAATTTCAAATGTAACAACGTGAGAACCATTGTCCATAACTACTGCTTCAGAAGTAAACATATTTTTACCCTGAACCTGAGTATCAACTTTGTTGCCATCAATATAAATCTGAGCAGACTCTGTGTTCAGTGATGTATTGTCAGACACAATTGCAGAGAATGTTGCAGAATTAGTATTGAGTGTTGTACCTTCTACAGGTAAAGTTGTATCCTGAGTTGCATACTGCAATTCACCGATTACAGGTGCTACACGGTCATCTACTGCAGAGGAGTAGTCCAGAGTGATGTCATCGATATAGAAAGTATGAACAGCCGGACTATTAGGTTTTACATATGTACGGATAAAGGATGGTGAACGTGAGTTGGATGCAGTTTCCTGTGGATCCATTGTTGCACAGTAGCTGTATGGAGTAAGATCGATGGATGCATATACCCAGCGGCTTGCCGGAATATCTGCTTCTGTACAGCTGTTAAGGTTTTTGCGCACACCACTGTTGGTTACAAATGTAAAGTGTGCCTGCTTGCAACCTGTAGAACCATCTGATACCATTGTTGCCCAGAGCTGAGACTGGAAAGCAAGACCTGCAGCACCTTCCGGAATGTAGAGCCACATACCAAGAGATGTTGCATTGTTGCCATTTGCTGTATCTCTCAATACAACTTTTTCTCCTACATTGAACAGCACGTTATAGGACCAGTTTGCAAAGTTTGTATCTGTGTTGTCCAGAGTCCATGCCAATGCATACTGACCATTTTTTACCTGTCCGCCATCAGCAGCTGTTACAATTTTAGTTTCACTGCTGAGATATTCATTGAACTGACCAGCAAGTGGGTCAGCACCAATAAGAGTATTGCTTATATTATTGTCAATACTCCATTTTTTAGCTTCTTCAAATCCCATAAAGCCTGCTCTGTCACCATTTTCAAAGCTCCAGATAACTTTAGAGGCTTCACCGAACATTACAGCGATTGTATCTGTTTTTGTTGGGTCCGGATTATAAGTTACAGTAACAACAACAGTCTTCATTTCCATAGCAGGATCAGAAGGAGGTGTCATAACATTACCATTAAGAGAACTGCCCAGATTTTCTTTAGGCAAAGTCATTGTATAAGAACCATCAATACATACGTTCCAGTCGTCCACACCATATGTTGCAAACAGCTCGAGTGCCAATGTTTTATCCATAGGGAGAGCTGTTGTTTCTGCAGTAAAACCAAAATTATCAGGATGAACAACATTAATAACTTTTGTGCCAACAACTTCGCCGTTATAAACAGCCTGAATTGTTGCAGTACCTGTTTTGGATCCTGCTGTAAATACACCATCAGCAATAATACCCATGCCTTCTTCTGCAACTTTATAAGTTACATCAGCAGGAACATCCATTGTAAAGCCTTTGGTATCCAGACCTATTACAGTCATATCCATAGATGCTGTTGGAGCAATGTAGTTGTAATCAGTTTCAATCTGAGCTTTTGCAAAAATACCTGTAGCACCAGCTGTGGAAACCAAAATTACAGAGTTGATTGTAGCACGTTCGGAACCATCAGAAGGTACAGAACGCATAACGTTTGCAGATTCACCTGTACGTTTGGAAATAAATGTGGAAGAGCCACCACCATCACAGTTGAATGCGTTAACACATCCAAGTGCAAGCATCATTTCGCCCATTTCGTAGTTGGAGAGACCGGATGAAACAGAGCCGTTACGGCCGTCTACCTGACAGAAAATAAGAGTACCGTCTGCTTTTACACCAACCATGGAACGGGAAGCGTCAGAGGAAGTACGTTCTACAGAAGTAGAAGTCAACTTACCATCTTTAACTAACCAGCCAAAGTTTGCAGGGATAGCTGTTTTTTCGTTGCCTGTAAGCGGTGTGCTCATGGAACGCAGTTCACTGTTCCCATCCCAGTCAATAGCAAGGTAAGTCTGTGCACCTTTGTGAATTGTTGGGTTACCAAGTTCTACACCATTCCAAACCATGTAGCCGTAAGGTGCATTAGAGTCGTAAGCCAGAGCTGTGTTCATAGCACCAACTACATTGTAGTTAAGTTCGTCTTCGTAGTATTTAACAGTCTGTGAAAGCTGTTTGTCTGTCCAGACACCTCTATCTTTGTCACCAGCCAGATTATCAGGGTTCAGCTTGTCAATACCATAGTAGCCAGGCATAACTTCCAGGTCTTCATTTTTAGTATCTACTTCAAAGATATGTACAACTTTACGGTCGTTACCTTCTGCATTATTCAGAACAATTTCATGTTCTACTGCACCAGGAGCCAGATCGTATGTGTCTTCAGAAATCACTTTAAAGTATTCGTTGGATACAGAAGTATCGTACAATTTTGTTCCAGCATAAGCTACTGCTTCCTCAAGTAACTTTATGTACTTGATTTCTACAACAGTTGTACCATCTTCCAAAATTTTAACCTGTTCAAATTCTTCTTCAAGGATACAGCCTTCATAAGATTTTTCTTTAGCATCTGTTAGCTCGCCAGGCATACCTGTAAGCTCTTCTGTTTCCAGCAGAACATAATCATTTTTATCCCAGTTCCACAAATAGTGCTTAACTGTATATTTTACAGGTTCTACAGGAGCTTCTTCGGATTCTTTAGCTGCTTCTTCTTTGGATTCTTTAGCTGCTTCTTCTTTGGATTCTTCAGCTGCTTCTTCTTTGGATTCTTCAGCTGCTTCTTCTTCAGATTCTTCAGCTGCTTCCTCTTCGGATTCTTCAGTTACTTCTTCTTCAGATTCTTCAGCTGCTTTTTCTTCAGATTCTTCAGTTACTTCTTCTTCGGATTCTTCAGCTGCTTCCTCTTCAGATTCTTCAGTTGCTTTTTCTTCAGATTCTTCAGTTGTTTTTTCTTCAGATTCTTCAGCTGCTTCTTCTTCAGATTCTTCAGCTGCTTCTTCTTCAGATTCTTCAGCTGCTTTTTCTTCAGATTCTTCAGTTGCTTTTTCTTCAGATTCTTCAGTTGCTTCTTCTTCAGATTCTACAATTATTTCTTCAGAATTAGCATCAGAGTTTTCTCCAGAGTTCTCATTATCTGCTTCAGTTTCAACAGTAATAAATTCAGACTGCTGAACGTCAGAAGCTGTTTCTTCTGCAAATGCATACATAGGTACAGTATTCAGTACCATACACATACAAAGCAAAAATGACAGAACTCTTCTTTTTAAATTGTTCATTTTTATCTTTCCTTTCTTAAAAAGTTTATTTACTAACTAATATACATTAGATTAAGTACAAAATAATAATTTATAACTCTGTATAGTTCCTATACTATTCCATCAACTTTAATAATAAAATTTATATTGATTAATCCTATATGTTAATCCAGTCTCCCAAAATAGAATCCCATTCTTCTGTAATAAATTTGTGAAGCCCTCCACAATGAAAAAAAGTCAGTTCACCTGAATAGAGGCATCCATCAACTTCATAAAAGTCAACCCTCAAATGCTTTGTCCCCTGCGCCAGTTTTCTAGCACACTCTATCATCAGCTCAAAATTAGCTGGTTTTGAAGGACAGATAGGTGAATTTTCATGATCGATTCGCAGATTTATATGGTTAAACTCCATATCAAAAAAATCCGCATATACAATCTGTTCTTCTTTCCTTGCATAATCTCTGCCACTAGCAATATACATAAGTTTTGGTTCACCATTAAAGGTAAAAAATTTATAGTCTTTAAGGCCTAAACCATCAGATTCAGCAGATAAATACTCTTCGGCAAAAATTCTCGGTTGTACATTTTTATATGGCCATTCCCTGCAATGCAAATAATAATTATATTGCAAATGCTTTTTCAATATCTCTTTCGCTGATTTAATATCAAAAGTTTGCTTATCTTTACAAATAACCACACCACCACAATCATGAGTAGTTTTTAATACAAACTGATCCGGCAATTTATCGAAATCAATTTCTTCAAAATTTTCCCAAGGGCCACCAATTACAGGAACTACATATTCTTTACCAATGCAGTCGGCCACAAACTGTTTCGCTTCGTATTTATCAACCATTCTGGTATATTCATCTTTTCTGTCGTTCAACTTTAACCATTGAAGTTTTTCGCTAAAAGTCCTCGGATTCTTCCAGTTAATTTTTTTTAAAAAAGCAGCTCGATACATTAACGATAAATATGTCTTATCTGACAAACCGTTCAGCCAACCACGTCTTGCCAACGAATTGGCGATTCTCCAAGGATTTTCTCTCCATAACATAATCGTGTTTTTATTCATTGATATCTTATCCATTCTATCACTGCATTTGAATATTTTATATTTTTTCTGTGTTTCTTAATCTTTACATAAATACAGCCCCAAAAATATAACAAAACCTCTCAAATCACCTTTTAACACTCTCTTACTTTATATAAATTATATAATTATGAAACAAACCAAATATAATTTTTGATTTATCAATCTCTTATCGGTAATTTAAGCCAGGAACCAATAATTTCATCCCATTCTTCCGGTTCAAAAGGAACAAGTCCGCCCCAATGAGAAAAAGTCAGTTCCCCCAAATACAAATTCCCATTACTCTCATAAAAATCCACTCGTAAATGCGGAACTCCAACTGAAAGTTTAGAAGCCAATTCTTTCATTTTTTCAAAATTTACAGGACATGCAATATAATTTTCGGAATTAGGATGTCCATTTATGATTGGCAGATGATTGAAGTCCATATCATAAAAATCAAATTTGGTTTCCTGATCTTTAGATTGGCGTTCTGACGCAATAAACATCAACTTAGGGACTCCATCAAAGCAGAAAAATTTGTAATCTCTTAAATCTCCCAATTCTACATCGGAAAGATATTTCTCCGCAAATATTCTTGGTTTAACATATTTATATGGCCATTCTCTGCAACTCAAATAATAATTTCTTTTTAAATGATGTTCGATAAAATTCCTTGCCGCCAACATATCAAACGACACTTTATCTTTACATATTACAACACCGCCACAATCATGGGTGGTTTTCAGGACAAACTGTTCCGGAAGGTTATCGAAATCTATTTCATCAAAATTTTCCCATGGACCTCCAAGGGCAGGCACAATATACTTGTGTTCAATTTTATCTGCAGCATATTTCTTGGCTTCATATTTATCAACCATCATATTATAGACAGGATTTCTGTCATATATTTTTAACCACTGAAGTTTTTCGTTGAAAGTCTTTGGTGTCCTCCAGTTTAATTTTTTTCCAAAAGCAGCACGATATATTAAAGATATATACGCCTTGTCTGACAGACAGCTTAACCAACCGCGTCTCGCCAACGAATTAACGATTCTCCAAGGATTTTCCTGCCATCGCTTGATTGTGCTTTTATTCATACTGTTTCTCCAAATTCTGAGTATTTTGCGTATTGCTGGTATTTTCCCCAACACATAAACAAATATATGCAAATGAAAGCGCAATAAGTGAACGCGACGACGTCAATAATTGTCCTGACATAGTAAACAGCAAAGTCAAACCTAATGGCATAAACTGATAAAGTTGACGTTTACCGTCGGCATAGTATTTGGATGTTGTAACAATTTTCCATAAAACAATCAGAATTATTACCACACCAACAATTCCCCAAGCTACCCATACTTCTTGAAATCCCATATGTGGTACATTATGCACCGGAAAATAAGGCGATACTTTTTCAAAGATATTTTGCATACCAATTCCAAACATAAAATATTTCCAGGATGACATCAAAAACTCACCATAATATTTTAACAACTCTCCTCGTCCGTTCCATACGTCTGCACGCTGGAACCTTTCAAGGATATTTTCAAAAACTGACGGAACAAGAATCCATATTAATATCACAGCAGCAATCGCAACTGCAATCCCCCCTATACCACTGAAAATCTTATTAATAAATTTTCCTTCAGTGAGAATCAGAAATGCAATAATAATTATTACTGAACAAACAATTGCTGCACGTGACATAGTCATCATAGCAAAAACAATTGATAATATTGCCAAAACAATATCTGTACGTGAGTGTTCTTTTCGTGATGCCAACAACATACACCCGCAAGCCGACAAATTGCATATAAAACCTAAGTTGTTTGCATTAAAATTCAATGCAAAATCTCCCGCCTCCATATTGCTTTGACCAAAACGAAAATGTTTGGCACTTCGCGCAAAAACAGCCACAAGATTAAAATTATGTTGCTGTAACTGCATAATCAGCATAATTATGCAAACCCCAACAACCGACACTGCAAGCGAACGGATTACTAATTTATAATCTACATCCTTTATGTTAATTGAAGTAATAACTCCCAACAAAATCAACTCAGCAAAGTCTCGCAGATATTCCACATAAGAAAATCCACCATAATATGCATGACACAATTCCCATACCATCATAAACATTATGATGATGAATGCCCCCGACCTTTTAAGACGCCATTGATTTTTAAACAAGATAACAACAGTCAGAATCAATATTGCGTATTTATATTGAAAAGCTATCGAAAACGGAATACAACTTGCCACAAAAGCCATTTGCTCGCTGACAGAACCAAAGCAAATAGGAATCATAGCTACCGCCAGAAACACAATTGCCGGAACATTAATTTCAAACAGATAACGTGCTATAAATAAAGAAAACATTGCCAACATATATACTTTGAATATTCGGTTTTCTTCTTTTTTCTTTATTCTTAACACCATGTTAACAAATCACTTCCTTTGTATTATAGTTCGTTTTCTATCATATATTTTAACCGCGCCAGTGTATTTTCTTCACTGCACATTTCAAAAATCTTTTCCCTTGCTGCTGTACCAATAGCCGCACACTGTTGCCAGTTCATTCTGACAATTTTATCAATTTCTTTCGCAAATGAATCGATATCTCCTGTTGCCGCAAGAAAACCATTGTTCCCGTGATCAATCATATCTTTTGGACCAGTTCTGCAGTCTGTGGATAAACAAACAAGACCTGCAGCCATAGCTTCTGCCAGTGCATTAGGCATTCCTTCATAATTGGATGACATAAGAAATGCATCATACTGCGGCAAAAGTTTGTGAATATCCCTTCTCCACCCACATAAATGAACATTCTGATTCATGTCCAACTCACAGATCAGTTCCTGTATTTCCTGTTGTTTCTCCGGAGTTCCCCCTCCATAAATATCCAGTGTACATTCAGGATATTTTTGCACAGTCTGAGCAAATGCCCTAATCATCATAGGATAGTTTTTCTGAGTATTCAATCGTGCAACTGCAACAAATTTTTTTATTGTATCATCAGTGTATTTTTTTTGAATTTTGTAAAATTCTTTAGAAATCGGATTGCTGATAACAACACATTTCTTTTGAATTGCTTCAGAGAAATAATCGGCCTGTTCTTTTGTCTGAACTACAACTTTATCACTTTTTCTAAAGCATAAATTCCAAAGCTTGCGTTTTCCTTCAACATCTTTATCAACCCATGGGTTATTTCTGACAGTTTCAATACGTTTTATCCGCATACCCATTGTTGCCAGCATCATACTAATCTGCATTTTGGGCAAAAAGCTGATTAAAACCTGAGGTTTTTCCTGTTTTATAACCTTGCGTATACATAATAATTTTTTACTTATGGGCATTTTAAAATACTGTTCTGTTGTATCTGCCAGAGGGACCACACGCACTCTGTCATCCAGATTGTATGTATCTTCTGTGCATGCATAAACTATGATTGACACATCATGTCCCTCTTTTGACAAATAATTTGCCCATGATGCCGCAACACGCTCAGCTCCTGCATGAGCAAGTCCATGTATGGCAATACAAATCTTTTTCATATTTTGACTTTTCACCATTTCTTACTCATCCGTTTTACCATAATACAAACTTTCTAATTTTCTAATTTCTTTGTTCATATCATAATCATCAATATTTCCGTAATCCATATTTTTTACTGTGCTGTCCAAAGCAATTTCTGCCCAGATAGCAGCATCTTTTTCAAGACTTACCGGAATTGTATTTTCTGACAGATAGTTGGCCGGATTTATAGTATCCGAAATAACACACCTAAGCCCCGCAGCCTGTGCTTCAACTAAAGTAACTGACAAACCTTCAAAAAACGAAGGAAAAACCATAACGTCCATAGCATGAAGAAGCTCTGGAATATCCGTTCTATGAGAAAGAATCGTAACACGGTCTTTAATCTGCATCTGTTCAATTCTCTGAACAATCTGATCTTTCAATTCTCCGTTGCCTACAAGAAGTAAATGTGCATTTTGTTTTCTTGATGCGATTTCCTTAAATACCTGTAACAAAAACTCGTGATTTTTTTCTTTTGAAAATCTGCCAATATGGCCTATAATGTAAGCATTCTGTGCAATATTAATGTTTTTCCTGGTTATGTTTCTATCGCTTAATTTATCTCTAAATCTTGTAAGTTCTACACCATTACGAATCACTACCGTATCTTCTGTTGAAAAAAAACTGTTAAGCTCTTTTTTCATGTCCTCATGCAAAGCAATCAACCTCAGATTATTATCTCTGATAAGTTCATCAACTGCTTTTTTTTCTTTATCATAAAAGTGTTTATTTACCTCACTATGACAAGTATACAATAAATTTATTCCTGATAACTGTTTTTTCAACGGAGTGAAGCAGTATGCCATCGGAGAATTAAAATGAATTACATCTGGACCATCATTTTTTATCATTCTTTTAAGAACAATCGGAACATACCATTTGCCGAACAACACCCTCACTGCTCTTGTGACAGTGTTTCGCTTTTTGAAAATTGAAACAACTTTGATCTGTGCTTCCTTTGCACGGAGATAATTTGCGGTGTTTTCAAAAGGATACATCGTTACTATCGTTGTATCAAAACTTTGTTTGTTTACCAATCTGGCATATTCTCTGGCCAATACTTCTGCACCACCATCTTTCAATCCCCAAATAACCTGCCATACTTTTGTTTTCACGCCTCAACCTCTTTTATGTCATTTTAATTCAAACAGAACTTTATTCAGCAATTTCCATATAGAAATTGCAAAGCCAGCGAGAAGATTCTTTTATACAAAAACCACTGTTTCTAATCTCATCAGAAACATCTTTGCGTTCAGGTTTGCAAGAACGCAATGCATTTACCCAAATTGATTCCCCCTGGTCAATAGGCAAATAATGTACAAGGTCCGAAATTTGAACTTCTTTTGTAACAGTATCTGACACAAAGCAATTCAAACCATTAGCCTGTGCTTCAACAATAACAACCGGAAGCCCTTCATGCAAAGAAGGAAGCACAAGGCAATCCATTGCCGAAAAATAATCTTCTACATTTTTGCGTAATCCAAGCAACAAAACTTTTCCCTGCAACCCCAGTTGATTAATCTGTTGCTCAACATCCTCTCTTAACTCACCGTCACCCAATAACACCAGTCTCACATTACTTTGTTGTGACACCAACTGAGAAAAGAACTTAATTAAAAAATAATGATTTTTCTGAGGATGCATCCTCCCTACGTGACCAATCAGTATTGTATCATCATCTATTTCCAGTTCCTTACGAATCCGATTTCTAATATTTTGTCTATAAGAATATTTTTCTATATCTACTGCGTTTTTCAACATAAAATAACGGTCTGATTGCACAACCTTTTTGCCAAACAACCATTCTCCTGCGATTTCCGAGCATCCAAAAAAGTAATCAGCCTGAAAACGCAACGGATACTGTAAAAACTTTTTAATTATCGCTATCACACCGTGACCACTGGAAGTATTGTGACTATGAATAATAGTCTTTACTCCGAAAGACTTCGCTATAGGAATATACAAAGATGCATAACTTCGGACATGTGAATGGAGTACTTTATACTCTGGATGTTCTGAAAGAAACTGTTTCCATGCTAAACGTATCTGCCTATAATTCTTTCCGTTAAACTTTGGTAATCTGAATATCCTTCCACCTAACTTCATAATTTCTTCGGCAAATACATTTTCATCGTCATTGTCTATAATAAAATCAAACTGCACTCTATTTCTGTCAACAGCCCTGTAAAGTGCCATAACCATCGTCTGAGACCCACCCATCCCTAAACTTCCTATCATGTGAAGAACTCTCAATTGTATCTCCTTTTTGTATTCAATCACTTTTTAAATAACTTCGCTAATAACTTGTTTACTCTCTATTTTCTTAATACGTAATTGATTCATTTTGTTTGCAACAGAGAAAATATTAAATTTTTTAAAAAAATATTTATTTTTGTATTTTCTTTATTTCAGAAACTCTTTTTTGAACAAAAATGCTGTTATCCGGAATAACACCCTTAACAACACTTCCTGCTGCAATTACAGCATTATTACCAATGTTGGTTCCTCTTAAAATCACACTATTACATCCAATCCACACATTATCTCCAATAACTACCGGCGCATATTTATACTTACCAGCATTAATACCTCCATCGTCTCGGAAATCATGATCGTGGTCATATATTTGAACATTGGCCGCTAATTGAACATTTGAACCAATTTTTATTGAATTGTGGCATACTATCATACTATTACTACCTACATTAACATTGTCTCCAATTGATAAATAAGCCTCTTTTCGTACTCGTATTTTACCGCCATCTCTTAGTTTAAGCATTTTCCCTATATGAAGTTTTCCGCTTGTTTCCAACAAAATCTCGCTGAAAGGTGACACCATACATAACATTGGTCCACGAAATGTACGAAAATGAAACAGTTTTGTCCATATCATTTTTATGGAACCAACGCCTACCACACCAACTGCTCTTACATATTTATTCAAATCTTTCAATTGCCTCCAAATATTTCTTTACTACAATTTCTCTGTCAAACTCTCTTTCTACCTTTCGCCTTCCGTTTTCTCCCATTTTTCTTTTTTCTTCAAAGGGTAATGCTAAAAATCTTTCGATCTTTTCAATAAGATCAGCGCCGTCCTTCTGACGGCAAACATATCCGTTTATTCCGTCATCAACTATCTCCCTGCAACCGGAGCGATCTGTTGTAATTATAGGGCGTGCTGAAGCACAGCTTTCCAGCAATACATTGGACATGCCCTCAGGATAATATGTAGGATGTACTGTACAATGTACATCCCTGAGGATGGTTTTTATATCTTTAACCATACCATGATACACAATTACGCCTTTGTCGCTCAGTTCTTTCAGCTTTTCTTCATAGGCCTGTTCGCAAAATCCGCATACATGAAACACTGTATCAGGGTATTTTCTGCGTATATACTCTGCTGCTTCAAGATACTGGTCTATGCCTTTTTCTTTCATTATTCTTGCTATAAAAACAAATTCTGTTTTTTCTGAAGAAGGATACTCCAAAGGAACGAATCTTTGAAGATTTACTCCCGAGCCCGGCAACAGGTCGTATTTTCCTGGTGCAATCTTTCTGTCAGCGAAAAACTGCATATTTTCAGAATTCTGAAAAAATACCTTTTTTATATCTGTAAAAGCATATCTGTACATCAGCACTATAATTGACTGAACCACGCTTTTATTTTCAACTGCTGTCCCCAACCCTGTTATGTTAGCTATACACGGTACTTTCAGGGACTTACAGGCCACTGCCCCATAAATATTTGGTTTTATATTGTAGGTGAGAACAACTTCCGGACCAATTTCTCTGATTATTTTTTTGTATTTTCCAAGCAAAGCCAGATCATCTGCCGGGTTCATCCCATGGCGTGAAACTTTAATTTCGTAATGGACACACCCCATGTTTTCCAGGTCGCTTACACTTTCCCCGCCTTCTGAAGCAATGAACACTTTATGTCCTTCAGAAATAAATCGTTCTATCAATTCTCTCCGCAGATTATATACATATACGGAATCATTTGCCAAAATAAGAATTTTTTTCATTCTTATCCCCTTTATAAATGTTTTTTCATATCAAACAGATAACCACAAATTTTTATTGCACGATATGTTCTTGTTCTGTCGTCTCTTCCTTTTCTTCCATCGCGGTCACCCTGCCCTTTTCCACGCCTTCGGTGCTTTCCGGTACAAAGAGAATTTTTATCGTTGCAAATATAATCTCCATGTCCTGCACAAGACTTGGGCTGGCGATGTACATAAGGTCCATCTGCAGCTTGTCATAAGGGGTGGTGTTGTACTTTCCGTACACCTGGGCATAGCCCGTAAGGCCTGCCTTTGCCTGCAGGCGCAGGGCAAATTCCGGCATCTGTTCTTCGTACTGTGCGGCAATTTCCGGGCGCTCGGGGCGCGGGCCTACTATTGTAAGATTGCCTGCCAGAATATCAAACAGCTGGGGCAGCTCGTCTATTCGCACCTTGCGGATAACTCTGCCCACAGGGGTAATTCTGTCGTCGCTTGAACCGCTTGAAAGCCTTGCAACGCCGTCCTTTTCCGCATCCACTCTCATGCTGCGGAATTTATGTATTTTAAAAACCTTGCGGTCCTTTGTAAGTCTGTCCTGTGTGTAAAAAACAGGGCCGCCGTCGGTAAGCTTTATTGCCGCCGCAGTTACAAGCATCACCGGAGATGCCACCGCAAGGGCTATAAGCGACAGCACTATGTCCGTAAATCTTTTTATTGAAAGATAAATAAAGCTGGGCTCGTACTTGCCCACACGCATAATCGGCAGATGAAACATATGCATCTTTTTGGCGCCGCTCATTATGATGTCGCCGATACGCGGAATAACATACATTGTTATATCATTGAATATGCAGTACTTGAGCACCACATTTCTGTCTGCGGAATGCACACCGCTGACAAACACAACCTCAACGTCCCTGAGGCTTTCGGTATCTTCAAACCACTGGCTGATATGGATAACCTTTGTTATTTCAAACTTTTTCTCCATACCGTATTCTTCTATCAGATTTTCCAGCCCCTGACGCATATCATAGATGATAGCGGTTTTTCTTGGCGGATATGTTTTGAAATATATCCTGTGTGCGGTGTAGCACCATATTACAGACATTGCCACCTCTGCCATATAGGAAAGAACAAGCGGCACAGGATTAGGCGGACGGCGTATAAGCAGCACAATCACCGCATACATAATGCCGTTTGCAAGAAACGCAGCAACCGCCTGACTGTAAATAAGTTCGGAAATGCGCACAAGGGACACAAGAAATGCATCATACAGCTTGCCGAAAATTGCATAAAGCACAAAAAACAGGCCGATAACCACCCAGTTACCGCGACGGTAAAACGGGTGAGACATCGTTTCCTGATAGTACAGCACCCATGCAGCCATAAAAGGCAGGGTTACCATAACCGCGTTTATTAACTTGGACAGGCGCTGAACTGCCTCGTTTTTGTAGCTTTTCATAAACATTTCTTTCTGTCGGATAAAATTATATCAAAATCCTTTTTCTGCAGGGATCAGCCTGCAAAAAGGCAAAATCTGCAGTTTTGCAGATGCATATATGCGCAGCACTACTGCCCCGGCAGCCATCGCTTTGCCGTTGCAGTTCTGTTGCGTGTTTTTATATACACATATTTATACAAAATAATCATACCATTTCCTGATGTATAAATCAACTTTTTATAACACAATTCTTTCACATTTGTTGTTTTTCGGCATAATGGCTTATAAAACCATATGCTTTCTGTGACTTTTTTGTAGTGTTTTGTTTATTTTTTAATATGATTGTTAATTTTTTCTTTTTATCCTGCACAGTTCAGATATGTTCTTTTTTGCCTTTCTGCTGATATGTGACTGCAAAAAAACGGAGGGGTTTATTCCCTCCGTCAGTTTTTATGATATTGAATTTCCGTTTTGCAGGTCTGCAGAGCCTGTGGTCTACTCCCCGTTTTCGTCCAGCCATCTTGTCAGCATATCCCTTATCACATAGGCGGGGGTCATGTCCCTGTCCACGTTTTCGGCAAGATATGCGCTGATTGCCCCTATGGTGTCATAGGCGGTGTCGGACAGATAGACACTTGTCTGCTTTGCCCCGCCGCCGCCCGGGCCTCTGCGCAGCTGAAAATCCCCGTGGGTGTCATAAAGGGCATATCTCTCCCCTGTTTCCGCCACCGTCTGTTCCAGGATATTGGTCATAAATGTGGCGGGCAGAAACCCCCGTTTTTCGGCAATTCCCGTTATCTGCTGCTGCACCACCGGATGCAGCCGCACCACATATCTTCTGCGCACCGTCCTTGGCATTATTCCTCACCCTCCAGTGCATTTTTAAGCTGCTGCAGCTGGGCGATTATGCCGTCGATTTTTGCGGAGATTTTAAGGCTTTCCTCCTCTGCTGCCGCATCGAAACGGCGGATATTTGCCACCGCCTTTGTAGTGGACAGCTTGGCGATTTTGTTGCGGATAACCTCGCAGTCGGCAAGCATTATATCCCTCTGTGCCTTCTTCACTGTCACCCTGGCTTCGGGTGCCTTTTCGGCTTTAAGCTGCTGCAGTTTTGCGGCAATTTCCGCTTCGGTCTGCTGCAGTCTCTCCTCCGCCTTCTTTTCGGTTTTCTCCTCAGTTGCCTCAAAAAAGCCTTTTACGGCAGTTTTAACCTCGTCCGAGAAATTCTCCCCGTTTTTGGCAAAAGTGTCTTTAAGGGTCAAAATTGCGTCGCTGACGCGCTTCTGCTGTTCCTGTGAGAGCTTTACAAAGCCCAGCGCCTGCTTTTTGCTTATTTCGTTGCTGTCCAGCATATTTCTCAGTTCGGCTCGGAGATTGTCCTCTATTAAAAGGTTGGAGTTTACAGTGGTAAAGCCCACAGGGCTCATATCCACAATGATGTCCCTCACCTGTGCGGCGGTAAGGCCGTATTCTGCCATAACGTTTTCGCGGTAGCGCACCATAGCTTTTCGTGTGGCGGCCTCGTCTCCTGCGCCGCCGCGGGTCTGCAGGTTTGCCGCGTCCAGCATAATCATCTCTTGACGGTCTGTAAGACCTCTTACCACACGGCAGTTTACCGTCTGATATCTGCCGGGGTCGCCGTTCTGACCGTTTTTCACCTTTTCGGTTTCCCTTTCGATAAGCAGGCGTATTGCACGCAGACGGCGCTCGCCCGAGATAAGCAGATAGGTCTTTTCGCCGTTTTCGGTTTTTTCGCTTACAACAAGGTTGTGCAGCAACCCCTGACGGCTGATGTCCTCGGCAAGGCTGTTTATGCTTTCGTCGTTGTCCCTTTCGCGGTAGTCGTTGGCAGGGTTAAGCTTTATCTTTGCAGTTGCAACAGTTTCCACCACGCCGGTTTCTTCAATCTTCTGTGTAAAATTTCTGATGGCATCTTCACTGAAAGAGGCAGGCTTTGCCTTTTTTGCCTGATTTGCAAGTTTGTTGAGCTTACTCATTTTCTGCCATCCTTTCCTTTATTTCGTTCCACAGTGCAATATAGTCTGCACAGGGTTTTGCCCTGCGGTTAAGCAGCACTGCAGGCTTTTTGTAAAGTGAGCTTTCGTTTATCACGTTGCCCTTGTGGATATAGTTTTTAAACAGCTTTTCGCCGTAAGGAACCGCAAGGTCCTCTGCGGCAGGGTTTTCCTCGCTGTCTGTATTTGCAAAGGCAAGGTCAAGATAATAGCTTGTAAGGGCGGTTTTTTCCACCATTGTAGGCAGCACACCCAGAAGATTTATCTCGGTGTCATATTCCTTTTCAAGCTGAATGCGCAGCCCGTCGCTGAGTTTCAGTGCATCCACACACTGTTCGTCCAGCTTGAGAGGGATGATAATATGGTCGCTTGCCAGCATTGCGTTCTGCACAAGGATGTCGTTCTGTGCTGGGGGTGTATCGATAAGGATATAGTCATAGTCCTCTGCCACCTGTGCCAGTGCATTGAGCAGAAATTCTGCTGCCTTTATGCCAGACACCTTTTCCAGAGTTTCAAGCTGCTGCGGGATAAGAGGGGTTGCATCGTTGGAAACTATGATGTCCGCGCCTTCCACCTGTGTGGGGTGGATATAGTTTTTTACATCGATAAGGCCGTATGCCCTTATCATATCAAACAGCCCTTTGCCGCCGAAAGCCTTTTCGTTAAGCTTGTATCCTGTCATAAACATTGTGGTGTTTGCCTGGGTATCGGTGTCCACCACCAGCACCCTGCAGCCATCCTGCGCCATAACAGTGGCAAGGTTTGTGCAGGTTGTGGTTTTGCCTGCGCCGCCTTTGCCTACAACTATCGAAATGCATACTGCCATATTTTTCTCCTTTTCAACGGTGAACCGTTGCTACAAACAAATTTCAGTTTTCTTTATGCCTTAATGATATCAGCATTGGGGGCGGCTGTCAATCGGGTATTTTGACATTTCAACGTTAATTCGTTGCTACGAATATTAACACCAACAGGTAGAGAGGAGAATAGTTTTTCATAAAAAGCAGATGAGCAAACCAAAGTCCTTATCCATGCAGATAAAAATCCATCTGCTGCCAAAGCAACAGGGCAGGGGAGAAGTACCCTGCAACGGATGCCAAAACCTTTGGCAAAACAAAATAAAACCGAATTTAACAGCTTAATCCTGATAAAAGAATACCCGCCAAACCACCGCAAAATGATCTGGCAGGTATATATCTGCACATTTTCTCTGTTTTACTTATTTTCCAAACAGTCCCCACGGATTTTTCAGCCCTTCGCGCAAAGCCTGGTCGCGCTCGTGTTCCAGCTCACTGCGTCTGCCTGTGTTGAACAGCTCTTCGTTTGTCATGCTGTCCTCGTTGTGTCTTCTCTCGTCGGCATCCATAATCACATCCACAAGGGATTTCGGCTCGTTCCATGGTGATTTCGGTCTGCTTTCCTTTGCAGAAAATGCAGGTCTTTCGTGTTTTTCGGTAAGTATTCTGCGTGCTTGTGCCTCGTCCCATTTTTCCTGCAGTTCATCCCTCTGTTCTTTCAGCTCACATCCGCAGTTTACGGCAGCTTTAACATACTCCAGCATCGGTTTAAGCAGCACAGCAGCATATACCGCATCATAAACTTCCTTAACTTCCAGCAGGCTGTAAAAATACTCAAGGTCACAGTCCAGCCCCGTAATGATATATCCAAGCAGCCTTGGGGCATACCCTGCATAAAGCATTTCCACGTCGACAACCTTTGTCATGAGGGCCAGTTTTACAATCTCGTCTTTGCAGTTTTCCATCTGCTTTTCGTACTGACAGCCAAGATAACGGGCTACAAGCCTGCCCATATCAATAATCACAGGGTCATCGTTGTGAATTCTTCTGTCACAGGTAAGTAACTTCGCAAGAGGTTCAATAGCTTTCAGATTGTTGTCTTTTATGGCTCTGATATAGCCGTTTATCTCCTCACGGCCTACTATATCGTCAAATCCGTCGTATCTTTCAAGGTATGTCACCAGTTCAGAAAGGTCGCTGTAGTCCTCTTTTGAATAGCGAAGCCACGCAAGGCCCAGCCAAAAGCCGGTTATATGCTTCTTCGACCATTTGCCGCCTTCACCGTCTTCCAGCAGGCCGCGGAACATTTTTTCGGCAAGTTCCGGCCCGTCATCAAGAACATATTTGGTTATGCCGTAATCCTTTGCGGTACCAAAGGCCTTGATGCGGAATTTATCCCACAAACCGGGCTGAGGGTGCATACCCATAAAGCCGTCCCGAAGCAGCATTCCAAGCCTGCGGAATTTAATTTCCGTCGGTTTTTTGCGGCAGTTGATAGCCAGTTTTTCAATTTCTGATGTGTTCTCCAGTTCCTCTTTGGCAAGGAAAGAATATTCCTCCTTGAAAACAAGCTGAACACACGCTGCAGCGCGGACAGCTGCATTGAGTTTGCCTTCCGGCAGCTGTACATCATACAGTTCTTCTGCATAGGATGCCGCTTTCTTCATCTCGTCATGGAATTCTTCCCCTGCAGCAACCTGATAGAGAGCTTTTGCAAAGTGTTCTTCCGCTTTTTTAAGTGTCAGACCTGTGGATGCAAGACGGTCAGCAGCTGAATTTGCCTCGGAATAAAGCTGCTGCAGCACATTATCTCTGTTACGGCGCATATAATCGTCATTGGCAAGTACAGTTTTATCAAAGGACGGGTAGTATTTTATTTTGTTGTCGGAGGTTTCGTATATCCATTCCCGCTGACGCACATAGGAAAGTGCAAGTATATTTCCCTTTTTTGCAGCGCTGTTGAACAGTGCCGCTTCCTCTTTCAGTCCTTCTCTTTCAGCCTCTCCCTCTGCATCCAGCATAAATTCATTGTCGTATATTGAGGTGATAAAGCGTTTATAAGGGCTTTGTGCAAAGACAATACGCACAAGGGCAGCCTCCAGCGCGGCATCTTCGCACATAAATTTATCTGCTATATAATCCCAGTAGCCTTCCAGCGTGCCGCCGGCTTCGGGGGTGTCAAAAGGCACCTGCTTCACAATTCCCTGCAGCACCTTGTAGTGCCTGAGCACCGGCAGAATAAGGGACGAACCCTCCCATATCAGTTTTTTTGAAAGAATACCGGTCATATAACTGTGCAGCCAGCCCACAACATCGTCAATGCTGCCGCCGCACATAGATGTGTACATCATGCAAATCTTCCATGTTTCTGAAGTTTCAAGCTCTTTCTGCTGAAAAAAGCTTTCACAGAACACCTTCATGGCCCTGCGGGCGGTGTCGCTCCAGGTATTGCCGTGATAAACGGAATACTGCGCCATATACCAGCCGACAAGCGGCTGTTTTTTGTAATATTCCCTGTCCCACAGCTTTGCAAAAAACCTTGATGCATTGCTGCGCGCCACATCAGGGTTGTGGTCACAGCCGTATGCAGACAGCTGCATCTGCCAGTAGGTCATACCCGATAAAAACAGCAGGTTATCATCCGCATTGATGGTGTTGTAACCCTCTCCGTCAAGGCAGAATACGTCTATTACCGGCCCGTTTTTTGACGGAACCATCCTGTAATTGGGTATAGTTTCTTCTTTTTTGTTTCTGCTGAATAATCCCATAATCACACCTCTTTTGTCTGATAGCAGAATTATAGCAATTTTTTCTGCCTATTGCAATCAGCCTCTTTTGCCTCTCACAGCTTCTTTTTTGCAAAAAGGGCAGGGGAGAGGGCCAAAAAAAGCCCCCGCAGATACTCTGCAGAGGCAGTTTTATATTCTATTCTTCGTCAATGTCAGGCACTTTGAACAAATCCACCTGATTGATATCGCTGATTTCCTTTTCGTAGAAAATCTTTTCGCTTTTTTCCATAAAGCTTTCCCAGCTGTCCACATCGTTGCGTATGCAGCCTTTTATGTATGCGTCCTTGTTGTATACATTCTGCTCGTTAAGTATGTTTTCAAACTGGCGGCTGGTGTATTTTTCCACCTGGCGGGTGATAAAGCTTTCAAAACGGCCCTTTTTTATCATATCGTTGAAGATATCGATATAATGCACGTTGCCGCCGTCAATGCGCACATCGTCCTTTGTGTGTCGGTTGGCAAGGGTGGCGTACTGATTCTGTATCATTGCCCACATTTTTTCCTGGTTTGGCTCGCCAAAACTTACCGAAACACGGTCAAGCAGCTCTCTGCGGAACGCCGGCATGCTTGCCCCGTGGCTGTAGCGGAACAGGCGGGGAGAGTCGGCATTCATATCTTCGCCTTCCTTCTGTGACAGGTCGATAGGCTTCATATCCCTGTCCAGCACCTGCACCTGCATACCGATTTTGAAAACAATGGAATATACGTTGCGCTTGAACACCTTTTCTTCAAGTATTTCCACGCTGATATCGGTGTACCGGTTAATCTCGCTTATTGCGTCCTCCAGCACCCTGCGCTTGAAGTCGGAATACTTTTTATACTTGTTTGGGTCGCGCACACCGTCGTTTTCACTTAACATAACGTCTTTAAGGTCTTCAAGGTCAATTTCGATGATGTTGCCGTAGTTGGAGAAACTCTTGATATATTCATACAGACGTATGCTGAATTTTGATTTCATCGGCAGGATAAACTGCAGGGAATAGGAGGTATAAACCCCTTTGAGGCCGATGAGATGGCGGTTAAGCTTTTCGTTGAGCTTTATTCTGCCTCTGCTTGCCACAACCTCGCCCTTGCTGTTTACTCTCTCTTCCAGTTCAAAGTCAATCCAGTTTACGTTGGTGGTTTTTTTGATGAAATTGCCGTTTTTATCCCGTTTTGCGTTGCCGTCCTCGTCGGTTTCCAGCTCTTCAAGGAAAAATGTTTCGGACAGCCCCATAATGGAATCGCGGAATATAACATAGTCGTTGCTGCCCGGATTGCCTGTTTTTCCGCACAGAGCGTTAAAATCCTGCACGGAAATATCCAGCCATTCAAAATTTTCCTGGTTGGGCTTTATCTTGGATATGGTATATGCCACAAGCTTCTGCTGCTGCAGTGTAAGGTTGTAGCGGCTGTTCTGGATAAGCTGGTTGCCCTTGGTTACGGGATACAGCTTGTCCCTTTCGTCAAAGTTTTTTTTCATCCGTTTCTCCTGTAGGTTGTATACTTTCTTTAAAGAAAACCATAGCACGCGGGCTGCACAGAGGTTTGCCTGCTGCTGTTCAGCCCCCCGAAAGACTAATAACGGGAATATCACATAGTTACAATTATTATAATCCATCCGGCGGCAAAAGAAAAGTTTTTTTTGCATAACGGCGTTTTTTTGCTCACCAGATAGCTGCAGGGGGCGGCATCCCCGACGTCCCGTTAAATCTTGCTGTCTGATTAAACCGGGAGATTATTCGTCACTTACGTTCCACAGAATGACATATTTCTGTTATCTTGATGACATTGTTTCGGCGACAGAGGTATCTGTTATTTTTTATAAAAAAATTTTTCTCAGACATCTTATGTTTTTTATGAGATTTATTTTATTTATTTGGATATAAAAGGCGGTGTACAAAAATCCGAATTACGGCGACAAAAATCCGAGCTTCGGTGTACATATCTGCGAAATACGGCGACAGATATCCGTTTTTGGGTGTACAAAAGTCCGAATATGTAAATTTTGTACCATAAACATCAAAAAAGTAATACCCGCACATACACTGCAACAACTATGGCAACAAAAAATGCATCATTTGGGCGACAAAAATCCGAAACAGCAAAGGCTGCGGGCGACAAAAATCCGAATTTTTTGAAAAACTGCGGCGACTTTTGTCCGAAATTTTTTTAAAAGGGGATAGCAGGTAAAATCTGCCAAAAATATGTTATATTATGTAAAAATATTACTCGCAGTATATAAAACGGGCAGAAAAGAGAAAAATATTCGGTTTTTGTCAATACTGTAAAGCGAAAAACCTTTACAAAAAATCATGGAATGAGTGAAAAAATATCAGCTTCGGCGACAAAACTGCGAAAAATCTTGACAAAAATAAATTTTCAGCGACAGAAAAAAGAAAAATTTTTGGGGATAAAAACAAAAAACATCTGCAAAAAATTTCGGACTTTTGTCGCCCGAAAGGCTTTTTGGCAGACACACAAAAACAGAAAAATGCATAAATACAGCCCCATAACAGCCCCTGCGGCAATATGCTGTGGCAGAGAAAAAAACAGATACAAAATATATGCCCCCGCCGCCCGATTGAAAAAAGGGGAGAATAAATGATATACTTTATCCGTCAAAATAAAACTTTCCCAGACATATACAGCAAGGTATTATGTCGTAAAATTATAAATCAAAAGAAGAGTACGGTATGCTTAATCTTACAAAGGAAGAAAAGGTGCTGCTCAGCCTTGTAAAAGGGTAGCAGAAGTGGTTTTATCACTTCTGCTTTTTTTATACAATTTCCAAAATATTATGCACGGCAATCTTTGTTCCATCTAATGTGATGAGGGTGTTGTTTATCCCATCAACCGTTACGATATTCACGGTGGCGGTTATATATTTACCGCCACTTTTTTTGTGGTCAGGAACAAAATATGTAACAACTACTTCGGGCTTGCTTTTGATATTATCTTTTATCCACATTAGCGTGCGGTTGATATCGGTGATGGCATCTTCTTCAAGTTCGATTTTCTGGTCGGTGAGACGTTCGGTTTCCTTTATTGCCTCATTGTGTCCTGTAAGTGCAGCAAAAGGGGAAAACTGCGCAGCACGGTTTTCTAAGCTCATTCGCTGATGATTTTTAGGTTCAGGGTGAGGCAGATTGATTATATCGTCGTATTTGCCCATTGCGGCTCCTTTTCTTAATAGGTGAGAATATCACAGAAATATGCTTATTTATATGATAGAATAAAATAAACAGAAATAACTATACTTCTGAAACGGAGGATATTCATATGAAAAAAGTTTTGATGATTGTAGGTTCTTTAAGAAAAAACTCCTTTAATATGCAGCTTGCC
>JAFVOU010000048.1 GCA_017505635.1 Oscillospiraceae bacterium | reverse complement strand
TTTGGATGCAGAAGCATTTGCCTCGGGAATACTCAACCTTTCGGAAGAAAACAAAGCTTTGCTCAGAAAGCAGATGGAAGAATTTCTTAATGCAATTTAAGGTTAAGCGGTTTTTCATTATGCCTTATGCCCGCCAATCTGACCGTTGCGGTCAATCATTGTGGCGCCATCTTTAAAATTCATACCTTTAAGTACGGCATTTTTGCCGTACTTTTTCTTTATCTCCAGAATAGCCTTCTGGAGATTTTTTTCTTTTTCAAGCAGCTCTTCTTCTGCCTCTTCGGCAGAAATAGTCTTGCTTATATCGCTGAACAGATCCAGTTGTTCGGTCATAACAATCTTTTTTGCATCGCTTTCGCTGATAACATTGTTGGCGGTTATGCTCACCCTGCGCACCAGCAGGTCGGGATTGATTATGCGGTCATAAAGGTCCATTCCGCACTCGGTAATCTGCCTGAGGGAAGATGTATGCCTGTACATATTTCCTGTGCCGTGGGCGTGTTTGGGCACACTTCGGCCGTAGTGGTCCTTGGTTATCGGCCCGTCATACTTGGCGCGAATCTGCGGATTGGTCAGGCTTTCCATATCATATCCCACCGTCATCACAATCTGATTGGTCACAAGTCGCTTTTCCAGCAGGTCCATAACCAGCGCGTCCAGCATTTCCTTAACCACAACCCTTGCCTTGTCATAGGTGTACGGCTCGTGAAGCACCTGCCCCGAGCCTATGCTGTTGCTTTCAGGCTTGTAGGCTTTTATATGCTCCATTGTGCAGGGCTCGTAGCCCCATGCGTGGTCGATAAGCAGTTCCGCATTGACGCCAAACAGCTTGTAAAGCAGGTCTTCGTTCTGTGTGTCATATGGACCGCCGATAGAGCAACGGGCAATATCGCCCATGGTGAACATATAGTTCTCCTCCAGCTTTTTGGCATAGCCTTTGCCCACACGCCAGAAATCAGTCAGCGGTTTGTGGTCCCACAGTTTACGTCGGTAGCTCATCTCATCAAGTTCCGCAATTCGCACGCCGTTTTCGTCGGCAGGAATATGCTTTGCCACAATGTCCATTGCCACCTTGGCAAGATACAGATTGGTGCCGATGCCTGCAGTGGCGGTGATGCCCGTGGTGGCAAGCACGTCAAGAATAATATTCATTGCAAGGTCATGGGCGTTAAGCTTGTAGGTGTCAAGATAGCCCGTCACATCCATAAACACCTCGTCGATGGAGTAAACGTGGATGTCTTCGGGTGCGATGTACTTGAGATAAACCTCGTAGATGCGGGTGCTGTACTCAAGGTACAGTGCCATACGGGGAACCGCCACTATGTAATCGATTTCGGTTTCAGGATGGTTGGTAAGAACTTTAAAGTCGTATGATTTATCGCTGAAAGGTTTGTATCGGTTTTTCGCCCTGCGTTTATAGTTGGCATCCTTTACTTTCTGCACCACCTCAAACAGACGGGGACGCCCCGGAATGCCAAAGGATTTCAGCGACGGTGAAACTGCAAGGCAAATAGTTTTTTCAGTACGGCTGTTGTCCGCTACCACCAGATTGGTGGTCATCGGGTCCAGCCCGCGCTCAATGCACTCCACAGAGGCATAGAAAGATTTCAGGTCGATAGATATGTATGTCCGTTGTTTCATATTGCCTCCTTAAAGTGTGATTATAGGTTAATAATAGCACGAAAAGGGAAGAAATACAACTGTTGGTTGTTAAAATGTATAAAACGGATCAGCTACTGACCCGTTTTATACAATATTTTTGAAAAGTATTAAAATTTAGCTCCGGAATTTCTTCTGAGAATTTTTATCACATCATCAAGATAATTACAATCATCCATCATGCCTTTTGCATCAGCTACAAAGCTGTGTGCACAGCAGGCATCAATGCCAATTTTTGTCGCTTCCTGTTCAACATCGATGTTTGCACCTGTAAAAATAAAATCCCAGCCAAGCTCTTTTTTGCTTTCAATCAGTTTCTTGATATCAGCGTAGCTGTATTTTCGGCTTGCGTTTTCCATGCCGTCTGTAGTGATGGTAAAGATTGTCTTTGCAGGCACATCCTCTTTGCGGGCGTATCTGTGTATATGGCTGATGTGGTCTATGGCATAACCCACCGCATCAAGCAGAGCAGTGCATCCGCTTGTCTGATAATCCTCTTCGGTCAGCGGACGGATACTGTGGATATCAGCGCGGTCGTGTATCATTCTGTGTTTATCGTTAAAGATAATTGTGGTTACAAAAGCATCCCCGTCCTCTTTTTTCTGGCTTTCGAGGATTGAGTTAAAACCGCCTATTGTGTCTTTTTCCAGCCCGTGCATGGAACCGCTTGCGTCAAGAATCATAACTATTTCTGTCAAATTATTTTTCATATATAAATCCTCCCAAATAAAAAATGACTGTGTGGTGTTTACCTTACAGTCATTATTTTATAGCATTCAATTTATAAAAAGGTCGTTTGAAAAGCGACATTTTAACAACCTAAAAGTGGCTGGTCAAACTCGAAAAGAGCATCGTTGATATCAAAGATATTATAGTTTTCGTTTACAATAAAATACTCTATGATAATATCAAACTTGCTTGAATGGGAAAGAGCAAAACCTGCCTTTCGCAGCAGTTCTTCTGTTTCACCAAGAGAAAGTTCCAATGCGATGGCAAAGGCGATAGCGGTAGGTTTGCTTGGTTTGTACAGCTTGTCATTTTTGATTTTACTGAACAGCTTGCGGTCGATGTTTGCCTTTTTATAGCACTCGCTGTCTTTCATTCCTTTTTCAGATATTTTGCGCAGAAGCATTTCGGAAAAGCTTTCGTCCAAATCTTTCACGTAATCTCCCAAAGGAAGAAACTGTGTTCCGGAGTTTCTTCTTAAAATACGCATAACATCATCAAGATAATCTGTATCTTCAAAAGTTTTTACTGATTCAATGCGTTCTACAGAAGATTTAATATGTGCTGATGATTCTTGAGATTCTTGAAATCTTTTTACTCCTTCAATACTTCCAAGAGGAATATCACGATAAGTTACTGTAGGTTCAACATAATCGGGATTGTTTCTGTTAGCTTCTTCGATGTCTTCGTAATAGAGAATATCTTCTGAGACATCAAGGCCAACATCAGAAACTCTGCTGAATGTTTCTTTGCGAACCCGCTCATTTTCAACATTACTGTGCTCATCCACATATCTGTCATCGATAAACTGACGGATATCCGCCACAAGCTTTTCGCTGATTCTGAAGCTGTCTTTGTCAAAGATAACTATGTAAACCAGCATATCGTTGCGGGAGAGAAAACCGGTGATGGCATCAATAGCAACGCGCAGTGCCTGGTCTTTAGGATAACCGTATGCACCTGCAGAGATAAGAGGGAACGCCACAGTTTCACAGCCGTACTCTTTTGCAAGTTCAAGGCTTTTGCGGTAACAGCTTGTCAGCAGTTCCTTTTTGTTGTAACCACCACCCTCCCACACAGGGCCAACTGTATGGATAACATATTTTGCAGGCAGGTTGTAACCTTTGGTTATCTTTGCATCACCTGTTGCACAGCCACCGAGAGTTCTGCACTCTTCCAGCAACTGCGGACCTGCAGCACGATGAATTGCACCATCAACACCACCGCCGCCAAGCAGACTGTTGTTGGCAGCATTGACAATGGCGTCAACGTTCATTTTTGTTATATCATTGCGTACGATTAAGAATGGCATATGAGTACCTCATAGTGTTTTTGTTTACTTGGTTATATACCGAAGAAACCTTTTTTAAAATCAATTTCAAAAAACTTTTTGGCTTCATCAAGATTCATAACGACAGTTTTTTGAGATTTTCTTGCTTCAAGAGTTTCTGGTAATTCTTTGATTAGTCTGTCAGCATCCCAAGATTCGCCAGCGAGGTATCGTAGCTCATTATTGCGATTATCAACGTCGAAAGATTTTTTGTTAATTTTCCAAGCTTTTTGGATGGTTTCAATAGCGTGCTTACCGGTAACTTGTTCACTGAAGTAGTTTTCGAGAGATAATTC
>JAFVOU010000047.1 GCA_017505635.1 Oscillospiraceae bacterium | reverse complement strand
GCAGTAAGGCCTGTTGGAACGGAATATTCAGGAGTGGCTTTGCCGATTGTAAACTGTGTTGTTTTATTTGTTGGCAGCTTGTAGTTGACCGCTTTTTCACCTGTGATAGCTGTAACTGTTGCTGTGTAAGCAGTTTCAGAAACATTTATCTGGGCTCCTTCTACAGTAAGGCTGATTTCATCGCCTGTTACAACATCTGTAGCTGTTGCTGTTGGCAGTTTTAATGTGCCATCGTAAATAAAGGCTGTATTGGTCCAAGCAATACCGATTTCTTTCTCTTTAATTTGAAGTTCTGCAACATTGTAGTAATCGTGATATCCCGATTTTTCAAGCTTGTAGTAAACTGTGTACGCACCCGCATCTGTATATTCGGGGAACGTGCTTGAATAAGGGCCTTCCAGTACCGTTGAATAGCTTGCTGTTGCTCCATCTGCTAAAATTGCAAGAGACTTTGCTGTGCCGTCATAAACCTGCACATTTCCGCTTACGGTTACATCTGTAATTGTAAACATCTTTGAGGTTTTAATTTCAAAACCTTCTATTTCAGAAGCAAAGCTTGAATCGGTGGCAGCAATCCTTGTTAAAATATTATATACTATGCCATCGTCAAGTCCCGAAAAAACCACATTACCACTACTGTCGGCAATTTGCCATGTGTTACCGCCATCAATACTGTATTCTTGGCATTCTTGTGCACGAATTGTAACAGAATTTTCTGTTGTGGTAACGTCAAGGTCGTCGGGAAGTTCCGGGGCTATATCGTCAGGTGCATTATAGTCCGGAACAGTTACATCAGGTCTTGAGGCAACTATAATTTCCTGTGCTTCGCCAACCTGCATAGAACCATCAATTTCCTTAATCTCGGAAATTGCTATGGATTTTCCTATAAGATTGTATTCTGTATTGTTATCGTCTGTACCAATAATACGAATAGTACCGTTTAAATCTGCAGTTACAGTGAATCTATCCGTTCCCACTGTAATAATATATGTGGATGCCGGTGTAAGACCGGTAAGTGTTTCGTCTGCATAGTTTATTGATGAATCGGGTTTCAGCAAAGATTCCAGTTTTTCTGTATCACCGATACCAAGACAGAGTTTAAACTCCTTTATTTCACCGGGTTCAAGAGTAATATTCTGCCAGGAATATGACGCTCCCGAATCAGTACCGGTAAGACTGTCGCTGCTTGCAGAGGTATACACATTACTTCTTGCAGAACTGTAATGACCGAACCATATGGTGCTTACAGGAGTACTGATTCCCGAATAACCTTCTTTGCCAATCAAAGCAAAGGTGTTTTCTCCATCAGTCATACTGATACCATAATCTGTTTTTGCTATGGGGGCACTGTCTCTAGAACCAATCTTTATATCGGCCGCCGCTCCGAATTTGTAATCTTCTATTGTTTCACCAGAAAGATTTCTGATGTAGTATGTAAGAATACCAAAATTACCGTCGGCAGAAGTTTCCGGCACAACCCATGCCTGAATTTTTTCCGATTGGTAAACCATAACCTTTGGTCCGTTGGTTTCTACCCAGGATGACGCGTCTGACGGATCATCTTCAAATATATACGCCCATCCAGCACTGTTATATGTAGACTGTAACCAGGTTGTACCATTGTGTCCTATAAAGTCAACTGCACCGCCGTTTCCGGCAGCTTTTATTCCATATCCCACAGCCACATGATCGCCTTCGTAAGAATAATGCGAGTAGCCCGAAACTTTTGTTCTTGCCGCAGCGGTAGTTAGTGTAACAGAATCCGAATATACATCCGTTCCATCAATGGTATAATAAGGACGCACTTCGTATTCTCTTGATTCATCAAGCCCTTCTATATCTACGATGTATACTCCATTATGGTATACACTTGTGGCCGGATATTTTTTTTCCGCTATCTCAACGCCGTATGCATCTGTAGAATCTGGCATATCTGCTGTCTCAACCAAAATACCAGTAAAACTTTTGTTAACATATGTTGAATAAAGTACTTTGGTGTCAGCTTCGAATCCACTTACAACAGGCATTCCAAATTCTGCCGGCTGATTGGCAAATACCGATATAGGCATTATGTTTACCAGCATGCATACTGACAGCAGAATACTTAAAATTAGTTTTTTCATGTCATCTCTCCTACCATTATTTACATACAAGGCAAACTATACCGTTTGTCCTTGTACTGTTCTGATTATCTGCCTCTTGTTCCCATAAAAGACAAGCACCAATATTATAACAAAAAACCCCCAAAAAATGGGGGGTGGCATAGATTGTATGTTTTTTGGCACAGATTGCATTTTAATTCAAATTCAAGCTGATTTTTGCAGAGAACACGCCATCATCTGCTGAAAAATCATACATACCTTCGTATTTGGTTGTGGCGGCTATTACCGAACGGATGCCAACACCATAAAGGGATTCTTCAAAAGCAAGATTTTCCTTGCAGGTGTTTTCCATCTTTATAAGCAACCGCTGGGTACTTTCTTTGATATAAATATCAATGGTTTTATCCTTGTTTTTGATTTTTTCTGTTGCATTAATTGCGTTTTCAAACAGATTTGCAATGATGATAACAAGGTCCTGTGGCAGAATATCCAGTTCTTTGCTTGCTTTGGCAGATATTTTTACCGATACATTGTTCTGCTTTGCACGTCTTTCGTATACAGAAAGAACAACGTTTATTGTCATATTATCACAATGGCGGACTTCGCCAGGGGCAATGTTTTCGCTTTCCACAAGGTTTTTAAGGTATTCTCTCACACTTTCAATATCGTTGTTGTTGGCAAATTCCAGCATAACAAGGTTGTGGTGGCGTCTGTCGTGTCTTGCCTGGCTGTCTGCCGCAAGCTGTATGTTTTCTGCCTCTATCTGTGCAAGAAGCAATTTGTTCTGGGTTTCAACCTCTCTTTTGGTTGCCACTTCGGACAGATTGTTGATACTGGAAAAAATAACAGGATACACCGCGATAATGGAAACGCCGATAAAGATAAATGTGACAACAGACGGATCACTAAAGGTTGTAAGCCTTACCGGAAACACCGATGAAAGTATTACGGTAATCATAAATACAATATTAACAAATATCAGTGGTGACCAGCCAGCGGTAATGTTTTTTGCTGCATTACGGCAGAGCGGGCAAACATAGTGCAGAAAATATGTGAGCATTGCAAAAAGCATTATAGCGTGAATAACCACTGTAACTATTGGGGACAATTGACCAAATGAGCCTTTTAGCATAGTAAAAACCGTCATTACAATGCAGAAAAATATGGAATATGTAAGCAGGATAAAGACTCTGTGGGCAAGCTTGCCTTTGGTGGTTGCAAAAAAGATAACATACTGACCAATTAAAGACAGTATAAACCCTGCAAAGAACTGCAGTACCCAGTTGGTAAACACAAATTCTGTGTAACCCAGTAATCCGGTCTGAAGTACTATCCATGCGCCCCAGATAATGTAGGTAGTCTTTTTGCTATATTTAAGGTTGGCGGAATATATGCCCGCAGCTGCGTGTGCAATAAGCAGGAGTATAAATTCTATAATTGTTATTACCATATTTAATCCTCCCAACCTTCATACTGAAAATCCCAAAAAGCATTTTTAATTTCTGTACGCTTGCCTCTTGGAATCTGAATTTTAATGTCGTTGTACAGCCACACATCTGTTGAAGATACATTTTTAACATGGCGTAGATTGATAATATACGGACTGCCAACACGTACAAACCCGCCGTATTTGCCAAGTGTTGCAAACAGCTCGGCAACGGTGTTTCTGACACGGATTTTTTTTCCATCCTTAAGGGTTATGTACTGATAATGACCGTATGATTCAGAGCACATAATATTATTGACGGCAACGCTTTCCACACCGTTTTCAGTTTTGAATTTTACCATTCGATCATTCATTTTTTCTACTTGAACAATGGCCGCAACCATTGCTTCGTAAAGTTTTTCCGGGTCAAGTGGCTTTATAAGATAACGCAATGTTCCAGTTTCAAAGCTTTGCGGTGCGTGTTCGATTGAAGTTGTAAGAAAGATAATTGGGCTTTCTACTCCTCTCTTGCGGATTGTTTTTGCAAGATTGGTGCCGATTTCATCACCGATGTAGATATCAAGAATATAGATATCGAAATTCTTTTCATCTTCCAAAGCATTTATAAGGGCTGTGGCAGAATCAAAGCAGGAAATTTTGTACCTGTGGTTATTCTTTGACTGAAAATATTTATTTATGTAAAACGGGACTTCCTCAAAAACTTTTTGATCGTCATCGCACAATACTATTTTTATCATCTGCGTTACTCCTTTAGTTTGTTTGATTTATATGTAATGCTCGCCCTTTGTTCAAAAAGGCCATCGCCGAAGCGACAGCCTTTTTTCTTTATCCCTCTTATCTCCTTATAAAGCTACACAGTTTCTGCTGCAGCTTTTTCGTAAGCTCCTAAAATGGTGTTCTGCAACATCACTCTTGTTTCAGAGTTGATTGGATGTGCTGTATCGCGATACTCTCCATCCGCGCCTTTTTTACTTGGCATAGCAATAAACAATCCCTTTTCGCCTTCAATAATCTTGATATCATGTACCACAAATACATCATCAATAGTAATGGATGCAACTGCTCTCATTTTACTATCTGTGTCCACTTTCCGTACACGTACATCTGTTATTTTCATCTGATGGTCCTCCCTAAAATATTACCTATAATTTTTTTCAAACATGTTTGTCGCTGTCATTCATGACAAGCTTAATTTCCCCCTCACCTACTAATGTAGAATTTGCGCGAATGGTATCTCTGCTTTCTACAATGCAGTTCTCAATAACGGTGTTGTCACCAATATATACGTC
>JAFVOU010000046.1 GCA_017505635.1 Oscillospiraceae bacterium | reverse complement strand
CCTTGGTGTACGCTGCCTTGGTGCAATCACACGTGACCGCCTTGAAGCAGTAAGAGAATCCGATGCAATCCTTCGCGAAGAATTTGCAAAAAACGGTCTCGAAGGCAAAGTATGGCAGTACTTTACAGCAATCCCTGATTTCCTCTCCGTTGGTGTTAAAGACGACAAGAGAACAGACGCATGGCCTGTTATCATCCGCGCTGTTAACACAACAGATGCTATGACAGCAACAATCGAAGAAGTTCCATACGAACTCCTCAAACACATTACAAACAGAATCACAACAGAAGTAGAAGGCGTTAACCGCGTTCTCTTTGACCTTACTCCAAAGCCATCCGGCACAATTGAGTGGGAATAATTTCACAAAACTTATAGACATACGGGGATTCTTTTTAAGGAATCCCCGTTTTCTGTTTTTTGTTTTTTATAAATAAATTTTATACTATTCAATGTGGAAAAAATAAATTTGATAGTGTATAATGTTAAATAAATAACATTAAATTATAAATTATGTTAAATTGAATTGTGAAAAATATTTTTTTATAAAGAGGAAGTGGATTAAAATGAAAACTGAAGGGAAATATGATATTTTAAAGCTGGAAAATCAGCTGTGCTTTCCGCTTTATGCAGCATCAAGAGAGGTTATAAAACAGTATAAACCTTATCTTGATAAAATTGACCTTACCTATACACAGTATGTTGCCATGCTGCTGTTGTGGGAAAACAAGACAATGACAGTGAAAGAACTTGGGGAACACCTGTACCTTGATTCCGGCACACTTACACCACTTCTTAAAAAGCTGGAGGCAAAAGGTTTTATCAGCCGTGTACGCTCAACTGCGGATGAACGCAATCTCAACATCAACCTTACAGCAGAGGGAGAAAAGCTGAGGGAAAAGGCTTTGGAAATACCGCACTGTGTTCATCGCGGCACAACCCTCAACGAGGAAGAACTTGAAAATCTTTACAGAACACTTTATAAAATTATTGAAAAATCAGCAAAATAGCTAAATACGGTTTTGTATAATTTGTATGCAATAAAGCCATCGGATTGTTAAAATCCGGTGGCTTTTTGGTTTGTTATATTGTAAAATATAGCTGTACTTATTTTACAAAATATTATTGGACAGAATTGATATGATAAAGACAGAAAACAGAAAAACAGACTGGGGAATGATAGCTGTAATATTGTCTCTTGCGTGGCCTACCATGCTGGAGCAGCTTATGCAGACGGCAGTGCAGTACATCGACACCGCCATGGTGGGTTCTCTGGGCACACAGGCAACAGCGGCAGTTGGTGCAACGGCAACGGTAAACTGGCTTTTGTCCAGTTCCATATCTGCACTTAGCATAGGTTTTCTTGCATTTATAGCAAAAAGCTGCGGTGCAAAGGACAGAGAAAGTGCATCAAAGGCTGTGGCGCAGGCAGTAATGGTAACCCTTGTAGTGGGTATTGTTTTTACTGTGCTTACCCTTGGTTTAAGCAGCAGGATACCGGTGTGGATGCAGGTGGATGAAAGTATACAGGATATGACAGCAAAGTATTTTTTTATACTTTATATGCCTATGCTGCCACGCACGGCAAGCATAATGTTCGGCACGGCTTTAAGGGCGGCAGGTGACACCCGCACACCTATGAAGGTTGGAGTGGCAGTAAACATAATAAATGTGGTGCTCAACTTTATTTTTATATATCAGACGCGTACTGTTACATTATGGGGTATCAGTTTCAGAGTTTACGGTATGGGCTGGGGTGTGCTTGGTGCAGCGGCAGCAAGTGCAATTGCATTTACTGTAGGCGGCATATACATAACAGCTGTGCTGTGGAAACATCCTGTTATATCCCCTAAAGGAAACAGATTTGCACCTGACAGAAAAATACTTATTCCTTGCCTTAAAGTTGCGGTGCCTAATATGCTGCAGCGTTTTGGTACTTCGCTGGGTTATGTGGCATTTGCATCTATGATAAATTCGGTAGGCGAAATTGCCACAGCGGCACATACAATTGCCAACACGGTGGAAAGTGCGTTTTATATACCGGGATTTGGCATGCAGACTGCGGCGGCAACACTTGCGGGCAATGCATACGGTGCAAAGGACAAAAACAATATGCAGCGGCTGGCAAAAATGTTTATCCCGCTGGAGATTGTGCTTATGATAATATCGGGTGCGGCACTTTATCTGTCGGCACCTGTGCTGGTGGACATCTTTTCCGACAGCAGTGAGGTTATCTCCCTTGGCACAAGAGTGCTGCGAATGGTGGCACTGTCCGAACCTTTCTACGGTTTTTCCATTATTGTGGAAGGTTTTATGATGGGCGTAGGCAGAACAAAAACTCCCTTTGCATACAATATTATGGGTATGTGGGGTGTGCGCATAGTGGGCACATTTATCTGCACACAATTGTTTGGTTTGGGCCTTGTTTCCGCATGGGCATGTATGATAGCCCACAATCTGTTTGTGTTTGTGCTGTATATGTTTTGCTATATAAAAGGAAAATGGAACCCTCTGAAAGAGGACCTATAGCTTATCGGGATGCCGTTTTTTATGTTGGCATTTTGCATATAGTTTGGTATACTGAAAAAAACAGAAAGTCATACAAAAGGAATTTTAACAATGACAGACGGATTATCAAAAAAACAAAAACTGATACAGAACGGTATCTTTGCGGTGCTTATGGCAGCGGCAGCGGTTTTTCTGCTGTGGAAATGCCGTTACGGTTTTGCAAACAAAGATGAGTCCCTGTATCTTGCAATACCATACAGACTGTGGCAGGGGGACGGACTGTTTGTGAACGAATGGAACCTTTCTGCGTTCAGCTCGTTTCTGCTTATGCCGTTTATGTATATATATATGGCTGTCGTGGGAACAACCGAAGGAATTCTGCTTAATTTCAGATACATATTTACCGCTGTTCAGGGATTGTGTGCAGTGTTTATGTATTTTAAACTGAAAAGATACAACTGGTTTGGCGCAGCTGCAGCGGCACTTACCTTCTTTATCTATGCACCTTTTGGTATTATGGCACTTTCCTACAATTCTGTAGGCATACAGTGTGTGGCGGTGGCATCAGTGCTGCTTCTCACCAACGAAAAAGGGGCAAAACTGCCTTATATCGTGGCAGGTGTGCTCTTTGCAGCGGCTGTGCTGTGCTGTCCGTTTCTTGTGGCAGTGTATGCACTTTACAGTGTGCTGGTGCTGATAAATACAGTAAAACACAACTGCTTTGCACTTGATGTGCTGGATAAAAAATGCTGGCTGTGGATAACCGTTGGCATTTCGGCACTGGCTGTGGTTTTTCTTGCCTTTGTTTTAAGCCGTGCCACCGTAAGCGAAATAATAACAGGACTTGGCTGGATGCTCAACGACCCGCAGCACGAAAGCAGCGGAGTACTTTCGGTTATAGCTGCCTATTTCAGAGAAGTATTTCTGTGCAATGACTGGTCGCTGATTGTATATGCAGGCTATGCTGTACTGTTTGCACTGCGATTTTTTACAAAAGGCAGAAAAATACCCGACGGGCTGTTTTTCTGTGCAGGTGCTGTGCTTGCGGCAATGATGATGGCGCCGTTTGTCACATGGCAGATGTATATCAACCGCGTTATTTTCCCTGTAAATATCTTTGGCGCATTCTGTGTTGTTTTAAGTGACAGCAAGGTGGTTAAACGTCTTTTCAAAGTTGTGTGGATACCGGGTATGCTGTATGGTGTATGTATACATATGGCATCTACCGAAGGTTTCCTCAATATAGCATCCGTATCCCTTGTATCTTTAATGGCAAGCCTTGTTATAGTGGTGATTACAGGTGTTGAAATTATTGAAAAATCAAATTACGGTTTTTTAAATCTGCTTACACTCTGCGCTGTTGCGGCTGTATTGGTTATGCAGATTGGCGCAACTGCCTACACCCGTTACGAAAGCGTTTTCTGGGAAAGCGGCTGGTTTGGCGCAGGTATGCCTGCACAGACACAGACACTTGCAGAAGGTCCTGAAAAAGGCATTCTTGCTACGGTGGAAAAGGAAGAAATGTACGGTGCCTTTGTTGATGATGTGGAATCTGTGGTTGAACAGTACAGTCCGCAAAGCATTCTGTATATATCCCAGAACACATGGCTTTATCTTGTAAGCGAAGATGTGCGTGTGGCATCATTCTCTGCATGGCTGCCCGGTGTTGATGAAGAACAGATGAAGCATACAATCGCAAGGCTGGAAAGCTATTTTGCTATGGACAGCGAAAGACTGCCGCAGATTATATATGCTGAAGAACAGTATCACAGACTTGCAGAAGAGTTTGCAGAAAAACTGGGATACACCCAAAGGCAGACGGAAAACGGCAATTATATATACATTGCATAATATAAGGAGAATAATATGGAAGTAAGAATTGTTGATAAGGACAGCAGGGATTTTATATTTCTTGCAGACAAGCTGGACGAATATTATTTTGAAATAGTTGGTCCTGTGCAGGCAAGATATGCCGAGGTTAACAAACCTCACAATATGAACGGCCTCTGTGTTGTGTACGAAGACGAAAAGCCAATCGGCTGCGGTGCATGGAAAAAAATTGACGATGCAACAGCGGAGATAAAACGCATTTATGTTCTGCCGGAGCACAGAAGAAAAGGTGCGGCATCAATGATTGTTACTGCAATGGAACAGGATGCGGAAAAAGCAGGTTTCAGACATTATATCCTGGAAACTGCACGCACAACAATGGATTCGGCAAATCTTTATTTATCTCTTGGATACAAAGAGATAGATTATTACGGCAGTCCTGCAGGGGCGGAAAATTGCCGTTGTTTTGAAAAGAACATTTAAAAGCTAAATTCCTTTGACAAAAACAATAAACCGACTGTAAAGGCGTTTTGAAGCCGATACAGTCGGTTTTATATTTTGTGTTATAAAAACAGAGATTTTGATATTTATCCTTTGACTATTTCTTCATCACTTGTAAAGTTAAGCCCCATAACAAAGCTTACAAAGCACATTACAAGCAGATAGCGGGATTTGGAAATTTCAACACCAATGCCTTAGCCTATGGGTCCATTGATATTGAGTTTATAGTTTATGGTATATGGTGATACAAGTTATTTATTGTTTACAATCCTTGAAACTTATGATATATTATAAAGGTTATTGATTAAATAATTTATTTTATATAAATCCGTAAAAGGAGATATTTTATGAAACTTACAAAAGGTCAGATGGTAACAGTCAGCTTTATGCTGTTCAGTCTGTTTTTTGGTGCAGGCAACCTTATATTTCCGCCGTTTTTAGGGCAGAATGCAGCACAGAATACAGTGCCTGCAATCCTTGGCTTTCTTATTACAGCAGTGGTTCTGCCTGTGCTGGGCGTTATTGTTGTTGCACAGTCCGACGGGCTGGACAAGCTTGGTGCAAGGGTAAACGGCAAATTTGCCATAGTTTTTACAATGCTTATCTATCTTTCAATCGGACCTGGTCTTGGCATTCCAAGAGCGGCAAGTGTTCCTTTTGAAATGGCAGTTGCTCCATATCTGCCTGAAGGTGCATCTCTCAGAGTGTTTATGCTTATCTATTCTCTGGTGTTCTTTGTTATTGCAGCATGGCTTGCACTCAACCCAAGCAAACTGCTCAACCGTATCGGCCACTTCCTCACACCAAGTTTGCTGACACTTATTGTGCTTTTGTTTATCAGCTTTGTGGTTAAAGGTGTTACAGGTGTTGCAGCACCACAGCCTGCATACCAGTCCGCAGCATTCCTCAAAGGTTTCTGCGAAGGTTATCAGACAATGGACACTATTGCGGCACTTAACTTTGGTCTTGTAATTTCCATTACACTTCAGAACCTTGGCATCAAGGAAAAAAGCGGTGTTATAAAACACACAGTATTTGCAGGTATTGCAGCAGGCACAATTCTTACATCTGTTTATGCAATGCTTACATATATGGGTATGCAGTCCAGCGGTATCTACGAAATTCAGGAAAACGGTGCATGGACACTGCGTCAGATTGTTTACCAGCTGTTCGGTGAATTTGGTGCAATTATTCTTGCGGCAATCTTTACTCTTGCCTGTCTTACAACCTGTGTAGGTCTTATCAACTCTATCTCACAGTATTTTTCAACTTTGTTTAAGGGTATAAGCTACAACAAATTTGTGCTTGGCATCACAATTTTCTCATTTGCAGTATGCAATCAGGGCCTCAACACAATTCTCAGCATTTCAGTACCTGTACTCAATGCTATATACCCTGTTTCCATTATGCTTATTGTGCTTGGCCTTTGTGATAAATTTATTTCAGGCAACCGCTTTATCTATCCGTTTACAATTCTCGGCACAGCGGTTATCAGCGTTATCTATGCAATAGACGGCATTGGTGTTTCCCTTGGTTTTATCAGCACAGTATGCCGTGCACTTCCGCTTTATGACCTTGGTTTCGGCTGGGTTATTGTAACAGCGGCAATGCTTGTTATCAGCTTTGTTCTCAATGCGGTTATGGGCAAAAAACAGAACGCTTAAACAGCGACCTCCAGACAAGAAAACACAAACACAGTATACAGCACAAAAAGGCTGTTACTGCGTTGTCAACACTTGCATTGCACAAAGCAGTGCTGCGTATTTCCGCCTTGCAACAGCACTTTTGGTGCGTAAATGTGCAAAAATGTCCCCCTCAAAACACAGATTGGTGTCTTGAGGGGGATTTATGTTTTCTTATCAGGATGCCGCTTTAAACAGCAAACAAAAAAGTCATTCTTCTTCAGGAAGAATGACTTTTGTTTTGTATAAATATTTATTTTGAATTTTCGGCAAGTATTTTTGCTGCGTCGCTGTTTGCAGCAGCTGCAATTTTATCTTCTTCTGCAAGCTGCAGGGCTTTAAGTTCGTCCTGCTGTTTTAAAAATTCTCTTGCACGTTCAATTTCGGTTTTTTCTTTTTCCCATTCAGCTTTAATGCGTTTTTTGCGTCTTCTGCCCCAGAGCAGCCAGCAGATAAAGGAAACTGCAAAAACAATGCATATAGCTACGCCAGTGCCGCCGCACACACCGATAAAGTCTATGAAAATATCTTTGATGGAACTTGAACGGCCCGGAACAAATCTCTGCAGAAATTCATCACATACCGCAATAAAAAGACCAAACAGCAGCGGCCACGCACAGAATGCGATGAGGCGCTTTGTGTAAACGCGCAGACAGAATGTAAGAAAAAAACCAAGGGCTGCAAATTCTGCCATATGTGCAAGTTTGCGCACCTGATATTCGGTAAGCACAATATCCCAAGGGGTGTAGGTCAGGGCTTTGTTTACAAGAGCGGTGAAATATTTGCTGTACTGTCCGCTTATTTCTGCCACCTGCGAAGAGTTGTAAAAGATAAATGCCACAGTAAAAAATACTGCTGCAGTAAATATAATTCGGAATATGATAATGAAAAACATCATAAGTTTTCCTGGTTTGTAAACAGGTTCGTTCATATTATCTCCTTTTAAATAAAGTCTGCTTATATTATGATACCACTAAAATATGTATATTAAACCAATATATAATGTTGAATTTGTGAACATTTGCGCAGCTGTCATTGTTTAGTTGCGTGATATATGTTACAATTTATATGTTTATAAAATGTTATCACAGAATATTTGTTTTGCAAGAGGGTTTTATGATATTTAAATGGTACAAGCCTGATTACATCTTTGAAAAGACGGTAAATATAACTCCGCAGTTTTTAAGACAGCACAATATACGCTGCATATTTCTTGATGCAGACGGCACCCTTCGGCGCCATAAAAAGCTGGAAGCTGCCGACGGCATTATGGAGTGGATTGACCTTATGCACAAAAGCGGAATAAAGCTGTTTATCACATCCAACAACTTTAAAAATAAGGTACAGCCTTTTGCGGATATTGTAAAACTTCCGTGTGTTACATTCAGTGCAAAGCCTACACCGTGGGGGTTTATCCGCGCACGTTTCAAAACAAAGGTACCTCTTAAAAACACCCTTGTGGTAGGCGACCAGATTTTTACCGATGTGCTGGGTGCCCATGTTGCCGGTATGCAGGCGGCAATGGTTATGCCTCTTTATCACGAAGAAGGAAAAGGCTTTGACATGAAACGCAGTTTTGAACAGCAGTATATAGACCTGTATCTTGAGGAACACGGAGAGTTTTTGTAATGGTAAAGTTCGGCACAGCAGGCCTTGATGCAAATTTTACTTTGCAGGGCTTTAAAAAGACAATCGAAGCACCGGTTTATCTTGAAAAGATGGGGCTGGATGCCTTTGAATATCAGTGCGGCAGAGGTGTGCGTATAAGCGAAAAAGCAGCGGCAGAATTTGGTGCTGCCTGCAGAGCCAAAAACATAATGCTGTCCCTTCATGCGCCTTATTATATTTCCATGTCCAGCATTGACGAAGAAAAACGACTTAACAGCATCGGATATATTCTGGACAGCGCAAGGGCAGTTAAAGCTATGGGTGGCAGCAGAGTTGTTTTCCACAGCGGTTCCTGCGCAAAGATGCCAAGGGATGTGGCACTTGCAAAGGCGGTGGACACAATGCATCGCATTATGCAGGCACTTGACGAAAACGGCCTTGGCGATATCACCGTATGTCCCGAAACTATGGGCAAGGTAAATCAGCTTGGCAGTTTAAGCGAGGTTATGGCACTGTGCAAAGTGGATGAGAGAATTATCCCCTGCATAGATTTCGGACATCTCAATGCCCGCGACCTTGGCTGCATAAAAACAATCGACGATTATAAAAATATAATCGGGATAATGGAAAACGAAATCGGCACAGACCGCACAAAAGTGTTCCATTCTCATTTTTCAAAAATAGAATATACATCAGGGGGAGAAAAACGTCACCTCACCTTTGAGGATACATTATACGGCCCTGATTTTGAACCTCTTATGGAAATTATCGCCCGCAAAAATCTTTCGCCGACAATTATCTGCGAGTCGGACGGCACTCAGGGGATAGATGCGGCACAGATGAAGGCATACTATAAAAGCATAATATAGCCGCCAATATGCCGATTTTGCGAATTTTTTTGGCAAACAGCCATATTTTATATAATTAGCTATTGAAAAATAGCAATATTTAATGTAAAATTATAAAAGTATAATATAATCGTATATTATGTAAAAAAATTATAATAAGTTTAAAAACTTTGGAGGTAATATTATGATTTCCGCAGGCGATTTCAGAAATGGTTTAACATTCGAAATGAACGGTCAGCCACACATTATCGTTGAATTCCAGCACGTAAAACCAGGTAAAGGTGCAGCTTTTGTTAGAACAAAATACAAAAACCTTATCACAGGTGCTATCAGAGAAGAAAGCTTCAACCCAACAGCAAAATTCTCCCCAGCACGTGTTGACAGAGCAGAAATGCAGTATCTTTACAACGATGGCGATGTATACTATGTAATGGATACAGAAACATTTGAACAGATTACACTTCCTATGGCTGAATACAGCGACTACTTCAAATTTGTAAGAGAAAACACAAACGTTAAAGTTCTCTCCTACAACGGCAAAGTATTCGGTGTAGAACCAGAAAACTTTGTTGTTCTCAAAATCACAGAAACAGAACCAGGTTTCAAAGGCAACACAGCTACAAACACACTTAAACCTGCTACAGTAGAAACAGGTGCAGAAGTTAGAGTTCCTCTCTTTATCGAACAGGACGAACTTATCGAAATCGATACAAGAGACGGTTCCTACATGGGTCGTGCAAAAGCTTACGAAAACGAATAATTTATAAAATTCAATAACTCTATTCAGAAAGGCAGAGTGGATACTATGATGACACTTACAGAAAAACTTGCTTACATCAAAGGCCTTGCAGATGGTCTTGGCGTTGACGAAACAACAAAAGAAGGCAAAATCCTTCTTGCTTTGGTTGACCTTATGGACGATGTAACAACTGCTGTGTCCGAACTTGAAAGCGATATGGACCAGGCATATGAAGAACTGGACGCAATCGACGAAGACCTTACAGATATCGAAGAATTCCTCTGGGAAGACGACGAAGATGAATGCGACTGCGATGATGACTGGGACGACGAAGATGAATGTGACTGCTGTGGTCATGACCACGACGATGACGAACTCTTCGACGGCGGTATCTACGAAATCACATGTCCAAAATGTGGCGAAATCGTATGCATGGACGAAGAAATGCTCTTCAGCCCTGACTGCGGCTGTCCAAACTGCGGCACAAGCTTTGAAATTGACTTTGACGGCGTAGAATGCTGTGAAGACGAAGAAGAATGCTGCTGCGGCCACGACCACGACGAAGAATAATTCTTTGCTGAATTAACACAAAACTAAAGGCATCGGGAAACCGATGCCTTTTTGTTAGGTGTATATTTAGAAATTTATCTAAATATAGATTGACATACGTCTAAATATATGATAGCATATATTTAGAAAAACATCTAAATATTTATCTGCAGCAGAGTGCGTGCGGCAGCCGGGTTTAAATATGACAGTCTTGGGCCGGCATTCTGCAGGAACATTGATAAATGAAAGTTATTTGTACAGCTAAAGGGAGTGAAGATATGCTTCAGGACACATTAAAAGCTTTATCAGACCCTACAAGACGAAAGATACTGGAACTTCTTAAAAAAGGGCAGTTGTCAGCGGGGGAGATTGGCGAACATTTTGATATGACAGGCGCAACTTTATCCCACCATCTGTCGATACTTAAAAAGGCAGGTCTTGTGGATGACAGCAAAAAGGGCACATTTGTCTATTACGAAATCAACACCTCTGTTATGGAGGATATATTGACATGGATTACAGGTTTAATGGGGGAAAAGAAAGATGAAATTTAAAGTTACAGATATTATTGCGGTTCTGGTGGTTCTGGCCAGCCTTGTACACCTTATAATTGTTTATCCGTCTTTGCCTGCCGAGGTTGTTACAAACTGGGGCCTTAACGGCAATGTTGACTACAGCAGTAAGAGCACACTGTGGTTTTTGTGGGCATTGAATGCTGGTATGATACCGTTGTTTTTTATCGTGCCTAAAATTGACCCAAAAGGCAAAAGTTATGCAAAAGTGGATGGATTTTACACATATTTCCGACTTGTAATGGTGGTTTTTCTTGCGGCTATGATGGAGATGACAATTTTATCCGCAAACGACCCACACCGTTTTGATATAATGAAAGTAGTTACAATAGCTTCAGGTTTATTGTTTATCTTTGTTGGCAACTATCTGCCAAAATGCAAACAGAGTTTTACAATGGGTATCAAAACAATGTGGACACTTTCTGACGAAAGGGTATGGAATAAAACCCATCGTTTTGGCGGTATGCTGTTTGTAATAAGCGGTGTAGTTACAGTGATTGCAGGTTTGTTCTTTGCTGAAAAACTTGCGGGAGCAATTGTTATGGTGGCTGTTCTGGGCACAGTTATAGCAACAACTGTTTATTCTTACCTTTTGTACAGAAAGTACAATACAGGTGAAGGAGAATAACAATGAATTTTGACAATAAAAAATTTAAAGTATATATTGCATTCACCTTTATAATCGGTTGGGCTTTGCAGATTGCCGCAAGCATATTTGCAGTTAAAGGGCAGATGATGCTTTTTTCGCCAATACTCAGCATAGCGATGTTTGCACCTCTTGCGGCGGCATTTATTGCAAAAGCAGATGTAAAAAACATCGGCTGGAAACCGCAGATTAAAAAGAATATAAAAATGTATCTTGTCTGCTGGTTTATGCCTGCGGTTCTGACGGTGCTGGGTGCAGTGCTGTTTTATGCAGTAATGCCTGATCGCCTTGACTTAAGCGGCGGATATATTGCGGCACAGGTTGGCGAAGCTGTAATGCAGCAGATGACTGCCATGGGCATAACACCACTTTTGTATGTGCTTATCGGTTTTGTGCAGAGTGTTACCTATGCTCCTGCTGTAAATGCCGTTTTTGCAGTGGGCGAAGAAGCAGGCTGGCGCGGGGTTATGTATCCTATGCTCAAGGATAAATACGGCACAAACAAAGGCCGCGTTATCGGCGGTATCATCTGGGGTGCGTGGCACTGGCCGGTAATGGTGCTTGCAGGATATGAATACGGGCTTGTTTACTGGGGCGCACCTTTTGTGGGTATGGCATTGTTCTGCTTCTGCTGTGTTGTGCTTGGTATTGTTATGGACTGGACATACGAAAAAACAAGCAGCATCTGGGCACCTGCCATTGCGCATGGTGCATTCAATGCAGTTGCAACACTGCCTGCAATGCTGCTTAATACAGAATATGCCGACCAGATGATACTTGGTCCTGCACCAATCGGTATTATCGCTATGATACCTATGATAGTATATGCACTTATGATAAGCCGTAAATCAGAATAAAAATTATATACAATAAAAAAGAAAACTGTCGGTAAACATTCTCCGACAGTTTTTTTGTTTGGCACATCATATACTTGTTGCGGATATATATTATATGAAAAGGATGTGCTATATATGACAGCTACAAGGCTGAAAAGAAAAAAACTTTACATAAAAAACAAAAAAGTATGGATTTCTGCCTTTGCAGCCATAAAGGAAAAACCGCTTATTCTGCTTTGCATTATGTCGCTGTCTGCTGTTGAGTCGAACAGTTTTCTCTGTGTTATGCCACTGGTGATAATGCAGATGTGTACAGACAGAACGGCAATGTATCTGTGCGCAGGTGCATCGGTGGCATATTGTCTGTCGACTTTGCTGCACACGGCATTTTATGTGCCCTGCATATCCTTTGTACTGGTTTACCTGCTGGGGGATTATATGCTGCCTGCAGGAAAGATAAAACCCGTGTGGTTTGCCGCATCCGTATTTGCGATATGTAAAATCTATGTGCTTACATTTGGATATCAGGGCGTTTATTTTGCGGCAGCGGCGGTGGAAACCGCGGCATTGATGCTGCTGCCCGGTACAGTGTACGAGGGCTTTAAGCTGCTTAAAAACTGCAGGGAAAAGCTGCTTCCCGTACAGCTTTTCGAGGCATCAGCGGCACTGCTGCTTGTGGCAGGGGCATTAAGCGGAGCAGATATATACGGTTTTAACCTGCCTGTGTGCTTTTTGTTTTCGGCATCGGTATATTATATCGCAAAAGAAAATATTCCTTTGTCCCTGGCGGCATTTATATGTATGTCCGTTGTGGTGTGTCAGGACAAAAATTTTTCTTTTCTGTTTGCGGGTTTTATGGTTATCTATCTGGGCAGCAGCACACTTATAACAAAGGGAGAAAAAGGCTATGTCTGTACTGCGCTGCTTGCACTGGCGGTCAGTCTGCTTTTTATTACAAAATTCAACAGCTTTGTGTTTCTTACGGTTACAGCCTCCTCTCTGTGTGCAGTTTTTATTGCGGACAGATACATCAGCTTTGCACATAAAGAAAATGATGCTGTAATGGTTGGCGAAAAGGATTATATACAGCTTACGCAGCAGATAGACAAGCTTAACCGGTGTTTTAACTTTCTTGGGCATACGGTTATAGACATATCAAATCTGATGACGAAGGAAAACATACCAAAGGATGTGGCTGACACAGTGGCGGAAAAAGTCTGCCGTAAATGCAGAAACCATACAGAATGCTGGCAGGATAACTACAGTCACACACAAGGTCAGTTTTCACGTTTTGCATCAGATATGCAAAAGGGTGCAGGTGCGGATTTTGACAGCCTGTTTCTGTCCAGATGTGATAAAGCAGAACAGCTGAGGCAGGAATTTATGGCGGCAAACAGGCTGGAAAATGCAAAACAGCTTGTCTACCGCAGCGGAAGACACAATCAGAAGATACTGCAGAACCAGTTTCTTATAATTTCGCAGGTGCTGGGGGACATAACAAGGCAGGCGGCTTCGGCAGGCATTGTAAATGCGGCGTATACATACACACTTAATAATTTTCTTATATCAATGGGCAAAAGGGTGCAGCACTGTACCTGCTATCAGAACAGGGCAAGGTGCGTCATAGCCGCATCGGAGAGTTTTACCGACGATGAAACTGAACGCATAAGAATAAAACTGGAAAACACATATGGCGAAAAATTTGTTCAGTCTGAAAAAACATCAGGTGAAAACAGTGTTGTGTATACCTTTGTCCAGATGCCGCGGTACAGCTGCGAGTTTGGTACTGCAGGCAAAAGCAGATACAGCATAAGCGGTGACAGCTGTGAGTTTTTTCAAAGGGGAGAAACTGCATTTGCCGTTCTTGCCGATGGTATGGGAACCGGCAGTTTTGCATCGGCAGAAAGCCGCACTGCACTGACAATGCTTAAAAATCTGCTTATGTCAGAGGTAAAACCGGAAACGGCAATCGAGATAACCAATACAGCCATTAATCTGAAAGGCACAGGGCAGTCCTGCGTTGCACTTGATGTTCTGAGTGTGGACTGCTACAGCGGCCGCTGCGAACTTTACAAGGCAGGTGGGGCGGCAAGCGCGGTGATAGACCGGGGCAGAATAAACAGGTTGTACAGCGAAAGTCTGCCAATAGGAATACTTAAAGAAACTAAAATTGCAAAGTCGGAGTTTGTTCTGGAAAACGGCGGGATAGTTGCTGTGGTATCTGACGGGGTGCAAATGGATGAAGAAATGCTTTGCAGAATAAATCTTGTGAAAGACAAGCTTTCCGCCGAAGAAACCGCACGTATGCTGACGGACAAAGCAGACGGCACAGATGATGCAACTGCAGGGGTTATAAGACTTATACGGGTATAGCGCGGTAAAATCGGATATGCTTTTGCAGAAAAAGAGAAAGCCCTTTTACAAGGGCTTTCTCTTTAAACGTATCAATTAAAATCCAAGAAGATTATATTAGCTGTTTTTCTGATGTACTGCATATTTTTTGCTGGACATTTCATGTTCAAAATCCCAAGGATCTTTTTTCAGAACAAGGCCTGTGAAACCAGGAACAAAGATTGCGATGATGCCAAATACAAACAGAATCATCTGATACCACATAAATGGAACAATCTGTACAGGTGCAATTGCTCCGCCAGCCAGGCTGCCACAAACGATAAGCTGTGCTGCCCAAGGAACTATGCCCTGCCATACACAGGCAAATATATCCAGGGTGGAAGCTGTTTTTCTTGGGTCGATTTTGTGTTCTTTGGAGATTTGTTTTGCAATGTCAGCAGATGCGATAATAGCGATTGTGTTGTTTGCGATTGCTGCGTCAGCAAGAGAAACGATACCTGCGATTGTAAGTTCGCCGGAAGTTTTGCTTTTTGCAAATGTGCCGATTTTGTTAACGATAAAGTCAAGACCACCGGCATCTGTGATAAGTTTAACCAGACCGCCCATCAAGAGAGAACCAAGGAACAGTTCACTCATGCCGATAAAGCCATTGTAAGTATTTGAAACAAATTCAAGTGGAGTCATACCTGCAAATGTAATACCGATAATACCGGCAAGAATTGTACCGCCTGTAAGAACAACAAATACGTTCATACCTGCAAGAGCAGATACAAGAACAAAGATGTAAGGGATAACTTTGATAATGTCAAAAGAGAGGTCACCAAGTGGAACTGCTGTTTCAGGCGCACCGAAGATAAGAAGCAATACAACAGTAATTAAAGCTGCAGGTGCTGCGATAAGGAAGTTTACACGGAATTTATCTCTCATTTCAACACCTTGTGTTCTTGTAGCAGCAATTGTTGTGTCGGAGATAACGGACAGGTTGTCGCCGAACATTGCGCCGCCAACAACTGCACCAAGTACGATTGGAAGACTGAGCCCTGCTTTGTCTGCAACACCAACTGCAATTGGAACAACAGCGGAGATAGTACCCATAGAAGTACCACAGGCTGTTGCGATAAGTGCGGAGATAACAAAGAGACCTGCTGTCATAAACTGAACAGGAATAAGTGTAAGACCAAGGTTAACTGTACTGTCAACACCACCCATTGCACCTGCAACTGTAGAGAATGCACCTGCAAGGATGTAGATGATACACATTATGATAATGTTGTCGTCTGCACAGCCACGTACAAACTTGTCAAATTTAGCTTCGATATTACCGCTGAACAGGACAAATGCAACGATAATACCTGCACATACAGGAATTGGAAGAGGCATCTGGTAGAATGCCATAGGTACACCCTGAATTGAAAGTACAATACCCGTACCTACATAAAGCAATACAAATACTGCCAATGGCAGCAGGGCCAGAGCGCCCATATTTTTACCATATTCTTTTTTCATATTCTTTCCTCCTTGTGGAAAAATTCAGTTTTAACAATACGTACAGTCAAAACTGTTTATATACTTATAATATTCATTATATAAAAAAGAAAAAAGGACATTTGTCCTTTTTTCACATAGAAATCACGTTGTTCTGTTTAGGTAAATATTATTCTGTAAGATTTTGCAGAGGTTTGAGCTCTTCTGGATAACCATCTACAATATTGAGGAAAAAATAGTCCAGCTGGCTGTCGATACCACAGGTTACAGCCTCAGTTATAAGGTTTGAATAGTCAATAATAAAAATTTTGCCGTTGCCTGTACGGATAAAACCCTTTTCGCTCATAGTTTTAAGCACACGGTTTATGCTGCGTACATCGGCGCCGATATATGCAGCAAGAAAATCTTTGTTGAAGGTTTTGCAGTAGTCTTCCCTTGCGTGAAAACAACACAGAAACAGCAATATCTTTTCATAAACAGGCAACGATGAATTGGCAAGGGCAAAACCTTCGAGATAGTTTATGCGGTTATTCTGACTTTGTACCATACTCTGTACAAGCTGAAAATCGGTTTTCATACGTTCAATAAATATATTTGCCGGTATTTTTACAAGTTCCATATCGGATTGTGCAACAGCATCAAACATATATTTCTGTCCGCAGATTGCATTTATTTCGCCGATGAAATCCCCTTTAAGAAAAAAACTGGCAACAACGTCCTTGCAACTGCTGTTTAAATACTGTGTATTTGCAATACCGTCAATGACCACATATACAAAGTTTGGCAAACTGTTCTTTTTTACGATTTTCTGCCCCTTTTTTAAAAAGATATGTTCCATTTCATCTGTAAAATCCTGTGGGCAGTATATAAGATTGTGGTTCATAAAAACCTCCGGGAAACATAATATATAATATATTATATCATAATTGTATTACGGTTTGTCTGATAAAATAATGTTTTTTAAAATAAAAAACAGCGGTGGATTTTCCACCGCTGTTTCTTTTAACATTTTTCGCCGTTTTCGTAGTATCTGTCTTCTTCAAAGATATGAAAACTTATCTGGTCGGCATAAAAGCCCATTTTTTCAAACTGGCTGTGCAGATATCTGGCAACCCTGTCCTGAATATCCATAGGTCTTTCAAACCACCACACCTGAACAACAGGGCAGTGTTTTGTTCTGCCGTTTTCGTCGTAAAAACGGCTGTGAATAAGGTCAAATACAAACCAGTCGCTTGGGCAGCCAACTATTTTTGCAAGTTCAGGTGCTGCTTTGACGCTGAGTTCGGCACACTGTTCCTGTGTGATGCCTTTAACGATAATCTGAGGCATAATATAACCCTCTTTCCTTTTAAATTTAACTTATGGTATTATATTACATCCAAAAGCAAAGTTTAGCCATTGAGATAAAACCCAAATATATGGATTTTAAAAGCAAAAAAAGGACGTAACCCTGCGGATACGTCCCAAATCTGTTTATTTGTCCATTTTTTCTTCCAGTTCGCGCACTCTTTTTTCGAGTATGGCGTTTGCCTGGGCAAGCTGTTTGATTTTTTTGCTGAATCCCGAAATAACTGCCGAAACAGAAAGCAGAATAAGCAGAATAAAGATTATCTGTGTAAAGAAGATAAAGTTTACCGGGTCGATAACACCTGCGATGTCGTTGAGCACAAGCACGGTGTAAGGAAAGCAGGCAAATATAATCATACACAGGCTGAATGCCAGCCATATGATGGAATATTTAACCTCCAGCTTGCCTTTTTTCATCAGATAGAGGATGAAAAGCAGAAATCCTACAGCACCGATGATAAGAATGGCGTGCAGTGAAAAATTGATAGGTTTCATCATTTTAGTTACCGCCTTTCTTTTTGCTGAAGCTTATTCTGCCCACGATAAGAGCAAGACAAACTTTAATCATATAGTATGCGCTTTTTAAACTGCGTATAGAGGAAACACCGCCCTGGCGTTCTTCCATAACAACGGCAACCTCGCCAACCTTATAGCCGCTTGCAAGGCATGCCATAATAGCTTCCGGTTCAGGATAGTCATCTGCATAGTTGGCTGCAAAAAACTCTATCAGCTTTCTGTTGCAGGCGCGGAAACCGCTTGTGGTATCCTTTATACGTTTGCCTGTAAGCAGAAGAATAAGTGTGGAGATAATATTGATGCCGAAACGGCGCATAAAGCTGGTCTGAAAACCTTCTTTTTCGATAAATCTTGAGCCGATAGCCATATCAAATTCACCGCTTTCAACGGGAGCAATAACCTTGCTGAGATATTTAGGGTCGTGCTGACCGTCACCGTCCATCTGTACGGCAATATCATAGCCGTACTGTGCGGCATATTTATAGCCTGCCTGAACGCCGCCGCCTATACCCAGATTTATAGGATTGTTGATATAGTTGTATCCGTTTGCTTTGAGTATCTTTTCGGTATTGTCGGTGGAACAGTCGTTGACTATAAGATAATCAACCTGCGGTGCGTTGTTTTTTAAATTGTCTATAACCCTTACGATGCTGTCCTGCTCGTTGTAGCAAGGGATGATAACCAGCGTTTTCAAGGAATAGCCCTCCGTTAAGTAAATAGTAGTTTATTCAAAGATAAAATCAATCAGCTGCCCCAGAACCTTGTTGCGCTCGTGGTGTTCAAGGTGATAGTTAAAGGCGTTGTCACCAAGCTGTTTTCTGCTTTCAGGGGACATATTATAAAGAGTTTTTATATTTTCGGCAAGCTGTGCGCTGTTGCCGCTTTCGCCTGTAAGGCCTGCATTTGCTTTTTCGATAACAAGGCTGCCTTCACCGTCAATGCAGGTGACAACAGGTTTTCTGCCTGCCATATAGCTTGTCACCTTTGCAGGAATTGTCAGACCAATCAAATCGCTTTTTGCAAGTGGAGCAAAAAGACAGTCTGCAAGGGTGTGATATTTTGGCATATCGGTAACAGGCTTGCTGCCAAGAAAATCAAAGTATTCTTTTACATCTTTTCCGGCAACATATTTTTCAATGTCGGATTTTGACATACCATCACCGACAATGATAAATTTAACATCTTTTATGCCGTCATTTTTCAGCAGCACAGAGGCATCCACAGCAACCTCAAGGTTCTGCGCAGGGCTTATGTTGCCTGCGTAAACCACCTTGAAATAATCCTTGTATTTTTCGGTCAGTTCTTTGTCAACAATCTCTGTTTCGTAAAAACTTTCGCAGTACTGCGGAATAACAGCAACTTTTCTGCTGTCTTTGCCTGTAACGGCAATCAGTTTTTCTTTAAGTGACGGGCTCATAGCGATAAGCCTGTCGCTTTTTTTATAGTGCCAGTGGCTTGTAACCTCGCACACCTTCTGCAGAAATCTGTTCTGGATAGGCAGCACGGAATAAAGATTTTCGGGCCACAGGTCCAGCACATATGTAGTCAAAGGAACCTTTTTAAGCTTTGAATATACAATGGCAGGAAAAATCATATACACAGGGCTGGTTTCATAGCAGAAAACAGCATCGTATTTTTTGCCAAGGAAGGATAAAACCTTAAAACTTGCAAAAAACGGATAGGAAACATAGTTGAGGAAAATTCTTATGGAAGAATTGCCCTTTCTTGTTATTTCCCAGCATCTGTGCACATTTACACCATTGTAATTCTGTTTTAAGTTTTTAAAAAAACCGTAGCCGTCGGGAATATTGCCGTTTGGGTAGTTTGGTATGCCGCAAAGCACATCAACTTCAATTTCGTTTTCGGCAAAACCCTGCGCAATATCGCTTATGCGGAAATTTTCGGGCCAGAAATGCTGGCTTATAATCAGAATTCTTTTTTTCAAAGTGGACCTCTGAATTTTAAATATTGCAGGGGACGGCGTTTCCGGCGTCCCGCTTATAATTATGCTTTGTACAGACAATATGTGTGTTCGTCTGCATCGGTACGGATAAGGAGATTAATATTTTCTCCAAACCATTTTGTTTACAACGCCAGTATAGCTCTGAATAAGTTTTACAACCTTTGTGGAAACATTTTCGTCTGTGTAGTTTGGCACAGGGATGCCAAAGTCTTCGTTTGCGTTCATTTCAACTGCTGTGTCAACAGCCTGCAGAACCTGTTCTGTTGTGATGCCTGCAAGGATAAAGTTGCCCTTGTCCAAAGCTTCAGGACGTTCTGTGGATGTGCGGATGCATACAGCAGGGAACGGATTGCCAACAGAGAGGAAGAAACTGCTTTCTTCAGGCAATGTGCCGCTGTCGGAAACAACTGCAAAAGCATTCATCTGCAGGTTGTTGTAGTCGTGGAAACCAAGGGGCTTGTTCTGGATAACGCGTTTGTCAAACACAAAACCGCGCTGTGCAATAAATTTTGCACTTCTTGGGTGGCAGGAATAAAGGATAGGCATATCGTATTTTTCTGCCATGGCATTGACTGCATTCATCAGATTGAAGAAGTTCTGTTCTGTGTCGATGTTTTCTTCTCTGTGTGCAGAAAGCAGGATGTATTTGCCTTTTTCAAGACCAAGTCTTTCAAGAATGTCGGAAGATTTAATCTGTTCAAGGTTTTCGTGCAGAACTTCAGCCATTGGACTGCCTGTAACATAGGTTCTTTCCTTTGCGGTGCCTTCGCTGTTGAGGTAACGGCGTGCGTGTTCAGAATAGCAAAGGTTTACGTCTGCAATATGGTCAACAATTCTGCGGTTTGTTTCTTCAGGCAGACATTCGTCAAAGCAGCGGTTGCCTGCTTCCATATGGAAGATAGGAATGTGCAGCCTTTTTGCACTGATAGCGGAAAGACAGCTGTTTGTGTCGCCAAGAATAAGCAGTGCATCAGGCTTCTGTTCCACCATAAGTGCATAGCTTTTGGCAATGATATTGCCAATTGTTTCGCCAAGGTCCTTGCCTACAGCGTCAAGGTAAAAGTCAGGTGCACGCAGACCAAGGTCATCAAAGAAAACCTGGTTGAGTTCGTAGTCATAGTTCTGACCTGTGTGTACAAGAATCTGGTCAAAATATTTATCGCATTTTTTGATAACGGCAGCAAGACGGATAATTTCCGGTCTTGTGCCGATAATTGTCATAAGTTTAAGTTTGCTCATTTTATTACTCCATTACGAAAGTATTGTTGAATATTACCTGACCTGCCTCTATTTTTGCAAACGGGGCAATGCGGTTGTAGGCTTTAACCACGCTGTTGATGCACAGATGCACACCTTTTTCGATGATAACATCGTGGTCAACAACTGCGCCGAAATTTACAATGCAGCCTGTGCGCACTTTAGCTGTTGTGTTGATAACAGCCTGAGGCAATACAGCACAGCCTGCTTCCACAACTGCATTTGGGCTTACATAAGCTGTAGGGTGAATAATTGTCGGCACCTGTGCCTTTGCGCCGTTTAGCAGATAAATCCATTCAACGCGCAGGTTGTTGTTGCCGAATGCAGGGTAAAACCATGTGTTTTCATCTATGTAATTTACATAGTCTCTGCACACACCCTTAACCTTTTCATCCTTTGCATTGTCATCAAGAAAGATGATTTCGTCAAACATTTCTGCAGAGAGAACAACGTCTTCTATTGTTTTGCCATAGCCGCCAAAGCCAAGAATAACCAATCTTTTCATAATTACAAATCCACCTTTGTATAGTATGTGTCAGGGTTCTGAGGGTCGAAAATCTGGTTGGACCAGAACAGGCAAATCATTTCTTCGTCGCCTGTGTTGGTGATGTTGTGTGTGTAGCCTACAGGGATATCCACAACGGTAGGGTTGTCGCCGCAAACTTCGTATCGGATAATTTCGTTTGTAATCATATGGCGGAAGCTGATTGTTGCCTTGCCTTTGATAACAAAGAATTTTTCCACCTTTGTGTGATGCCAGTGGTCGCCGCGTGTGATGCCCGGTTTGGTTGTGCTGATAAAAATCTGGCCAAAGCTTTCGCTTTTTATAAACTCTGCCAGCCAGCCGCGGTTGTCTTCGTTCTTTTTGAGCGGATAGCTGAAATCGTTGTTTTCAAGGTAGGACAGATATGTGCCGTAAAGGCGCTGTTCCAGAAGGCCGTTAAGGTTTGGCATAACCAGGGTTTCGCGGTTTTTGCCAAAGGACTGGATTGTGCTTGCAAGTCTGCCAAGTGTGATTTTATGCAGTGTGTCAATTTCAAAGAAACCTGCTGTGTAATCGTTTTCGTTTTCAAAGATATCAACAAACTTTGCAATTACATCGTCAATGTAGCAAAGTGTAAGTTCATAGCTTGGGTCATTAATCTGCAAAGGCAGGCCGTGTGCCACGTTGTAGCAGAATGTTGCCACAACTGTGTTGTAGTTAGGCTTTGACCATTTGCCGAATACGCCGTAAAGGCGCACGATGTATGCAGGGTTAAGACCGTTGTTCAAAAACAGTTCTTCACCCATTTTTTTGCTTTTGCCGTAGTCGTTGTCCAGCAGTGCCTGAATGGAGGAAGACACGATAACACCGCAGCCGTTGTTGTGTTTTTTAAGTGTTTCCAGCAGTTTGGCAGAAAAATCTGTGTTGCCTTCGTAGAATTCGCTTGTACTCTGGGGACGGTTTACACCTGCAAGGTGAAAAACAAAGTCGCAGTCAGCACAGTACTTGTCCAGAGCTTCAAGGCTGTCTTCCCGGTCAAACAGATAAAGGTTTGTATAGCCTTTCTGCAGAAGTGTTGCTGTCAGGTTTTTTCCCACAAAGCCGCGGGCACCTGTGATAAGAATTTTTCTATCTTTCAAGTTTAGCCAGCTCCTCTTTTATATAATCTGTTGTCTTCATCTTTGCAATTGTGCCTTCGATGTCAAGACGTTCTGTATTATGGCTGTTGTACTGGTGGAGAACCTTTTCTTCTGTTCTGCCTTCCACAAAGTATTTGTCATAGTTCAGGTCGCGGTTGTCAGCAGGTACGCGGTAGTAGCCGCCCATATCGATAGCTTTTGCAGCTTCTTCCTCTGTAAGCAGTGTTTCGTAAAGTTTTTCGCCGTGTCTTTCGCCGATAATTTTGATGCCTGTATCACCAAACAGCTGCTGTGTTGCCTTTGCAAGGTCGCCGATTGTACATGCAGGTGATTTCTGAACAAACAGGTCGCCCGGCTGGCCGTTTGTAAATGCAAATACAACAAGGTCAACAGCTTCGTCAAGGTTCATAAGGAAGCGTGTCATTTCAGGGTTTGTGATTGTCAGCGGTTTGCCCTGTCTTATCTGTTCACGGAAAAGCGGAATAACACTGCCGCGGCTGCACATAACGTTGCCGTATCTTGTACAGCAGATTGTTGTTTTTTCAGGGTCAACTGTTCTGGATTTTGCCACGATAACCTTTTCCATCATAGCCTTGGAGATGCCCATTGCGTTGATTGGGTATGCAGCCTTGTCTGTGGAAAGGCAAACAACTCTTTTTACACCGTGACGGATAGCACTTGTAAGCACGTTTTCTGTGCCAAGTACGTTTGTTTTTACTGCTTCAACAGGGAAAAATTCACAGGAAGGCACCTGTTTGAGTGCTGCAGCGTGGAAGATAAAGTCAACGCCGTTCATAGCATTGTCCACACTGTTGATATCCCTTACGTCACCGATGTAGAATTTAACCTTCTGGCTTTCAACAGGATACTGTACCTGCAGGTCGTGACGCATATCGTCCTGCTTCTTTTCGTCACGGGAGAAGATGCGGATTTCGCCGATATCGGTTGTCAAAAAATGTTTGAGAACTGTGTGGCCGAAACTGCCTGTACCACCTGTAATCAAAAGGGTTTTACCTGTAAAAACTGACATAATATATCCTCCAAAGCATAGCTTTAATTTACAAAATTGATATGCAAACGCATATATTCAATTTATTCTAACATATTTTTTGTAATATTAAAAGTATATAAAGCAAAAATAACATAAAAAAGTATTGATTTTCTGTATTTTGTGGTAGAATAAAAACATAAAATAAACAGTGCCGTTTTACGCGGCAAAAGGAGATTTACAATGAGCGTAACAGATAAATTTTTAAGCTACATAAAAATTTCTTCCCCATCGGACGAAAACTGCGAAAGCTGTCCTTCTTCACCTTGTCAGCTTGATGTTGCTGAATTTCTTAAAAACGAAATGACAGCAATGGGTCTTTGTGATGTAAAGGTGGACAAAGGCTATGTTTACGGCTATCTGCCTGCAACAGAAGGGTATGAAGATGTGCCTTGCATCGGCTTTATTGCACATATGGATACAGCACCTGAGTTCAGCGGCTGGGATATCAAGCCTCAGATTATCGAAAACTATGACGGCGGCGATGTTCTGCTTGCCGGCAGCGGCGATATTTTAAGTCCTGCTGATTTTCCTGAACTTGCTTCCTTCAAAGGTCATACACTTATCACAACCGACGGCACAACACTCCTTGGCAGTGACGACAAGGCAGGCATTGCGGTTATTATGCAGGCTGTGGAAGAAATTATTGCAGAAAATATTCCGCACGGCAGAATAGCTGTTGGTTTTACTCCTGACGAAGAAATAGGCCGCGGTGCAGACCTTTTTGATGTGGAAGGCTTTGGTGCACAGTTCGGTTATACAGTTGACGGCGGTCTGCCTGGAGAAATTGAATATCAGAACTTCAATGCATACTCCGCAACAGTAACAATCAACGGCCGTTCCATCCATCCGGGTTCTTCCAAAAACCAGATGATAAACAGCCAGCGTGTGGCTATGGAATTTGACAGTATGCTGCCTTGTTTTGAAAGACCGGAATATACCGAAGGTTTTGAGGGCTTCTATCATCTTACAAACTTTGACGGCAGCACCGAAAAAACCGTTATGCACTATATTCTCCGTGACCATGACGATGAAAAAATTGTGCAGAAGGTTAACCTTATGCACGAGGTTGGTGACTTTATCAACAAAAAATACGGCAAGGAACTTGTTGCAGTGGAAACAAAGGAAAGCTACCGCAATATGAAATGCATGATTCTGCCGCATTTTCACCTTATTGAAAATGCCCGCAAAGCGGTTGAAATGGCAGGTCTTGTACCAAAGGATGTTGCAATCCGCGGGGGCACAGACGGTGCACGTTTAAGCTTTATGGGTCTGCCTTGTCCAAACCTTGCAACCGGCGGCATGAACTTTCACGGCAAATACGAATGCAACACAAAAGAAAATATGGAAAAATGCACCGAAACAGTTAAAAACATCATTAAACTGTACGCAGAAAAATAATATAAGCAAAAATCAAAAGGGACATCGGATGATGTCCCTTTTATGTTGCAGTTATTGTGTTTTAAAAGATATTACGTTTAAACAGGCAGAATAAAATATACCATAACCGCTGCGGTGATAACGGTGAAAACAATGTTGAATATTCTGTAATAGCTTTCACCGGCAGCGCGGTTGCGGAACACAAATTCGTACACTTTTGCGCTGTAAATTCTGGACAGTGCAAAAAGACCGTAAACTATAAACACAAGAAAATACGGCTGATGTGTTGCGGCAATGCGGGTGCTTTCGGCACTCTGGTTGGCAATCAGGTCCCAGCGGGCGTCAGGCAGGTTTCCGTCGATGGATGTGTTGTCTGCAATTGAGACATCTCCGTTTTTGTTTACGGTAAGGGTGTAGCTGTCATCGATTTTTATAACAGAACCGTCAACCTGCTTTTCCAGTATTATCTTTTTAAAATCTGCAAAAGGATTGCGGCAGGTGTAGGTTATGGTTGTCATATTGGCGCTTTTTTTGTAGAAATGTCCATCTACAAAAATACCTTTGCTGGAAAAGGAAAACCATAAAACAACAAGATATACAGCGAAGAAAACAGACAGTTTTAATATTTTGTTGAATTTTAAAGTAAGACGATTGATAAAGTCCATATTTTCTCCTTTAATTTGATAAAATTGATTTTATAATACAATGACAATGTAAAAAAATCAAATTCTGCAACAATATTTCACAAAAAATATATAATTGGCAGGGGTATTTTTGTCAGCTTTAAAAAATCATCAAATAAACACTTGAAAAAAATAAACAATAAGGTATGATATAATTAGAATATAATGTACAACTGTGTATATTAATCTGTACAGAAGGCGGTGTTTTATGTCAGTAATTGAAAACGAAAAGAAATATCTGGAAATTATTGCAAAGCACGAAGCAAACGGGGTGGAGTTTCTCACAAGCCACGGCATTGTGATTGATGAAGACGTAAAAATCGGCAAAGGCACACAGATTCTTCCAGGCACAATTCTCAGGGGAAACACAACAATCGGCGAAAACTGTATTATAGGTCCTAACAGTATGCTTACAGACTGCACAGTGGGCGACGGTGTTGTTTTCAATGCATCCCAGGGCAGTGAATCGGTTGTGGAAGACGGTGCTAAAATTGGTCCGTTCACACAGCTTCGTCCAAACAGCCACATCTGCAAGAAGGTGAAAATCGGTGACTTTGTGGAGGTTAAAAACTCTACAGTGGGCGAGGGCACATCAATTGCACATCTCACCTATATCGGTGACAGTGATGTGGGCAGACACGTTAACTTTGGCTGCGGTGTTGTAACAGTAAACTATGACGGTGCTGCAAAAAACCGCTGCACAATAGGCGACTATGCGTTTATCGGTTGCAATACAAACCTTATTGCACCGGTAAAGGTTGGCAACGGCGCCTACACAGCAGCAGGTTCCACAGTTACAAAAGATGTTCCTGACGGCGATCTGGCAGTTGCGCGTGCAAGACAGGAAAATAAATCCGGCTGGGCAAATAAAAAACTCAGCGGATATATTGAAAAACACTCAAAATAAATGTACAATTATTTATAGGCTTTATTATTTTTAACCAAATATTCAAATAAGGACAAGAGAGAAAAAGAGGTACAAAATGAACATTCACGGTAAAGACATTAAGATTTTTGCTGCAAATGCAAGCAAGGAACTTGCACAGAAAATTGCAGACGAAATGGGCATGCCTTTGGGCAAATGCGAAGTAAGCACATTCTCTGACGGCGAAATCTCCGTTTCCATTCAGGAAACAGTTCGCGGCAGCGATGTATTTGTTGTACAGAGCACAAATGCACCTGTAAACAACAATCTTATGGAATTGCTCATTATGATTGACGCACTCAAACGTGCTTCTGCAGGCCGCATCACAGCAGTTATGCCATACTACGGCTATGCTCGTCAGGACAGAAAGAGCAGATCCCGCGACCCAATCACAGCTAAACTTGTTGCAGACCTTATCACAGCAGCAGGCGCAGACCGCGTACTGACAATGGACCTTCATGCTGCACAGATTCAGGGCTTCTTCAACATTCCGCTTGACCACCTTGTTGGTATGCCTATTCTTGCAAGAGAATTTGTTAAAAAAGAAATCGAAGACCTTGTAGTGGTAAGCCCTGACCTTGGTTCCGTAACAAGAGCAAGAAACTTTGCAAACTACCTTGATGCACCAATCGCTATCATCGACAAACGCCGTCCAAAGGCAAACGTTTGTGAAGTTATGAATATCATCGGTGAAATCAAAGACAAAAACGTTGTTATCATCGACGACATTATCGATACAGCAGGTACACTCTGCAACGCTGCAAACGCACTTAAAGAACGCGGTGCAAAATCTGTAAGAGCATGTGCAACACACGGTGTTCTCTCCGGTCCTGCAATCCAGAGAATCAAAGATTCTGCAATCGAAGAACTTATCCTTCTCGACACAATTCAGCTTCCTGAAGAAAAACATCTTGAAAAAATCGATGTTGTAACAGTAGCAGAAGTATTTGCAGAAGCAATCAAGAGAATTTACAACGACCAGTGTCTCTCTTCTCTGTTTGACTGATATGTTGTTTAAAAAATCAAACAGTAGCATAGATTATATAGTAGTTGGTCTTGGCAATCCCGGCAGCAAATACAGCAACACACGTCACAATATAGGCTTTGAAACCCTTGACTATATCGCGGACAAGAACAATGTGTCTGTGACAAAGGCAAAGTTTTCGGCTCTGTACGGTGTGTGGGAAACAGAAGGCTGCAAGGTAATGCTTTTAAAACCTCAGACTTTTATGAACCTTTCGGGCGAAGCAGTAAAACAGGCGGCAGCCTTTTACAAGGTACCTGCCGAAAACATCATTGTTATCTTTGATGATGTTTCGCTGGATGTTGGCAAAATGCGCATACGCGAAAAAGGCAGTGCAGGCGGTCACAACGGTATAAAAAGTATCATCAGCCATATGGGGCAGGATTTTCCAAGAATAAAAATGGGTGTAGGCCAGAAGCCTCATCCCGACTACGACCTTGCCGACTGGGTGCTGGGCAAGTTTACCGACGGCGATAAAAAGCTGTTGGCAGACCGTTTTGAAGATGCACACAAAGCCGTTAAACTTATGGTAAGCGGCGACAGCCAGAAGGCTATGAATTTATATAACAGATAATAAAAAACAGAAGCCGTACGGGGTATCCTTTGCCTTGTACGGCAACTGCTCGTTATATACAAAATGTGATTTTTGTCGAAAAATATACAAAAAGGAGATATTATGCTTTTAAAAGAAATCAGCAGAACCCCCGAATTTTTAAAGCTTGTTAACGAAATACAGGGATATTCCTCTCCGATAGCGCTTTTTGGTCTGTCACAGACTGCCCGTGCTGCATTTATTGCAGCGGTGCAGAAAACAACAGGCCGTCAGGTGCTTGTTCTTGCAAAGGACGAAAAAGGTGCAAACAAGCTCAATGAAGATATAACATTTTTCGGCGAAAAAACCCAGGTTTTTCCCGCAAGGGATTTGACTTTACGCGCGCTGGAAGGTTTTTCACGCGAGTACGAATACCGCCGTATACAGACAATGGGATATCTTGTTTCCAAACGCTGTGATATCGTAGTTTCCACTTTGGAAGCTGCCCTTATGTACACAATGCCAAAAGAAAAATTTCTGCAGAACACCCTTACCATAAAGGAAACTACAGTTATCAGACCTATGGACCTTGTGGACAGTCTTGTAAATGCAGGTTATATCCGCCGTGAAATGGTGGAAGGTCCGGGGCAGTTTGCACAGCGCGGTGATATTGTTGACCTTTACACCCCTGATATGCCTATGCCGGTGCGTATCGAGTTCTGGGGAGATGAGATTGACCGTATAAACACATTCGAAATTGAAAGCCAGCGCCGTACCGAGCAGATTAAAAAGGTGCATATTTCCCCTGTAAAGGAGGTGCTGTTTACAACACCGCAGCAGGCGATTGATGCCATAACAGCATACCGCAAAACTGTTCACAGCAAAAACCTTGCCGCGTTTGACACAGCCTGCGAAAAGGATGTGCTTACCCTTAAAAACGATATGATGCCGCAGGCGATGGATAAATATATCGGTATGTGTTACAGCGAAAAATCAACTCTGTTTGATTTTCTTGACAATCCGATTATCTTTATCGATGACTTTGCTGCAGCAAGAGAAGGCTACGAACAGGTGCTGTGGCACAATGGTCAGGACATTGAAACTTTGCTGGCAGACGGCATACTTGCAAAGGGAATGACCGATTTTTATGCCCCTTACAGCTATATACTTGAAAAGGCAAAAACCTTGCCAACAATTATTGCCGAAGACTTTGTGCGCAGTGTAAGCGATGTAAGCCTTTCCAATATTGTCAACTTTACCTGCCACAATCTGCCAAGCTGGGCAGGGGAGTACAAGGTACTTGCCGAAGACGTTGGCGAACTTATCAAACAGAAATATAAAATTGTGGTTCTTGCAGGTACAAAAAAATCTGCACAGGGCCTTGTAAGGGACCTTGAGAGCTTTGGTTACAATGCTTTCTATATGGAAAAAGACTGCGATATTGCACCGGGAACAATCGGTGTTGCAGGCGGGCATACCCAGCAGGGATTTGACCTGCCTGCATATAAACTGTGTCTTATCACAGGCCGCAAGCTTGATGTTTCCAAACAGAACTATAAGCGCAAAAAAGCAAAGGATGCTCTTACATCCATTGACGAAATTACAAAAGGTGACTATGTTGTGCACCAGAACTACGGCATCGGTGTATACGACGGCATACACAATGTAAGTATGCAGGGGGTTACCAAAGACTATCTTAAAATCAACTTTCAGGGCAAGGACAGCCTTTTTGTGCCGGTAACACAGCTGGACCTTATCAGCCGCTACAGCTATGCACAGTCGGACGAAAAGGTTACACTGTCCAAACTTGGCGGCGAAGGCTGGAAAAAGACCAAGGCAAAAGCCAAAAAGGCAACACAGGAGATGGCGGCAGAACTTATCCGCCTTTATGCCGAACGCGAACATGCAAAAGGCTTTGCCTTTGATGAAGATACCGAATGGCAGCGCGACTTTGAGGCCCGTTTTATCTATGATGAAACCGAAGACCAGCTCAATGCCATTGCCGAAATCAAAAAAGATATGGAAAGCCCATACCCAATGGAACGCCTTGTCTGCGGTGACGTTGGCGTTGGCAAAACCGAGGTTGCTTTGCGCGCTGCATTTAAAGCGGTTATGAGCAACAAGCAGGTGGCAATTCTGGTGCCTACCACAGTTCTTGCCTGGCAGCACTACAACACACTTGTTCAGCGTATGGAAAGTTTTCCAATCAACATTCAGCTTTTATCCCGTTTCCGTACACCAAAACAGCGTGAACAGACAATCAGGGATATAAACAGCGGTGTGGCAAATATAGTGGTTGGTACCCATGCCCTTATACAGAACAAGGTTAAATTTAAGGATTTAGGTCTTGTTATCATAGACGAAGAACAGCGTTTTGGTGTTGCCCACAAGGAAAAACTTGTGGAAGGCTTTAAAGGTGTTGACGTACTCACCCTTTCGGCAACACCAATTCCGCGTACACTCAGTATGGCACTCAACGGCATCCGTGATATGTCCACAATCGAAAAACCGCCGTTTGACCGCATACCTATCGAAACATATGTCAGCGAATATGACGAAAAGATGGTAAGTTTTGCCCTCAACCGCGAAATAAACCGTGGCGGACAGTGCTACTACCTTTACAACCGTGTTGAAACAATAGACAACTGTGCATTAAGGGTGCAGAAAATGTGCCCCAACGCCCGCATTGCCGTTGCACACGGACAGATGGACGAAGCAACACTTTCAGGGGTCTGGCAGCAGCTTATAAACGGCGAAATTGATATTCTTGTCTGCACAACAATTATCGAAACAGGTATCGACGTTCCTAACTGCAATACGCTGATTATCGAAGATTCCGACCGTATGGGATTAAGTCAGCTTTATCAGATACGCGGACGTGTGGGACGTTCCACCCGCAAGGCATATGCTTACTTTACATTCCGACGCAACAAGGTGCTCAACGAAATTGCAGTCAAACGTCTTAATGCTATCCGTGAATTTACCAGCTTTGGTTCGGGATTTAAAATTGCTATGCGGGATTTGCAGATACGCGGTGCAGGCAGTATCCTTGGCAAAACACAAAGCGGTTTTATGGCGTCTATCGGCTATGACCTGTATGTAAAACTGCTCAATCAGGCTATTGCGGTGGAAAAAGGCGAGGAAATAAAAACCGAAAAATCCGACTGCCTTATCGATATTACCGTAGATGCCTTTATCCCGGAAAAATATATTCCTTATACAATCAACCGTATCGAAAGCTACAAGCGCATAGCAAGCCTTGAAAACGAAGATGATGTCAGCGACCTGCTGGACGAACTTATCGACCGCTACGGCGATGTGCCGGACAGCGTTATGGGGCTTATTGATATTTCGCTTCTGCGTGTAAAGGCGGCAAGTGTAGGTATCTGCGAAGTTGTTCAGAGAAAGGACAATATTATGTTCTATTCCAATGACTTTGCAAAAATTGACATTGGCGAGGTGCTCAAAATCACAAAGCATAAAATTGCAATCAACAGTGTCAACAAGCCTTACATTTCGGCGCAGATTAAAAACGGCGAAAGCAGCCTGCAGGTTATGAAGGATATGCTGGAAACCTTTAAACAGGCGGAGATTAAACAATAACGGAAAACAGCAAAATAAAAGGTCTGTACTTAAACAGTACAGACCTTTTTGTGTATGTAATTATTTTGCGTTGTGTACAACAACCTGTGCAAATGGAATTTCGATATTGTTTTCGTCAAAAAGAATTTTCATTTCACGGTTAAGACGGCGCTGAGCAGCAAATATATTGTTTTCAGTTGTTCTTACAAGCATTCTGATAACAACAGCGCTGTCTGCAAGGGCATTTACGCCAACATATTCAGGTGCGGATTCCCACACATCCTGGTTTCTTTCGTACATTTTTTCGATGTTTTCAGCGATAACCTTTTCGACTTCAATAATTGACTGGTCGTAGCTTATACCGATGTCACATGTAGTAGCGGAAATGTTTACGGAACGGTTCCGGATATTGCGGATATCAGAGTTGTTTACGATTTTAAGGTTTCCGCCGATATCTTCAATTGTTGTGGTACGCATACTGATTTGTTTAACAGTACCGCGGAAATCGTCAAGAATAATGATGTCGCCGATGTTGTAGTGGCCTTCAAAGATAATAAAGATACCTGTAATGGAGTCTTCGATAAGACTCTGTGCACCAAAACCGATAATAAGAGAAACAATACCAAGAGAAGCAAAAATGCCGGCAAGGTTAACGCCCATAATACCAAGCACCCAAACGCCGCCTGCAATAACGGCAATAACCCGGATAACGCTTATGATAAGGCCTGCAACTGTCATGCTTCTTTTTTTGTTTGCGCAAACTTTTTCTGTTACTGTGCATATAACAGTTGTAGCAATCCACACAGCAAGTACAGCAGCAACTGCTGTGACAAGTTTTGCAGGGTTGAATATTCCTGCTTTGCCGCCTGCAATGGAACCGAATGTTTTTTGCATTTCAGTAGCGATAGCATTCTGTGTGCCTGCAGGTATAAAAGGAATCCACTGAGGATTGATAAGTGCAATAAATACAAGTACAAGGATAATTATTTTTAAAACATTTTTACTCTTCATAAAATTTCTCCTTAAAAATATATGTTTGAACGGTATAACCGATTTGAATTGTTGCAGATACGGGTTAATTTACGGTAATTGTGTGGTAAATAACCGCGGATGTATCTCTGTTGGAAATTATTCCGTCAATGGACCAGGAAGCGTTAAGACAGAAATCGATGTTGTATGTATCAGGGGCATCAAACTGTACAGTGCCGGTTACAACGATGTTTTCACCCTGCACATAACTCTGGTTTAAGGTTACTGTGGTATCAGCAAAATAGGTGAATGAATCGTTGTAAATTTCTGCAATCAGATTGTGCAGAATCAGACTGTGAGACCCCTGATAGATATCTCCCGCATCAATAGTCAAAGTAAACGGAACATCAACAACTCCATCTGTCGGAGACAGTTCAGCAGTGGTTTCCATAACAAGGCTGCTGGATTCTGACAGAGTTTTAAAGTAATAAGGTGCAAGCCTGTAAGGGTCACCTGCTATACTCTGAGGATTCATGTTGATATCTGTATAGTTAAGTACAGAAGTAAAAATCAAATCCATTCCTATGTTCCATACAAAGCTGTGATTTGCCCCTACTGTAAGGTTTTCTTCATCAAAGAACAGGTCGTCAAAGGTATATTCCTGAGATTCTGAACTTCCGCCATTGGCAATATCGGTTGTGGTTACGGTTATGGATATAATGTTCTCTGCAGGTACATCGTTTTGACTGTAGCTGAAAAATGCATTGCCGCTGCCGTCGGTTACCGTTACTTTAGGCACAAAAGGTTCCGGTGGAATTGTCGGGTCTGAAGAAGGCATCGGTGTAGGTGTAGGAGTTGGTGTTGGTGTTGGTGTAGGGGTTGGAGTTGGTGCTGGAGTAGGTGTAGGAGTTGGTGTTGGGGTTGGAGTTGGTGCTGGAGTTGGAGTAGGAGTTGGTGTTGGTGCTGGTGCTGGTGCTGGAGTTGGAGTAGGAGTTGGTGCTGGAGTTGGAGTAGGTGTTGGTGTAGGGGTTGGTGTTGGTGTAGGGGTTGGTGCTGGAGTAGGAGTTGGTGTTGGTGTAGATGTAGGAGTTGGTGCTGGTGTAGGGGTTGGAGTTGGTGCAGGGCTGGATGTTGCCGAAGGCACTGTTGATGGTGTTGGCACAGCTGCATTGCCGGATGGCGTTCTGAAATTGTAGGTAAACTGCAATGTGCTGTTTTCTTCTTCATCTACAGAAAACAGAATAACTGTATATTTTGTGTAAGGTGTCAGATTGAGGAAATCCACGTACAAAGGTGAAGTTTCCAGACTTCCTTCTGCCAGCGAAGACCCATCAAGATACTGCTGATAATTGTCATCTGTTATTTCTTCTGCATATTCTACAAGCGCATATTCTCCGGATTCGTTTTCTCCAAGTCCGGAAACTGTTATTTCAAAAGTTGCATGATTTTCTTCTATGGATACAGGTGTGCATGTCATGTGAATGCTGCTTATAAGTGTTGCAGCAGCAATGGCGGCAGCCGTTGTGGCAGTAAGTGCTTTTGCAAGAGCTGCAGGAAACGAACCTGCTTTTCGGCTAAGCAGGGAAACAGGTTTGAATATTTCATCGTTCTTATCGTGAAATTCCTGTTCGTTTATATCAAATGCCATTTGTTCACACCCTTTTCAGTTTATTATATAATAATATATTTTTAAGCTGATTATAGTCTATGTCAGGCGAAAAATCAATAAATTGGTTGAAATATAATTGCATGATGAAATTTATCGGTCTTTTACAAATTTGTATAATGTGGTATATTTGTATCATACTGTAACAATAAATTTACGGAGAGAAAAAATATGAAAAACAGTTACGATATCATTATAGTCGGCATGGGGCCTGCAGGGGTTTCGGCAGCACTTTATGCTCATCGTGCAGGGGCAGACGTGCTGGTTATCGGCGGCGAAAGCAATGCACTTGACAAAGCCGAAAAGATAGACAACTACTATGGTGTGCCAAAGGGTACAAGCGGTCCCCAGCTGTTTGAAATGGGTGTAAATCAGCTTAAAGACAACAATATAGATACAGTTGAAGGTCAGGTTGTATCCATTGAATGGTACGGTGATTTTGCCGTTAAAACTGTGGAAAACCTGTTTACAGCCAAAAGCGTAATTCTTGCCACAGGCACCGCACGGCGTGCACCTAAAATTGAAGGGCTCAAAGAGTTTGAGGGCCGCGGTGTAAGCTACTGTGCGGTTTGCGACGGCTTTTTCTACCGCGGAAAAACAGTTGCAGTGCTTGGAGAAGGGGAATATGCGGCAGAAGAAGCAGCATATCTTAAAAATCTGGCGGAAAAGGTGTATATCCTTACAAACGGACAGCAGCCAAAAACTGTTATAGACGGTGTTGAATACATCGGCAAAAAACTTGCAGCAGTCAGGGGCGAAACAACAGTGCAGTCGGTGAAATTTGAGGACGGCAGCAGCATAGAAGCAAGCGGGCTTTTTGTGGCAGTGGGCGTTGCAGGTGCAGGCGATTTTGCACGCAAGCTTGGGGTGGAATTAAACGGCAGCAATATAGTAACCGACGAAAAATGCGCAACAAATATCCCCGGTTTTTATGCGGCAGGGGATAACCTTGGCGGTATGCTGCAGGTGGCAAAAGCAGTTTATCAGGGTGCTGTTGCAGGCAGCGAAAGTGCAAAATTTGTACGCAGTATGAAAGGATAGAAAAATGGAAATAAAACCTGGAAAATACAGACATTTCAAAGGCAACGAATATGAGGTTCTGTACGTTGCAAAACATTCCGAAACTCTGGAAGAAATGGTGGTTTACCGTGCGCTTTACGGCGAAAAAGGTGTATGGGTGCGCCCTGCAGATATGTGGGACGAAACAATAACCCGTGACGGAAAAACCTTCAAGCGTTTTGAAAAGATTGAAGACTGATATATCTTGTATCATCACAGAAACTGTTTGACGGGCGGTCTGCTTCTGGCAGACTGCCCGTCTCTGACGTTAAAAAACAGAATTATTACAGGTATATAATATTGACTATGTCTTTTATAAATTATATAATATAAGTTAAGGTTTTTATAAAATTTATAAATATTTTATTTAAGAGGAATAGATTGTTATGAAAAGAACAGAAATCAAACAGTTGTTTGCGAATATGCCTGCTGACGGTACAGTTGTTACTGTTGAAGGCTGGGCTAAAACAGTTCGTGACAGCAAAAACATCGGTTTTATCGAACTCAACGACGGCAGCTGCTTTAAAGGTGTGCAGATTGTTTTTGAACAGGCTAAAATCGAAAACTATACAGAAATCGCAAAAAGCGGCGTTGGCACAGCTTTTGCAGTAACAGGTAAAGTTGTTCTTACACCTGAAGCAAAACAGCCGCTTGAAATCAATGCTGATGCAATCGAAGTTATCGGCACATGCCCAAGCGAATACCCATTGCAGAAAAAACGTCACACAGTTGAATATCTGCGCACAATGCCACATCTTCGTCCAAGAACAAACCTCTTCTCCGCAGCATTCCGCGTAAGAAGTGCAGCAGCATTTGCTATCCACAAGTTCTTCAACGAAAACGGCTTTGTTTATATGAACACACCGCTTATCACAGGTTCTGACTGTGAAGGTGCAGGCGAAATGTTCCAGGTTACAACATTTGACCTCAACAACATTCCAAAAACAGAAGACGGCAAAATCGACTTCAGCCAGGACTTCTTTGGTCAGGCAGCAAACCTTACAGTTTCCGGCCAGCTTGAAGGCGAAGCTATGGCTATGGCATTTGGCAAAATCTACACATTTGGTCCTACATTCCGTGCAGAAAACTCCAACACACCACGTCACGCTGCAGAATTCTGGATGATGGAACCTGAAATGGCATTTGCAGACCTCTATGACTATATGGACAATGCAGAAGCTATGATTAAATACGTTATCGGCTACGTTCTCGAAAACTGCCCGCAGGATATCGAATTCTTCAACCAGTTTGTGGACAAAGGTCTTAAAGAAAGACTCACAAACCTTGTTAACAGCGAATTTGTTCGTGTAACATATACAAAAGCAATCGAACTGCTTACACCACACAACGACAGCTTCCAGTACAAAGTTGAATGGGGTACAGACCTTCAGACAGAACACGAAAGATTCCTTACAGAACAGATTTACAAAAAACCTGTTTTTGTTACAAACTATCCAAAGGAAATCAAATCCTTCTATATGCGCCTTGACGACGACGGCAAAACAGTTGCATCAGCAGATATGCTTGTTCCTGGCGTTGGCGAACTTTGCGGCGGCAGCCAGCGTGAAGAAAGATACGATATTCTTGTACAGAGAATGGAAGAATGCGGTCTGGACAGAAAAGACTACGAATGGTATCTTGACCTTCGCAGATTCGGCGGTGTAAAACACGCAGGCTACGGTCTTGGCTTTGAAAGACTTATTATGTACATCACAGGTATTGCAAACATCCGTGACGTAATTCCTTTCCCAAGAACAACAGGCACACTTGCTTAATTTGAAATCATAAAAATACCCCTTGGTTCCAAGGGGTATTTTGCAAATACAGACATTTTTATCGGAGACAATAATGAGTGACAGACTTAAAGTCATAAGAAATGCAGTTGTGTTCTCTCTTATTCCCCTTGTTGCCTGTGTAATATATGCGGCTTTGCAGGGGGTTATGCTGTGGGATATCAACAATATTGCGGCAAACCTGCCTGACTACAATGACGGTATATTCTATGTAAAACAGATAGATGCAATGGTACACTACGGTATGCCAAAGGGCTATTTCGGATACAACGAATCTGCCGCACAGATTGGCACCCTTGGTGCCTGGCCGGTGTTTTTGTTCTACCCTTATGTGCTGCTGGGCAAAATATTCGGTTTTTCCGCAACACATATGATGGTGTTCAACATTGTTTTTGTTATGGCGGCATTTGCGGTGTTCTATCTTCTTGCAAAACCTGATGCAAAACAGGGTGCAGCACTTTTGGTGCTGTTGCTTGCGGTGCCGTTTATTCCAAGATATATGCTGTCCTGTATGACCGAAGCACTGTTCCACGCAGGGGTTGTGATATTTGCAGGCTTTATAATCTGTTTTTTAAACGGAAAATACAGTCGCATATCTGTGTATTTATGTTATCTGCTGGTAATATTCTTCGCCCTGTGCAGACCGTATATGCTGATATTTATACTGTTTCCGTTTTTTGCACAGTTCAGGTTCAATAAAATCGAACCATTTGCTGCAGCTTTGGTGTCTGCCGGTGTTTTTGGAATTACATATATTAAATTTGTAACACCCCGATGTGCAACCTACCTTGAACAGACAATAGACACATCGGTTTTCTCTGCTCTTGCAGAGGGCAGAATTTTTGGCTTTGTAAAGGATGTGCTGCACAAGTTTATAAACGACAGCTACGAACTGTATCATCTGTTTGATGTATTTGCAGAGGTTAAAATTCCTTACTTTACAATGGCAGTATGTATGCTTGTGTTTGTGGTGCTGGGTATTGTACAGTTCAGAAAAAACAGAAGCATTACAGACAAATATCTGTGGATTGCAGTGTCTGCAGTTGGTGTTGCGGCTGCAGTTACATTGGCACTTATCATCTTCTATGTGGAATACACAAGCTTCAGACATATAATAGTGATTGTTGCCTTTGCTGTGGTTATGCTGTCTGTATATATAAAAGAGAACAAAGCTGCTGTGATTGCCGCTGCACTGGCAATTGCCTTATGCGGCTGGCTGCCTGCAGAAGGTATAGAAGAACTGTACCGGCTGCCTACATCGGAAAATCCTTTCGGCACAATGCCGCAGGCGGAATATATGGCACAGCTCAACAGTGCTTTTGATGAAGAGATAAGCGAAAATCTGTGGGACAACACAGTGATTTACGACTACAACAACCACAACACAAACTATCTCCACGCAATTCCTGCCCATATGGGTATAAGCATTTCCGACGGCGAATTTATCCGTGCAAACCTGTCAGAACTTAAATCCGGTTATATTCTCTCCAAAGCAGATGAAGAATATATCGGAATGTTCCGTGACAGCGGCTGGAAAGCCGAAGTGATTTCGGAAGATTTTATACTGTACAAAAGAGATAAATAATATATAAAACAAAAAATTCCGCAGAATTTCTGCGGAATTTTTTTATAATACTACAAATATAACTATGCCTGCAATAATCAGTATATTGCCGATAAGTTTCTTTTTGCCAACCTTTTCTTTAAGTATGAAATGGCTTAAAAGCAAAAGAAAAAAATAGCAGGCGGCACCAACGGCGTTTACGGTTTTTACTTCAAGATGCTGCAGTGCCACAATGTTAAGGGCAAGTGTGCAGAAAAGGATAAAGTAAGACAGGATAACGCGCCAGTTAAGATATTCGAATATAAAGTTTTTGTGCTGTTTTTCGTTGCTTACATTTAAAAGCACCTGTGATACAGCGGACATAAATGCGGTAAGCAGTACTAAAAGTATATATATATTATTCATCCTGACTCACCATTACAACGCCTGCCACAATAAGTATTGTGCCTATAACGTTGCCCAATGTTATATTTTCGCCAAAGAGAAAACCGCTTATAAGCAAAGCCCATATAACAGTTACACTTTTGTGGCTGTATGCAACAGATGGCTCGAAACGCTTGATAACCTGCTGCCACAAAATTGCATAGATGCCAAGTATTGCAACCATACTGCCGTAGCAAAGAATATATGGCAGGGAAAGAAATGCAAAATCCGATGCCACCTTGGATAAAACAATTGTTATGGAATATATAAGAATGCTTATATGCAGGAAAGCATAGTCTTTCCATTTTTTAAAAAAAGATTTACCGTTCATCTGAAAATCCTTAATTTTCACTGTCGTCAAAATTTATTGTATTGCGTTCTACAAACTGAGGTGCATTGTTTATGCTGAGATAAATTCTGCCGATATATTCGCCAAGCATACCCAGCATAAGCATAATCATACCGCCGATAAACAGCAAAGCGCTCATAATGGAAGCATAGCCCATAGGAGCAAGAGGATTTATAAAGCGGTTGATGACTGTATATATACCATAAAGAAAACCGAGAATTGCCAGCACAACACCGCCAAAAGTGGAGATGCGAAGCGGAAGTACGCTGAAAGCGGTAAAACCGTTAATCCACAGTTTAAGCAGGCTTTTAAGTGTATAGCCGCTTCTGCCCACAAGTCTTTCCTTGTGGTGAACAGGCACATTGATAATTTTGTTTGTGCTGCGCAGAACAAGCCCCATAAGATAAGGAAATGCGTGATGATAGCGGCACATTTCTTTTATGATATATTTTTTTGCGGCAAAAAAGCTGGTAACCTTCAGGTCTTTTGACTTGCCAAGCAGTTTCTGCAGCATAAGGTCATTTGTCATGCTGCCAAAGTTGCGGAAACCGGAATGTTTTTTGCCGTCCAGGTCGTATGATGCATAAACAACATCAACATTTTCGCCAAGGGCATCAATCAGCTTAAGACTTTCGGACGGTGGGGTCTGCCCGTCGTCATCAAGGCATACAACAACATCGCCTTTTGCACGGTTAAGCCCTGCCATAAGTGCAGAATGCTGACCAAAGTTTTTTGCAAGGTTGATTACCTTTACATTGCCGTCTTCGGCTGCAAGCTGCTGCAGAACGGAATAGACACCGTCAGGGGAACAGTCGTTCACAAGGATGATTTCGTAGCCGTAATCGGTGTTTTCGGTAATGGTTTTTTTGATATCTGCCACAACACCGCCTATAGTCTGTTCACTGCGGTAGCATGGTATAACATAGGAAATCAGCATTTAACAGTCCTCCCTGTTGAATATTGCCATAAAGATAACAGATTCGTATTTTCCGTCGGCAAAAATTTCGTCTCTGAAAAAGCCTTCCTGAACAAAGCCGCTTTTTTCATAGCTTTTTATTGCACCGGTGTTGTCGCTGAGAACACGCAGAAAAACCTTGTGCAGCTTAAGTTCTTCAAAAGCAAATTTTAAAACAAGCTTTGTTGCGGCCTGTCCAACACCTTTGCCAAGATAATCCTTTTCGCCGATAAACACACCGTATTCGGCCTTTTTGTTATGCAGATCCACATCGCGCAGATAGATGCTGCCCACATCTGTGCCGTCGCAGCTGATGATAAACTGATAAACCTTTTTGGTTTCAACCATATTTTTCATCCAGCTGTTATGGCTTTCCGGTGTGAACAGTGCGCGGTACAGAAAGCGTCTGTTTACAAAATCGCTGTTGCGCCAGCGCACAATATTGTCGGTGTCATCATATGTAATAGGGCGGATTGTAACGTTCATAAAAGAATTATTCCTTCCAGAAGCTCAGAATAGTATCGATAACTTTCTGCTGGTCTTTTTCGTCAAGATTATAGTAAAGAGGCAGACGTACAAGTCTGTCGCTTTCTTTTGTTGTGTATACGTCTTCGCCTGCAAAACGGCCGTATTTAAGGCCTGCAGGGGCACTGTGCAGCGGTACATAGTGGAAAACTGTAAGCACGTCATTTTCTTTCATATGAGCAATAAATGCTGTTCTTTCTTCAAGATTGTGCAGCTTGATATAGAACATATGAGCATTGTGCACACAGCCTTCCGGATGAAGCTGAAGTTCAATTTTGCCTTCGTCGGCAAGAGGTTTAAGGGCATTGTAGTATCTGTCCCAGCTTGCAAGGCGGTTGTTGTTTATTTCGTCAGCCATTTCAAGCTGTGCCCAGAGATAAGCTGCGTTAAGTTCACTTGGCAGATAGGAGGAACCGTAGTCTCTCCAGGAATATTTGTCAACCTGACCGCGGAAGAATTTTGAGCGGTCTGTGCCTTTTTCGCGCAGAATTTCTGCTTTTTCCACAAATGCAGGGTCATTGATAAGCAGCGCACCGCCTTCGCCCATTGAATAGTTTTTTGTTTCGTGGAAAGAATAGCAGCCAAATGTACCGATTGTGCCGAGTGGTCTGCCTTTGTATTCGCTCATAACAGCCTGTGCAGCATCTTCGATAACAATAAGGTTGTGGCGTTTTGCAATATCCATAATTCTGTCCATATCACAGGCAACACCTGCATAGTGCATAACACAGATAACCTTTGTCTTATCTGTGATTGCTTTTTCGATAAGGTCAGGGTCTATATTCATTGTTGCAGGGTCAACGTCAACAAAAACAAGTTTTGCACCTGCAGGGATAAAGCAGTTTGCAGTGGATGAGAATGTATAGCTTGGAAGAATAACCTCTTCGCCGTCCTTGAAATCACACATCATTGCAGCCATTTCAAGGGCGTGTGTGCAGCTGGTTGTAAGCAGAACCTTTTTGCAGCCTGTTTTTTCTTCAATCCATTTGTTGCACATTTTGGTAAACGGACCGTCACCGCAGATGTGGTGGCTTTCCACAGCCTGCTTTATGTATTCCATTTCCTTGCCTGCAACAGGCGGTACGTTAAATCTAATCATATCAGACCTCACATTTATAAAAAATCATAATTGTTCATAATAATCCTATTTTAATAAATATACCATAAAACGTGTAATAAGTAAATAAGTATATATGTACATTAATGCACATACAGGCGGTACGCATACAGCCAATATGCACATATCCGTGTATATGTTTTTGTATAATTTATATCTGTGAAAGCGGACGGTTTTACGTTAAAATAAATAGTATAAAATATATTTGAAAGGTTTTTTGCCATGAAACAGATAATGCATACAGCCCCGGGCCCTGTACTGGACGAAAAAGGCAGACCATATCCGGGTTACTCCACAAAAAGTATACTTACATATGACAGAAACGCAATAAAAGCACCGCCGTACCGCATTAAGGAATGGGATTTTTATCAGATAAGCAACGAAGAACTTTGTCTGCAGTTTACAATCGGTCACACAAGCTATGTGGGACAGGTAAGCATTATGCTGTTCAACTTTGCCACAGGCGAAAAAATTCTCTACAAGGAACGCCTTATTCCTCTTCCGTTCGGCAAAATGGGTATGAACTCCAATGCCGAAAATGACAGTGTTCTCAAGTATGACAAGGGCGGAATGTATATGGAGTTTATCACAAAAGACGGTGTGCGCACACTGAAATGCAGATGTGATGAGGTGGAAAGCGAAATTGTGCTTAACACCACAATGCCACACAGCCTTGTTATCAACATTCCGTTTGACGAAAAGCCTACACAGTTTTACTACAACCATAAAATAAACTGTATGACAGCAAAGGGATTTGTCAGAAACGGTGACAGGGAATATGTGTTTGATGCTGCCGACAGCTACGGCATTCTTGACTGGGGCAGAGGTGTATGGCCGTTCAGCAACGAATGGTACTGGTCCAACGGCGCAGGTCAGGTAAATGGCCAGATGTTCGGCTTCAACCTTGGCTGCGGTTTTGGCAATCCGTCCAAAGCAACCGAAAATATTATCTTCTACAAAGGCGAATGCCACAAGCTTGGTCACGTTACCTTTGATATGGACCGCAGTGACTGGATGTCACCATGGACAATCCGCGATGACGAAGGCAGGCTGGAACTTACTCTTTATCCTACATATGACCGAACAACCACTGCAAAGGTGCTGTGGATAGACAACTGTACACACCAGATGTTCGGCGAGTTCAGAGGCTGGGTGGTTCTTGATGACGGCACCAGACTGGATATCGAAAAGGTTTACAGCTTTGCAGAACTTGCAGTAAATAACTGGTAAAAAACATCTCCACACCGTTTAAGGTGTTGCTACACACCGACACATTATGGCTGCCCGGGGAAGGATGATGTATAATCGGTATAAATCTGTGTGTTTTTAACCTGTAAAAAACAAAAACTCCGCAGAATTTCTGCGGAGTTTTTTGGTACGCTTAACTGGAATCGAACCAGCGGCCTTCAGAGTCGGAGTCTGACGCTCTATCCAACTGAGCTATAAGCGCGTATGCTGTGCCGGCTATAAAATGATAACACATTTAAGATTAAAAGTATACATCAAATTTTGTCAAAATAAAAAATATATTTGTTTACAATGTTTTTTTATTGCTGTATACTTGAAAAGTTACAATAATTATACATCATAAATTCATTTCAGATAATACAGAGGTTAAGATGGAAATAAATTTTGAAATAATGCCGCAGATAAAGCGTGCACTTGACGATATGGGCTTTGAAAGTCTTACCGAAATTCAGCAGAAAACCATTCCCCTTATTCTTGAAGGAAAAGACGTTATAGGAAAAAGCCAGACAGGCAGCGGCAAAACAATAGCATTTGGTGTGCCTGCGGTTTCTGTTATTGACAAGGATATCAGCAAAAAATTCACTCAGGTGCTGGTGCTTGTGCCAACAAGGGAACTTGCGGTTCAGGCCTGCAGTGAGATAAGAAAACTTATGAAATATACCCACGATATAAAAACAGTGGCAATTTACGGCGGTCAGATGCTTTCAAAGCAGGTGCCGCTTATGCGACAGGGCTGTCAGATTGTGGTGGGCACACCTGGCAGGGTTATGGACCATATCAACCGCAAAACACTTAAACTGCAGGAACTCAAAATGATAGTGCTGGACGAAGCGGACGAAATGCTCAATATGGGCTTCCGCGAAGATATCGAAACAATTCTCAAATCTGTTCCTGACGAAAGACAGACCGTACTGTTTTCTGCAACAATGCCAAAGGAAATTCTTGATATTGTAAACAACTATCAGAACAATCCGCAGCTTGTTGAAATTGCCCAAAAGCAGGCAACTGTGGAAACAATCACACAGTATGCGGTTGAATGTCCTAAAGGCACAAAGCTGGATGCAGTCTGCCATATTATGAAAAAGGAAAATATCAACCTGGGCATTGTTTTCTGCAATACCAAAAAAATGGTTGATGTGCTTGTGCCGCTGCTTGAAGAAAAAGGCATTTCTGCCCGCGGTCTCCACGGCGATATGCGCCAGCGTGACCGCGACAAGGTGATGAAAGAATTCCGCAAAGGCGGGGTGCAGCTGCTTGTTGCAACCGATGTTGCGGCACGCGGTATAGACGTAAACAATGTGGATGCTGTGTTTAACTATGACATCCCAACACAGACAGAGTACTATGTTCACCGCATTGGCCGTACAGGCCGTGCAGGCAAAGGCGGCGAAAGCTACACACTTATAACAGACAAACGTCAGCTTATGCAGATGGGCAATATTGTACGTTCGGTAAAGGCAGAGATTAATCCATATGAAATTGAAGAACTCAAAAATATAAAACCGCTCAAATCAAACGAAAGCAAAAACAAAGACGGAAAAGGCGGCAAAAAGAATTCTGCAAAGAGCAACAGCAAGAACAAAGATAAAAGACAGACCGAAAACGGTAAAAAACAGATCGAAAACAGCAAATTCTATCAGATGCGCCTTTCCGTAGGACGCAAAAACGGTGTGTCCCCAAAACAGATTTTAGGTGCGGTAGCAGGAGAAAGCAAAATCAAAGGCAGTCTTATCGGTCATATCCACATAGGCGACAGCCACACAACTGTGGAAATTCCTGCAATGCTTAAAGACGAAATTATCCGCAAGGTGAACGGTGCAAAAATCAAAGGAAAAAATGTAAAGGCAGAATAAGGAAATACCGATTTTCACATTTTTTATGCGTTTTCACAAAATTGTAACTTATAGGCTTTATATTTAAAATAACACAGTGCAAAACTTGTGTTTAACGATATTTGTATACAGAAAATTAATATAAAGAGAGGTTATGTACTATGAAAATTCTTGTTGTAGACGACGAACCTAAAATCCGCGAACTTATCGGTCAGTATATTACAGTTGCGGGCTACGAAACTGAATTTGCAAAGGATGGTATCGAAGCACTTAACATTATCTCCAAAGGCGACATCGATATGGTTATCCTTGATGTGATGATGCCTTTTATGGACGGCATTACCTGCCTTAAGGAAATGCGCAGCCGAGGCTTTAAAACACCGGTTATCATCCTTTCTGCAAAAGGCGAGGAATATGACAAAATCACAGGTTTTGAAGCAGGCACAGACGACTATATCGTTAAGCCTTTCTCTCCAAAGGAACTTATGGCACGCATCAAGGCTGTTGCAATGCGCACAAACCCTGATTTCAACGAAAACAACGAAAAATACATCTTCGGTGACCTTGTTATCGATGTGCCAAGCCATTCCATAAAAATCAAAGGCGAATACATCAATGTGACACCAAAGGAATTTGACCTGCTTGTGTGTCTTGTTCAGAACAAGGGCGTGGCACTCAGCCGTGAAAGAATTCTGCTTAAAGTGTGGAATTATGACTATTTCGGCGAGGACCGCACAGTTGACACCCATATCAAAATGCTGCGCAGCCACCTTGGCGAATACCGCGACTGTATCGAAACAGTATGGGGCGTAGGCTATAAATTTGAACCTAAAGAATAAACAAAAGGAAATTTTCTATGCGAAGCAATATCCGCCGCAAGCTTACGGCACTTATATTTCTGGTTAATATGGCTATTATAGCACTGACATGGTTTATGGCAGTGTTTATGTTCAAGCCTATGTACTATGCGGTTACCCAGGCGGAGCTTGGCAATATGATGAACAAGGTTATCACGGCAATTGAACTGGACGGAGGAATAACCGAGAAAACTCTTGATGAAATTTCCAACTTTATCAATGTGGGCACCTGTATCGACATTGCCGATGCATACGGCAACGGGCTGGTGCTTTTCGAGGGCATCGGCGATGCCTGTCAGCTTCATTCCGACGGAAATAACGACAGCTATTTTGCACAGCAGCGAAAGATAGATTCTGTGGCAATACGTGAACTTCGCCAGAAGGTGCGCGATTATACCCGCCACAACTACAATGCTCATTATCAGGACGACCTTGGCAACGTTCAGGCGATAAAAGGCAGGTTCTATGACGGAAAATATACAATAGTTGTATCCACCAACCTTGCAAGAACAGAGGGCATTGTCTCGATTGTACGCAGTCAGCTGCAGACGGCATCCATCCTTGGTATCATTCTGTCGGTTATCATCGCAACAATAATGTCCCACTGGTTTATGTCTCCGCTGCTCAAGCTTTCGGCTGCAACAAAAGAGGTTGCAAAGGGCAACTATGACGTAAAGGTTGAAATTGCCAACAAGGACGAGTTTGGTCAGCTTGCCAGTGACTTTAACCTTATGACGGAAGAAATTCAGCACAGCCACGAGCTGCAGAGAGACCTTATTGCCAATATCTCCCACGACCTTCGCACGCCGCTTACCATTATCAAAGGCTATGCCGAAAGCATAAAGGATATCACAGGCGACAACAAAGATATCCGTGACCAGCAGCTTACCACAATTATTGAAGAAACCGACCGTCTTTCCCAAATGGTTGGTTCGGTTATGGAATATACAAAGCTCAGCCAGAGCACATACAAGCTTAATATTGTTCAGTTTGATATTGCCGATATGTGCCAGGATATTGTGGAGATGTACAACTATAAAGCGATAAAGGACGGAAAGTCCATATCCTATGCAGGTCCTGAACAGATTTATGTGTTTGCTGATGCGGCACTTATCGAAAGGGTAATCCACAACTTTGTTTCCAATGCTCTGGTTCACACCCCGCCTGAAACCCGTGTCGGTGTTGCAATAAATGTGACAGACGAGGGCAAGGTAAAGGTAAGTGTTTACGATTCGGGTCAGGGCATACGTCAGGAGGATATTCCTCATCTGTTTGACAAATACTACCGTGCAAGAAAAGACGAAGGCAGAACAGGCTCCGGTCTTGGCCTTGCAATAGTAAAATCAATTCTGGAAAACCATGGATTTAAGTATGGCGTTGAAAGCCGTGAAGGTCTTGGTACAGAATTCTGGTTTATAATTTAAAAACCTTTAAGCCGTGCATTCAGGTGCACGGCTTTTTGTTGCAAAAAAGGCAGACAGCCCGCAGTATTTACCGCGGGCTGTCTGCCTGATTTGGATGTATTTGATTTAAGGGGTGGCATATTGTATCAGAATTCGCAGTTTACAAGCTGCGGACTGGCGGTTTTTATAATAACCTTTTCCACATAAAACAGGTCCTGATATCTGACGATGGTTTTGTTCTGACACATATATTCGGCAAATTCCAGTATCTGCTTTGGCATAATATCCCTGCTGTATGCACTGAGGTTGTATTCGTACATATTGTCGGTGCTGTATCCGTATCCGTTGAATCTGAATTCGGGTTTTGTGCCTCTGTATCTTATGATAACTTCAATACCGTCAATCTTTTTGTCTTCCACAACTTCGGTTATGCCGAAATCATGAAAATATTCGCCAAGATAACCATGTATGTTGACTGTTCGGTTTTCGTCGGAGTCATCAAAAATGGTGTCGTCACTAAAGGAAAATTCCTGCAAAGGGGAGTTTTTGATTTCGGGGTAGGTATCAGTCATGGAAAATTCTGCAATCTCCATCATCATAACACCAATGCCGACACCGATAAGCACAGCCCCTGCAATAAGGGAAATTATAAGTTTTTTCATTGCTGTCTTCTCCTTTCGGTAGCACAGATTAATGCAGCAGCTGCTGCCAGAAGCAAAATAACAGGAACAATAATCTTTAACTTAGCCATTGTGTTTACCTCCAAACAGAATCTGTGTTGTCCATGCGGTAAAGCCTATTCCTGTTATACAGCAGCCTGCACCGATAATGCACAGTCCCCACAGACCTATACCGCGGGTAATAAGCATAATTGTAAGCAGCACTGTAATAACAATGGCACTGATTGTGATAAAAATTGCAGGCAGCCATACAACCAGAAAAACCAGTATTTTTAAAGTCCACACAAAAATGTTTGAAAGCACCCTGCCAAAGCTGCCGTCACCGCTTTTTTCTTTTGGCTGTTTTGTCTTTTTAAGGGGTTTGCCTGTATTTACATCAAAATTTGCACTACCGCCGTCAGAAAATGTAAAATCCTGCATTTTTTCTTTGGAAGGAATTTCCACATTTCTGTTTATAATTCTGGTTTTTACAAAGCTGTAGAGAATTACAAATGTGATAATAAGTGCAACAAGGTCAAATGCAAGTTTTACTATGGAATTTATTGCAGTGTTTATAGTGTGAGGCATAAAACCGAACAGATAGCCAATTTCGTCGCTTATCATATTGAAAGGCACGCTTATCAGCAGAATTATAAGCAGCACAATCAGAAATTCAACCACTACCTTTGCCACATCGCTAAGAGAAAAGCTGAGCAGCCTTTCTGTGGCATGGTTGATAAAGGAAACGGATTTTTTTATGTAGTATTCGCCGTTTTTGTTCCATACTGTATCGGTATCTATGTGATATGCACTTAAAATTTCTTCTGCAAGGGCATCTACATCGCCAAAATCCGCAATTGCCTCTTCTTCGGTTTTGCCGTCCTGCATACGGAATTCTATATGACTGTTGTATTCACTGAGAATATCGTTGCGTTCCTGCTCGTTCAGAATGTTCAGACGGGCTTCAAGTTTCTGAAAAAATTCATTCCTTGTCATCTTTACTTGTCTCCTTTATAAAGTTATTTACGGTCTGTGAAAACTCCAGCCACTCTCTTTTGAGAATGTCCAGATAAACCCTGCCTGCAACAGTAATTTTGTAATATTTTCTTGCAGGCCCTTCGGCAGACTGCTCAAGATAGGTTTCGCAGTATTTTTCGTTGGTCAGTCTTTTAAGCAGTGGATATATTGTGCCTTCGTTTACATCCACAATTCTGCCAACTTCACTTACCAGCTGATAGCCGTATTTGTCCTCTTTGCTGATAACCAGCAGAACAATAAGTTCCAAAACACCTTTTTTAAATTGAGTGTTCATCTTTTCCTCCTTCGATTTGGGGGATTTTTTTGCTTGTACAGTTTTAAAGGGTAAAATATACCATAAAGAAAGTCTGTAAATTTTTCGGCATTCTTTGATATTCTGTGCAATAACCCTTTCTGCTACTATACTATCACCACTACCTTGCATTGTCAAGTAGTGTGGGAATAAAAATAGTGTGAAAATTATATGACAGGAAATTGCAGAAATTTCTATGCAAAGTCCGGCAGTCAATATGCCGCCTTTTTACAGTACCGGTGTATTAACATTGCGCAGCCGGTCTGCATAAGCTAGATAAAATAAAATTCTGTGCATACTGTTTTGACGGTTTGCAGAAAGGAAAATATTTATGGCTTATGCGATATGGCTTTGCACTGTGGCATCTGCTGCCACCGGTGCGGGTGGGCTTATAGTGGCATTGTGTCCCGGAATGTCCGGCAGGACACTTGCTTTTTTTCAGGGATTTGCAGCGGGAGTGATGACGGGGATTTCTGCCTTTAATATGCTCCCCAACAGTTTTGCGTCCCTTTCAGCAGAAATGGGCACGCTGCGTGCGGCTGCCTGTCTGAGCGGATTGTTTATATGCGGCTGGGCAGTATCTGTGGTGCTTGCACGGATTTCTGTGCCCGACGGATGTGGCAGAGAAGAGAATGCTATGAAATCCGTATGTATAATCACAACTATGGTTATTGTAATGCACAATCTGCCCGAAGGTATGCTCACGGCATTTTCGGGCTACAGCGACCGCAGCCTTGGAGCAGATATGGCTTTTGCGGTGGCACTGCACAACATACCGGAAGGGGTTGCGGTGGCAAGCTCGGTGATGTGCGTTACCTCATCAAGAATACGGGCTGTGGTGCACAGCTTTGCGGCAGGTATGGCGGAACTTGCAGGCGGCGCGGCGGCACTTTTGCTGCTGCATAACTTTATAACACCGCAGCTGTTAAATTGTGTACTGGCGGTCATATCGGGCATAATGGTGCAGGTTTCGGTATGTCAGCTTATACCGGGCGGTGTAAAGCTGCACTCGAAATCTGCGGTTCTGTGCGGAATAATTGCAGGAGCAGCAACAATTTTTCTTGGAATATTAATAATTTAGTGGTAAAATATAATGTTAAGAGGAATTTTTACGGTTCCTCTGACAATAAAAAGTACAAGCCCAACTTAAAAAGGGAGGGATAACCATAAAAAAGTTAATATTGATTGTTTGTCTGTTGTTTGCCTTTACAGGGTGCAGTTCCCTTACGGGCAAAAGCAATATAATAAATCTGCTGTCCGCGCCTAAACTGAGTGAAAACGAAAGCAATATTGTTGCTGCTATCGAAAACTACCTGGGCGAGGATATCAGTCTGAAATATTCCAAAAATATGGGATACTCCGCACCTATACAGCTTATCGACATAGACTTTGACAGGGTATATGAGGCAGTGGTTTTCTATTATGCACCAAACAAAGGTGCCAACATACGTTTTGCACTGCTTTCGCACAGTCAGGAAGGCTGGAAGGTTGTTGCAGACAAGGAAGGCCTGGGCACAGACGTGTTCTATTTTGACACGATAACCCTGCCAAAAGTTTACGGCAGACAGATTACGGTGGGATATCAGTCGGCAAATATCGGCGAAAACTTTTTTGTTACATATTTTACCGACAAAACCAGGGAGATTGCCGATTATGTGGAAAACTGTCAGTATATTGTAACGGGTGATATGACAGGCAGCGGATATTCGGATATTATACTTACAAAAGAATCCAACAATAAAAGTATAAGTTTCTCGGTGCTCACCTTTACAGAAGACCTTGAATTCCGCAGTCTTGGCACAAAAAAACTGAAATATGCCGGTGTTGAGGTTTCGCAGGTTATGATAAGTACCCTTAAAGACGGCAGAAATGCGGTTTATTTTGACTACAGCGACGGGCATAACCGTATGCATACAGAGGTTTATGCACTGGAAAACAACAAGGTTGTTTCCTGCATACCTTCCGGTATTGTAAGCAAAAGCTGGGAACACGAACCGGTTATCAACAGCCGCGATATAAACGGCAACGGCTATGCGGAAACAGCAACTGTTATTCAGCCTAACCGCCCGGAAGAAGTGCCTTCCTTCAAATATATGGAATGGTCTGACTGCACACAGAAGGATGCGGAAAGAATTTATTACGGCATATTTGATATCCGCGAAAATATATTTATGGCACTGCCCGACCAGTGGCAGGATGCTGTTTATGCTGCAGCACTTGATAACGGCTTTGAAATTATTAATGCCGAAACAGACGAAACAATGCTGCGGTTTACCGAGATAGAATCAATAGATGATATAGAATCGGGCGCGTATTCATACTCTGTATATCTCGGCACAAACCTGTGGCATCTTGAGTGCAGCGAAAATATGGATACATCACAGATAGAACATGTGTATAAAAGCATTACAGATTTTGATTAGACAGAGAGGGAAAAAACATGTCGATGATTTTGATTGTTGAAGACGAAAACAGTATCGGCGAAATTGTGGAACTTAACCTTAAACTTGCAAACCATAATGCAATAAGGGTTGCAACAGCGGAAGAAGCAATTGAACTGATAAACAACGGCAGAAACTTTGATATTGCAATTCTTGATATTATGCTTCCTGGCATGGACGGCATTCAGCTTTGCGGTGAAATACGCAAAAAGGACAGTCAGATGGGTATTATTATGCTTTCTGCAAAAAGTCAGGAAAGAGATAAGATTTATGCACTTTCCACAGGTGCTGATGACTATGTGACAAAGCCTTTTGGTGTTCAGGAGCTTATTGCAAGGGTGGAATCCCTTATGCGTCGTGTAAAACGTGATGCACAGCCGGAACAAGAAGGGGAAATTCTGCAGTCAGGTCCTTTTACACTGGACCTAAAAAGCCGTATACTTTATAAAAACAAACAGATGATAGACCTTACCAGTGTTGAGTTCAACATTATGGAACTGTTTTTCAGAAATGCCGAAACAGCAATGGTACGCGAAAAAATTCTGGAAGGTGTTTGGGGCGAAAATTATTTTGGTGATGTAAAAATTGTTGATGTTAACATCCGCCGCCTGCGCATCAAAATTGAGGAAGACCCTTCAAATCCGCAGCACATTGTTACAGTATGGGGCTATGGCTACCGCTGGACAGTTTAGGTACATATATGAACAGTATTACTAAAAGATGGATTAAAGGCAGCCTGCTTATAATTATAGCTCTGCTTGTTATGGCATCGGCTTTTATGCTGCTTACCTTCCGCAACTCATATTATTCTGCGGCACAGACAGCACTCAGCAACCGTATCAACACCATAAACGGCACACTTAATGCTTCGGGAAGAATGGATGATGCGGAAAGAGAGGAACTTTTGTTCAACCTTACATCCGACTTTGCCGAAAAGGACAGGTTTGAACTTATGCTTCTGGGAGAAACAGGACAGGTTGTTGCAACCTCGTCCGGTTTTGCCCCTGCCAGCCGTATGAATATCGAGGATTTCAACCACGCGGTTTCGGGCGGCGAAGAAATTTTTATAAGCACATATAAATCCCAGATGAACGAAAAAATAATGAGTGCAACATTTGTGCTGGACGAACCGGCAAGGGATGTGTGTGCTGTGCGCATTACAACTTCTCTGGAGAAAATAGACAGTGAAATAGGTGTTATAGCTGTATTTATAGCGGCGGCAGCCCTGATGATTGTTGTGTTCAGCATAATGTCCGGTACGTTTTTTATCCGCAGTATTGTTATGCCGATACATTCAATCAAGGATACAGCGGATAAAATTGCACAGGGCGAATTTACCGCCCGTATCGAAAGCAACAGCAGCTTTGACGAGGAAATAGGTCAGCTGTGCACATCAATCAATCATATGGCAGAAGAACTTGGCAGAAATGATGAACTTAAAAACGAGTTTATATCTTCGGTTTCCCACGAACTGCGAACTCCTCTTACGGCTATCAAGGGCTGGGCAGAAACTATGGACAGCACAAATGATGTGGCTACTTTGCAGAAGGGTACCGATGTTATCCTGCAGGAGACCGACCGCCTTTACGCAATGGTGGAAAATCTGCTGGATTTTTCCCGCCTTCAGAATACAACATTCTCTCTGTCAAAGGAAAAACTGGACCTTGTTGCCGAAGTTTACGATGCAGTTATAATGTATATGCCTCAGGCTGAAAAGCATGGTATAGAAATTAATTTTGAAGAACCGGAAATTTTTATCCCCATTATGGCGGATAAAAACCGTGTCCGTCAGGTTATGATAAACCTTATCGACAATGCAATTAAATATTCCGAGGAAAATTCGGTTATCGAGGTAAACATTACCTGCAGCAAAGACAATAATACAGCTTCCGTGGAGGTAAAAGACTACGGAAAGGGCATTCACCCCGATGATATCAGCAAGGTGAAGGGCAAGTTTTACAAGGGCAAGGGTGCAAAACGCGGCAGCGGCATCGGCCTTGCACTGGTCAGTGAAATTATGCAGCTTCACGGCGGCAGATTTGATATCGAAAGTGAATACGGAAAATATACAAGTATGCAGGTTACATTCAGAACTGTGCCTGCAGTGAAAGGAAAATAAATGGCTGAACACAAAACATCAATAGGCGGTCAGGCGCTTATGGAAGGCATTATGATGAAAGGCCCAAAGGTTACTGCGGCTGCTGTGCGCAGACCTGACGGCGAGATAGAAATAAAAAAAGAGGACACCAAAAAGAATCCGGTGGCAAAAATTCCTGTTCTCCGCGGGATATGGGGATTTCTGGACAGCCTTGTGGGCGGTTACAACTGGCTTATGTACTCTGCTGATATAGCAATGCAGGGGGCAGAACCTGACAAGCTGGAAGAATGGCTCAAAAAGCATTTTGGCAAAAAAGGCAGTGACCTGATGCTTATGGTGGCAGGGGTGCTGGGCGGAATGCTTGCACTTGTGCTGTTTATGGTGCTTCCTACAATGATAACCGGTATCGTGGACAGATTTATACCGCTTGGCAGCTTCAAGGCGGTTATGGAAGGCGCTGTCAAACTTGCGATATTCTTCTTTTATATGTGGGGTGTAACCTTTGTGGAGGATGTAAAGCGCCTGTTTATGTATCACGGTGCCGAACACAAAACCATTGCCTGTTACGAAGCAGGGGAAGAACTTATTGTTGAAAATGTGCGCAGACACAGCCGTTTTCACCCAAGATGCGGTACAAGTTTTCTGTTTATCGTGGTAATTGTAAGCATTATCATATTCTCTTTTGTTCCATGGACAAGCACTATGGGCAGGGTGGGGCTTAAACTGCTTCTGCTTCCGGTTGTTGTGGGTATTGCTTACGAAATACTCAAGTTTACAGGCAGACACGAAAACAGATGCACAAAGCTTCTGGCAAGTCCGGGTATGTTTTTTCAGAAATTTACAACAAAAGAACCGGATGATGATATGATTGAAGTTGCAATAGAAGCTATGAAAGCGGTTATTCCACAGTCCAGGGAAGAAGACAAATGGTGATAAACGAACTTTACAGGCAGATGTGTGCCCTGATGGCGGAAAACGAAAACAGTGACCCGCAGTTTGAGGCAAATCTGCTTATAGAATATGTACTTGGCAAAAAGCGTATAGAGTTGCTCGGTGCGGATATATGTGAAGAGGACGCAAAAAGGCTTATGGATTATGCACAGCAGCGCAGGGAAGGCTATCCTTTGCAGTACATTCTTGGCAGATGGTACTTTTTTGATATGGAACTGTTTGTGGGTGAAGGTGTGCTTGTTCCCCGTCAGGATACCGAAACCGTGTGCGAAGCGGCCTTTGAAGCGGTTGACAGCACAGAAAAGCCAAAAGTGCTTGACCTTTGCAGCGGCAGCGGCTGTATTGCCCTTGCGGTAAAAAAATACTGCCCGCATGCTGATGTTACAGCGGTGGAGAAATCAGATGAAGCATATAAATATCTTGTGAAAAATATCGGATATACATCACTCGATGTAACACCTTTGCAGGCTGATGTGCTTGCACTGGATAAACAGCTGGAAAAAAACAGCATAGATGTTATCGTTTCAAACCCGCCGTATATTCACCCCGATTTAAGGGGCAGACTGCAGACAGAGGTAAACCACGAGCCGGAAATGGCACTTTTTGCCGAAGAAGACGGTTTGCTTTTTTACCGTCATATAGCACAGGAGTACAAAGCTGTGCTGAAAGACAAAGGTTATCTTGTTTTTGAATACGGTTTTGACCAGCAGACTGCGGTCAGAAATATTCTTGTACAGGCAGGATATAATATAATAAAAGAAATTATAGATTTTGGCGGCAACCCACGCGGTGTTGTGGCACAAAAACAATAATTTTGGAAAATTTTTCAATTATCTATTGCAGTTTTATTTAATGTGTGATAATATATTTAACAACCAATAGTTGTTAAATTGATTTATATAAAGGAGAAACACGATGGCACAGGCTAAAAAACCAATGGCATCTGCAGCGGTTGCATCAGACAAAGAAAAGGCTCTGGCAACAGCCCTTGCAAATATAGAAAAACAGTTTGGCAAAGGTGCAATTATGCGCCTTGGCGAAAACGTTACAATGAATGTGGACAAAATTTCCACAGGTTCACTGTCACTTGACGTTGCACTTGGTATAGGCGGTGTGCCTAAAGGCAGAATTGTAGAAATCTACGGGCCGGAATCCAGCGGTAAAACAACAATCGCTCTCCACATTGCAGCCGAAGCACAGAAAGCAGGGGGCACAGCAGCATTTATTGACGTTGAACATGCCCTTGACCCTATCTATGCAGGTGCGCTGGGTGTGGATATTGATTCTCTCCTTGTTTCCCAGCCTGATACAGGCGAACAGGCAATGGAAATCTGCGAAGCTCTGGTGCGTTCCGGCGCTATCGATGTTATTGTAGTTGACTCTGTTGCTGCAATGGTGCCAAGAGCAGAAATCGAAGGCGAAATGGGCGACAGCCACGTTGGTCTGCAGGCAAGACTTATGAGCCAGGCACTGCGCAAACTCACAGGCTCTATCGGCAAAACAAACACAATCGTTGTGTTTATCAACCAGCTGCGTGAAAAGGTTGGCGTTATGTATGGCAACCCTGAAACAACACCGGGCGGCCGTGCACTTAAATATTATTCTTCCGTGCGTATTGACGTAAGAAGAATCGAAACAATCAAAAACGGCGGCGAATTTGTGGGTAACCGCACAAGAGCAAAGGTTGTTAAAAACAAGGTTGCCCCTCCGTTCAAAGAAGCAGAATTTGACATCATCTTCGGTCAGGGTATCTCCAAAGTGGGCGAAATTCTTGATATCGGCGTAAATATGGGCATCATCACAAAATCAGGTTCATGGTTCAGCTATGGTGACCGCCGTCTTGGTCAGGGCCGCGACAATATCAAGGAACTGTTTATGAACGAACCTGAATTTGCAAAAGAAGTTGAAGAAAAGGTTTTTGCAAAACTCAGCGAAGCAACACAGAAAACTATGAACAAATTTGCTGCAGCAAAAAAAGCTGAAGCAAGCGAAGATGTAGAAATCAGTGAGGAAAAGCCTGCTCCAAGAAGACGCAGTGCAAACATTGACATAGATGTTGAATAGTATAATAATCACCGATATAACAAAAACAAAAAAGGGCTTCAATGCCCTTTTTTGCGATAACGGGTTTCTGTTTTCGGTGGACGATTTAATGCTTATACAGGAAAAAATAGAAATAGGCTCTTGCTTTACACAGCAGGAGCTTGCTTTGCTTTACGGGAAAAGCAGCACAAACAAGGCAGTGCAGAAGGCGTATAATCTTTTGTCTTACCGCAGCCACAGCCGAAAGGAACTGTACGATAAACTTTGCAAAAGCTTTGACAGCGAATGTGCATCTGCCGCCTGCGACAGAATGGAAGAACTGGGTCTGATTAATGACGAAGAATACTGCAGGGCAAAGGCAGAGTATCTTATCACCGTAAAAAAGTGTTCTTTGGGTGAAACAAGGCTCAAACTTTTGACATTGGGTATAAATAAAGATATAATAGAATGTTGTATAGAAAACTACAGCGAGGATACACAAACTGAAAACCTGCTGCATCTGTTGCAGACAAAATACCGCACAAAGCTGGATGACCCGCAAAAGGTTATTGCAGCTTTAATGCGAAAGGGCTTCCGTTACGGTGAAATCTGCGCTGCTTTGAAAACTTTAAATATTGAAACAGAGGATGAAAATCAATGGTTATAACTTTAGTTTCACTTGGCTGTCCAAAAAACCAGGTAGATGCGGATATACTTGCACACGCGCTGCTTAAAGCAGGTCACACAACTACAACCGATATGACCGAGGCAGACGTTTGCATTATCAACACCTGCGGCTTTATCACAAGCGCAAAGGAAGAAGCTATCGAAAACATCTTTAATGCAGTGGAAGCACGCCTTGAAAATCCAAAGCTTAAAATTGTGGTTACAGGCTGTCTTGCAGAACGTTACCGTGATGAAATTATCAATGATATTCCGGAAGTAAATGCTGTTGTGGGTATCGGTTCCAACGGCGATATCTGCGACATTGTGGAAAGTGTTGTAAAAGGCGACAGGGTTTGCCGTTACGGTAAAAAGACAGACCTTGACATCACCGCAAAGCGCATTATATCCACACCAAAACATTATGCATATCTCAAAATTGCCGAAGGCTGTTCCAACGGCTGTTACTACTGTGCAATCCCTATGATACGCGGTCCGCACCGCAGCCGTGCAATTGAAAGCTGCGTTGAGGAAGCAAAATTCCTTGCCGAAGAAGGCGTGCAGGAAATTATCGTTGTGGCACAGGATATCACAGCATACGGCGAAGATATATACGGCGAAGGCAGATTACATACACTTATAAATGAAATCAGCAAAATTGACGGCATTCAGTGGATTCGTCTTATGTATGCTTATCCTGAAAGACTGTCCGATGCGGTTATCGAAGAAATGGCAAACAATCCAAAGGTTGTGCCATACCTTGATATGCCAATCCAGCACATCAATGACCGTGTGCTTAAAAGTATGAACCGCCGTGGCGGCACAGCAATCATCAAGGATGCAGTTGCAAGACTGCGCAGGGCAATTCCTCACATTTCCATCCGCACAACACTCATCACAGGTTACCCTGGCGAAACACAGGAAGAATTTGATGAACTTTACGAATTTGTAAAGGAAACAAAGTTTGAACGTCTTGGCTGTTTTGCATATTCCGAAGAAGACGGCACAGTTGCCGCAGCTATGGAAAATCAGGTTGATGTGGAAATCCGTCAGCAGCGTGCAGACAGCATTATGATGCTGCAGACAGAGATTATGGCGAACTGTCAGGCAAAACTTGTTGATAAGGAAATTGACGTTATTGTTGATGATTTCGACAGCGAAAACGGCATCTGGATATGCCGCAGTGTATATGATGCACCTGAAATTGACGGTGAGGTTTACATCGACGGCGGTTATGACGTAATGGTAGGTGATATTGTTACTGTAAAGGTTGTACAGAGTGATATCTATGACCTTTATGCAGAACTTGTTTAAGGAGAATTTAAAATGAATTTACCAAATAAGCTTACTCTTTTAAGATTTTTGCTGGTGCCTGTTTTTATGGTATTTATGTATATTGATAACCCATACAGCTATCTTATCGGCCTTATAGTTTTTGCAGTTGCTTCCTTTACCGATTTTCTGGACGGCAGCATTGCAAGAAAATACAATATGGTAACAGACTTTGGCAAATTTATGGACCCGCTGGCAGATAAGCTGCTTACAACAGTTGCACTTATCTACCTTTGCCTCAACGGCTTTTGTCACGAAGTTGTTATCTGTGTTGTACTTGCAAGAGAATTTGCAGTAAGCGGCATCCGTCTTATTGCGGCGGCAAACCCTGCGGGCAGCAAGGTTATTGCGGCTGGTATGATGGGCAAGGCAAAAACAGTGTTCCAGATGGCTGCAAGTATGCTTGGACTGCTTGCTATGTCACTGTTTGCGATTGATGTTATCGGTGCCGAAACATATGCATGGATGAACCTTATTACAAACGGGCTTATGTGGATTATGGCAGTGCTTACAGTGGTAAGCGGTATGCAGTACATTATACCTAACATCGACCTTATCAAAAATGCGAAATAAAAATTCAGCGGACGGATTTTATATCTGTCCGTTTTGTTTATGATATGTATAAATGTTGTTTTCGGTTGACAAACAGGTGTATAGCTGATAAGATATTTGTATATGTGAAATGCGTTATTATCAAGAATAGTAAGCAGTGTAAAACCTTGACAGAGAATAGGCGTGACCCGCTGAAAGCGCCTTAAGGACAATAAGCTGCCCAATGCACTTGAAAGCACACAGGGCGAACTTTTTTGGAATATTAGTCTTGTGCGGTGTCCACCGTTATATGGAGCCCGAGTTATAAACCGAAGTGGAACCGTGGTAATTTGTATATTATCGCCTTCGTCTGTTTTTATACAGATGAAGGCGTTTTTTATTTACAGAAAATGGTGTTTTGTTTCTGTTTCGCTCACGGCAGTATTATTAAAACTATTATTGTAAATAACACGCATCAATATAAAATCAAAAAAGTAAAAGGAGAACAGTCTATGGCTCACATGAAGATTTTCAACACACTTACACGCAAAAAAGAAGAATTTATCCCTCAGGTTGAAGGCGAATACAAAATCTATGTTTGCGGTCCTACAGTTTACAACTTTGTTCACATCGGCAACGCACGTCCTGCAGTTATCTTTGATACACTCCGCAGATATCTTGAATACCGCGGCAACAACGTAAACTATGTTTCCAATATCACAGATATTGACGACAAAATCATCAAAAAAGCAAACGAAGATGGCACAACATTCGAAGCTGTTGCAAGAAAATACGAAAACGAATACTACACAGACCTTAAAGGCCTCAACGTAAAACCTGCAACAAGCCGCCCAAGAGTTTCCGACACAATTCCGGAAATCATCGATATCGTTCAGACACTTATCGACAAAGGTCACGCATACCGTGTTGACAACGGTGACGTATACTTCCGTGTGCACTCATTCAGCGAATACGGCAAACTCAGCCACAACCCGCTGGAAGAACTTGAAAGCGGCGCAAGAATTGCTGTTGACGATATCAAGGAAAGCCCTGCAGACTTTGCTTTGTGGAAAGCTTCCAAACCGGGCGAACCAAAATGGGAATCCCCATTCAGCGAAGGCCGTCCTGGCTGGCACATCGAATGTTCCGCAATGAGCAAAAAACACCTCGGCGATAAAATCGACCTTCACTGTGGTGGCGAAGACCTTATCTTCCCACACCACGAAAACGAAATTGCACAGAGTGAATGTGCAAACGGATGCGAATTCAGCCACTACTGGATGCACAACGCATTCCTTAACGTTGACAACCAGAAAATGTCCAAATCTCTCAACAACTTCTTTACAGTAAGAGAAATTGCAGAACAGGTTGGCTACGAAGTTATCCGTTACTTCCTGCTTACAGCACACTACCGTTCACCGCTCAACTTTACAAGAGAAATCATCGACCAGTGCAAATCCAGCCTTGAACGTCTCTACACAGCAAGAGAACACCTTGACTTCCTTATCGGTCATGCAGGCGAAGGCAAAGATGAAATCGTTGCTGAAGCAGACAGACTTGTTGCAGAATTTATCGCTGTTATGGACGACGACCTCAACACAGCTGATGCACTTTCCAAACTGTTTGAGCTTGTTACATTCATCAACGTAAACGGCAAAGAACAGTCCAAAGCAGCTCTGGAACATGCTGCAAAAGCATTTGACGAAATGGCAGAAGTTCTGGGTATTCTTTATAACCGCAACAAGGACGAAATCCCTGCAGAGGTTAAAGCTCTCGTAGAAGAAAGAACAGCAGTAAGAAAAGAAAAGAACTGGGCACGCGCTGACCAGATCCGTGACGAGCTTGCAGCTATGGGCTACGAAGTAAAAGACACACCACAGGGTCCACAGATTATCAAAAAGTAATCATTTTATAAGCTAACTGTAAAAACACTCTCTTAGCTTTGCATAAGGGAGTGTTTTTATATTGAATATGTATTGAAATTGTATTGTCTTTGTGGTAATATATATAGCATATATTTGTATAAAAATAAAATAAAAATTAGTTGCAGACGAATATTTATACAAATATACAAAATTTGATGTCTGCAATAGGAGGAAAGTATGGAAAAAAGGGGACAGTTTGCCAGCAAATTTGGCTTCATTATGGCTTCCGTAGGTTCCGCAGTTGGTCTTGGTAACCTTTGGGGCTTCCCTTACAAAGCAGGTATGGGCGGCGGTTTTGCATTTATCGTTGCATACCTTATCTTTGTTGCATTGGTTGGTATTCCTGTTATGATGTGCGAATTTGCACTGGGCAGAAAAGTTAAAGCCAATGTAGTTACAATTTATAAAACACTTGACAAACGCTTCGGCTTTGCAGGTTATATCAGTGTTGTTGCAGTTTCACTTATTCTCGGCTTCTATGCTGTTCTGGGTGGCTGGATTATCAACTACACACTCCAGTACGCAAAAGCACTTTTCGGCAGTGCAAATGCTATTGCAGCACCTGGTGAATATTTCGGTGCATTTACAGCAAGTCCATATCTTGGCATTATCTTTTTTGTATTGTTTATGGCAGCAACAATCTTTATTGTTACAAAGGGTGTTGCAGGCGGTATTGAAAAAGCATCAAAATTTATGATGCCTGCACTGTTTGTTTGTCTTATTATCATTATCATCCGTTCTGTTACACTGCCTGGCGCAGCAGCAGGTTTTGAATTCCTTTTCAAACCTGACATCACAAAACTCACACCAAAAACACTTGGTCTTGCACTTTCCCAGATGTTCTTCTCCTGTTCTTTGGGTGTAGGTACAATGCTTACATACGGTTCTTACCTTAAAGACAGCGACAACATCCAGTCCAATGCTATTATCATTCCACTTATGGATACAATGGCAGCTATCCTTTCCGGTATCGCAATCTTCCCTGCAGTATTTGCTCTTGGTCTTGCACCGGATGCAGGTCCATCCCTTATGTTTATCACACTCCCAAGCGTATTTAACGAAATGGGTATGGGCAACGTATTTGGTTTTATCTTCTTCCTTCTTGTTCTTTTCGCTGCACTTACAAGCTCTATCTCTATGCTTGAAGTTACAACATCCGTTCTCAGCGAACAGACAAAAATGAGCCGTAAAACAGCAGCTGTTGCAACAGGTGCAGCAATCACATTGCTCGGTATCCCTGTAGCACTCAGCTTTGGCAAACTCAGCCACGTTACAATTCTTGGTATGGGCTTCCTTGACTTCTACGACTTCCTTGGCGAATATATCGGTATGACAATCGGCGCATTGGTAATTGTTATCCTTGCAGGCTGGATTCTCAAACCAAAATTCGTTTATGACGAAATCGAACAGAATGGCACATTCAGCGTAAAAGCAAAAAGCTTCTTCAGCTTTGCTATCAAATTTGTAGCACCAGTGCTTATCCTTATCGTTATGGTAACAAACGTTATCAGCATGTTTTAATTGAAAAAAGCAACAGGCCGTGTACTTGTGTACACGGCCGTTTTATTTTAGTTTAAGATTGTTTACAATTTAATAAATTCGGAGTATGATAAATTGGGTACATAAAAATGGAAGAAGGCGACTGTTTTGCAAAAATTGTGGACTAAAAATTTTACTATAATAACCATAGGTTCGGCAATATCAATGCTTGGCAATATGGTGTCAGGCTTTGCCATAGGTCTGCTGGTACTGGAAAAAACAAATTCCACATTTCTGTATTCATTGTTTATGGTATTTTACAATATGCCAAAAATTATTGCACCGCTTATGGCAGGCCCTATCGTTGACCGCTTTCCCCGCCGTAAAATAATCTATACGCTGGACTTTATCTCGGCAACCATATATCTGTTTATATTCCTTGCACTTAATGCGGACCACTTTAACTTTGTTGTAATGTTAGCGGTGTGTCTGCTTATAGGCAGCATCGACGGCATATACACCGTTGCCTACGAAAGTTTTTATCCAAACCTTATCAGCAAGGGCAATTTCCGCAAGGCTTATTCAATTTCCAGTATGCTTATGCCGCTGGCATCTTTTATGACACCTGTAGCCGCAGCGGTTTACAATGCATTGGGCACACTTGCACCGCTGTTTCTGTTTAACAGCGCAACCTTCCTTGTTGCCGCAATCTTTGAAACACAGATTAAACACAGCGAAGAGGGAAGAGACAATACTAAAAGCACAAATATTAAACAGTATATAGATGATTTCCGTCAGGGATTCAAATATATGAAAAGCGAGAAGGCACTGATAGTTATAACAAGCTACTTTTTTGTGTGCAATATGGCAGGCGGTGTTATGAACACCATGCTGCTTCCGTTTTTTAAAAACAATGCTCATCTTTTCAGCCATATAGCCATAGACGTTATAACTTTGTATACCCTTATCACAACAACAGGGCTTGCAGGGCGTTTTGTGGGCGGCCTTATACACTATAAATACAAATATCCCGCAGATAAAAAGTTTTTAATAGCAATCTGTGTTTATTTTGCCTGTGCAACCAGCGACGGAATAAAGCTGTGGCTGCCTGTGCCGGTTATGTTTGTGGTGTTCTTCCTTGTTGGCATAATCAGTGTTACAAGTTTCAACATACGCATTTCTGCAACACAAAGCTATGTGCCTGACACAGTGCGCGGACGTTTTAACGGAACTTTTCAGATGATAACCACAATGGGCACCCTTACAGGACAGCTTGTTGCAGGTTCTCTTGGTGAATTTCTGCCCGAAAGAACAGTTCTGCTGGGAATGATGATGCTTAATATCACGGCAATTTATCTTATAATGTTCCGTCACAGAAATGAAGTTAAACCGCTTTATAACCGTGATGTATAATTTATCAAAAGCACAGTTCTGAACGATACTGTGCTTTTTGTTTTTCTGTATAAAACGACAAAATATTTTAAAATAATCCTTGACAACAGGCGGTCTGTGTTATATAATAATTTAGCAACTTGTAAAGGGGTATAGTTCAATTGGTAGAGCAACGGTCTCCAAAACCGTAAGTTGTGGGTTCAAGTCCTACTGCCCCTGCCAAATTGTTTACAGTTGCTATGGCCCGGTAGTTCAGTTGGTTAGAACGCTAGCCTGTCACGCTAGAGGTCGTGGGTTCGAGCCCCATTCGGGTCGCCATAAGAAAAGCAACTATCCAGTGGGTAGTTGCTTTTTCTGTAAATAAGGTGCTGATATAGCTCAGCAGGCAGAGCACTTCCTTGGTAAGGAAGAGGTCGGCGGTTCGAATCCGCTTATCAGCTCCAAAAAGAAACCTTGAAAAATCCAGTAATACTGCGGTTTTTCGAGGTTTTTTGTTTTTATATTTCTTTTTGTGCCGTAGCGCAAAAATACGGAAAATAACGCAAAAATGCGCAAAAAGTTATACCTAAAGTTATACCTGAATTTTATACAATTTATTACAAATATTAAGTTTTGCAACTATAATACATTAACCGCTGCTCAAACATAAGAAAAAGCAGCGGCTTTTTATTTCCGCTGCTTTAATAATTTATTGTGTTGTTTTAATACCTTTTGTACAGATAGTCATATCGTTAGGCATATATGTAGCCACCATATTTGGAATATCTATGGCAAGTCCATTTTTAGCTTTGTAAAATACGTTATTTGCTATAATATCTGCAGCTCTAATTAACGTTGTAGACTGTGAATTACAAAATATAACCTCAACCTTTTTAATTTTTGTAAAAATTGGCTTGTGAAATACGTTATACTCATAATTGAGCATGCCTTTTTTAAATTCTTTTTCTAAGGTTTTCTGTAATTCATATCTGCCGTTTGTTGCTGTAGTATGTTCATCAACATAAACATAAAGATTTTCTACTTCATCAGGATTTATTTTGCCAGTTTTAATAAGTTCTTGAAAGAATCGTTTTAATCCGATTTTATAGGCAAAGTCTAAATATCTTTGCTTGTCATATTTGCTTGCAAAAATACGTTTTTCAACTTTATCTTGCTTGATGATGACTGCAAATTTGTATGTATTGTTGAGTGAACGTCTAATCTTGTCCTTTAACTTATTAGATAATAAACTTGCTTTAAGCTCCGTAGATTTGCGTATATGTGTTATGTTATAAATAACATTTTCTACATTAACATATTTTCTTGTCGCAATATCTCTTTCCGTTTCCGAAAGGTATATTACCCCCGCAAATACATATATTTGATTGTGGTCAACGTCAAAAACGCCTGATTCGTCAGAATAAACAAAAATATTCATACAATCTCCTATAAAGAAAAAACCGCCATAAAGGCGGTCCCCAAGGCCGACGACATTACATGCCGCTTAAACGTTAGTTCGGTGACTCGGGTATACAGCGTATTCCTACCTGCAATTTTATTATATGCAACTTTGCCGGCAAAGTCAACAGAATATAACATATTGTAAAGTTTTGACAACATAGACGACAACATTTGTATAGATTGAAGATAATCCGTTTTACAAATAGTATATTTTATACAAAACTGACCTATAGCACACCTATATAAAACAGCGGCAGAATCAGAAAAAATTTATTTCATAGCTTTTTTAAGTTTTTTAGTTCAAGGGTGAGCGGAGCAGCAGTTTTATGCTGAATTGCAGTTGACTGCAAAACGATTTTTCAGCAAGTTGCAGGCAAGTTAAAATGTAATTTTAAGGTATCTGCAGATATAATAAATACATCACAGCAGCGGCTATTTTGCCGCTGTTTTGTTTTTATATAGGTGAAAAGGGAAATATTCCAATAAAAAGGAAAGAGCCTTATATATTAAATATAAAGCTCTCTCAAAAACTGATATATTGCGCCCTGATGTGCGCTGCGGCCGAAGCTGCTGAGTTATTAAAGGTCTATATCGTTGCCGGTGTCCGCATTAATTTTGGCTTTTATGGCGGTTTTTATATATCCGTTGATTGTTTCACCTTTGGCAGCGGCAGCAGATTGTATAAGAGATTTACCGCCTTTTTTTACGGACAATGCTATTCTTTCGTAGTTTTCTTCATTGTATTTGTTTTTTGCTTTTGTTGCAGCGTTTCCCATTTGATACACCTCTTTCATTGTACATATATTATATCACATAATCTATACTTGTACAAGTATAAAGTTGCACAAATATACTTGCACAAGATTAGTGATTGTGTGCATTGATATACTTACACAAGTATAGTATAATATAGACATAGAGATAAGCAAGGGGCAAAACCTAAAGAAAGGAGTTAACAATTACATAGCAAAGGGGGTGAGACAGTGACCTGCAAACAGTTTGCAAAGCTCACCAGGGCAGAAAAGCAGAAATACTTTAACGAGTATAAAAAAAGACTTACTGCGGCAACAGTAAGTCGATAAGCTACAAGGCGTTACGCAATATGCCCCCTTGCTTACCTCTATTATACAAAATCACTACACGAAAGTAAAGAGGTAAAATTATGGACAAAACCGATATTATGGATATGGATTTTGCGCTGTATGAATTGGAGTGTGTAGCCGCCAATTTAAACTGTGTCCACAGCGGCATATCACCGCTTATTCCGGATGAAACAATAAAAGACGGTATATTCTGTGTTTGCACAACATTGGACAATATAACAAAGAAACTGCGTAAACAGTATGACAGCATATTTGAGCAGTATATAGCGTTAAAAAAGGGGGGCAAACAATGAATATGGAAACTTTAGATAAAATAGAAAAGCTTATTTTAGAGCTTGACGGTTTAAAATATAATATATGTTGCGTTCAACGTTGTATAGAAGATATCACAAATGTGCTGGTTATTCCTGAGGGCCTTTATGCCGCTTGTATGCACTTGGAAAGAATACACGATGAACTCAGAGAACAGCACACAATAATGCTTGATACATACAAAAAAGGTTTGAAATAGAGGTACATTATGAGTAATACAGAACTTAATATAAAGCTCCGTGAGTTGAAAGAACTTAAAATAATGCAGGACGAACTGCAGAACGAAATTGACAGCCTGCAGGATGAAATCAAAAGCTATATGACCGCTGCTCAGATTGACACTTTAAATGTTGATGTGTTCAAGGTTACATATAAAGAGGTTACAAGCAGCAGATTTGACAGCGTAGCTTTTAAAAAGACACATTCTGAACTGTACAATCAGTATCTTAAACAGACTGTCACAAAGCGTTTTGTGCTTGCTTAAAGCTAAATTTAGGGGTGTGACCGCAATATAATGATGTGTACAACCCCTGACACACAGCGGCAAAATAACCGCTGTTTTACACTCCCCGAACAACCAAAGGTTACAACCCTTATATCTATAAAATGCCGCTGTAGCTACCAAATACAGCGGTGTTTTTGTGCTTTTAGGGGAATGAACAATTATAAAAATACTCGAAAACACATTGTTTTGATATAAAAACTGCTATAAAATGCGCTGTTTTGACGTAATTTTCAACAGTTTTGGTGTTTTTGATGTAAGGGTGTAGGCTTATAATATAAAACCGCTGTTTTTGTTTTTTTGCTGTTGCAGTCAACTGCAATTTTAACTTTTTTAAGCAGCGGTAATGCGCTGTATTTTGTGTTTCAGGCTGTATTTACCCCCTTTTAATAAAAAATGCCGCATATTTGGAAAGGTCTGTACCCGCCAGTGAAAGTAAGCTATATGACATTAAAATTTAAAGGGGGCGGCACACCTTATAATGGATTTTGGCAGCGGCAATGCTTGAATTTTAGGAAAATTTCCATTTGGGGAATTTTTTATTTTCTGTTGGCCACAGTCGGTGGTGCAGTCATTTGAAAATAAGCGCCCTTGGTAGTCGGGGGTATTATACAGTGTCGGTGTTTTTTGGCTGCTGCTCCTGCTGTTCCCGCTGCTCATTTATTTGTTCCTCAGTTACACCGTAAGCAATTAATATATAATTTTCCAATGCTTTTGATATATATTTATATGCTTGTGTCTGCCCTACATAAAATTGCTCTGTAATACGGAATATATAATTCCTTTTTCTGTCTATGTATGCTAGCTGCAGTATTTTATGTTCATCTTCGGTAAGCCGTTTAAGAGTATCATCAACTCTTTGCAGTATATCCTGGCACACATTTATCTGCCGCTGCACAAGTTCTTTTTTGTGAACAAGCATTACAAAATAATCTTCGGCGCTGTTTCGGCTTTGGGCTTTTGGTGAAAGGATCATACTGTAACCTCTGCCTGCGGCTATTTCGTCAACTTCTTTAAGTATTTTCTGCAAATTGCATATACTGTCCTCTAAATATCTGTAGCTTTTCAGTTCGCTTTTAGCTAATGTTTTCCATTTATGCATAGTGTACCTCTGTGAGTTCGTCAATATTTATATTTATTATTAAAAGGCAGTGCTTTTTTTCGTTGAGTTGTTCATACCCTTACCAAGTTTTCTAAAGGCGTTTCCGCCCCGATGTTTGTTTCAGCATTTGCCGCTACTGAAAATAACAAATATTGTTTGCAGTCAACTGCAAAGTTCACCAATATTTATATTTATTATTAAAAGGCAGTGCCTTTTTTGTTGAGTTGTTAGTACCTATACCAAGTCCTTTAAAGGCGTTTCCGCCCTGCTTTTTTGCAGCTATTGCCGCTGCCGCTTTTCTTTTAGAAATGTATACATTTTGTACGCATTTTGTATATCAATCGAGAATATAAGCTTTGTTTCGGTCACATTTGAGCAAATCGCGCTCTTTTATATGCTTTGTAGGTATATACCGGTCCTTTTGTATGCTGTTCTGTGCCTGCCAATGAGTTATAACAGCAGGACCGCTGCTGAAACTGATTATAAAACCTGCCTGCACAAGATTTTCTGTATCTGAGGCAGCGGCACCGACTGCACGTTGAATAACATCAGGATTGGTAATAAATCCGTCATCATCAGCATGCAGGCCTAAATGAAAATATAAACATTGGCTTGACAGCGGCAACCTTAAAAAATCGCCGCTGTCGGTAACAACTTTTGAAAATGTTCTGCGCCGTGCCATAACTATTCCTCTAACGTGGTTTGGCCGCTGCTCTGTATCTGTTTAAGCAGTATTTCACAGCTTGCAACAGCCTTTTTTCTGCTGTTTACGTTTGATAAGCTGTACTGTATAAATCTTTCGAGCTGCTGTTCTATATCCGGTTCTTTTAAATCAGGCAGCCAGTAGCCACCGCTTGTATCAGAGAGTATAACGTGACCGCTGACACGCAAATCTCTGATTTGTTTTTGTACGTCTCTTTTTGAACTGCCGCACTTTTCCATAAGATGTGCGATTGTTACAGCATTTGCTTTGCCGCGTTTTATGTACTGTAAAACTGTCATATTTACACCTTAACCTTTCTCACAGCTTGTTAATGATTGGATATAAGCTTTTTCAAATATCCACTTTTTGCCGAGTTTACGGCCTTGTAACTGCCCTGAATAGCACCACTTTTTAACGGTATTTGTCGTTACTCCGTATATAAGGGCAACTGTTTTTGTATCAAGGACAACGGGCAGCTTATCCCAGTTATAAATAGGTGATTGTCTCACTTATAAACACCCTTTCCTCGTTTTGTTGAGTATTTACAAGCCTGCTGCAAGATGTTAAAATGTATCTGCAGGCAGACTTATAGTGTGCTTTGCGGATAGATGTGTACTGACTTTTAGCAGGGTTGAGTACACATCTTTTTTATTTGTTGTTTTTTTCATTTTCCAAAAGTTCAAGAGCTTTTTTTCGTAAATATCTTTCGTTGTTTGCTTTTACCTTATCTTTGTTTTTAGCTCTCCACTCCTTATAATATTTTTTTCTAAATTCTGCGTCTTCTTTGAATTTGTTTGCCATAGAATTACCTCTTTTCATCATTGGTTAAAAAATATTGCGTTTTATCTTGACAAAGTAATAAATACTTGCTACAGTTATAGTAGCATATTTATTTAGATAATGCAATAAGTTTTTACTGAATAAAATTGAAAAGCAATGAATTATAACACATAGGTGGTGCGGATTATGACAAATGTAAAAAAAGATTGTGATTGTAGCAAATCTTTTGCAGAAATTTTGACTAATCTTATGAAAGAACGAGAAACAACACAAAAAGAACTTGCTGAACACATAGGCATAACACGTCAAGCTATAAGTCAATATACTAAAGGGATAACACAACCTACAGCAGATATAATTGTCAGAATTGCAAAGTTTTTCAATGTGTCAACGGACTATTTGTTGGGTGTAGTTTCGGAAAAGTCTGCAGATATGGATATTCAAGGGGCTTGTAAGTTTTTTGGCGTAAGTGAAAAGACGGTACAAGGAATATATGACAATCTTCAAATGTTAAAGATTCCAGATGATATGACTTTTTGCGAAATATTTGAAAATTTTATAACAAATTCTAATAAAGTTTTTACAATAGTCGCAATAGCAGTAGCTAAATCATTGCACGCTAAAGACATTCAAAAAATAATCAACACGGACATCTTTAAAAAGCTTATGCCTTATGATAACTGGTATTATGAGGGTGAAAATAGTGTTGCGTTTACTGAATTTGCTTTATCTTCGTGGATGACAGACTTTTGTCGAAAATCTGTGCAAAGCATTGGCAGTTTTGTTACTGATGAAGATATCAATAGGTTGAATCAATTGGATATAAATAATCTTGAAGATTTGAAAGAAAATCTTGATTTCAAATATGGCACTATAAACTATCTTATAAGTGATGTTATTGATGAAGCAATCAAATATAAAAATAATCCGCCTAAGATATGGAGATAAATATGACCAAAAATAAAAACTACTCCACAACAGTATATGTAGGCATGGTTAACGGCAAAAAGGTGCGCAAAAAGGTGACCGCTGCCAGTAAGAGAGAATTAAATAAAAAGGTTAACGAGCTTAAAAACAACGTTATTGCCGGCAAAGATGTGTTTACTGTTGCATATTTCGGCGATTGGGCGGATAAGTGGTACAAGGAAAAGAAAGTTACAAGCAATATATCTGACTCTGCATTGACAGTAACACAAGGCACTATTGCGCATTTAAACCGATATTTTAAAAATGTGCAGCTTAAAGACATCAACTTGTCGATGTTTCAGAATATGATTAACGAACTTGCAGAGAACAACCCAAATACAAATAAACCTTGCTCTGTAGATTTGCTGAAAAAGATAAAAAGCAACGCTGAATCTATCTTTGAATATGCAGCGGCAAACAATATAGCCAATGTGCCGCACTTTTTCAAGGTTGTAACAATACCTAAACCTGCCGCTGCTCAGCAAAATAAAAGACGTGCTCTGACTGAGCAAGAACAGCAGTATATAATAGATACGCCGCATCGTGCGCAGCTTCCTGCAATGATTATGATGTTCAGCGGACTGCGCCGTGGTGAGTGCCTGGCACTTGAGTGGGCCGACATAAACCTTAAAGACGGATATATTGACGTAAGCAAGAGCCTTGAATTTGGCAAAAACCAAAGCAGCACAAAACAAGGCGGCAAGACAGAAAATGCTGTACGCACCGTGCCTATACCGCCGATTTTGGTTGACTATTTAGTTAAATATAAACGTGAACAGAATATACTGTCGAAAACAGTGTGCCTCAATGCAAGCGGAAAACCTTATACTAAAAGCTCTTGGGTGAAGGCTTGGGACAGTTATCTGACAGACTTAAATTTGAAATACGGTTATCCAAAAGAGATAAACAAGTATAACCCGACCTTTAAAAGCAGTGAACTGCCGATGAAGATTGTACCGTTTACACCACATTATTTGAGACATACATTTGCCACTATGTTATATCTGCAGGACGTGCCGGTGGTTGAGGCTATGCAGATATTAGGACACGCGGATATACAGACAACTATAAATATTTACACCGATTTCAAGAGCCTTAAAAAATCTGAATTGTCGACCAAATATAAAAAACTGCTGCGCACAGATTATGCTATAAAAATAGCTTGAAAATCAAAAAATCGTGCAAAGTTATACCTAAAGTTATACCCGATTTTTGAAAAGTGTAGTAATATAGCGGAAAATCGGCATTATATACCTTTATTGGTAAGGAAGAGGTCGGCGGTTCGAATCCGCTTATCAGCTCCAAAAAGAAACCTTGAAAATCGTTGTGATATAACGGTTTTCAAGGTTTTTTGCATTTAATATATAGTTCCAAGGGCGGTGCCGCTGTCACCTTTCTGCAGCACAACTGCTTCAATGGCATATTCCAGCCCACTTGCAATTGTTTTTTCGTCCCAGCCGGCAGTTCCGTCAGGTTTTGAGACAGCCTGCTCGATAGTGTATGGAACATGAATAAAACCGCCTTTTATATGGTGATATTTTGTCGACAGCATATGCAGCAGACGGTACATCACATCGTTGCACACAAAGGTGCCGGCACTGTAGGACAGGTGGCTTGGTATGCCGTGGCTGCGTACATTTTCCACCATAGCTTTTACAGGTAAAGTGGAAAAATACGCCGCAGGCCCGTCGGGTACAATTGCTTTGTCCAGCGGCTGATATCCTTCGTTGTCAGGTATGCGGGCTTCGGCAAAGTTTATAGCTACTTTTTCTATGGAAATACAGCTTCTGCCGCCTGCCTGACCTATGCAGATGACAAAATCGGGATTGTGCTGTTCAATTGATTTTTCAACTACATCGCCGCATTTTGCAAATACTGTAGGAATTTCAAGCTTTACTATATCTGCACCGCAGATTTCTGCCGGCAGCAGTTTTACTGCTTCGTATGCAGGATTTATCTTTTCACCGCCAAAAGGGTCAAAGCCTGTAACAAGAATTTTCATATATTTCTCCTTAAACTATAATCTGTCCGTTGTGAATGATTTTGTGTCCGTCGGCATAGACGTCGGGTTTATGGGCTGTAAGGTCAAAGTGTCCGCTTGCCTGCCAGCTGCCGCCAAGGGCAAGGTTGCGTCCAAAACCTATATGAAATGTGCCAAGGGCAGATTCATCCTCGATATAACAGTTGCCGTCACATCGGGATAGGGGATTAAGCCCTATGCCAAATTCACTGGCAGTATACATTTTTTCATCGCCGTAGTCATCTATAAATTCCTTCAGCTTTTTGCCGTCGGCGCTGTCTTCGATTTCGGTTATCCTTCCTCCGCTGAAAAGTATCTGAAACGGGGTGTCGGTTATGCCTATATACCCCATGGAACCGTCAAGGATAAGCTTGCCGTGGGTACGCTTCTCCTCTATGGGGACATATACCTCCATACTTGCAGAAGAATAACCGCCGCAGTCCTGCAGGTTTCCGTTGAAAAATTTTGCATGGCGGTCTTTTTTATAAAAAAACATATCGGTGCCGCGCTGGGTGGTAACGTGTATTATATGGGCGTTGTGCAGTTTTTTAATAAGTTTTTCTGCAAGCAGCCTGCCTGCACAGGTGTCACAGCGCATAAAATCATATTCAAGCATACTGCGGCTGTCATTGGTGTGCAGGGGAAGGGATAAAAATCCTATTCCGTTGTTTATTGCGTTTTTTGCAGCGGCAGTGGTTACAAGCGAATAGTCGGTTGCAGCTATAATATAATCATATCCGCTGAAGATATGCGGATTGGTGTCAAAATACAGTCCCACAAGCTTGCCGTCCTTTTCGGTGACCATGATATCTGTCTCACAGCCCAGTTTTTCGCAGACTTCTTTAAGCAGAAGCCCCTCGTCTCTGTGGGTTTTGTCTGTTACTATCAATATATTATCACAGCTTACGGCGGCTATCCAGTTTTTTACAACAATTTCTGCACCCTGCAAAGCTTTTTCTTTGTTCATGGTCCACCTACTTAAACATAATCATATATACTATCTGAAAAATTATCATAATCACAGCGGGAAGTACCTGTGCTTTTATAACGCCCATTTTGTCCTTCATATCAAGTATTGCAACGGGAACAATGTTAAAGTTTGCCGCCATAGGTGTAAGCAAAGTGCCGCAGTAACCACAGGTCAGTCCAAGCATAACAATGGTCACCGGGTCTGCACCGTATGCCAAAACAAAGGGGGCACCAATGCCAACAGTCATAACAGTTATTGCTGCAAAGGCATTGCCCATTATCATTGTAAAAATCACCATACCAACAGCATAAACCACAATGCCCACATTGATATTGCCTGCTGGGATAAATCTGCCTGCAATACCGGCAATTACATCACCCACGCCTGCAAGGGTAAATACGCTGCCAAGTACAGCCAAAAGGGGAGGCAGCATACTTGTAGGTCCTACTATATTGAGAAATCTTGCGGCATCACCCAAAAACACCCCCGGTCTGTTTTTTCTTTCAAAGGCAAAAAGCAGCACCATTGCAACAAGCACACCTGCGCCTGTGCCTACAAGAGCATTCCAGCCGATAAGTGCAAAAAACAGGGAAAACAGCCCGATGGAAAGTGCGGGAATAAATATCTTCATACCTATGCGCTCAAAACTTGCCTTTGTCTGCGCGGCAGTGGGGGCAGGGTCACTGCCTGGTTTTACTTTGCCCAGAATGGCATTGGCGCTCATTGTAAGGATAAGCAGTCCGTTGTAAAAATCCGGTATCCACCGTCCAAAGGCAATAACAGTACCCACACTGCCCCAGAACAGTGCACTGCCGTAGGGAGAAGGGTTTTCCCTGTCTTTAAGGTTGCACACAGCGGTATATATACATATAATGCCGATGAGAATATATACAAGTTCCAGAAGCTTTGTCATAAGAGGAATATCGGCTGCAGTAAAAAATGCCATATCAGTTCTCCTTGCTGTAATATTTTTTGTTAAGGCGTCTGTCCCGCAGCCAGTAATATATAACCCCTGTTGCCACACCTGCTATGGCAACAGGTATTTCAACAGCTGCAAGGTCAATCAGCTTTATATCATATCCAAGGTTTGCCAAAGTGCCCTGAACAAGCAAAGCCCCCGGCCCGCCTACAAAAAGAACCTGACAGAAAAACCAGGAGATATTTTCTATCCCTGCCGCCATAGCCTTTATCTGTTCAAGGTGTTCGGGACTGACCTTTGTACTACCTTTTGTTTCCACAGCACCTGTTGCCATAGGTATAAGCACGGGGCGGATAAAGCCTGCCACGCCGCCTATCCCCACGTTGAAAGCGCCGAATATGCCGCGTATAATGCCGTAGGCACCGATTATAGCACCTGCCGAAGCCCCTTTTATTTTGCCGATAAGTGCAGAGGAAGCCTCCCGCAGTCCATTGCGTTCCATAGTGCCGGTAACAAGCATAACAAGGATAAAAATTGTCATACTGCGGTTGCTTACAAAACTTTGGCCAAAAGTTTCCACCAGTGTTACAATATCAATTCCGCTTACAATGGCTGTGGTAAAAGCGGCAGCCACTATAATCAGAATGGAATCAAGTTTAAGGGCAAAACCGATAATTACAATCAGTATGCCCAGCAGTTTTATATATTCCATAATATACCTCGTGTCAGATTTAATTTCTTTTATTATGGCTCGTATTAGGCAATAAAAACATCAGATTGCTATAACAAAATGGGATATAATGGCGAAATATTGCAATTAGTATAAAAAAGTGGCGATTTCGGAGGACAAAAAGATAAAAAAACTATTGCAATTTATAAAAATGTTTAGTATAATAATTAAGCTATTTAAGCCGGTGTGATGGAATTGGCAGACGTGCTGGACTCAAAATCCTGTGGTAGTGATACCGTGTCGGTTCGACCCCGACCACCGGCACCATAACAAATCTCAGTCAGTTGACTGGGATTTTTTATTTGTACAGAGTTTACCAACTTATAATTTAAATAACTTTTATTATAATAGATACAAACGGGGAGGATATATGTTAAAAAAGCATCTTGTTTTTGACAGGGAATACTTTTCTGCGCTTATAGCTATTGCACTGCCTATTGCCATGCAGAATGTTATCAACCACGGTGTTTCGGCAATGGATACAATTATGCTGGGCGAACTTGGTGACATTGCTGTTTCGGGTGCAAGCCTTGGCGGACAGACATTCTTTCTTATGATGATTGCAGGCTTTGGTGTGTGCGGCGGCGCATCGGTACTTATTGCACAGTACTGGGGAAAAGGCAACACAGATGTTATACGCCGTGTTATGCGCATATCCACGCTGGCGATGTTTGTTGTATCAATAGTTTTTTCTGCAGCAGGCTTTTTCTTTACACGTCAGATAATGTCTCTGTTTTCAAACGAAGCAGCGGTTATCGATGCAGGTGTTTCCTATCTGAGAACACTTTCTGTGGGTTTTGTGTTTTATGCACTTTCCAACTGTTACTTTCTTGCATTGCGCGGGGTGGAACAGGTAAAGGTAAGCACAACCGTTTATGCAATGTCATTTTTTGTAAATGTTATCGTAAACTATATGTTCATCTTCGGTAAATTTGGTGCACCGGCACTGGGTGTTCAGGGTGCAGCGGTAGGCACGGTTGCGGCAAGAATTTTCGAGTTCTGCTGTGCGGCGGTATATATGTACTTTATCGAAAATAAAATTGGTTTTAAATGGCATTGTATGTTTAAAATTGATAAAACCCTTATACCGGACTTTATTCACCACGCACTGCCTGTTATGGGTAACGAACTTATCTGGGGCATGGGCAGTGTTACCACAGGTGTTATCATGGGGCACATAGGTTCCACATTTGTTGCGGCAAACAGTGTTGTTACTGTTGTATACAACCTTGCATCTGTATTTACCTTTGGCGTTGCAAATGCAGCAGCGGTTATCTGCGGCAAAACAATCGGACAGGGCAAACTTGAACGTGCACAGAAAACAGCTGTTACACTCAACCTTACAGCCTTTATCATCGGTTTTGTAATGTCTGTGGTTGTGCTGATTATAAGAACACCTTTCCTTTCAATCTACAACATCACACCGGAGGCAAAACTGGCGGCATTCCAGATGCTTACAGTAGTTGTATGCATTCAGCCTATTGCGGCACTTGACATAGTTAACATTGTTGGTGTTCTGCGTGGCGGCGGCGACACAAAACTTGCACTGCTGCTGGACGGCGGCGGTATGTGGTTTATCAACATTCCGCTCAGCGTAATTATGGGTCTTGTTGTCGGCGCACCGGCACCGCTTGTGTACCTTTGCATGCGCTGTGATGCATTTATAAAAATTGTTATCGAGTTAAAACGTATCATCTCCGGCAGATGGATAAGAACAGTAACCAGAGATAATGCATAAAACTGTGAAAATTTATACAAATGCCCATATTATTTGTACAAATTGTTAATAAATATTTGACATAATGTGGCTGTTTTTGTATAATAAGTTATTATAGGAAAAATAGATACAGTGTGTTTGTTTTCCGAAAATATTCCGAGGTATCACAAGGTGCATAAAGATATAGAGCATAATGTTGTTCTGGCAAGGCAGGGGTCCCATAAGGATATGGATTTTGTTTTTGGTGTATTCAGAAACAATATCGAAAGCTGTGCACGCAAACTTGCCACATCAGGCTTTGACTTTGATGATGCCGTTCAGGAAGGCAACATTGGTTTGTTCAGGGCTATACTCAGCTATAAAGACAATAAAGGTGCAAGCTTTGAGACATATGCAAAAAAGTGCATTTTAAACAGCATGATAACGGCATATAACCAGTCACAAAGCCAGAAGCACCAGATTCTTTCTACGGCGAAAAGCCTTGACGGTGAAGAATACGGCCCAAACGTAGAAACCGATTTTCTGATAAAAGAACAGAATAAGGAATTTATAAAAACTGCAAAGCAAAGACTCTCCAAATTTGAATTTTTGGTTTTCAGCCTTTACACCATGCAATACTCATACAGGGAAATTGCACAGATGACAGGCAAAGACGAAAAATCAATAAATAACGCAGTTCAGCGCATACACAAAAAATTAAGAAAATAAGGACGAAAGTCTTTATATATATGCCCTTTAACGTTAAAACAAAGCAGGCTGCAATTCCGCTGAGCATTGATTTAATTTTATCGGGGGGATAAAATACATTTTTAAGGAGAGGTATCCAATGTACCAGGACAAAACTTTAGTTTGCAAAGATTGCGGACAGGAATTCACATTTACAGCAGGTGAACAGGAATTTTACGCAGAAAGAGGCTTTGAAAACGAACCACAGAGATGCAAACCTTGCCGTGATGCAAGAAAAAATCAGATTCGTGGCCAGCGTGAATATTTCACATCTGTTTGTGCAAAATGTGGCAAAGAGGCAAAAGTTCCATTTAAACCAAGAGAAGACAGACCTGTTCTTTGCAGCGAATGCTTCGCTCAGGAAAAAGGCGAATAATCAGTCTCTCACAGCAAATACCCATTCTCCCCCAGGCAAAGTTAAAAGCACCTTTCAAAAAGGTGCTTTTTAATTGCAGAAAATTAATTGTATAAAATCAAAAGCGCATCTGAACACTGAAATTCAGATGCGCTGTGTTGTTTTATAAAGTTTTGAAAATTATTTTGTGCCAAAAATTCTGTCGCCGGCATCACCAAGACCAGGAACAATATAGCCGTGTTCGTTAAGGTGGTCATCAAGTGCCGCACAGTAGATATCTACGTCGGAATGTGTTTCTGAAAGCTTTTTAATGCCTTCCGGTGCAGCGATAAGACAAAGGAACTTGATGTTTTTTGCACCGCGCTGTTTAAGCATTTTGATTGCATCACAGGCACTGCCGCCGGTTGCAAGCATAGGGTCAACCACAAAAACATCTCTTTCGCCTATATCCGGAGGCATTTTGCAGAAATATTCCACAGGTTCAAGTGTTTCTTCGTCACGGTAAAGACCGATGTGACCGATTTTTGCAGAAGGAATAAGCTCCAGAATGCCGTCAACCATGCCAAGACCTGCACGGAGAATAGGAACAATAGCAAGTTTTTTGCCTGCAAGCATCTGACATGTAGCTGTTGTTATTGGTGTTTCAATTTCAACATCTTCAACGGCAAGTTCTCTTGTTGCTTCGTAGCACATAAGCATTGCAATTTCCTTTGCAACAGCTTTAAATTCTCTTGTGCCGGTGTTTTTGTTGCGCATAATTGCAACCTTGTGTTTTATAAGAGGGTGGTCAAGTATAACTGTTTTTGCCATAATAATCTCCTGAGTTTATATAATTTGAATTTACAGTAGAATAATGGGAGGGAAAACCCCTCCCTTGTGTTTTTGATTATTCTTCTTCGATAGCCATAATTTTTGCAACTCTGGTTGCGTGACGTCCGCCTTCGAATTCTGTTTCGAGGAACAGGTCTGCAAGTTCACATGCAATGCCTGCGCCTACAACACGGCCACCCATGCACAGAACATTTGCGTCGTTGTGCAGACGTGTGTATTTTGCACTGAAATGGTCGCTGCAGCAGCAGGCACGGATGCCTTTAACCTTGTTTGCAGCAATGGAGATGCCTACACCTGTGCCGCAGAAGAAAAGACCTTTTTCGCATTCACCGCTTGTGATTTTTGCGCAGGCTGTTTTTGCAACATCAGGATAGTCGATACTGTCGGTAGAGAATGTACCAACATCGATAAATTCAACACCTTTTGCTTCAAGGTGTTTTTTTACTTCTTCTTTAAGGTGGAAACCACCGTGGTCAGCAGCTAAAACTATCATTTGTTTTTCTCCTTTAATTCTCTTTCTGCCTGTGAAAGCCTGAGATAGCTTGGGCTAAGCTCAAAATGAGTCTGCTGCGGCATATCCTTTGCCAGCAGGCAGGCACCATAAGCTATGCAGGGCATCAGCACAGAATGATTTTTTACATTTTCGTAATTGTTGAATTTATTATAACATACATCTTTGCCGTCGCCAACAAAATATATGTCTTTGGGACAATTGTTTACAAATTGTTCAAGGTCGCTGGCCATAATGCAGTCATCATCGGCAATGATTTCTTTTCCGTCAAAAATACAGCAGTAAACCTGACCTCTTCTTGCATCAAAGCAGGGAATAACCACACCGTCAAGATTTACACATTCTGCCATAGCTTTAAGGCTGGAAACACCGACACAGGGTTTGCCAAGAGCCATAGCCATGCCTTTTACAAGGGCAAGGCCTATGCGAAGACCTGTAAAGCTGCCCGGACCAAGGGTAACTGCAAAAAGGTCGATATCGCTTTTCTGTATACCGCATATTGTAACGGCATTTTCGATAAGGCTCAGCAGATTCTGGCTGTGGGTCATATTGGAATCGTAAACACACTGATACAGTGGTTTGTCATCGCGAACTATTGCAACACTGCCCTGTTTGGAAGAGCAGTCTATACCTAAAATAAGCATCAGAAATTATCTCCTTCTACGGTGATTTTTCTTGTGGTTTCACCAAGTTTTTCAAATTTTATGGTAACTGTGTTTTCGTCAAAAAAATCCTTGATATTTTCTGCCCATTCTATAGCACAGATGCCGTCATAGTCAAGATAATCGTAAAAACCGATGTTGTAAAGCTGGTCTTCGTTTTCTATGCGGTACATATCAAAGTGGAAAAGGCTTAAAGGATAGCCTGTATATTCGTTTACAATGGCGAAGGTAGGGCTTGTCACGGTTGCATTTATGCCAAGACCGTCACACAGTCCCTGACAGAATGCAGTTTTGCCCATGCCGAGACCGCCGTCGAAAAATATTATATCATGGTTGTTCAAATAGGGAACAAGGCTTTTTGCAAAAGCCACTGTTTCTGCTTTTGAATTGGAAATATATTCTTTCAAAATACATCCTCCTGCAGGATTTTCACAATTTATACTACAAAATAATATATCATAAAAACAGATAATGTACAATTATAAAAGTTGATATATTTTTAAATATATTATACAATACAATAATAAAGAAAAGTAAAAGGAGGGTGTATATGTACAAAAGAGAATTGCTGCGTGAATTTGTGGAGCAGACAGACTTTGTTATTATCGGTATGTGTGCTTTGTGCAACGCAATCTCGGTTTACAGCCTTTATTCCATATATATGACAATGAACGCCATCGGAGATGTAAAGGTGGTTATCGTACAGATGATAGCCAGTGCCATGGGGCTTACAGCAGCAGTGCTGCTTTCGATTATAGATTACAAGGAGCTTTGTGAATGGTACAAGGTGCATATGGCATTCTGTATAGGGCTTATGATACTTACTGCCATAATTGGGTTTGCTCCTCCGGGTACAACCAACAAGGCGTGGATTTCGCTGCCGGGCGGCATGTCTCTGCAACCAAGCGAACTGCTGAAAATCAGTATGATTATAACCCTTGCCCATTTTATGGAACAGAACAAGGAACATATAAATGAAATAAACACACTTATAAAACTTGCCGCAGTGGCACTTGTTCCTTTTGCATTTGTTGCATATCAGCGTGACGGCGGTACAATGCTGGTTTATGCTTTTATTATTGCCTGTATGTTTTTTGCAGCCGGTATAAGCTGGAAACTTATTGCCCTGGCGGGCGGCGCGGCGGTTGTAGGCATTCCGGTGCTGTGGTTTAAAATTATGGAGCCATATCAGCAGAACCGCATTCTTGCACTGATTTTCCCTGACAATCCGGAATACAAATCCATTCTTGTTCAGCAGAATGCGGGCAAGGTGTCAATAGGTTCGGGACAGCTTTTCGGCAAAGGGTTTATGGTGGATAACCACAACAATGTGCCATTGCCGCAGAATGACTTTATGTTCTCGTTTATTGCTGAGAGCGTGGGCTTTGTGGGGATACTGATTGTTATAGGCATTATACTTTGCCTGTGTTTCCGCATTCTGGTGGTTGCAAACCGTTCGATAGATATGCAGGGCAGCCTTATCTGCGTAGGTGTTTTTGCAATGCTTATTTTTCAGAGCATAATCAATATAGGTATGAACCTTTCCGTTCTGCCGGTTATCGGCATCACCCTGCCGCTGTTTTCTGCAGGGGGAACAAGTGTACTGGCAACCTACTGCGCGGTTGGCATGGTGCTTAGTGTGGCACGTCACAACAAGAAAAAACTGTTTTGACAGATAAATACAGAGGAAAAGCAAAAGGAGGAAAAACTATGTTTTGTACAAACTGCGGAACAAAAATTGAAGATAATGCTTTGTTTTGTCACAACTGCGGTACAGGTGTGGTGAGAAAAGAGACATATGCACAGGCTTCTGCAAATGAGGAGTTTTCCGAAGCTGAACAGACTGCCGATGCGGAATTTGTAGGCACAGAGACTTCGGGCGATTTTATCGACGATGATGTGGAAGCACTTATCGGTGCAGAAAAACGCGATTTCTATATCAACAGATTTGCCGAGATGAAACAGAAAAACAAAAAGGTAACATGGAACTGGTGTGCTTTCCTATTTGGTCCGGCATGGATGATTTACCGCAAAATGTATGTCTACGGCGGCATTTACTGGCTTATGAGCATACTTGTGTTTGACAAGCTGGGTTATTTTGATTTGCTTATAAGCATTCTTGCGGGTGTGTTCGGCAACTGGCTGTATATGATTTGTGTTGAAAAACTTGCAGTGGATGCAAAAGCATTGCAGGAACCGCAGAAAACCGAATTTATCAAAAATAACGGCGGCACTTCCGCAACAGCGGTGCTTGTGGGTATGGGTGTGGTGTTTACACTGTCCTTTGTAAGCAGTATGTTTTTCGGCGGACTTTTCTGATAAAGGTATAATTACATAATAAAAAACAAATGTCATTCTGAATAACGGATATGACGAAGAATCTCCCGATTTAACCGGACAAAGAGATTCTTCGCTTCGTTCAGAATGACATATTTTTTATCAGATATAATTATTTCAAATCCACAGTATGTTTTGCATAGGCGTGGTATTTTGTCTCGCCAACAACTGTCTCACCGTCAATCTGTATCGGTGTAGACTGACTGAATTCAACAGTAAAATCATTGCCGCTTATAGCGGTAACGTTTTTCTTAAAGCTGAAGTGTTTGCCTATGACAATACTTGCAAAAACGATAAGTGCCTTGAAAGCAGGCAGATTGTGGGCAATAATAAAAATCATTTCCTCATCGGGGTGATTGCGGTCCTGATTTGGAGAAATTTTTACACCGCCGCCAAAATATCGGCCTTTTGTTGTTATGGCAAGCAGAACATCTTTGAACTCCTGACGCGTGCCGTCACCATAAGTAACAACAGCATCACAGAATTTGTATTTGGTAAAGATGCATTTAACTGCAAGCAAAGCATAGTTCACACTTTTTTTGCCTGCTTTTTTAAGTCTGTCGGCTTCAAGACAGACCTGGGCATCAAGACCAATGGAAACACTGTTGAAAAAACGGCGTTCCTTATCTGCAATTTTAACAGCAGGCAGATTGGAGATAAATCTGCGGACTTCAAAAGGTTCGCAGTGTTTCTTTTTGCCGATATCACGGGCAAAGTCGTTGCCGCTGCCTGCAGGGAAAAAATATACTTCCTGTGGCACATGACAGTAGTCGGTGTTGTTTATAAAATTATTGAGAGTACCGTCGCCGCCGGCAACAATAATTTTGTCATCAGCAGGAATTTTTGCAAAAAATTCGTGATAGTCTTCTATATCTGCAACGTTCCAGTATTCAAGGCTTTCACCGGCCATAATTTCGTCAAGCATATGGGCTTCCAGTTCGCCTGTGTTGCTGCGGGACAGTCGGTTGTAAAGAATATGATATGTACTCATAAAACCTCTTTTGAAAATACACAAAATATAAAGCGGTAGTGAATTGTAAAGTGGATTGGGAATGTGTGTTGTAATGTATTTAATAATATATAATTGTATACTAAATTTTGTATATGTGCAAGATATGGACAGAAAAAATTAAACCTGTTGCAAATATTTATCAGAAAATGTAAAATAGATGATGTACAGTTTTTTTACATACGGGGATTGCATTATGAATACGGAAAACATCACAAAACTTGCAGAAATCGTAAAAAACAGTCAAAAAATAGTTTTCTTCGGCGGGGCGGGTGTGTCTACCGAAAGCGGGCTTAAGGATTACCGCAGCAAAGACGGAATTTACAATACATACAGCAGATACGGAATATCTCCCGAAGAAATTTTGAGTATAGATTTTTTCGAGGAAAATCCGCAGATATTCTATCAGTTTTACCGCGAATTTTTTCTGCACAATGTAAAACCAAACAAGGCTCATCTTGCGCTTGCAAAGCTGGAAGAAAGCGGTAAAAAAGTAACGGTTGTCACACAGAATGTGGATAATCTGCATCAGCTTGCAGGCAGCAGAAACGTGGTGGAACTTCACGGCACAGCCGAAAAATATTATTGCGCAAACTGCGGCAAAAACCATAGCAAGGAGTATATTGCCGATAAAACAAACCCTGTACCAAGATGCACAGCCTGCGGCGGTGTGGTACGCCCGGTTGTAACCCTTTACGGCGAAATGCTGGACGAATATGCAACCGAAAAGGCAATACGCGCTATATGGGAGGCAGATTTGCTTATTATCGGCGGCACATCCCTTACTGTATATCCTGCTGCAAGCTATATAAATTATTTTAACGGTCCTCATCTTGTGGTTATAAACAAGGAACAGACCGCAAGCGACAGCAGGGCGGATATTGTGTTTCACGACAGCATAGGTGAAGTGCTGGAAGCAGTGATAAAAAAACTTGAAATATAAAATATTTGAGAGGATAACTATGTCACAGACATATTCAATAAAAAATCAGGACAACAGAGCGGCATTTGCCCAGGGTATGAAGGATGGTGTGCCTATAGCATTGGCATATTTTGCGGTTTCCTTTTCTCTTGGTATTGCTGCAAAAAATGCAGGGCTTAATCCTGCACAGGGATTTATTGTAAGTGCACTGTGCACCGCTTCGGCAGGTGAATATGTGGGCTTTACAATGATTGCCGCATCAGCAACATTAATCGAAACAGCACTGGCAACCCTTGTTACCAATGCAAGATATTTTCTTATGAGCTGTGCCCTCAGCCAGAAAATGGACAGCAAAATGCCGTTTTTCCACCGTTTTATTGTTGCGCACTTTGTAACAGACGAACTTTTTGGCATTGCAATCAACCGCAAGGGATATTTTAATCCGTTTTATTCCTATGGTGCTATTTTGGCATCTGTGCCGTGGTGGTCGGTTGGTACTGCACTGGGTGTTATTGCAGGCAATATTATGCCTCTGCGCCTGGTAAGCGCTTTCAGCGTTGCCCTTTATGGTATGTTTCTTGCGATAGTAATTCCGCCGGCAAGAAAAGAAAAGGCGGTTATGCTTGTGGTTATTGCAAGTTTTGTGCTGAGCAGCATCGGCTATTATCTGCCATTGTTTGCAACAGTTGCAGAGGGTACAAAAACAATCATTATTACAATTGTTGTTTCGGCGGCAGCGGCTGTGCTGTTTCCGCATAAAGACGAAGAGGAGGCACAGTAATGACACCGGGTATCTATGCTTATATATTTACAATGGCGGCAGTTACATACGCAATACGTGTTATTCCGCTTACACTTTTCTCAAAACAGGTTAACAGCAGATTTATAAAATCATTTCTGTATTATGTGCCGTACGCAACCCTTGCAGCTATGACATTCCCTACAATTATCCACGCAACACAAAGCCCTGTATCGGGCCTTGCAGCACTGGTAGTGGGGGTTATCACTGCATGGCTTGGCTGGGACATCTTCCGCGTGGCGTTTTCCTGCTGCGGTGTGGTGCTTCTGCTGGAACTTTTTATAAAATAAAATATCTGTAAAAATTAAAATGTCATTCTGAGAAACGAATGTGACGAAGAATCTCTCGGTTTTATGAAATGAAGAGATTCTTAGCTGTGCTCAGAATGACAGTTTTTATTTTTTAATAAGTTTTGGTCTTAAATAGTATCTGTAAAGAATAAACATTTTGCTGCTTGCAAAGTCAAACAGCAGAAATGTAACGGTGAACAGTGCAGCAAAGGCGATGCCGAGCCACAGAGTAAAATCACCAAAATCTTCAGTAAGCACAGGCGATGAAAACACAAACAGCAGCAGACCATAGCATACAGCGGTCATCACCAGACAGAAAAGTGATTTGAGCAGATACTGTACAATTTTGGGCTTTATTATGTCCATACGGAACTTGAACACACTGTACAGACCAAAAATAAAAATGTATATAAAGGCAAATTCTTTTTCTGCCACAAGCAGCACGCTTAAAATACTTACAACAAGATAAAGCATAAAGCCTGTTTTTTCTTTGTATTCATAGACGATTGGCAGAATAAAAAAGGCTGCAATGGCAGGATACATATAGGTTGCAAAGGGAAAAATAGAGCCAAGCAGCATTATGGTTACGGACAGCGCACCGAACATGCCGCAAAGGGCAATTCTTTTTGTATTTTTCATATATAAACTTCCTTGTGAGTTAAAATTTGACATAACAGAATTATCACTTTTTTTGGTGATAATTATGTGATATACTGTTTATATTGTATTACATAAACCGAAAGAGGTAAATATGAGCGATATTTTTATTTATATTATTATAGCACTTCTGATTGTGATTGTTGTTCTGCAGGTGCTTAATCTGATTAAAAAGACAAACACACAGCAGCTGGAAAACAAGATAATCTTTATGCAGAACGAAATTGAAGATTATGTCAATAAAAGTTCGAAGAATACCCTTGATTTTATGGACCGTCAGCAGAAAATGCAGGCACAGCATCAGCTGACAGTACAGCAGGGCGAAACTGCCCGTTTTGAACAGTTCAGCCGCAACACACAGGACAATATCGAAACATTGCGCAAAACAGTAAACGATATGGCAAAAGGTCTTGATGACAGATTTGCGGTGTTTCAGAAGCAGAACGAGGAAAAACTGTCCGAAATGCGTCAGACCCTTGAGAAAAAAGTGAGCGATATGCAGCAGAGCAACGAAAAGAAACTTGACGAAATGCGTCAGACCGTTGATGATAAGCTGCAGAAAACTCTTGAAGAACGCCTTAACCAAAGCTTTAAACTGGTAAGCGAACGTCTTGAACAGGTTTACAAATCCCTTGGTGAAATGCAGAAGGTGGGCGAAGGTGTTGACAGCCTGCGCAAGGTGCTTTCCAACGTTAAAACACGCGGTATCTTCGGTGAAGTACAGCTTGGCGCAATTCTTGAAGAAATACTGTCTCCCGAACAGTACGAAGCAGATATTGCAACAAAGAAAAATTCAAAGGACCGTGTTGAATATGCAGTTAAACTTCCGGGAGCAGACGACGGCTGTGTTTATCTGCCTATAGATGCAAAGTTCCCTCTTGATGCATATCAGAAACTGCAGGATGCCTACGAAAGCGGTGATAGGGAAGAACTTATCCTTGCCCGCAGGGAACTGCGCACACGTATAAAAGGCTTTGCAAAGGACATCAGCTCAAAATATATCGATGTGCCTAACACAACCGAATTTGCAATTATGTTTCTGCCGCTGGAAAGTCTTTATGCAGAGGTAGTGCGCGAAGGCCTTGTGGAGGAACTGCAGAAAGAGAAAATCAATATTGCAGGGCCAACCACAATGGCGGCGTTGCTCAACAGTCTGCAGATGGGCTTTAAAACCCTTGCAATCCAGAAAAGTTCCGGTCAGGTGTGGAAAGTTCTTGGCGAAGTTAAAACCGAGTTTGTAAAATTTGAAGGTCTTATCGACAGTGCACAGAGAAAAATGCAGCAGGCAAGCAAGGACCTTGACGAACTTGTTGGTGTGCGTACCCGTGCAATCAACCGCAAACTGCGTGATGTTTCGGAATACAGCATCGAAGAAAAAAATGTTGTTGCAGAAATTCAGGAAAATATTTAAAAAAGTGTTGACAACTGTAAAAACTTGTGGTATTATAATTGAGCGCTCAAGAGAGCGCACAAGTTTGCGGATGTGGTGGAATCGGCAGACACGCTAGCTTGAGGGGCTAGTGGTAGCAATATCGTGCAAGTTCAAGTCTTGTCATCCGCACCAGAAAAGTTCTGACTTAGTTGTCAGGACTTTTTTATTTTATACAGAAATTAATTTTCAAAGCAGGTGGCTTGCCTGCTTTTTTGTTTTACAGATAAAAAAGTGCAGTGCGAAACAAATATTTAAAAATGTTTCATTCTGTGGATGTATATTCACAAAATTGTGACAAAACAGTAACCTGTATTTACATATGTGAATAAATATGATATATTTTATTATAAAATACCACGAAAAATTAATGAAAATCAATATCTTCGGCTAAAAATGGCAAGAATTTGAACAATGTTTTTTAATATAATTAAGTGATATTGTGTATACATATAAAAAGTGAAAGGAAAACCTATATGGCACAGTTGAAAAAAGTTATAATGCTTGGCAACGAAGCGATAGCCCGCGGTGCGTATGAAGCGGGAGTAAAGGTTTCGGCAGCATATCCCGGCACACCAAGCACAGAAATAAGCGAATATCTTGTACAGTACAAGGATAGCCTTTACTGCGAATGGTCACCAAACGAAAAGGTAGCGGCAGAGGTTGCACTTGGTGCATCCATAGCAGGCAGCCGTGCGATGGCATGTATGAAACACGTTGGTTTCAACGTTGCGGCAGACCCTGTATACAGCATTTCTTACATAGGTGTAAACGGCGGCCTTGTATTTGTTGTGGCAGATGACCCGGGGCTTTACAGTTCGCAGAATGAACAGGACACAAGAATGGTTGCCCTTGCGGCAAAACTGCCTGTTCTTGAGCCTTCCGACAGTGCTGAAGCAAAGGAATACACAAAGCTTGCCTTTGAAATAAGCGAAAAATATGACCGCCCTGTTGTGCTGCGCATCACAACAAGACTTGCACATTCACAAGGTGTTGTGGAACTGTGCGAACCTTGCACCGATACAGACAAACCTTATGTTAAAAATATTGCCAAAACCGTAATGATGCCGGGCAACGCAAAGCTGCGCCATGTCGTTGTGGAAGAACGCAACAGCGAACTTGCACAGGCAGCAGATACAATGGCGATAAACAGGGTGGAAATGGCGGATACATCAATCGGTGTTATCACCAGCGGCATTCCTTATCAGTATGTAAAAGAAGCACTGCCGAATGCATCTGTTTTAAAACTTGGCATGGTTAATCCTCTGCCAAAACAGCTTATCTGCGATTTTGCATCAAAAGTGGACAAGCTGTATATAGTTGAAGAACTTGACCCTGTTATCGAACAGCAGGTTAAAGCCTGGGGTATCGAAGCAACAGGCAAGGAAATATTCTCCCTGCTTGGCGAATACAGCGCAAATATTATCCGCAAGGCAATTCTTGGTGAAGATGTGGATGCAGCACAGCCTGCACAGGTTCCGGGCAGACCGCCTATCCTTTGCCCGGGCTGTCCTCACCGCAGTGTTTATCATACACTTAAAAAACTCGGTATGCACGCAGCAGGCGATATAGGCTGTTACACTCTTGGTGCGGTTGCACCGCTGCAGGTGGTGGACACCACTGTATGTATGGGTTCAAGCATATCCAGTCTTCACGGTATGGAAAAGGCAAAAGGCAGAGAATTTATCAAAAACTGGGTTGCGGTTATCGGTGACTCCACCTTTATGCATACAGGCATAAACAGCCTTATGAATATGGTTTACAACAATGCAACGGGCACAGTGCTTATTCTTGACAACTCCACAACAGGCATGACAGGCCATCAGGACCATGCCGCAACAGGCAAAACACTTATGGGTGATGCCACATATGCAATAGATATACCGGCACTGTGCAGGGCAATCGGTGTAAAAAATGTTGTTACAGTAAATGCTTTTGACACAGCATTGCTGGAAAAAACAATAAAGGAAGAACAGCAGAAGGAAGAAGTGTCGGTTATCATAACAAAAGCTCCTTGTGTGCTTCTTACAAAAGGCAAAAAGCCTTTCTGTGTTGTGGACAGTGAAAAATGCAAAGGCTGTGGTCTTTGTCTTAAACCTGGCTGTCCTGCAATAACAAAGCAGGCTGACGGCACAGTTAAAATTGATGATACTATGTGTACAGGCTGTGGTCTGTGTGAATCTTTGTGCCACACAGCTGCAATAAAACTGGTTAAGGAGGGGTAATATGGCTGTAAAGAACATTATGATTGTGGGTGTAGGCGGTCAGGGCACCCTTTTAACCAGCCGTATACTGGGAGGACTTGCAATTGAAGCAGGATATGACGTAAAACTGTCAGAAGTCCACGGCATGGCACAGCGCGGCGGCAGTGTTGTTACATTTGTGCGTTACGGTGAAAATGTGCACGAACCTATTGTTGAAGAAGGTCAGGCAGATATCATTATTGCATTTGAAAAACTGGAAGCCTTGCGCTATGCCCATTTTCTTAAAAAAGACGGCGCACTTATTGTCAACGACTGGCGTATAGACCCTATGCCTGTTGTTATCGGCGCTGCTGAATATCCGGTTGATATAATAGAAAATCTTGAAAAAGAGTATAATGTTTTTTCGGTAAATGCCACCGAAGAAGCAAAAAAACTTGGCAATTCAAGGGTTTTCAACCTTATCGTTCTTGGTGTTGCTGCAAAACATATGGATTTTACACAGCAGCAGTGGCATGATGTGATAAAAAACACAGTACCGCCCAAAACTGTGGATATAAATATAAGTGCTTTCAATGCGGGATACGGGCTGTAAAAAAGCTGAAAATCTGCATAATGCCAGGGCAGTACAATTTACATAAAAAACAAAAGCCTTTAGCGACCTCCAGACAAGAAAACACAAACACAGTGTACAGCACAAAAAGGCTGTTACTGCGTTGTCAACACTTGCATTACACAAAGTAGTGCTGCGTATTTCTGCCTTGCAACAGCACTTTTTGTGCGTAAATGTGCAAAAATGTCCCCCTCAAAACACAGATAGGTGTTTTGAGGGGGATTTATGTTTTCTTATAAGGATGCCGCTTTTGAAGTTTTTAGCTTCAAAAGGCTTTTTGCATATAAATTTATTTTGCGGACCTGACTAAACCATAAGTTTATATACAGCTGTGCAGGCTTCCTTGTCAAGAGGTACAAAACCGCCGACTGTACCGTTGCTGTTAACTTCAAGAAGGGTGTGAACCATAGCAGGAATATCTTCTTCCTTTGCACCGAGTTCTTCAAAGTTTTTAGGCATGCCGATAGAGATAAGGAAACTGCGGAATGCTTCGATGCCAGCTTTTGCGGTAACTTCGGGATGTTCAAAGTCCATCTGACAGCCCCATACCCTTGTTGCAACCTGTGCAAAACGCATTACATCATGGTTCATCACATAGGTAAATACTGCAGGCATAACAACTGCAAGGCCTGCACCGTGAGCACAGTCGTAAACAGCACTGAGCTCGTGTTCAAGGCGATGGCTGGACCAGTCCTGACTTCTGCCCACACCGCAGCTGTCGTTGTGTGCCATCATACCTGCCCACATAATGTTTGCACGGGCTTCATAGTTATCCGGGTCAGCAATAACACGCGGACCTTCGTGCACCATAGTAAGCAGCAGTGCTTCGATAAGTCTGTCTGTCACTTCAACATCCTTTGTGTTGGTCAGATATCTTTCGTACAGGTGTGCCATAATGTCTGTGATGCCGCAGGCTGTCTGATATGGAGAAAGTGTCTGTGTAAGGGCAGGGTTGAGAATGCTGAATTTAGGGCGGATAGCATCACCGTCTGCACCGCGTTTGAGCATACCGTCTTCGTTTGTTATAACGGAAGAACAGCTGCCTTCACTGCCTGCTGCAGCGATTGTAAGCACAGTACCTACAGGCAAAGCGCTGTCAATCCATTTGCCGCAGTAGAAATCCCAGAAATCGCCGTCATAAACAGCGCCTGCAGCAATTGCTTTTGCACTGTCGATTGCACTGCCGCCGCCTACTGCAAGCACAAAGTCAACGTTTTCTTTTTTGCACAGTTCTATGCCCTGATAAACCAGGCCGCTGCGTGGATTTGGCTGGGCACCGCCAAGTTCAATGTATTCAAGCCCTTCTTTTTCAAGGGAGGATTTTACCCTGTCCAGCAGACCGCTGCGTACAACGCTGCCGCCGCCGTAATGGATAAGCACCTTGCTGCCTCCAAAGCGTTTTACATAGCTGCCGGTGTCATTTTCGCTGTCTTTGCCGAAAACAAAAAAGGTAGGAGAATAAAAAGTAAAATTATTCATAAAACAAGCTCCTTCAAAATTTATATATCTGCAGGCATTATACATTATTGGTTATTTCTGTGTCAATTTAGGCTGAAATACACAGCTGCGGTTATTGAATAATTTTTTTGGTTTATGGACATAAAAGCGGGTTGGTGGTATAATTTATGCGGTACATATGATTGTTTTAATCGTATCAGAAAATAAAGGAAGGGAAAAATTATGTTAGAAAAGTTTTTCAGATTAAAAGAAAACAATACAACTGTAAAAACTGAAATTGCTGCCGGTATAACCACATTTATGACAATGGCATATATTCTTGCGGTTAACCCAAGCATTCTCGGTGATGCAGGTATGGACCCTAATGCAGTGCTTATTGCAACCTGTATAGCATCCTTTATCGGTACACTGTGCATGGCGTTTATGGCAAATCTGCCGTTTGCACTTTCTGCAGGTATGGGGCTTAATGCTTATCTTGCCTATACAGTTGTTCTTGGTCAGGGCGTATCCTGGCAGGTAGCACTTTTTGCAGTATTTGTGGAAGGTCTTATCTTTATAGTACTTTCGCTTACAAATGTGCGCGAAGCAATCTTCAATGCAATTCCGCTTACACTCAAAAAAGGTGTTTCGGTAGGTATCGGTCTGTTTATCGCATTTATCGGTCTGCAGAATGCCGGCCTTGCAGTTGACTCCTCAACACTTGTAACAATCACAAACTTTACCGAAAATTTCAGCACAAAAGGCATATGTGCACTGCTTGCAGTTATCGGTCTGTTTATCACAGCAATTCTCTATATCAAAAATGTAAGAGGTGCAATTCTTATTGGTATCGTTGTAACCTGGGGTCTTGGCATTGTATGTCAGTTTGCAGGTATCTATGTGCCAAATCCTGAAATGGGGGCATACAGCCTTCTGCCTGCAGGTATTATGAGTGCTGATTTCTCTGCACTTGGCAAAACCTTTGGCCAGTGTTTCAAAATTGATTTCAGCGCAGTAGGTATCTTCAACTTTGTCGTTGTTGTGTTCTCATTCCTGTTTGTTGACCTTTTTGATACACTGGGCACACTTATCGGTGTTGCAACAAAAGCGGACATGCTGGACGAAGAAGGTCATCTGCCAAATGTAAAACCTGCACTTATCTCTGATGCAATTGCAACAAGTGCAGGCGCAGTGCTTGGTACATCCACAGTTACAACCTTTGTGGAATCCTCTGCAGGTGTTGCAGCAGGCGGCCGCACAGGTCTTACAGCACTTACAACAGGTGTGCTGTTCCTGCTTGCTACCTTGTTTTCACCGCTGTTTACATCCATTCCGTCTTTTGCAACAGCACCTGCACTTATCTTTGTAGGCTTCCTTATGTTCGAAACAGTTGTGGAAATCAGATTTGACGGTGAAAACCTTGTTGAAGCAATCCCTGCATATCTGTGCATCCTCGCAATGCCACTGTTCTACAGCATTTCCGAAGGTATCTGCCTTGGTGTTATCTCCTATGTAGTGCTTAAAGCATTTACAGGCAAAGCAAAAGAAGTTAAACCACTTATATACATCCTTGCAGTACTTTTTGTACTCAAATATGTATTCCTTTAATCAGCAGATAATTTAAATGCAAATAAATAAAAATGCCGGACATTCAGTCCGGCATTTTTTGTGCTTATTTTATTGTTTGCTGTTATCTTCTTCAACGGAATTCTTTATTCGTCTGAAATAGCTGCTCATTTCGTCTGCCATACCTGTAAGACGGCTTAAAAGTTTGGAAAAATCTGTAAGCATCTCGTCATCCTTGTGATAAGGGTACACAATATCGTGGTCAATTTCGCTCCAGCCTTCTTCAAAAAGTGTTCTGCCCTGGACTTCGATGTAGTAGCCCTTGTATTTGATGATGTAATGCAGTGAACGGTAAACACCGCCTGCGATAATGTCAATTTCCTTGGAATCGTAAATTCTTGTATCGCCGGAACGTTTGTATACCTTTGGTTTCTCGGCGATGTAATAGTGGTCAGGGTTGTCGTCAAAATCTTCAAGACGGTCCACCACATACAATTCAGGGTTGTTTTCAAATATGGAGGTTATATATCTGTGAAAATGTACCCAGTCTTCACGGTACAGAAAAAACACCCGTATGCCGATAAGGTCGGTGATGAATTTGTGGAAATTTGTGTGGTCAAGGTCCTCAAATTTTGCAGGGTTTTCTCTTTTTTTGCGGATAATTTTTTCCAGAAGATGACCGGTATCCTTTATGCGGTATCGGTAGGAGTGTATGCCGGCCTTTTCGATATCATACAGATATTCGTCGATAAAATCCTTGCTTATACCGTGCAGTGTGTCGTTGATACTGTCATATACTGCGCCTGTTTTTTCAAGCTCGTTCCATAAAATACCGTTTTTTTCAAGTTCGGCTTCGGTTGTATTGCAAAGGGACAAAAATTCTTTTTTATCTATCATAAAATCACCTCTCAATGATTATAGCTGTCCAATAGTGTAAAATTGTTTTTGCTGAAATAAAGCAGTCCTTCATCCCGCATTTTGCAAAGCTCATTGGACATTGCACTGCGGTCCACAGAAAGATAGTCTGCAAGCTGCTGCCGGTTAAAGGGAATGGAAAAACTGCTGTTTCCGTTGCGTTTTGCTTCTTCCGACAGATAGCTGATAAGTTTTTCCCTTGTGCTGCGGCGGGACATATGCCCCAGTTTCTGCACAAGGTGGCGGTTTTTGAGGGATATTACCATAAACATATTCTGTATAACCTTTGAGTGGAAACTGCAGGCAGAAGAACAGGTTGTGAGCATGCGGTTTATGTCAAAAAACATAACGGTACTGTTTTCCACTGCAACCACATCGTTTAAAAATACTTCATCCTGCTGCATGGCATAGGATTCGCCGAACATTTCACCTTTGTGTATTATATTTATAATGCTGCGGTTGCCCCAGTAATCGTCCTGCTGAATGTGAACGCGTCCGTCAATCAGCAGGGCAATGCTGTGGATATACTGCCCCTGACGGAATATGTAATCTCCTTTTTTATAATGGATAACCTTTGCCTGCAGGCAGGAGAGCATAGGTTCTATTTCCTGCTCCTGTATATCCGCAAATATACGGGACATTTTTATAATAGGAATATATTCTTTCATAAAAAACCTCCGTTGTAAAAACAACGTATTTTATAATTAAATTATATTATAATATGGACATAAAATCAATTGAATGATATAATTGATATGTTAAAATTATATCAACTGGATATAAATGGCAAAGAAACATAGCGAGGAGATAAAAATGTATATTACAGACGATATCAGATATATTGGTGTTAACGACCACGAAATTGACCTTTTTGAAGGTCAGTATGTTGTACCAAACGGTATGGCATACAACTCTTATATAATTATGGACGAAAAAACAGCAGTTATGGATTCTGTGGACGGCAACTTTACACAGGAATGGCTGGACAATATCGCTGCACAGCTTGACGGCAGAAAGCTTGACTATCTTGTTGTTCAGCATATGGAACCTGACCATTCTGCAAGCATTTTTGATTTTGCAAAAGCATATCCTGAAGCAAAGATAGTGGCTTCCTCCAAGGCTTTTGCAATGATGAAAAACTTTTTCGGCACAGATTTTGCTGAAAAACAGGTTGTTGTAAACGAAGGCAGCAGACTTTCTCTTGGCAGACACGAACTTAACTTTATCACAGCACCAATGGTGCACTGGCCTGAAGTTATCATGACCTATGACAGCACAGACAAGGTTTTGTTCTCTGCAGACGCATTCGGCAAATTCGGTGCACTTGACGTGGAAGAAGACTGGGCATGCGAAGCCCGCAGATACTACATCGGTATCGTTGGCAAATACGGTTCACAGGTACAGGCAGTGCTGAGAAAGGCTGCAAAGCTTGACATAGAAAAAATCTGTGCACTCCACGGACCTGTACTTACAGAAAATCTTAGCTATTATATCAACCTTTACGATATCTGGTCCAGCTACAGACCAGAGGAAGAAGGCGTGGTTATTGCTTATACATCCATCTACGGCAACACAAAAAAGGCAGTTATGCAGCTTGCCGAAGAATTAAAGGCAAACGGCTGCGAAAAGGTTGTTATCAACGACCTTGCACGCTGCGACTGGGCAGAAGCTGTGGAAGACGCATTCCGTTATTCCAAGCTTGTACTGGCAACAACAACCTACAATGCAGATATCTTCCCGTTTATGCGTCAGTTTATCGACCATCTTACAGAACGCAGCTTCTCCAACCGCACAGTTGCATTTATGGAAAACGGCAGCTGGGCACCTGTAGCAACAAAAATTATGAAATCTATGTTCGAAAAGAGCAAGGATATTACATTTGCTGAAAACACAGTAAAAATTATGTCTGCGCTCAATGACGAAAGCACAGCACAGCTTAAAGCACTGGCAAAGGAACTCTGCACAGGTGCGGCAGAAGAAACAGAAGAAGAACCTAAAGGCGAAACAAGACGTTTTGAATGCTCTGTATGCGGTTATATCTACGAAGGTGCAGAACTTCCGGAAGACTTTATCTGTCCAATCTGTCAGCTTGGCGCAGAAGTTTTTGAAGAAATTGAATAATCAGATAAAATTAATCAAAGTCTCTCTGATAACGGCGGTAGTCATAAAACAGTTAAAGGCACATCAATCCGATGTGCCTTTTGTTGTGTGCATATTGCTGATGTGGTATAATATAGTCAATTAGATAAATTTGAATTTTGAAATAGATAAATAAGAATTTGGAGGTGTGTTTCTGTGCATGAAATAATTTTAAGATTAACAGCAAAAGATGATAAAGATGCATTTATCTTTGCTGATAAAATCATCTCCGAAAGTCAAGACACTGATGTATGGTATGAGTATTTCAACACTTTTGCATCATTGCTTAATCATCCAAAGTCATATGTAAGAAATCGTGTATTGAATATTCTTGCAGTCAATGCACAATGGGACAAGGAAAATTATTTTGATTCGATTTTTGATGATTATCTTGCCCATGTTACAGATGAAAAACCGATTACAGCCAGACAGTGCATAAAGTCATTGGTGCAGGTTGGAAAGGCAAAGCCACAATACATACCCAAAATAATAGAATGTTTTAACAGGGCTGATTTATCAAAATATAAGGATAGTATGCGTCCGTTGATTGAACATGATATGGCTGAAACCAAAAAGGCATTGACAGAATAAATCTCAATTTGCCAAACATACAAAAGAGTGTACTATATACACCTTTCTGCAATCGAATTTATGAACAAGAAAAATGGAGCGCATCAATACCGATGAGCTCCATTAACTGTTATACGGACACCCATCTGAAAATGGAGCCTTATAAGTTTAAATATATTCTGTTATTCAATACCTACAACTTCGTAACCTGCTTTTGTAACAGCATCTGCAAGTTCCTGTGCTGTAATTGTGTCAGGGTGGTTAACCTTTGCTTCTTTAGCTTCGAGGTTAACTTCTGCAACAACGCCTTCAAAAGCGTTGAGAGCTTCTTCAACGTGTTTTTTGCACATAGGGCACATCATACCGTTTACTTTAAGTGTTGTCATTTTTATAATCTCCTTTTCTTTTTTGATTTCTTCGTTTGTTTTAATATCTTTCAGATTTTTGGTCTGGAAATATTTTAATCTGAGAGCATTGGTAACAACAAACAGACTGCTGCAGCTCATTGCGGCGGCACCGAACATAGGGTTAAGCTGCCAGCCAAAGCTGAGATAGAACACACCTGCTGCCAGCGGAATGCCAAGGCAGTTGTAGAAAAATGCCCAGAACAGATTCTGTTTGATGTTTTTTATAACAGCTTTGCTCAGCTTTATTGCTGTGACAACGCTGTACAGGTCATTGTGCATAAGAATAATATCGGCACTTTCGATTGCAACGTCTGTGCCGTTGCCTATTGCCATGCCAACATCGGCACGCACAAGTGCAGGGGCATCATTTATACCGTCACCTACCATGGCAACAGTTCTTCCGCCTTTCTGCAGGTCGCTTATAACCTTTTCCTTATCCTGAGGCAGAACTTCGGCGATAATGCGGCTTACAGCAAGGTCTTTGCCTATGCCTTTTGCGGTTTTTTCGTTGTCACCTGTAAGCATTATAACATCAATGCCCATATCAGTTAAGTCTTTTATTGCTTCCCTGCTGTTTGTTTTAATGGTATCAGCCACTGCGATAACACCAATTGCTGTGTTGTTTTTTGCAAAGATGAGCGGTGTTTTGCCTTCATCTGCAAAGTTGTCGGTAACAGCGGCAACAGAGGAAATATCAATATTGTTTTCGTTCATAAAACGCATATTGCCTGCAAGATAACTGTCATCTGCAATTTTTGCTGTTATACCCTTGCCCGATACAGCTTCAAAGCTGTCTGTTTCAAGCAGTTCAAGTTTTTTGTTCTGTGCTTCTTCACATACGGCAGCAGCCAATGGATGTTCGCTTTTGGCTTCTATGCTTGCTGCAATCTGCAAAAGAGTGTTTTTGTCGGTTTCTGTTGGATAAATATCGGTAACCTTTGGTTTGCCCTCTGTAATTGTGCCTGTTTTGTCCAGAACAACCGTCTGCACCTTGTGGGCGGTTTCAAGGGCTTCTCCGTCTTTAATCAGAATGCCGTTTTCTGCACCTTTGCCTGTGCCAACCATAATCGCCACAGGTGTTGCAAGGCCTAAAGCACACGGACAGCTTATAACAAGCACACTTATTGCATTGGAAAGTGCAAACTCAAAGCTGTGGCCAAGTATAACCCACACAACAGCGGTGACAAGAGCTATTGTCATAACTATCGGCACAAACACACCTGCTATTTTATCGGCAAGTTTGGCGATAGGTGCTTTGGTGGAGGATGCGTTTTCCACAAGAGCGATAATCTGGCTGAAGGTGGTATCACTGCCAACCTTTGTGGCTTTAACCTTGATAAAGCCTTCTCTGTTTATGGTTGCGGCAATAACAGAAGAACCGGTTTCCTTGAAAACAGGAATGCTTTCTCCTGTAATAGCGGCTTCGTCAATATGGGTTTCGCCTTCAATAACAACGCCGTCGGCAGGGATGCTGCTGCCGGGTTTTACAACGCAGATATCACCTGAAACAACCTGTTCGGCAGGTATTTCAACAATATTGCCGTTTCTTTCCACAAATGCGGTTTTTGGTGCAAGGTCAATAAGCTTGTTAAGGGCCTCGCTGGTTTTGCCCTTGCTTTTTGCTTCAAGAAATTTGCCAAGGTTTATAAGGGCAAGTATCATTGCAGAGGATTCAAAATACAAATCCATATGATGCTTGTGCACCGTTGCCATATCGCCGATACCAAGGGCATAGCTCATGCGGTAGATTGCAAAAATGCCGTATACAAGCCCCGCAGCAGAACCTACAGCAATAAGGCTGTCCATATTCGGGCTGCGGTGCATAAGTGCACCGAAACCTTTGCTGAAATATTTGTGGTTTACCATCAGCACGGGAATACACAGCAAAAATTGTGTAAAAGCAAAAGCTATGGCGTTTTCTGTGCCTGTCAGAAAGAATGGCAGAGGAGCACCAAGCATACTGCCCATTGATACATACATAAGGGGGATAAGAAACCCAAAACTTATGATAATGCGCTTTTTAAAGGCATCAAGTTCTTCTTTGTTTTCACCCAGTCTTTTCGGCGGCGTAAAGCTGTCTGTGGAATTGGAGATGTTTGCTCCCGTAACAGCAGCATCATATCCTGCCTTTATAACAGTTTTGATAATTTCGCTGTTGTTTGTAATATTATCGTCAAAATCTACCTGCATACTGTTGGTCAGCAGATTTACAGTTACTTTGTTTATACCGTTCATTTTGCCGACCTCACGTTCCACCTTGCTGGAGCAGGCAGAACAGGTCATACCGGTGACAGTAAATTTCTGTTCCATAAATTTTCCTTTCTATAAAACTTTACTGATTGTTTTAATAAATTCGTCTATTTTGGAATCTCTTTCTTCGCCGTTTGCGGCATTGTTTACACAGTGCTTGAGGTGTGCGCTGAGCACCTCTTTGTTTGCAGTGTTAAGCACAGCCTGGGAAGCCATAAGCTGATTTGAAATATCTATGCAGTACCTGTCGTCTTCCACCATTTTTATTATACCGTCAATCTGACCTCGTGCGGTTTTAAGCAGACGCAATATCTTTGCCTTGTCGGCCATCATAAAAATCACTCCTTTATACCTACACCCCCTGGGGGTATCTGCAGATAAATTATATAATTTTTTTGCATACAAGTCAACAGATATAACGGTGAGCAAGTTACATTTGAGTATGGCAGAAATAGTTTTTTGCGGCGCAGGTGTCACATTTTGAAACGTAAAAAAAATTTATGTTTTTTTATGCAAAATAACATAAAAAGTGTTGACAAATGGGGGTGTTTACCCTATAATAATATAGGCTTGTAAAGCATAAAAACTTTACACGAAGGAGGCGAAGAGATGTCAAAGAATCTGGAAATGTCCTATCTGCTGGACTTTTACGGCAACGTGCTTACAGAAAAGCAGAGAGATATGATGCAGCAGTATTATAATATGGACCTTTCCCTGTCCGAAATTGCGGACAACTTTGGTATCACACGTCAGGGTGTACGCGACTCCATCAAGCGCGGCGAAAGCGTGCTGCTTGAACTGGAAGAACAGGTTGGTTTTGCTGATAAATACCGCAGCCTTATGGACGGTATCGACAAAATCAAAACACTGGCACAGAATATCGCCTTCTACAATTCCGCATCTTACACAACCAACGACGAAATCCATAAATCTGCAACAGATATTATGCGCATTATCGATTCATTGGCAGAACAGGAGGGCTAAATGGCATTTGAAAGTTTAAGCCAGAAACTTGGCAGTGCTTTTAAAAAGCTTAAAAGCAAAGGTAAACTTACCGAGCAGGACATAAAACTTGCAATGAGGGAAGTTCGTATAGCTCTTCTTGAGGCGGACGTTAACATTGTTGTTGCAAAGAACTTTATCAACACGGTAACCGAACGTGCAATGGGCGCCGAAGTTATGGCAAGCCTTACACCGGCACAGCAGGTTATCAAGATTGTAAACGAAGAGCTTACAGCTCTTATGGGCAGCCAGAACCAGCGTATAAAATTTGCAAACAAAGGCCCTACAGTTATTATGATGTGCGGTCTGCAGGGTGCAGGTAAAACAACACACTGTGCAAAACTTGCAAAGATGTACCTCAAACAGGGTCACAGACCAATGATTGCTGCGTTGGACATCTATCGTCCGGCAGCTATCGAACAGCTGGAAATTGTTGCGGCTCAGGCAGGCGCACCTGTTTTCCAGATGGGCAAAACAGACCCTGCGGTTATTGCAAAAAAAGCTTACAATCACGCAAGAGACTATGGCAACGATATTCTCATTCTGGACACAGCAGGTCGTCTTCATATCGACGAACAGCTGATGGCAGAGCTTACCGAAATCAAAAACACCATCGACGTAACCGAAACACTTCTGGTTATCGACGCAATGGCAGGTCAGGACGCAGTTAATGTTGCAAAACAGTTTAACGAAACAATCGGTCTTGACGGTGTAATCGTTACAAAACTGGACGGTGACACACGAGGCGGTTCTGCACTCAGTGTAAAGGCTGTTACAGGCAAGCCAATCAAATTTATCGGTACAGGCGAAAAACTTGATGACCTTGAGCTTTTCCACCCTGACCGTATGGCAAGCCGAATTCTCGGTATGGGTGACGTGCTCTCCCTTATCGAAAAGGCAAGCGAAGTAACCGATGCTGAATCCAGCAAGGATCTTGTTGAACGAATGAAAAGCAACAAGTTCGATATGAACGATATGCTGGAACAGCTTAAACAGGTTAACAAAATGGGTGGCATCAGCAGTATGCTTTCCATGATTCCTGGCGCAGGCAGCATCAAAACAGAAGATGAAGAACGCGCAGAAAAGGAACTTAAACGCACCGAAGCTATCATCAATTCCATGACAAAGGCAGAACGTGCAAAACCTTCCATCATCGACCCTAAGCGCAAACGCCGCATCGCAGCAGGTTCCGGCACAACAGTTCCTGAAGTAAACAAACTGCTCAAACAGTTTGAACAGATGCAGAAGATGATGAAACAGGTTACCAAAAACCCAAAAGCCTTTGCAAGAATGATGCGAGGCATGTAAACTTAATATTATCTGTAAAGCAGTTAATATATACCAATTAAAAAATAAAAAATTATATTCATATTCATTTGGAGGAAATTCAAAATGGCAGTAAAAATCAGACTTCGCCGTATGGGCGCAAAAAAAGCACCTTTCTACAGAGTAGTAGTTGCAGATTCCAGATTCCCACGTGATGGCAGATTCATCGAAGAAATCGGCACATATGACCCAACTAAAGAACCAGCAGCAATCTCTATCGATGCAGAAAAAGCTAAAAAATGGATCGCTACAGGTGCTCAGCCAACAGATACAGTTAAAGTTCTTTTGAAAAAAAGCAACATCATCTAATTGACGGTGGCTGCAATGGAACAATTATTGCTTAACATTGCAAGAGGCCTTGTTGAAAACAAAGATGCTGTATCCGTTACTGGCGGTGAAAAAAGCGAAGACGGTACAATTGTGTTCCATCTTTCAGTTGCACCGGAAGATATGGGCAGAGTTATCGGTAAACAGGGTAGAATTGCAAAAGCTATCCGCACAGTTATGAGAGCTGCAGCAACACGCGCAGGCGAAAAAGTAGCTGTTGAAATAGACTAAAAATATAAACTTTGCAGCTGAGGCTGTAAGAGTTGGAAAAAATCAAACCGGACTGTGGTTTTATCACAGTCCGGTTTTTTATATGCGGCAGAGCGCCGGTGACAAAAAGCTTTAACGGTATATTTTTATTGCAAGTTGTTTTTTACCGTGATAAGATTAAATTGAAAACAGGTGTAAAAGGAGGTTGTGATATGAAAAGATTTATGCTTATGCTGGCAGCTGTTTTGTGTTTTGCAGTATCATCTGCGACAGTGCAGGTTTCTGCATCAATGCCTTCGTCTGCGGGCACTGCCACCGGTGGTGTATTTGCAGATGGCATTGAATGGTCATTGGATATTCAGGGAACAATTACAATAACCGGCAATGGTATCATACCGGGCTATGGCGACTTGGAAGATGTTCCATGGAGTAAATACCGCGAAGATATCAAGGCAGTGGTTATTGGTGAAGGTATTACATCAATAGGCCGTTATGCTTTTGCAGCCTGTCCTAATCTTACCCAGGTTACACTGCCGTCAACACTTAAAGAAGCTCAGGGACTGGCATTTACTATGTCCGGCAATCTGTGCCGTGCCAATATTACAGATATGAAGATGTGGGCACAGCTTGGTTTTGTTTGGGATGCTTCCGACCCGGTGGAAGAAGCACCGCCTTCAAAACAGCTGTATCTTAACGGAGAACTTGTTACAGAAGCTGTTATCCCTGACGGTACAGAGTATATCGCAGCGTGGTCCTTCCGTTACTGCCCTGACATTACTTCGGTAACAATAGGTGAAGGTGTAGAATCAATCGGTATGTTCGCATTTGCAGAATGTTACAATCTGCAGTCGGTATCTTTGCCTTCCACACTCACCTATATAGATTCGGCGGCGTTTTCAGAATGTCCGATTGACACGGTTGAACTGGCAGATATCAGCACGTGGATGAAAACCGAATTTGGCAATACAACCGCCAACCCGCTGCTTGCAAGCGAAACAGGCAAAACGTTGAAGCTGAACGGCAGTGAGGTTACCGAACTTGTTATTCCGCAAGGCTTTACAGAAATTCCAGCCGATATATTTGCATGGTGCATAAAAATCAAATCTCTTGTAATTCCCGAAGGTGTTAAAACAATCGGGGACAGAGCATTTTATATATGTCCGTCAATAGAGGATATTACCGTTCCTACCTCACTTGAAAAAGTAGAGGAAGAAGCTTTCTATGCGTGTGATTCGGTAAAAAATGTGTATATAGAAGACCTGAAAGCCTGGCTTGATATAGATATGACAGCCAAAAATTCAACTGTTATGTGGGGTGCGGGAGAGAAAACTTTATGGCTTAACGGCGAGAAAATTACAAAACTTGTTATTCCTGAGGGAACAACACATATACGCGCCGATGCATTCTCACACTGTAGCAAAATCACACAGCTTGTTCTGCCGTCAACTGTTGAACAGATAGGTGACCGAGCATTCGGATGGTGCTACGGTCTGACAGAAACAGCATTTCTCGGTGACCCGCCTGTATTGGGAGAAGGTGTATTCTATGCCTGTGGTGATATTTTTTACTATCCTTCCAACAATGCAAAATGGAAAAATTTTGACAAAAGCAGTCTGGGATATCAGATAAAACTGATTGAAAGTGTACCTGTTGCATTTACAGGCCAGCCCGCAGATATTACAGCTGCAGCAGGAGATAATGTGACTTTTGCAGTAAAAGTTGCAGGTGACGGACTTAAATATCAGTGGCAGTTCAGCACAGATGGAAAAAACTGGAAAAACAACACAGTAACAGGAAGCGGATACAGAACAGATACATTGTCGGTTGAAACTGATGCATCAAAATCGGGAAGAAGTTATCGATGCGTTGTAACAGATATATATGACAACACAATTATATCCGATACGGCAAAACTTATAATTAAAACACCGCTTAAAGTCACATCACAGCCAAAGAACGTTGTAACTTATGAAGGCAATACAATAAAATTTACTGTAGGTGCTGCAGGTGACGGACTTAAATATCAGTGGCAGTTCAGCAGCAATGGCGGTAAAAGCTGGATTAACAACACAGTAACAGGAAGCGGTTATAGGACAAAAACACTTTCTGTTGCGGCAACAGAATCCAAGGACGGACGCCTTTACCGGTGTGTTTTAACAGATAAATACGGAAATAAAGCTTATACTGATGCAGCTTTGATGAATGTAAGAAAAATGCTTGAAATTACAGCACAGCCAAAGAATATTGCAGCTGCTGCAGGCAGCACAGTAAAATTTACTGTAGGTGCTGCAGGTGACGGACTTAAATATCAGTGGCAGTTCAGCAGCAACGGCGGTAAAAGCTGGATTAACAACACCGTTGCAGGAAGCGGCTATAAGACAAAAACACTTTCTGTTGCAGCAACAGCATCCAAGGACGGACGTCTTTACCGTTGTGCTGTAATTGACGAATACGGCGATAAGATTTATACTGATGCGGCAAGGCTTACAGTAAAGGTATCGCTTAAAATTACGGCACAGCCAAAGAATATTACAGCTGCTGCAGGCAGCACAGTAAAATTTACTGTAGGTGCTGCAGGTGACGGACTTAAATATCAGTGGCAGTTCAGCAGCAACGGCGGCGAAAGCTGGAGAAACAACACCGTTGCAGGAAGCGGCTATAGGACAAAAACACTTTCTGTTGCGGCAACAGAATCCAAGGACGGACGTCTTTACCGCTGCGTTGTAACGGACAGATACGGAAGCAGCATTGCAACAAATGCAGCAGTATTGTCGGTGACTGAATAATATATTCATAATATCGTTATTACAGTAAAAAACGGTTTGAGCTATCGGCTCAAACCGTTTTTGTGTTTTTACCTGGCAATATTCTAAACTGTCAGATTCTGTATAATATCAGTTACACATCCTGGTGTGTTGTACAGCCGCAGGGTGCTGTTTTTGTCTGCGGTAAAAATCAGTTTATACTCAAACGATGTGTCTGGTTCAAAGCTGAAACCTTTGTTTTTGCAGCCGCCCAGAGAAAAAACAATATGGCCGCTGTTTTTCTGCACAATATCAATCTGCCAGCTGCGGCAGGCCGGAGCACAGACAACTTCACCCTGCACAAAACGGTGGCAAACCAGAATATGCAGTATGGAATTATTGCTCAGAGAGTATCTGTTTGTGCCGTTTATGCTGAAATATGCGCAGGCAGTATTGACAATCGTTTTCATAAAAACCCCTTTATTTTAGATATTTACTGTTACATTGAATTTTACCGTTACAGCTGCGCCGCTTCTCAGGTTTCCGATATAAATGCCGTCAGCAGGGTCAGCATTAATAGGGTTTGCACCGTTAATGGAGGTGCTGTTTTCCACATATCTAAGTTTGTCGGGCAGGTTGTCGGTTACAACAAGGTCGCTGACACCACGGGAGGAGTTGTTTGTAACCTTTATGGTAAATTCAACCACTTCACCGTTTGATGTGACATAGTTTTTGTTGGCGGTTTTTTCCACTGTTATACCTGTGTTTTCCACAGTTGTGGTCACACTGGTAATAGGTGTGGAAGCAGACTGTTCACGTCCGTCGCTGTCACGGAAATTGAAATCCGCGAATGCGCGGTTTACAATGTCTTCACTTACATCGTTTGTCACTGTTGCGGAGAAAACAAGGGTTCTGCTTGCACCTGCAGGTACACGTCCAAGGGTTACACCTGTTTCAAGGTTTTCGCCCTGCTGTGGAAATGGGGTTATGCTTGTTGCGATAACATCAAGATAACGCGGCAGCTGGTCGGTGATTTTTACATTGTACATATCTCTGTCCGACATATTGCGGAAGGTGATGGTATACTTTATGCGGTCGCCGGCTGAAGCTGTTTCAAGGTCGGCGGTTTTTTCTATGTCAGCCATAATGCAGCCAAGTGTGATGCTGTCTTCTCCTGTAACAATGCTGTGGTCTGTGGTTGCTGTGCCTGCAATATAGCCCTGGGCTGTCGCAGTGTTTGTGATGCTGCATCTGCTGTTGCCGCCGCTGCCATTGTTGTTGACGTTGACATTACCGCCGCTGTTGCCATATCCTGCATTGTTGTTTGCAGATGTATAGTAGTTTGCAAAATCTTCACCGTAATTGTCAAAGCTGTTGTAATAATCGTCGCTGTAGCCTCTGTCTTCACATCTGTCGCAGTTGTTTGTTCCGTGGTAAAATCTTTCCAATGCGCAAAATCTCCTTTGATAGTTTGCACCTTGTTTCAAGGTGGTTCATACTATAGTCTATGTGTATATAATGAATAAGTTGCTTAAAATATTGCAAAAATACAGTGGTAAATGGTATACTGATATAGTTAATGGTTAATATATTGTATTTAACGGGGTAAAATATTATGAACTATATCGAAACAGGCGAAATTGTTTCCGTTCACGGCATTAAAGGTGAGGTTAAGGTTTATCCTTGGGCTGATTATCCTGAATTTCTGGAAGAATTTGACCGCTTTTATATAAAGGTAAACAAAATGCACTACAAGGCTTTTGATGCCGAGGAAGTGCGCTGTCACAAAAATATGGTGCTTATCAAATTCGAGGGCATCGACACAGTTGAACAGGCGAGAGAACTTATAGGAAAGGTTATCAACCTTGACAGAGATGAAATCGAGCTGGAAGAAGGCACATATTTTATCGAAGACCTTATAGGCTGCACTGTTGTTGACGATGCAACAGACAAAGCAGTGGGTGTTGTAAAAGCGGTTGACAATTTTGGTGCAAGCGATGTCTATACAATTGAAGGGGAAGACGGCAAGGAATATATGTTTCCTGCAGTTGACGAATTTCTTGTAAATACGGATATCGACAAGAAAGAAATCAGAATAAAAGTGATTGAGGGTATGTTCAGTGAGGATTAATATTGCTACTCTTTTTCCCGAAATGTGCGAAACTGTGGTAAATACCAGCATCATAGGCCGTGCAAAGGCGGCAGGCAAAATTGATGTGCAGGTTTTCAATATCAGGGATTATACCGAGAATAAACACAGAAATGTGGACGATACTCCTTATGGCGGCGGTCATGGTATGGTTATGCAGACACAGCCTGTTTACGACTGCTGCAAGGCTATCGAGGCAGAATGTTCATCAAAACCTTTTGTTATATTCACCACAGCGGCAGGCAGGGTTTTTGACCAGCAGCTTGCCATAGAGCTGAGCAAAAAGGAAAACATCACCATCGTGTGCGGCCACTACGAAGGCATTGATGAACGTGTGATTGAAGAAATTGCCGACATGGAAGTTTCTATAGGTGACTTTGTGCTTACAGGCGGCGAACTGCCTGCACTGGTTATTACCGATGCAGTGTGCCGTATGTGCGAGGGAGTGCTTAAAAGCAGTGAAGGGTTTATGGAAGAAAGCCATTACAACGGGTTGCTGGAACACGCACAGTATACCCGCCCGTATGAATGGAAGGGCAGAAAAGTGCCGGATGTGCTGCTTAGCGGACATGAAAAAAACATAAAGGAATACCGTTTTAATGACAGTCTGCAGCGCACAAAGGTGAAACGTCCGGATTTATATGAAAAATATATTGAACACAACCCTTTGCCACAGAAAAAGGCAAAGAAAAAGTAGTTATGTATTGTTAACAACTATGTTGAAAACTCATAGTCAACTTGCACAAATATTTGTTAAAACCTTGATTAAAACTATGTGAATAACATAAATTTTGATGTAATTTTGTTGACTAATTATACTAATTATTATATTATATACACATATCAGTTATAGCTTAAAAAAGCACTATTTTATGAGGAGATATTACAATGTTCTATAAAGACGTAACAGTAGAAAATCAGGTTGGTTTGCATGCTCGTCCTGCAACATTCTTTATTCAGAAAGCTAACGAATTCAAATCTTCTATCTGGGTAGAAAAAGAAGAAAGAAGAGTTAACGCAAAATCCCTTCTTGGCGTTTTGTCCCTTGGTATCGTAGGCGGCACAACAATCCGTGTTATTGCTGACGGTCAGGATGAAGAAGCTGCAGTTGAAGCATTGGTAAAACTTGTAAATTCCGGTTTTGCTGACTAATTTTTGACACACACACCGCCTTTTTTGATAAGGGCGGTGTTTTTTTAATTCAGGAGAGATATGACAAAACAGGAACTTTTCCGCAAGGCGAAAAGTCTGCCAAAGCTGCCGGGTGTATATATCATACGCAACAAGGATGATGAGATTATATATATCGGCAAGGCAAAAAGGCTGACAAACCGTGTAAGTCAATATTTTAAACCGGGTGCCGTACACGATGCGAAGGTGACAAAAATGGTGGAGAATGCCTTCACCTTTGATGTTATTGTCACAAACAGCGAGTTTGAGGCGCTCACTTTGGAATGCAGTCTTATAAAACAGCACTCTCCTAAATACAACATTCTTCTCAAAGATGACAAAGGATACAACTTTATCAAAATTTCAAAGGAAGATTATCCAAGAATCACCGCTGAATTTCAGCAGGATGAAAGCGGCAAATTTTTAGGGCCGTATATGTCCAGCTTTGCTGTCAGAGAGATGGTTGCAACCACACAGCAGATATTTAAGCTGCCAACCTGTACAAGGCAGTTTCCACGTGATTTTGGCAAGGAACGTCCCTGCCTCAACTATCACATCAAAAAATGTATGGGGCTGTGTACGGGCAGAATAAGCAAGGCAGATTACAACGAAATAATTGCCAACGCCACAAAATTTATCAGTCAGGATACCGATAAAATAATTGACAGCCTTACAAAAAGTATGGAAGAAGCCAGCGAAAATCTGGACTTTGAAAAGGCTGCGGTACTGCGCGACCAGATTATTGCAATTAACAAGCTTGCCCAGGGACAGAATGTTGTGGACAAGGCTTTGCAGAACCACGACTTTATCGCTGTTGCCTGTGGCGGCAGCAACAGTGTGGTAAGTGTTCTTCGCTACCGCGGCGGCAGACTTGTGGATAAAAAAGAACACGTTTTCTTTGGCGAAACCGATGCAAACGAAGTACGGAACAGCTTTCTGCTGCAGTTTTATTCCCGCGAAATGCCGCCTAAAAATATATTCCTTGATGAGATGCCTGCTGATGAGGCAATTGTGGAATATATTCAAAGGCAGACAACACAGAAAATCAGCATTGCTGTCCCGCAAAAGGGCGACAATACAAAAATAATCAAAATGGCATACACCAATGCGGTGGAACGCCTTGCCCGTGAAAGCGGCAGACTTAATAAATCCGAACGGTTTATTGACGAACTGGGCGCACTGCTTGGTATGGAAAATCCGCCACGGGTTATCGAAAGCTATGATATCTCCAACTGGGGTGACGGCAGCAGTGTGGCTGGTATGGTGGTGTTCAGTGACGGCAAGCCATATAAAGCAGGGTACCGAAAATTCCGCATAAACTCTGTTGTCGGTACAGATGACTATGCATCAATGCAGGAGGTTATCACCCGCCGCATAAAGCGCTATGATATTGGCGAAAAAGGCCAGTTTGGCGCAAAGCCGGACCTTATACTGCTGGACGGCGGCAAAGGGCATCTGTCCTCCGTTATGGAGGTTGTACGGGGTACAAGTTTTGAAAATGTGCCGGTTTTTGGTATGGTAAAGGACTCAAAACACCGAACCCGTGCACTTGTGGGCCCAGAAGGGGAAATTGCAATTGCAATGCACAAGGGAATATTTAAATTTATCACCGAAATACAGGACGAGGTTCACCGTTTTTCCATTGAATTTATGCGCAAAAACCAGAAAACAAAGTCCTATGCGGTCACACTTACAAAAATAAACGGCATAGGGGAGAAAAAGGCGGCAAATCTGATGAAAGCCTTTAAAACCCTTGCAAATATAAAAACGCTTACACCTGACCAGCTTATGGAAGCAGAGGGAATAAGCGAAAAAGATGCAAACAACATTTACGAATTTTTTCACAGTTAGAGGATAATATATATGAGAGTAATAAGCGGTTCTGCACGCAACAAGCCACTTTTATCTGTAGAAGGTCTTGATACACGCCCTACAATCGACCGTGTAAAAGAGGGCATTTTTTCCTCAATTCAGTTTATCATTCCGGGGGCAAAAGTGCTGGACCTGTTCAGCGGCACAGGTCAGATGGGCATCGAGGCTTTAAGCCGCGGTGCAAATTTTGGTGTATTTGTTGACAATGCACCAAAGGCAATCGAAGTGACCACAAAAAACCTTAAAAACTGCGGTCTTTTTGACAAATGCCGTGTGGTTAATATGAATTCCCAGGATTTTCTGCGCACCACAAAGGACATTTTTGACATTATTTTTCTTGATCCGCCGTACAATATGGGAATTTTAGATGAAATATTGCCAAAAGTTTGCGAAATACTGTCGGAAGATGGTATAATATTTGCAGAGAGTGAACTTGGCTGGAAACCTGCTGAAATTGAAGGTTTAAAGCTTAAAAAACAGTATAAGTACGGCAAAGTTCTGGTTAGCAAATTTCAGAAGGAGTCTCAGGAATGAAAATAGCAATCTGTCCGGGCAGCTTTGACCCTATCACAAAAGGCCACGTTGATATCATCGAAAGAACAAGCAAGCTTTTTGACAAGGTTTATGCAGTTGTAATGGTAAATCCGTCAAAAACACCTACATTCACAACAGAAGAACGTGTTGACATGATTAAAAAATGTACAGCACATCTGGACAATGTAGAGGCAGAAAGCTTTGAAGGCCTTATTGCTGACTATGCAAGACAGAAGGATGCACACACCCTTGTAAAAGGACTGCGTGCTGTAACAGACTTTGAATATGAGTTCCAGCAGGCACTTACCAACAAAAAACTCAATTCCGAACTTGAAACCCTGTTTATGGTTACAAATCAGGAATATATGTACTTATCTTCCACAATCGTGCGTCAGATTGCAGAATTCGGCGGCGATATCGAACAGTTTGTCCCACACGAAATCAAGGACGAACTTATCAGAAAAATGGTTAAATAAAGGAGAGTCAGTTTATGGCAGTTTCTATAGAAGCAATGCTTGAAGCATTGGAAGAGTTGCTGGAAGAAGGCATGAGTGTGCCGCTTTCCGGTGGCAGACGTGTGGTTGATATCGACCAGGCAAGAGACATTATCGACGATATCCGCATAAATATGCCGCAGGAAATTCTTCAGGCAAAAGCTATCGTAAGAGACAAGGCACAGATTATGGCAAAGGCAACAAAAGAGGCAGAAGAAATCATCCGCCGTGCCGAAGAACGTGCACGTCATCTTGTTGACCACGAGGAAATTGTGCTTAAAGCAACCGAAAAGGCAAGGGAAATTACACAGACAAGCCAGCAGCAGGCGCAGCAGCTTAAAAGCACCGTTACAATGTACTGTGACAATCTGCTTACACAGACACAGGAACAGCTGCAGAAAAGCTTTAACGAAGTTAAACTTGTCAAAGACAATCTTAAAAAATAAAAAACAAAGGGCGGAGGAAACTCTGCCTTTTAACATTTTATGCAGCGTGTGCATAGAATAACTGCAAGGAGTGGTGATTTATGAAGGTTGTTATCGTTAAAAGCCCAAAATTTCTTGCAGGTATTTTAAAGACGCTGTTCAGAATATAAAAATACGTTTTAAAAAACAGGGTATCGGCCTTAAAAAGGCTTGATACCTTGTTGTTTTAATGGTAAAATATAAAGATGAAATTTATTATGCCTATAATAAAAATAATTGTTTATATATAAGTGAGGTTTTTTTATGGAAACAATGGGCAATTTGAGAAGAACCCACTACTCCGTTGCTTTAAGCGAAGCCAATGTTGGCGAAGAAGTAACAGTAGCAGGTTATGTTGCAAAGGTTCGTGACCTTGGTGCAGTTGTGTTCTGCGATGTGCGTGACACAAAAGGCGTGGTTCAGCTTAACTTTGGCGATGACAGCAGTGCAGAACTTCTGGAAAAAGCAAAAATGCTCCGCACAGAATTTGTTGTTATGGCAAAAGGCGAAGTTGTACTCAGAGAAAAAGCTAACCCAAACATCCCTACAGGCAAAATCGAAATCAAAGTAGGCGAACTTAAAATTCTCTCCAAAGCAGAAACAACACCGTTTGAAATCAAAGACGATATCAATGTTAAAGATGAACTTAAACTCAAATATCGTTACCTTGACCTGAGAAGAAGCAAAATGCACGATGGTCTTATCGTTCGTCACAAAGTTGTGCGCGCAGTACGCGACTACTTTGACAGAAACGACTTTATCGAAATCGAAACACCTGTGCTTATGAAATCCACACCGGAAGGCGCACGTGACTACGTTGTTCCAAGCCGTGTTCAGCCAGGTAAATTCTTTGCACTTCCACAGTCTCCACAGATTTACAAACAGCTGCTTATGCTCTCCGGTTACGACAGATATGTGCAGATTGCACGCTGCTTCCGTGACGAAGACCTTCGCGCTGACCGTCAGCCTGAATTTACACAGATTGACGTTGAAATGGCATACGTTGACGAAATCGATGTTCAGACAATGAACGAAGGTATGGTTAAACACGTATTCAAAGAAATTCTCGGCGTTGATGTTCAGACACCATTCCCAAGAATGCCATACGAAGAAGCTATGAACCGTTATGGTGTGGACAAACCTGACACACGTTTTGGTCTTGAACTTGTTGACCTTACAGATGCTGTTAAAGAAGCAGAATTTGTAGTGTTCAAATCTGCAATCGAAGGCGGCGGTTCTGTAAGATGTATCAATGCAAAAGGCCTTGCAGACAAGCTTACAAGAAAAGAAATCGACAAACTTGTTGAAGTTGTAAAAACATACGGTGCAAAAGGTCTTGCATATACAAGACTTACAGCTGATGCAGAAACATCCAGCTTTGAAAAATTCCTTACAGCAGAACAGATTGCAGCAGTAAGGGAAAAAGCACAGGCAGAAAAAGGCGACGTTATCCTTGTTGTTGCTTCCGATGATATGGACGTTGTTTATGCATCCCTTGGTGCACTCCGTCTCCACATTGCAAAAAAATTCGAACTCTTTGACCCTGAACAGTTCAATTTCCTTTGGGTTACAAACTTCCCATTGTTCGAATATGACAAAGAAGAACAGCGCTTTGTTGCAAAACACCACCCATTCACAATGCCAAAAGATGAAGATATTCCATATATCGACACAGACCCGGGCAGATGCTGTGCAAAAGCATACGATATGGTTCTCAACGGCGTTGAACTTGGCGGCGGTTCTATCCGTATCACAAATCCGGAACTTCAGCACAAAATGTTCAAGACACTTGGCTTTACAGAAGAACGCATCAGCGAAAACTTTGGCTTCCTTGTAGAAGCTTACAAATATGGTGCACCACCACACGGCGGTATGGCTTATGGTCTTGACCGTCTTTGCATGCTTATGGCACACAAGGATTCTATCCGTGATGTTATCGCATTCCCTAAAGTACAGAACTCCGGCGAAATTATGTCCGGCTGTCCTGACTATATCGAAGAAAAACAGATGAACGAACTTTACATTGCTTCCACAGTGGAAACAACAGAAGAATAATTTTGTCTGAATATATCACAAAAACAAAAGCGTATCGGGGTTCCGATACGCTTTTTTGTTCGCATAAAAATGCCCTCTGTTAAAGAGGGCACAATTTTTATTTGCAGTATTTTTCGATATAGTTTTCGCGGCATTTGTTGATAATTTCTCTTGCGGTTGCTGCGTCCATAGTGTCGTTTACAACAGTTTCTTTTGCTTCAAGGCTTTTGTAAACTGTAAAGAAATGGCCCATTTCTTCTGCAACATGCTTTGGAAGTTCGCTGAGTTCCTGATATTCGTTGTAAGTAGGGTCATCAAAAGGAACAGCAATAATCTTTTCGTCAAGTTTGCCGCCGTCCAGCATAGTGATAACACCGATAGGGTGACATCTTACAAGGCTCATAGGGCGGATAGTTTCGCTGCAGAGCACAAGCACATCCAATGGGTCACCGTCATCTGCATAGGTGCGTGGGATAAAGCCATAGTTTGCAGGATAGTGAGTGGATGTATGAAGAATGCGGTCAAGAATGATAAAACCTGTTTCCTTGTCCAGCTCGTATTTGTTTTTGGAACCTTTTTCAATTTCGATAACAGCAATAAAGTCATCTGCATTTATTCTGCCCGGTTTGATGTCATGCCAGATATTGCCCATATGGGTATCCTCCTGATAGATGTTATTTTTACTGTACATATCATAACCCATTTATCTTTCTTTTTCAACCTCCGTCACAGTATTTTCAGATTGGGCAGACTGCTGCAGGGATATTATTCTGTCAAGCTTGTGGTGGATATCTTCAATAATAATTTCGCTTTTAAGACTTACCTTGTAGTCTCCTTCGGCACGGCGGCGGTCCTTTTCTTCCTGACGGTTCTGGCTCATCATAATCAGCGGTGCCTGTATGGAGGCAAGGCAGGAAAGAATAAGGTTGAGCAGTATAAATGGATATGGGTCAAAAGGGTCAAAAAGCACAAAAAGATTGATTATAATCCAACCTGCAAGAAAAAGGCAGAAAGATATAATAAACAGCCAGCTGCCTGCAAATTTTGCAAGGCTGTCAGCGGCTTTTTCGCCAAAGGTAAGGCTGTCGGTTTCAGGATTGACATATATTTCTTCTTCCAGCAGGGCGTGTATAAGGGCTTCGTCATCTATGTTTTCATCGGTAACATTTATTATCTTTTTTGCAAGGGCTGTTTTTAGTTTGCGGGACATATTTACTCCTGGTTTTTTTTATAGTATTGCCCGGAATGCATATTTTATCTTCAGATAAATATATATTTAGCAGGGAAACAGTTCCCGGATAGGAGAGGAGACAAATATGGCAAACAATTTATTTTTTGATACTCTGCCGTCCACGGTGAAATCGGCAGATGTTAATTTTGAACAGTCCGTCGAGACGGAAATTCTGCTTGCGGATTATGACGCACCTGTGTTCAAGATTGTAAAAACAACCCTTGAACATCTTGTAACACAAAAGTATATTATGCAGTCAAAGCTTACAGTTGAGGGGTTTATAAAGGTGAATATATGTTATCAGTCCCCCGAAAGCCGCAAACTGCATACAGTCAGCCAGAAAATACCATTTCAGAAACAGATTGAGGTTGGACAGCATACGGCAGATTATATTGATGTTCAGGGGAACTGTCAGTATGTAAATACCCGTCCGCAGAACCCCACACGCATAGATGTGCGTGGTGTGTATATGTTTAATATCAGGGTGTATTCTGCACAGGAGACACAGGTTATAACAGCTGTGGCATCAGACAGTGTGTGCTGTGATACCGCACAGCTGGACTGCTTTTCCATGACGGTGCAGAACACACGGCAGTTCAGCACGGAACAGCCGCTGTCCATGCCCGAAAATATGCACAAAATCCTGCGTGTATCAACCTCAGCACCAATCCCGGCTGTTGCGGTATATACCGATAAAATAACGGTAAAGGGCGAGATTAATGCCGATGTATACTATACCTTATCTGACAGTGATGATGTGCACACTCACAGCCAGTCCTTTGCCTACAACCAGATTGTGGATATGCCACAGATACAGGATAACAATGTGCCTTATACGCAGGTTGCGGTTACTTCTTTTGGAATTTCCCAGAACAGCGAAGATAAAAAGCTTAATGCAACACTGACTGTACAGATAGATGCACTTGCTTTTGCAAAACAGCAGATTATAGCGGTGAGGGATGGGTTTTCACGCAGATATGAGTATGAAAAAGAATCCCGCCAGCAGCTTGTGGATACAAATATGCATATTTTAAATAAAGCTGTAACCTTGCAGTTCAGCGATGCCGTGGCAGGGGGATATAAAATATGTGATGTGCAGTTCGAAATCACCCCTGCAAAAAGTTACTACGAAATAAACAAAACCACAGTAAAATCAAAGATATTTGCACACATAATTGCACTTAACGGTCAGAACGAGTACGAATGTATAACAAAAAGCGAAGATATTGTTTTTGACTGGCTGGAAAAATGCGGCAGATATGATGAGATATGCCTGGATTTATCTGTCTCGGGGTACAGCTGCAGCGAAAACAGTGTTACGGTCAATATATGTGCAAAAGGTTTTGTAATAGAAAAACAGCCTGTTGAACTGCTTGGAAGTTTTGAGGAATACTGCGACAAACCACAGGAGAATATAAGCGAAGCGCTTGTGATTTTATATGGTAAAAAAGGTGAACGCGTTTTTGATATAGCAAAAAACCACAATGTATCACCACAGATTATTATGGAAGAAAATATGCTTGATAATGACCGTCTGCCTGAGGATACCATGCTGGTTATTCCTGCGTTTGAATGGTGAGGAGGAACAGTATGAATATTTATGACGATATACAGAAACGTACACAGGGGTCGGTTTTTATCGGTGTGGTAGGTGCCGTACGCACCGGAAAAAGCACTTTTATAAAAAAATTTATGGAAGCGCTGGTTATACCAAACATTCAGGATGCAGACAAAAAGGTGCGCACCATTGACGAACTGCCGCAGTCGGCGGCGGGCAGAACCATAATGACCACACAGCCAAATTTTATTCCCGAACAGGGCGTGGATATCACCATAGGAGAGAATAAAAGCCTGAGGGTACGCCTTGTGGACTGTGTCGGCTATATGGTAAAAGGCGCTCAGGGAGACACCGAAAACGGCAGGCCCCGAATGGTCAAGACACCATGGTATAAACAGGAAATACCCTTTGAAAAGGCGGCAGAAATAGGTACATACAAAGTTATAAGCGAACATTCTACCATTGGTATTATGGTAACCTGCGACGGCACTATAAGTGATATTCCAAGGGAAAACTACATAAACGCTGAGGAAACCGTTGCCGCACAGCTTAAAAAACTTGGCAAACCATTTGTGATTGTGGTAAACAGCGCAGACCCTCACAGTCCGTCGGCACAGAGGGTGAAAAAGCAGGTGGAGGAGAAATACGGTGTTGCAACTGTACTGGTTAACTGTCTTGAGCTGGATAAGCAGACTATAGAGCATATTCTTGCTCTTGCCCTTACTGAATTTCCCGTAAAAGAGATACATCTTGATGTGCCAAAATGGATTGCGGTGCAAAGCGGTGATTTTGAATACAAAAAGCAGCTGTTTGACGGTATAAGAACTGTTTTTGGCAGGGTGAAAAAAATCAGGGATACCGATACTGCAGTACAGCAGATTTCAGAAGCGGCAAATGTAATAGGTGCAAAATGCACCAATGTGGATTTTGGCACGGGTGTTGTGAAGATTTCGGTGGAAATGGATAAAAACATCTACTATGAAACACTGGAAAACTTAACGGGCGAAAATGTCCGTGACGAATGGGCTCTTATGAAACTGATAACACAGCTTATCAAAGCAAAAAAACAGTACGAGATTATTGCTCCGGCACTGGAGGAGGTAAACCGCACGGGATACGGCATTGTTATGCCTACCATCGAACAGCTTCGCCTTGAAGAACCCGAAATTGTCCGTCAGGGACAGCGGTTTGGGGTGAGGTTAAAGGCAAGTGCGCCGTCTTTGCATATTCTTAAAGCCAATATATGCACCGAGGTAAGTCCTGTGGTGGGCAGCGAAGCCAACAGCGAAGAACTTGTAAACAGCATGCTTAAAAATTTTGAAAATGCACCGCTGGAGATATGGCAGTCGGATATTTTCGGCTCGTCTCTGCAGACACTTGTAACCCAGGGGCTGAGCAACAAGCTGCTTAATGTACCGCTTGAGGCAAGGGGGCGTCTGCAGGAAACGATAGAACGCGTAATAAACGAAGGCTGTCAGGGGCTTATCTGTGTTATTTTATGATTAACAGATTGTAATATATATATAATATTACAAAAACTTGCTGTTTTTTACAAAAAATACCCCTTTGCTGTTAAAAACAGTAAAGGGGTATCTTGTTTGTCTTATTATTTAAGATTATCAATCCATTCAAAGACAGGCTTGCATATCTGAGCAAGACCATTTTCGTCAAAAGGACTTACAAGGCCGCAGTGTTGGATGTGCTGTTTTATATCCATTCTGCCGCCGATTTTTGTAAATTTGATATATTTTTCCCAGGCAGCTTTTGGGTCTTTAAGATGCAAAGCAAAGAACTGCAGTGCCATTGTCTGTGCCACTGTGTAATCGATGTAGTAGAAAGGCATACAGGTAATATGTATCTGTCTCTGCCAGCCGCCGCCACGGCTGTAGAATGGCAGGCTGTCAAAATCAATGTAAGGGCGGAACTGATTTTCCAGATTAAGCCAGCAGTTGTTTCTTTCTTCCGGTGTCCAGTCAGGGTTGGAGTAAACAAGTTCCTGATAATAGTCAACAATAATGCTGTAAGGAATGAAATATAAAGCACCTTTTGCGTGGCTTTCGGAATATTTTGCAGTGTCTTCCCCAAAGAAAAGATGATGCCATGGGGTTGTCAGAAACTCCATACTCATGCTGTGTGTTTCACAGGCTTCCATAGGTGCGTGGCGTATGGAAGAATATGGTATTTCTTTTGTTGTAATGTAAGAGTTCAGGGCGTGGCCGCATTCATGAGTCAAGGTTTCGATATCCTTTGCCGTGCCATTGGCATTGAAGAAGATAAAAGGATAGCCGTATTCTTCTATATTTACGCAGTAGCCCGCATTGCGTTTGCCGTTGCGTGGTTCGATATCAAACAGATCGTTTTCACACATAAGGTCAATAAGTTCCTTTGTTTCGGCACTCATTTCTCCAAACATCTGCTGTGTGCGCTTTAAAATTTCGGGAACAGGATATTTCGGCACAGGGTTGCCGTCTGCAAACATAAAGTCGTTGTCGATAAATTTAAAGTCACTGACACCAATGTTTTCGGCCTGTAATTTTTTGTATTCAAGAGTTTTTGGTACAATAATATCCAGTATCTGTGCGCGGAATTTTGCCACATCTTCCTTTGTATAGCTGCGGTTGCGCATAAGATATGCCATATCCACATAGCTGTCAAAACCAAGGATTTTTGCCTGCTGTGTACGGTTTTTGACAAGGCGGTCGTATATGTCTTCTATTTCTTCCCTGTGGCTGTCAAAGAATTTACCCTCGGCCTCGATGGCAGCTTTGCGCACTGCTCTGTCAGGGTTTTGGCGATATGCGGAAAGCTGACTTACATTGCAGATTCTGCCGTCAAATTCAATGCGGGCAGAAGCATATATTGCTTCGTATCTTGTGCACAGGGCATTTTCCTCTGCCATTAAATCCATAATTTCGGGACAGAAAGTTTTCTGGCTGTTTTCCATGCAGTCAAAATAGTAATCTCCAAGCACCCTGCGGAGTTCTGCTTTAAATCTGCTTTCCAGCACAGCCTTTTCAAAAGATGTAAAACTCTGTGTTGCCTTTGGGGTGCAGCTGTCATAGAATGCCTGTTCATCGATGTAGAACGGGTCGTTGCTGTCGATGGAATTGCGTATATTGGAAATACAGCTCATTGTAGAAAAATGGCCTTTTTCTTTTTCATATTCTGCAAATATCTCCAGCTGCTTTTCAGAATTTTCTGCTGCAGAAAATTCTTCGGTAAGAGCGGTTATCTTTGCAATCATTGCGTCAACGTCAGGGCGTTTGTATGGTATGTCACGGAATTTCATAAGCAAAATCTCCTTAAATTTTATTCTTAATTATTTTATACTACCAATGCAGTTTAAAATCAATGAATTTATATTAACAGCAGTATGGATGGTGTGCTATAATCACAGTATAAAATAAAAACGGAGATATATATTTTGGTAAAAAAACTTTATCCTTACGGCAAGAAAAAGGCCTTTAACATAACTTATGATGACGGCGTAACACAGGATATACGCTTTGTGGAACTGCTGAACAGATATGGTATAAAAGGCACGTTCAATCTGAACTCACAGCTTATGGCAGAAGAATTTGAGTGGATACACCCAAATGGTTTTGCTGTAAAACGTCTGCCTGTAGAAACAGTGGTGGAGCTTTATAAAAATCACGAAGTGGCAAGTCATACCCTTACACACCCTTATATGCACGATATGTCCGAGGGTGAAATCATGTATCAGCTTGGCCACGACAAGTATATGCTCAGCCAGATTTTCGGCAGGGAAATAAGCGGTTTTGCGGTGCCGTTCAGTTTTTACAGTGACCTTATTGCAGACTGTGCACAGCGCCTTGGGTTTGAATATGCAAGAAAATCCGACGAAAGTCTGTCATATATGCCGTCATGTGACTGGTACCACTGGAAAACAGGGATTTTTCACCTTAATGCACAGTTTAAACAGTTTGCCGAAAACTTTTTTGCAGCAGAGGAAGAACTTGCCTTTCTGCAGATTGTAGGGCATTCCTATGACCTTGATGCCGAAAATATGTGGGGATATATGGAGAATCTGCTGTGCAGGATTGCCGGTGATGACGACATACTTTCCATGACAAATATAGAAATTGTAAGATATCTCAAAGCGATGCAAAGTGCAGAGATATCAGACGGATATATCAGAAACAATTCAGATACAGAACTGTGGTTTGAAAATGATGGTAAAATAATCTCTGTCAGACCTTATGAAACAGTATATAAATAAAAAAATACAAGCTGATTGTTTTCAGCTTGTATTTTTCTGTATATGAGGATTTTGCAGTTAGATTCTGTTAATGCCAAGTCTTACAGCTTCTGCAGCAACAGCTTCGGATACAACATCTGCAACTCTTGGGTCAAATGGATCCGGAATGATGTATTCTGGGTTAAGTTCTTCGTCTGTGATTACAGAAGCGATAGCCTTTGCAGCTGTAAGTTTCATGCTTTCTGTAATGTCTGTTGCTCTTACTTTAAGTGCACCCTTGAAGATACCAGGGAATACAAGCACGTTGTTGATCTGGTTAGGGAAGTCGGAACGGCCTGTACCAACAATGTATGCGCCTGCAGCCAGTGCCTTGTCAGGCATAATTTCAGGTGTTGGGTTAGCCATAGCAAGGATGATTGGTTTTTCGTTCATGGAAGCAACCATTTCTTCGCTTACAAGGTTACCGCGGGAAACACCAACAAATACGTCTGCGCCTTTCATAGCATCAGCAAGTGTGCCTGTGCGCATTTCTCTGTTTGTAACTTTAGCCATTTCTCTCTGTGCATCTGTGTTAGCTTCGCCGCCTTCAACAAGAATGCCAAAGATGTCGCAGAGAGTCATATTTGTAAAGCCTGCGCTCATAAGAAGTCTTGCAATGGAGATGCCTGCTGCACCTGCACCATTGAGAACAACGCGCAGTTCTTCCGGTTTTTTGCCTTTGAGTTTTGCAGCATTAAGCATTGCAGCTGTTACAACGATAGCTGTGCCGTGCTGGTCATCGTGGAAAACAGGGATATCGCACATTTCTTTAAGTCTTCTTTCAACTTCAAAGCATGTTGGTGCGCCGATGTCTTCCAGGTTGATACCGCCAAAGCTTTTGGAAATTTTGTAGATTACATTAACGATTTCGTCAGGGTCTTTGCTGTCTACACAGATAGGGAATGCATCAACACCTGCAAATTCTTTAAAGAGAACACATTTGCCTTCCATAACAGGCATACCTGCGCTTGGACCGATATCGCCAAGACCGAGAACAGCTGTGCCGTTTGTGATAACAGCAACAAGGTTGCCTTTTCTTGTGTAGTCATATGCTTTGCTTTCGTCCTTCTGGATTTCGATACAAGGTTCAGCAACGCCAGGTGTGTATGCTACAGCAAGTTCTTCTCTGTTTGTAACTTTTGCACGGGAAACAACTTCGATTTTGCCTTCCCATTCTTTATGAGCTTTAAGAGCAATTTCTCTTCTGTCCATTGTGGTATTCTCCTTTGTATATTTTAATTAGTGTTTGTCAAACTGACGGCAGAGTTTTTCTGCGTTGAGTGCTTCGTCAAGCTGTTCCTGTGTAACGCCCATTGCCAATGCGCCTTCTACGATTGGTGTGCCGTCTTTAAGGAATTTTTTAGCAATGTCAGCAGATGCTTTGTAACCGATAACAGGGCAGAGTGCTGTAACAAAGCCTGTGGAGTGGTAAAGAAGGTCTTTACATCTTTCTTCGTTTGCAACGATACCGTCGATACAGTTAACGATAAGTGTGCGGATACCGTTTTTGAGAAGTTTGATGGAGTCGAAAATTCTGTTGAATACAACAGGTTCAAATGCGTTGAGTTCCAGCTGACCTGCTTCACAAGCCATTGTTACTGTAAAGTCGTTGCCCATAACTGCAAAGCAGCACTGGTTCATAACTTCAGGGATAACAGGGTTGATTTTGCCAGGCATAATGGAAGAACCGTTCTGTTTTGCAGGAATTGTAATTTCTGCAAGGCCTGCTTTTGGACCGCCGTTCATAAGACGGATGTCGTTGCTCATTTTGGAAAGGCTGATAGCACATGTTTTAAGGGAAGAAGATACAACGGAGAATGCATCAATGTTCTGTGTGCCGTCAATCATATCTTCACTCTGTGTAAGTGGCAGACCGCAAACTTCGCTGAGTGTAGGTACAATGTTGTTGAAGAAATATTCGCTGGAGTTGATACCTGTGCCGATAGCAGTTGCAGACATATTTACAACAAGCATTTCTTTAAGTGCATTTGTGATGCGTTTTTTGTCGCGTGCTACTGCAGAAGCGTAAGCGTGGAATTCCTGACCAAGAGTTACAGGTACAGCGTCCATAAGCTGTGTTCTGCCGATTTTGAGAACGTTGCGGAATTCTTCGCTCTTTTTCATAAGTGCGTTGTAAAGATTGTCGAGAACTTCAACAAGTTCCATACCTTCTTTATAGATAGAGAGTTTCAAACTTGTTGGATAAACGTCGTTTGTGGACTGTGCCATATTAACATGGTCGTTTGGATGGCAGTATTTGTAGTCGCCAAGAGTTTTGCCCATTTTTTCAAGAGCAATGTTTGCTATAACTTCGTTGGCATTCATATTTGTGGAAGTGCCTGCGCCGCCCTGAATCTGGTCTGTGATAAATTCTTTGTGGAAGTTACCTGCCAGAAGTTCGTCACAAGCTTCAACAATTTTGTCAGCAATATATGCGTCAAGTGTGCCTGCTGCCTTGTTTGTCATAGCACATGCTTTTTTGATTTCAGCAAGGGATTCAATCTGTACTCTTGGAATCATTTTGCCTGTGGAATGAAAGTTTTCTGCAGCTCTCAAAGACTGTACGCCATAGTAAGCATCAGCAGGAACCTGTTTTTCGCCAACGGAGTCGCTTTCTAAACGATAGTTCATAGTTTTTTACCTCTCTTTTTTAGTTTTGATTGTTTATAATAAAAGCTTATTTTGTTCAGCTTGATTTCGCGCCAATTGTAGCAAAAACTTTTCGCGTTGTAAATGGCAAAACTGAAATTAAGAAAAAAATAAACTTTTTAATTTTTACAAATAATAAAAATATATATTGCGGAAAAATGATTTATTAAATAAAGATGACTGATTAAAACACTAAATTAAAAATTTATTGATTTATATAACAATTTTTAATACAATTATCACAAAACTGTGATAGGTTAAAAGCAATAAAAAGCGAGAGTGATAAGTTTATGGAATTTGATAAAAAACAGACAAAAAGCATACTGCGTATAGTATTCCTTTCGATACTGTTCTACTTTTTCTTAAAAGAGTTTGGGCTTGTTGTATCAGGGTTAGGATACCTTTGGGAAGTATTTGGCGTATTTGCCATAGGCGGTGCTATGGCGTTTATCATCAATGTGCCGATGACCTTTTTTGAAAACCGGTATCTGTCAAAGTTTAAACATATTGACAAGGCAAAACGCCCGCTGGCATTTGTGTTTACATTGCTGACGGTTACGGTTGTTATTTATCTTGTTATATTTATTGTGGTGCCACAGCTTGCGCAGACACTGCAGACAGTTATAGCCGAACTGCAGGCGTTTTACGGCAGACTGCCGCAGATAGTTGCAGACCTGGCTGCAAGATTCAATCTTACCGAAGAAACAGTACAGTCACTGCAGATTGAATGGTCACAGATATCACAGGCGGCAATAAAAGCGGCACAAAGTCTTGCAACGGGAATAATCAGTTCTTCAACAAATGTAATCAGCGGTGTGGTAAATGCAATAACACAGTTTATACTCGCTTTTATCTTCTGCATATACATTCTGTTCTCAAAGGAAAAACTGGGACGTGCCTGCAAAAAGCTTATTTATGCATTGTTTAAAGAAAAACACGCTGATGATATTATCAGTGTGCTGCATATGACAAACCGCACATTTACAAGTTTTCTTTCGGGACAGTGCCTTGAAGCTGTTATACTGGGCGCACTGTTTATAGTGGCAATGACAGTGTTCCGTATGCCTTATGCACTGCTTGTGGGCGTGCTTATTATGGTAACAGCCCTTGTACCTATTGTAGGTGCATTTGTAGGCTGCATAGTTGGCGCATTTCTTATTCTTGTGGTAAATCCTGTACAGGCATTATGGTTTGTGATAATGTTCCTTGTTATTCAGCAGATTGAAGGAAACATTATTTACCCTAAAGTGGTGGGCAGTTCCGTGGGTCTGCCGGCAATACTGGTGTTTGCCGCAGTTATAGTAGGCGGTGAACTGTTTGGTGTTGTGGGTATGCTGGTGTTTATCCCTCTTACATCTGTCTGCTTTACAATTGCAAAAGCTGTTGTGGAACTCAGGCTTAACAAAAAGAATATCCCGTCAGAAAAACTGAAATAAGCTATATTAAACAAAAAACCGCCTTGTTGCTGAACAGGGCGGTTGTTTTTATGAAGTTTGTGCAGCTTTATCGCAGATTATCTTGTAATTCTCATACGGGATAAGATGTGATATGCTTCGCCCGGTTTCAGATTTATGCTGTGTTCTTTTTTCTCCCAGTGCAGGGAAGCATCTTCTCTGTCCGGGGTGGAAAGCCATGGTTCAACACAGAAAAATTTTGTAACTGGTGTTGCGGATGTCCACAGTGTAACATAAGGAAAATCCTGTACATCAAATTCTATGCGTCTGCCGCTGTCTTTTTCCACAATGGAAACTGTTTTTGCGGTAAGGTCTGAAAACAAAAGGGAATCGTTTTCGAAGAAATTGTCTTTAAGCGGAATTTTTGTAATATTTTCGCCATAGGTGTAGCTGCCGCCGTCGATAAGAAAACGGTCACTGAAAGTGAGAACCTTTGGAGACTGCGGTGTGTCAAACTCGATATAGTAATCTTCGGTTTTGTGGCTGCTGTCAAAAGGAAGATTGAACCCCGGATGAAAACCAAGACCAAAACCAAGATTTTTACTGTCTGTATTTGTTACATCTACTTTGTGGTGTATGGAATGACCGCTGAGCACATAGCTTGTGCGGAAAACAAAATTATATGGAAATCTTTTCTTTGTTTCGGCATTAGCCTTGAATTCAAAAATAATAAGATTGTCTTCTTTTAAAACCACACTGTGTTCAACATTGCGGATAAAACCGTGATTTGTTGCAGCAAATTCTTCACCGTCAACAAAAAATTTGCCTTCTTTCATTCTGCCTGCCCAAGGAAAAAGCATTGGTGCGCTGTAACCCCATACGCTTTTGTCAGCCTGCCACAGCATTTCTTCGCCTGCTTCATTTTTAACGCTGACCATCTGCGCGCCAAGGGTATCTACGGTAAGCGTGAGATGAGTGTTTTTAATGGTGTATTGCATATCTGTTTTCCTTTTTCTGTATAGAGTGTTTCAGTTCATATTTCTACAAATACTATTATATATCAAAACTTTTTTCTTTAAAAGGGGCAAAATGGATATATTTATGAAAAAATTGTACAAATAATGCAATTAAAACTTGCAAGTAATACACAAATATGTTTTAATAGTCTAGGATTTTTTAACAATCATAATGTTTTATATTATTTATATAGGGAGGAAAGCTGTGAAAGATTTTGTTAATCAGATTGATAAGCGCAGAACATTTGCGATTATCTCTCACCCTGACGCAGGCAAAACAACACTTACAGAAAAATTACTTTTATACGGTGGTGCTATTCAGCAGGCAGGTATTGTTAAGGGCAAAAAAGGTGCCCGTGCCGCAACATCCGACTGGATGGAAATCGAAAAACAGCGTGGTATCTCCGTTACATCTTCTGTTATGCAGTTCAACTATGACGGCTACTGTGTAAATATCCTTGATACACCTGGTCACCAGGACTTTTCCGAAGACACATACCGCACACTTATGGCTGCAGACAGCGCAGTTATGGTTATCGACGCTGCAAAGGGTGTTGAAACACAGACAAAAAAATTGTTCAAGGTTTGTACACTGAGAAATATTCCAATCTTTACATTCATCAATAAAATGGACCGTGAAAGCCAGGACCCGTTTGACCTGCTGCAGGAAATCGAAGATGTTCTCGGCATCGAAACATATCCTATGAACTGGCCAATCGGCAGCGGTAAAGATTTTAAAGGTGTTTATGACAGAAACAATCAGGAAATCATCGCATTCAGCCATGACGGCAAAGTTGGTGTAAACCAGGCTATTGCAACAAAGGCAAAAATAGGTGACGACAATCTTGACGAACTGCTTACAGCACCGCTTCATCAGCAGCTGCAGGATGATATCGAACTTATCGAAGGGGCAGCTGCAGATTTTGACCGCGAAAAAATCAACACAGGTAAACTTACACCTGTATTCTTTGGTTCCGCGCTTACAAACTTTGGTGTTGAACCATTTATCAAGGATTTCCTTGCACTTACAACATCTCCGCTTGCAAGAAACTCTGACGCAGGTCTTATCGACCCTAAAAGCGAGGATTTCTCTGCATTTGTATTTAAAATCCAGGCAAATATGAACAAGGCTCACCGCGACCGAATTGCATTTATGCGTATCTGCAGCGGTAAGTTTGAACGCGGTATGGATGTATTCCACGTGCAGGCAGGCAAAAAAATCAAACTTGCACAGTCCACACAGCTTATGGCAAGTGAACGCGAAACTGTTGACGAAGCATTTGCAGGGGATATCATCGGTATATTTGACCCGGGCATCTTCTCCATCGGCGACACAATCACAACAGCTAAGAAGCCTTTTAAATTTGCAAGCATTCCAACATTTGCACCTGAACATTTCGCAAGAATTTCCCAGGTTGACACAATGAAGCGCAAACAGTTCGTTAAAGGTATGGAACAGATTGCACAGGAAGGTGCAATCCAGATATTCAAGGAACTTGGCGGCGGTATGGAAGAAGTTATCGTTGGTGTTGTAGGCGTTCTCCAGCTGGAAGTTCTGGAACACCGTCTCAAAACAGAGTACAACGTTGATATCCGCATAACAACACTGCCGTATGCACATATACGCTGGATTGAGAACGAAGAAATTGATGTTAAAAAGCTCAATCTCACATCCGATACAAAATGTGTTGAAGACTTTAAAAACCGCAAGCTCCTTCTGTTTACAAGCCCGTGGAATGTAAACTGGGCAACAGAAAAGAACCCGGATCTTATCCTTGCAGAAATCGGCAAGTAATATCTTAACTTTATATGACAGGCAGTTCTGGATTGTTCCACGGACTGCCTGTTTTGCACTGTTTACAGCGGTAAATACTGATAACAGCATAAAAAAACATAGTGCAGCATCAGTATTTTTGCGTTCTTATTGATTATTGATGTAAAATGTTGTAAAATTATAAAGATAAAAAAGAAATTTTTCGGGAGACGAATATGTCTGACAATATAAACAAAAAAACAACGGCACTGCTTTCCAGACATCGCAGAACCATTCTTATGCTTATGGATATATTTGTGGTTGCCTTTGCATATTCGATTACATGGGTTTCGATATCAGGCCGCGCAGACTGGAATATCTATTTCAGCATGATGATTTCCAGCTGTTTTCTGTTTGTAAGCTGCTTTGCCATTGTATATGCCACCACAGGCATGTACGACAGTCTGTGGCGATATGCCGAAATTGTTGAAATTTTCCGCTGCTGTATGTCATCTGTTATAGCTACAGGTATATTTATTGTTATGACACTTATACTGTTCCAGGAGCGCAGATTTCCGCGCAGTGTATATGCACTTTCTGCAATGTTTGCAACAACATTTACTTTGTATATACGCCTTGTTTACCGTATGTACCGCAACATAAAGATAAACAAGATGGGCAAAAAACGCCGCAGGGTTCTGGTTGTAGGTGCAGGTGATGCGGCAAGCACACTTCTGCACGAAATAAATAAAAACCCTACAAAAGAGATGAACGTTATCTGTGTTGTTGATGACGATAAAAACAAGGTGGGCAGAAACCTGCTTGGCGTGCATATCATGGGCACTACAGACGATATACCGGCACTTGTCCAGCAATGTCAGATAGAAACAATACTTATTGCAATTCCTACCCTTGACAGCTACAACAAAAAGCGCATACTGGACATCTGTGCATCCACAAACTGCAATATCCGTATGCTGCCTGACATCGTAAAGATTATCAAGGACGACGAAGATATTCTTTCCCGTATTACCGACGTAAAGGTAGAAGACCTGCTTGGACGTGAACCTATTGTGCTTACAGAGGAAGCTTTTGATTTACTCAACAACAAGACTGTTATGGTTACGGGCGGCGGCGGCTCCATAGGCAGCGAACTGTGCCGTCAGATAGCAAATTTCAAGCCTAAAAAGCTTATCATTGTTGATATTTATGAAAACAGTGCATACTCTATACAGCAGGAACTTAAACGAAAATACGGCAAGAAGCTTAACCTTGATGTAAGAATTGCTTCTGTGCGTGACACAAAGAAAATTGACGACCTGTTTGATGAATTGAGACCTGATTTGGTTTTCCATGCGGCGGCACACAAACATGTTCCGCTTATGGAAGATGCTCCGGAAGAGGCTGTTAAAAATAATGTTTTCGGCACATACAACTGTGCTCTCTGTGCAGAAAAATACAACGTTGAAAAATTTGTGCTCATCTCTACAGATAAAGCGGTTAACCCAACAAATGTTATGGGTGCAACCAAGCGTATCTGTGAAATGATTATCCAGAATATCGCCGAAAACAGCGACGGAACAACAACCTTTGCGGCTGTACGTTTCGGCAATGTTCTCGGTTCCAACGGGTCGGTTATTCCGCTGTTCAAGGAACAGCTTGCCGAAGGCGGTCCGCTTACCGTTACAGACAAGGAAGTTATCCGCTACTTTATGACAATTCCTGAAGCTGTTTCCCTTGTGCTGGAAGCAGGTGCAATCAGCAAAAAAAGCGGTGAAATTTTTGTTCTGGATATGGGCGAACCTGTTAAAATTGTTACCCTTGCAGAAAACCTTATCAAGATGTCCGGCCTTATTCCGTACAAGGATATAGATATCGTGTTTACAGGTCTGCGTCCCGGCGAAAAGCTTTACGAAGAACTTCTTATGGACGAAGAAGGCCTGAGAAAAACCGACAACAACAAAATCTTTATCGGTGCACCTCTCAAGATGGACGCATCCCGATTTTTTACGGATTTGCTGGAGCTTAAAGCAACTGCCTACGAAAACGACCGCGAAAAGCTTATGGAAAAAATCGAAACAATGGTGCCTACATTCAACCATATGGTTATCAAAGACCATGATTAATTGGGGAGAAATTTATGTATCAGTATTTTAAAAGATTAATTGATATAGTTTTGTCTCTTGGGGCAATTGTGGTGCTTTCACCGGTTCTGCTGCTGCTTGCGGTGCTTATCAAGCTGGACAGCAAAGGTCCTGTACTTTTCAGACAGAAAAGGGTGGGCAAAAACAAAACCCACTTTGAAATTCTCAAGTTCCGCACAATGTATGCAGATGTGCCAAAGGATGTGCCTACCCACCTGCTTGCAGACCCGGAAAGCAAAATAACAAAAATCGGCAGATTTCTGCGCAAATCCAGCCTTGATGAACTGCCCCAGATATTTAATATATTTAAAGGTGAAATGAGCATTATCGGTCCGCGCCCTGCATTGTGGAATCAGTTTGACCTTATAGAGGAACGTGATAAATACGGTGCAAATGATGTGCGTCCTGGGCTTACAGGCCTTGCACAGGTTATGGGCCGCGACGAACTTCCTATCGAAGTAAAGGCTAAATATGACGGCGATTATGTAAAGGACATCACTTTCAAAAATGATGTGAGAATCTTCTTTAAAACTATCTTCAGCGTTGTAAGCGCAGATGGCATAAAAGAAGGCAGACAGTAAAAACAAAAGCAAACCTGAAAAATCCCTTCAGGTTTGCTTTTTTATTCAACGCAAAAAGTGTCACAACCTATGTGACAATACTATTTCTGGTTTTTCTGGTTCTGCTGATTCTGCTGATTTTCCTGTCTGTTCTGCTGATTCTGCTGTTCGCCTGCGTTTTTTCTGTTCTGATTTTTGTTTTTAGCCATAGTGTATAACACTCCTTTCTGCAGTTATTATAAGCCGGGCAGCAAAAAATATTCATTATATTGATATAAATATTTGCCATTTGCAAAAAAGTATGGTAATATATAAGTTGGCATATAGCTTGTAAGCTATAAATTATTATGTATTAAATTTTATAATATAGGAGATACTCAAAATGTCAGGACATTCCAAGTGGAGTACAATCAAAAGAAAAAAAGGCGCTAACGACGCAGCAAGAGCAAAAGTATTTACAAAACTTGCAAGAGAAATCTCTGTTGCAGTTAAAGAGGGCGGCACAGACCCTAACAACAACTCCCGTCTTCGCGACCTTCTTGCAAAAGGCCGTGCAGCAAACGTGCCACAGGACAACCTTATGCGTGCAATCAAAAAAGCAGAAGGTGACGACAAAACAGCATACGAAAGCATTGTATACGAAGGTTACGGCCACAGCGGTATTGCTGTTATCGTAGAATGCCTTTCCGACAACAGAAACAGAACAGCATCCAACGTTCGCCACTACTTTGACAAATTCGGCGGCAACCTTGGCACAAGCGGCTGTGTTTCCTTTATGTTTGAAGACAAAGGTATCATTGTTTGTGAAGAAGAAAACGTTGACGAAGAAAAAGCACTTGAAGCATGTATGGAAGCTGGTGCAAATGACGTTTCCTTTGAAGAAGACGGCGTTATCGAATTTGAAACAGACCCATCTCAGGTTGGCAATGTTGCAAATGCACTGCGCGAAATGGGCTACAATGTAACTTCTGCAGAAGCAAGCAAAGTGCCAAACAACTACACAAAAGTAGAAGATGAAGAAGCACTTCGCAAACTTGCACTTTTCTTCGATGCACTTGACGAAGATGATGACGTGCAGAACGTTTACAACAACCTTGAAAACACAGAGGATTTGCCTGAACTTTAATATCGGGGAGATATTTGATGTCTGAATGTAGATTTTGCAAAGGACAATTGAATAATGAAGAAAAATGTGTCTGGTGTGGATTTTTGCAGAATAGCAGAGAGTCCATACCCGGCACTCTTTCCTATGGGACAAAAATAAAAAATTATGTTCTTGGCGATGTGATTGCTGTAGACGGTGAAAGTACGACATATGTGGCTTTTGACACTTCAAAGCAGCAGAAAGTATTTGTAAAGGAGTTTTTGCCGGTAACTCTTGTTGCACCGCGCAGCGGCGATGATGTGCTTGTACAGGCAGAAAAACAGGTGCTTTTCAAAAATCTTCTTTATGATTTTGTGGACCTTTACAAAACCCTGCAGGATATAAACAGCGGTGCAATGCCAAAAGTTCTGGAAGTTTTTATCGAAAACAAAACGGCGTATGCAGTTACCGAAATTACAAATGGTGTATCTCTTAAAGATGTGCTTATAAAACGTGGCAAGCCCTTTACCTTTAAGGAAATCCGATGGATGCTGCAGCCTGTGTTTCAGCTGCTTAACGAGATGTCAAAGCTTAATATACATCACGGTGGCATAAGCGATGAAACAATAATAGTTACACCCGACAACACGGTTGTGCTTACAGGTTTTGCAATTCAGGATTTGAGAACAAAGAACGAGCATGTTGCATACAAGCTGTTTGATGGGTTTTCTGCACCGGAGCAGTATTTTTCCAACAGATTTCAGGGCACATATACAGATATATATGCACTCGCATGCCTTATATACTATTCTGTAACAGGTAATTATCTGGAAAAATCTGCATTTGACGGCAAGGATATTAACCGTGTTTTTCCTAAATATGCCGTGACAGCACTTAAATATGCAACCGCTGAAAGCCAGAAGGAACGTCTGGATAAAATCAGTGATTTTGTTATGATGCTGGATGATAAAGGCGTTGTAATAAAAAAAGAAGAACCGCGTAAAGCCAACGAAAAGAACATCAGAAAAACAGCACTTTTTGCTGCAGTCGCAGTTGTTTTTGCAGTAGTTTTTATAACTGCATTTAAAAGCATAAATTTGCAGACTGAACCTGCAGAAAGCGAAAGTGAAAGCGAAAAGCTGCCGGTTTCATCACAGATGGAAGAAAAAACATATCTTACAGATTTTACAGGCAGGGATTATGCGCAGGTTATTTCCGACAGCAGCTATCAGCAGGACTATACATTTGTAAAGCTTGAAGCATACAGTGACAGCTATGCGGCAGGGAAAATCTGCCAGCAGTCACCGGTTGCAGGCAGTCAGGTGACAGCGGGAACAACGGTATATCTCACTGTAAGTATGGGCCCGCAGAAAGTGTATGTGCCGTCAGATATCATAGGCATAAGCTTTAATGATGCAGCTGCAAAGCTTAATGCTGCAGGCATAGTGTACAGAAAAGAATATATTGACCAGTCCAGGGAATTTGTAGCAGGTATGGTTGCTGATTTAAGCATAGGGGAGGGACAGGAGATAGACAAGGATGATATCCTTATCGTTTATGTGGCAAATGACAAACCTTTATCCACTCCTACACCGGAACCTACACTGGAACCTGTTGCCGACAGTCAGGATATGGATAAATCAGAAGATTAATACAAAAACAGAAAGGTTGCTTTGATTGATTTCAAAGCAACCTTTTGTTTGTGGCGGTATTTTATATTCGAAAAATATCCCTATACAGACTGATGAAATAATTTGTATATAAACGCGAACAGGCTGTATCTGTAAAAACAAAAAGACCGGGAAAATCCCGGCCTTTGAATGTCATTTCAGCAAAAGCTTCTTATTAGTTGTTTGTATATGGGAGCAAAGCAACTGTACGAGCTCTTTTGATAGCTGTTGTGAGGTGTCTCTGGTGCTGTGCGCATGTGCCAGTTACACGTCTTGGAACGATTTTGCCTCTTTCAGAGATGTATTTTCTGAGTTTAGCTGTATCTTTGTAGTCGATTGTTTCTGCTTTTTCCATGCAGAAGCTGCAAACTTTTTTACGGCTGCGTCTTACTGGACGGCCGCCTTTAAATTCTCTATCATTTCTTTCCATGATAATAAGCCTCCTTCTTAAAAATTAAAACGGTAAATCTCCGTCATCACTTGCGATGCTGGAGAAGTCATCTAACTCACCTGTGGAGAAAGATGCTGGAATTCCTGCTGGTTTGGAAGTTTCCTGGTAGTTGTTAAAACCGCCGTTGCTGAAAGATGACTGGGATGTACCCTTGCTTTCTACAAAATAAGCGTTGTTGATAACAACTTCAAATGCTGTGCGGTTTTTGCCTGTATCTTTATCCTGATATGTTCTTGTCTGGATTGTGCCGTTAAGACCGATGTTCTGGCCTTTTCTGAAGTATCTTGTGATAAATTCAGCAGTCTGACGCCAAGCCACACAGTTGATAAAGTCTGCCTGTCTTTCACCGTTTGCGTTAGCAAAAGCACGGTTTACTGCAACAGAAAAGCTGCAAACATTTGTACCGTTAGGTGTCTGACGAAGTTCAGGGTCAGCAGTAAGTCTGCCAACTAAACAAACAACATTCATTTTTTTCCTCCTGATTAAAGAGCGATAATCATGCTGCGGAGAAGACCTTCAGTAATCTTCAATCTGCGGCTGAGTTCAGCTGGGAATTCTGGTTTAGCTTCAAATGTGTAGAGCACATAGTAGCCTTCTGTTTCTTTGTTGATCATGTAAGCAAGTCTTTTTTTGCCCCATTCGTCAACAGAAACAAGTGTACCGTTTTCGGAGATAAGGCTTGTGAATTTTTCAACGAGACCTTTGATAACTTCTTCTTCCTGTTTTGTGCTGATAACAACCATTGCTTCGTATTTCTGCATTATATTGCACCTCCTTCTGGACTGTTGGCCCTGCCTTTTCTATACAGGGCAAGGATTAAAACTGACTCTATCAGTCAGCAATTTATTATAACAGTAAAAACTGTATAAGTCAATAAAAAAATTGAAATTATTTTGTTTTTTTGCACAAATTTTCAGGCAAAAAAGAAGGCGGTGCAATATGTGTATGCACCGCGCTGAAATGATGGTTATATGAACAGATAAAGCAGACAGAAACCTATGCCGACATAAAGCATAAGCTTGCTTGGACCGGACTTGCTGACAAGTGTCTGGTAGTATTCGTTGTTGCTTGCACTGAATGCCTTTATGCGTTTTATGTCTTTGCATATTTTTTTCTGATATCTTGGAATAGCCCAGTATCCGAGAAAGACCTTGTATATAAAGGTAAGGATAGAGCCAACCATAACCAGTCTGTCGATATTGCCTACAGAAGCAAGGATTTCTGCGCCGATGAGACCTGCATCACTAAGCATAACAAGCAAGCTTGGTGCTGCCAGAATGCTGCTTATAACAAGAATGCTCAAAGCTTCAAGCCACATTTTGCGGTAGAGATAGTAAAAACCGTCAAAGAAAAATGCAGACCAGCAGAACGGATGAAAATGCTTGATTTTTGCTGCAAGATTTTTAAAGTGGTAGATGTAGTAAGGTGCATTCTCACCGATGTAAATTGCCATATCCTTGTAGCTTACACCGTCAAATTCGCCTTCAAGAGCTTTTGGAAGAACAGGCGGAACAACAGATGTTTTCTGATGCATCTGTCTGAAATCATCAATATTAGGCGGTACAGAGCCGTCTGTGTGCGGCTGCTTTGCCTGTGGTGCAAGTGCTGTGCCGCAGTTTTCGCAGAACTGTGCATCTTTAGGGTTCTGTGTCTGGCATCTTGGGCATCTGTTGTCATTGTAGTGAAACTCCTGCACAGGTGCTTTCCATTCAAAATTTTCGCTGTGTTTTTCTTCGTGTACACAGTGGCCAACTTCGTTGTAGCAGTGGCGGTGATATGGTGTGCCGCATTCCGGGCATACAACAACATCGCTTTCTGCTGTAAATTTTTCATTGCACACATCGCAGGTGCAACCGATAAAATTAGTCATATAAAAACTCCCGTTTGTATCATAGATAATTACATATTATTACAATATTTGCAAAAAGTAAAGATTAAAATCTTTACATGTGAAATATTATTATGATATTATATACTAGTATATATTTGTGAAAATTGAGGGAAATTATGATAATAATTGACGATTATAAAAAAATTGCATCCGATGCAAAGGGGCAGATAGGCGATCTTAAAGATGCAGTATCTTACAACCAGATACTGATGGAAATTGAAAAACTGGAAGTTGACACACAGAACCCTGATTTCTGGGCAAACCCGGAAAAACAGGCAAAAGTGTTCAGTCAGATAAAACAGCTTAAAGACAAAAAACAGTCTGTTGACGATATTATTACAGCTGTTGACGATATGGAAGCTATGATTGAGCTGTACGAAGAACTTGAAGACGAAAGCCTTGAGGGAGATATTGTTTCCACAGCAAACAGCCTTACAGAAATGGTTGAACTGCTTCGTCTTAAAAATCTGCTTACAGGCGAATATGACAAGAACAATGCAATCATCACACTTCACGCAGGTGCAGGCGGCACAGAAAGCCAGGACTGGTGCGAAATGCTGTTCCGTATGTACGGCAAATACTGTGCAAAAGCCGGTTATAAAACAACAACTATCGATTACCTTGAAGGGGATGAAGCAGGCATAAAAAGTGTTTCTTTCTCTGTTGAGGGCGAAAATGCCTATGGTTTTCTCAAAGGTGAACACGGTGTTCACCGCCTTGTACGCGTTTCTCCTTTTGATGCTTCCGGCAGACGTCACACATCCTTTGCTTCCTGCGAAGTTATGCCTGAAATCGAAGATGACGGAGAAATTGTAATCCGTGAAGAAGATATCAAAATGGACGTTTTCCGTGCATCAGGTGCAGGTGGTCAGCACGTTAACAAAACATCTTCTGCTGTTCGTCTTACACATATTCCTACAGGCATTGTTGTTGCATGCCAGAATGAACGCAGTCAGTTTCAGAACAAGGATATGTGTATGAAAATGCTCCGTGCAAAACTTGCACAGATAAAAGAACAGGAACACCTTGACAAAATCGAGGATATCAAAGGTGTGCAGAAGGAAATTGCATGGGGCAGCCAGATACGCAGCTATGTGTTTATGCCTTACACTCTGGTAAAAGACCACCGCACAGGCTTTGAAGACGGCAGAGTTGACTCTGTTATGGACGGTGAAATCCAGGGCTTCCTCAATGCATATCTTAAAGCACTCAGCAAAAATGAATTCTTAAAATAATATATCAGATATAATATACAGCACAGGCTGTTGCAATTATCTGTGTCTCAAACAAAAAATCCTGCAGGTTATAATTTCCTGCAGGATTTTTTTTTTTAGGTTATCTGAGTGATTCAATCAGCTTGCCAAGCACAGGTTCAAATTTTGCGCCATACCAGTGGGTTTCGTCTTTGATTGTTTCCTTTATACATTCAACAACATAGTCTGCGGCAATTTTTGCAGCTTCAAAAACTGTTTTTCCTCTTGCCACACTGCCCACAAAGGCACTTGCAAAGATGTCGCCTGTACCGTGACAGCTGCGGGACAGTTTCTGATGCTGATAATAGTTGTATACGCCGTCCTTGTAAACCACAACACCTGTTGTATCGGCATCGTAGGATACGCCGCTTATAATAACATTTTTGCAGCCCATATCCTTAAATTTAGCCAGAAGCATTTCTATATATTCGCGGTCATATTCGGTTTTATATTCGCTGTCTGTAAGAAATGCAGCTTCGGTGATGTTTGGAATAACATAGTCAGCAACTTTGCACAGCTCTTTCATAGCATTTACAAATTCGCCGTCAAAACCGTAGTACAGCTTGCCGTGGTCTGCCATGGCGGGGTCCACAATTTTAAGTGTGTTTTCCTTGTCAACAGCACCGAATATATCGGCAACATAATCAATCTGTTTTGTGCTGCCAAGGTAGCCTGAATAGATGACGTCAAATTTAATGCCCTCGCTTACCCAGTGGTCTTTTATGGCGGGCATATCTTCGGTTAAATCGCGGAAGGTAAAGCCTTTAAAGCCGCCTGTATGGGTGGAAAGTACAGCAGAAGGAAGAATACAGGTTTCCACACCGCAGGCAGATATAACCGGCAGTGCAACGGTGAGGGAACACTGACCAACACAGGAAATATCCTGAATGGTGAGAACTCTTGGATATGACATAGTTTGCTCCTTTGATATAGATAGTAATGGGTTTTGCGGATTTAAACAGTAATTATATGGTAATAAAAATTGGTTTTATCTGTGTTTTGAATCAAGAATGCCTGTGCGTTTAAGGGCAGGTTCCATCATATAGTAAAGAATTACAGAAACAACCATTGCCAGTATAGCGTTTATAAGGCTTGCTGTGCCTTTTGTGATAAGTACACCTGCAACTGTCTGCCATGGATTGCCCATAACCAGATATTCAACGATAAATGTTTTGCCAAGGTAAAGTGCAACATAGCTTAAAGAACCGATAACTGCAGCAAGGATAACTTTGAGCTTTGTCTTTTTGCCCATTGCAACAAGACCTGCAACATAAGCCATACCGAATTTAAGGATAAATGTAATCCAGAATTCTTTTGCATAGAACGGGTCAAGCAGGTCGTAGATTGCACCGCCGATACCTGCGGCAAGACCACCCTGAACAGGACCAAGCAGCAATGCACCAAGGATGCACATTACGTTGCCGATATGAATTCTTGTAGGGCCAAGTGGAGTAGGAATTTTTGGAAGCTGAATCTGATTGCCAACAAAAACTATAGCAGCCATAACACCAACCATGGCAAGGTCTTTAACAGTAAATTTTTTGCGTTTCATATATTTTATCTCCGTGTAAATTTATTACTGTACTCATTATAGAAATAAATTGGTAATAAATAAATAACCAAATCACAACAGTTTTATATAACCAGATGGGCGAAATAAAAGGGAGAACAATGTTAGCGACCTCCAGACAAGAAAACACAAACACAGTGTACAGCACAAAAAGGCTGTTGCTGCGTTGTCAACACTTGCATTACACAAAGCAGTGCTGCGTATTTCCGCCTTGTAACAGCACTTTTTGTGCGTAAATGTGCAAAAATGTCCCCCTCAAAACACAGCTTGGCGTTTTGAGGGGGATTTATGTTTTTTTATCAGGATGCCGCTTTCTCCCATAAGATTATATATTCTGTCTGTTTTTTCTGCGCAGTCGTCTTATACGGTTGATGTTTCTTTCAAAGTCGCCGTTGTTTATCAGTTCCGCAAGTACATACTGTTCAAACACCGGTACGGTACAGGAATAAAAACCCAGCTGTCTGTGGAATTTTTCGACAAGTTCCTGCGGCAGCACCATATATCCGGCACGCATTGACGGTGCTATTGTGTGGCTGAAGGTATTGATGTATATTACATTTCCGCTGTCAGAAAGTGAAAACACGGTGTCTTCACTTTTGGTGGAAACTGTAAGTTCCGAGTCAAAGTTGTCCTCGATAATATATCCGTTTTTATCCTTTGCCCACTGCAGATATTCGTATCTCTTTGATGCGCGTGCCGTTATACCGCTTGGATAGCTGTTGAAAGGTGTAACGTGAAGCACGGTTGCACCGGTGCGTTTAAGTTCGCTTGTTCTTATGCCGTCGGGCCCCATCTCAAGCATATCGCATTTGACACCGTTGGCACGGTAAACACTTTTTATCTGACTGTAGGACGGGTTTTCAAGGGCAAAGATGCGGTTTTTGCCAAGCAGCTGAACAATAAGGCTGTACAGATATTCTGCCCCTGCACCGATAATAATCTGTTCGGGTTTTACCTTCATGCCGTTGCTGCGGGCAAGATATGCCGATATGGCACTGCGCAGCTGAAGACAGCCAAAGTTATGGGATTTTACCATAATGCTGTCGCCGTAATCGTTAAGTACCCTGCGCATTGTTTTGGCTAAAACCGAGAAAGGAAAACCGTTTTCGCCTGAAACAGCGATGTCGGAAATTTCTGAAACAGTGGCTGCAGTTTCGGCAGAGGATATGAAATCGCTTTCCTTGTATATTACAAAATAACCGCTGCGCTGGCGTGCCTCTGCATAGCCCTCATCACACAGAATGGAATAGGCGTGTTCAACGGTAATAACGCTTATATCACTTTCTTCCGCCATCATACGTTTGCTTGGCAGCTTGCTTCCAAAGGGAAATGCGCCGCTTACAATATCGTTTCTCAGTATGTGATACAGCTGGATATAGGCACTCTGACTGCTGTTTTTATCGATAAAATATTTCATCTGAATATATCAATCCTTTTAAATCAATAAAAATGTTATTATCAGTTATTGTATATTAAAAACAGCATAATTTCAATATTTGCCAAAAAACAAATCCTCTGCACAGGAGGTACAGAGGATTTTTATAAATTCCAGGGAAGTTTGAGAAATAATCTCAAGAATATTTAAACTAAATGTAATAAAAAATCAAAAATTGTCATAATGTAATTTTGCCGTCCTTCAGATAAAGCACATCTGCACCGAGGGCAGAGGCTTCGTCGATATCGTGGGTTACCATAACAACAGTTGTATCTGCTGTGTTGTTTAACAGATAGCCTGTCACGATTTTTTTTGTGTCTTCATCAAGGCCTTTAAAAGGTTCGTCAAGAAAAAGAATATCCTTTTCCGCCAGCAAAGCACGGACAAGTGCCACGCGGCGCTTCTGACCACCGCTTAAAGTGGAAACCTGCTGATAAACAGCATCTCCAAGGCCAACCTGTTCAAGATGAGAAATAATAGTATCATCAGCAAGACTGTCGTTTGCAATTTTTACATTGGTAAAAGCAGAAAAACTTTCGCACAGGCGGTCTTCCTGAAATACGGCAGATTTGTTCTGCGGCATATTTTCCACAGCACCGCTGTCTGCTTTTTCGATGCCCATAAGGATATTCATCAAAGTGGTCTTGCCCTCACCGCTTGGTCCCATAAGACAGGTAATTTTGCCTTTTCCGATAACAGCATTAAGACTGTCAAGGACGGTATTTTCGCCGTAGGATTTGCACAAATCTTTTATAATTATATCCATTACAAATCCTCCAGTCTTTTGAACATTGTGTTTATCAGTTTCATAAACAGTTTGTCAAACAGTATGCTTACGCACACGATTGTAACTGTCCAGCTGAAAAGGTCGGCTGTGGCAAGGTACAGTTTTGCATTGTAAAGCATTTCGCCCATACTGCCGTCAGGAATACCGATAATTTCGGCGGCGATACCCGCTTTCCAGGTAAGCCCAAGTGCCACTGAACAGGCGGAAATAAAATATGGTTTTATATTTGGCAGATAGATATACACAAGTTTTTTCTTAAAGGAAAAACGGAAAATATCAGCCATCTGCAAAAGTTTTGTGTCTGTGCTTTTAAAGCCGGCAAGCATATTGGTATAGATAATAGGCAGTGCCATGAGAAACGAAATAAATACCGGCAGGGAGGAAGAATTAAGCCATATAAGGCAAAGAATGATAAAGGATGCAACAGGTGTTGCCTTTATCACCGACATATACGGCCACAGCATTGTTTCTGCCCAGTGCCAGCGGTATGCCGCAGTTGCAAAAATAATGCCCACAGCAACTGCCAGCACAAAACCGAAGGTTATTCGTATAAAGCTGAAAGCAACTGCACTGTAAAATTCCTTTTCGAAAATCAGTTCACTTAAACGGACGAGAACCTTGAAAGGAGATACAAGCAGAACTTCTTCGCCTATTATCACACTTGCCAGCTGCCACAGCAGAAGTGCTGCGGCAACGGCAATTGTTTTTTCAATTTTTGATTTGTTTTTCATTTATTATCTTTCGTAGTAGAATTCGTCTGTTGGCATTGCACCGCCCACAGCTTTTGGATTCTGGTCAAATAATGTCTGCAGATAGCCGCTTACAGCTTCTTTCATTTCTGCACCTTCCATAAACTGAATGTTGCAGTTTGGAATTGCTTTTTTTGCAACAGGTGCTTTAACGATGTCAAAGCTTTCTACAAGTGCAGCGCCTGCTTCCACGTCTGCGTTGATAGCTTCAACACTTGCCTTGAACTCGTCAAGGAAAAGGTTAAGCTGGTCAGGATGTTCGTTGATAAAGTCTGTTCTTGCAACGATAACGCCTGTTACAAGTTTGCTGCCGTTGTCAAGAGCAATCCATTCGTCATTGAAGCTGAGTGCAACGTTGAGACCTTCAACCTGAGTCTGTGCAACAGTTACAAATGGCTGTGGAAGCACTGCGATTGCTGTTGGGTCCTGCTTGAGAACTGCAACGATTTCTGTTGCTTCGCTTTTCCATTCTATTGTTACATCTGCTGCAGGGTCAACGCCGTTCTGGCTGAGCAGGTAGTTGAGTGCATATTCAGGTGTTGTGCCTTTGCCTGTGGAGTAGATTGTTTTGCCTTTAAGGTCTGCAAAGCTCTTGATTGTTTCGCCCTGTTCCACAACATAGAGAACGCCAAGGTTGTTGATTGCAACAACCTGAACTTTACCCTGTGTGTTGTTGAAAAGAACAGAAGCAAGGTTTGCAGGAACAGCAGCGATATCAAGTTCGCCCTGGATAAGTTTTGGAGTAATTTCGTCAGCAGCGCCTGCCATTGTAAAGTTGTATGTGTTTTTTGTTTCGCCTTTAGCAGATTTGTCCAGCATGGATACAAGACCCATTGTTGTAGGACCTTTCATACCTGCGATGTTGATTTCCATACCTTCAACAACTTCAGGTGCAGGAGTAGCTTCGGCACCAGGAGTTTCAGGTGCGGAAGAACAAGCTGTAAGTGCGCCGCAAAGCAGCACAGCGGACATAATGAGTGATAAGAATTTTTTCATAATATTTGCCTTTCTTAATTGGATTGTTTTGCAGTAACTGTTTTGGTTTTTACACCTTTTACCATTCCCAGTTTTCCCGAAAGACTGCTTGTAACATCATTTGGTGCATCAAGTACCACACAGATGATGGAAACGCCTTTTTCACGGTAGGGAATGCCCATTCTGCCAACTATATATTGTCCGTATTCGTGCAAGAGGGAATTGATAACAGAAGTTGCTTTTAGTTCTTCAACAATAATGCTGATTACAGATATTCTGTTTTCCATAACATACCTCCTTTAAAAATGTGATATTCATATCAGATAACAAAAAATCCATGCCAAAGGCATGGAAAACAAAGGTGGCAGGACAAATATTTTCAATAGAACAAATCTGTTAAAAACAAATATTCCGCAGTATTCAAACTTGATTTCTTCGCCTTTAATGTTGGGACGTACCCGACAGTTGCAGTACGATATGAATTTTTTTAATCCTGTTCTCAGATACTCTTTGAATTCGGACAACTATATTTTAACAGATTATGCATTTTTTTTCAATATGGCACAGGGTGATAAAGTTACACAAAGCAGGTAAAAGAATGCATTTTAACAGCTACACAGTATTGCGCATAAAATACTAATTGTATATAATCTAACTGGATATATATTATCGGAGGGATAATTTTGAATATAAAGGCACTTTTTGCGCCGTCGGATATGACCGAGGGTTCACCTGCAAAAAAGATAGTACTTTTTGCGATACCAATGCTTATCGGCAACGTTGCCCAGCAGCTTTACAACACTGTGGACAGCATTGTGGTAGGCAAATATGTTGGTGACAATGCCCTTGCGGCAGTAGGTTCGTCCAGCCCTGTCTTCAATCTGCTGCTGGTTATGTTTATAGGCATATCCACAGGTACAGGGATTATGGTAAGCCAGTATTTTGGTGCAAAGGAAAAAGAAAATCTTTCCCGCAGTATCGGCAACAGCATTACCCTTACAATTGCTGCCACAGCCGTTATTATGATAATTTCAAATTTTGCGGTGGACCCTATACTTAACCTGCTTGGCACCCCCGTAAGTATCTTTGACTGGTGTCACGATTATCTTATGATACTGCTTATGGGTGTTGGCGGAATGGCTTTCTACAATATACTCGGCGGTGTTCTGCGTGGTCTGGGAGACTCAACCTCGGCACTTATATATCTGCTTATTGCCACAGCAATCAATATTGTACTGGATTTGTATTTTGTTGCAGTTCTTGATATGGGCGTTTCAGGGGTGGCACTGGCAACTGTAATTGCACAGACAATTTCTGCAGCCTTATGTCTGCTGAAGCTTCTTAAAATGAAAGAGATTTTTGACCTTGGCATAAAAGAACTGAAACCTGAAAAACGTTACACTATGGAGGTTATCAATCTTGGTCTGCCGTCGGGGCTTACCCAGGCAATCTTCTCCATGGCCATGATAATGGTGCAGTCGCTTACCAACAGTTTTGGCGAGATGGTTATTGCTGCAAACGTTATCATTATGCGTGTGGACGGTTTTGCAATGATGCCTAACTTCAGCTTTGGCACAGCACTTACCACATATGCAGGGCAGAATGTAGGTGCACGCCGTTTTGACCGTGTGGAAGAAGGCGCAAAAATTGGTACATATATTGCAGTGGGGGTTTCGGCAACAATCACAGTTATTATACTGCTGTTTGGCAATATACTGATGTATGCATTCACCGATACAGCCGAACTTGTGGATTTGAGCATGCGTATGATGCGCATACTTGCTGTGGGCTATATTGCCATGGCGGTTACACAGTGTCTGTCAGGCGTAATGCGCGGTGCAGGTGACACAGTAAGTCCGATGTGGATTTCAATTATTACAACGGTGGTTATACGTGTACCTCTTGCCTATGCGCTGGCTTATCTTACACGCACACCGCAGATGCCTACAGGCAACTACCGTGCACTGTTTATATCACTGCTTGCAAGCTGGCTGCTTGGCGCAGTAATTACATTTATAGCCTACCGCCGCCGCAGATGGAAAGACAAGGCTATTATAAATTACGGCGAAAGATAATACTGCAAAAATAAAATGTCATTCTGAATTTTCAGAATGACATTTTTTATTGTATATTTTGTTTTAAATTGTAATCATAAACACCAGTGGTATGGTGATGCAGCACATAATGTGTGAGATAATTGCCATACCTGCTGCGTGGGAGGTGTCCAGCCCGTAGGCACTTGGCACGATAATGTTGTTTGTGCCGAGTGGCATTGCAAGGGCACACACAGCGCATATAAAGGTTGTTCTGTCTGCACCGCACAAATTTAAAACAGCGGCAAACAGCAGAGGAATTGCAACAAGCCTTACAATGCTCAAAGTGTAGATTTTCATATCTGCAAAGGTTTTCTTCAAATCTATTGCCGAAACGGTAATGCCTGTAAGCAGCATTGCAACAGGAGACATACAATCGCCCGAAACTTTAATTGCATCTGTTAAAAATCCGGGCACAGGTATCTGTGCAAGACCGATTATCATACCGATAAGCATACCTGCAAACATAGGATTAACAAGGTTTTTTGCAGTTGCACGCAGCCCTTTTTTGCCGGCTTCGTTTGGTATAAGATATCTTGGCACTGCCCACAGCTGCTGCACAACCCAGAAAGGCATTGTAAAGATGAGATACTCAAAGAAAATTTCGGGGAAAAGTGCAAGCATAACAGGGTTGCCTACAAAACCGAAGTTTGGAATGACAAGACCGTATGCCGATATTTTGCGCAGATATTCGTCATCTTTAAGTATAATGCGGCAGACGGCAGCGGCAAGGGGAATAACAGCAAACTCAACTGCAAAGCCTGCAAGCAGTATCTTCCATGTGCTGCTTATGGTTTCAAAGGTGAATTTTTCAATAAAAGTGCCCATTACAAGGGCAGGCATAAACAGCCAGTTTTCAAGTTTTGACAAAACGCCAACGCTGTCCTGTCCGACAACATTGAGTTTTGCAAGTATGTATCCTGTTGCAACAAAGGTAAGCAGCAGGAGGGTTTGTGTCAAAGTCTGTGTAAAAATAGTCATAGTAAAAAGTTTATGTTATAAAAATATTGAAAATAAAACAGGCAAGGTGATACAGGATAAAATGTGGGATACAATCACAAGTCCGCTGCATACAGGTTTTTCACGCCCGTAGGCACTTGGAATAACAACAATATTCATTCCCAGAGGCATCGAGATTGAAACCACTGCGCAGATATAAGCTGTCTGTGACAGAGGTATGAAGGACAGCACAAAAGAGAATACTGCAGGAATTGCTATAAGACGGAAAAAGGATAATATGTAGATATATTTTGTCTTAAAAGTTTCTTTAAGATTTATTGCAGAAACCGCAATGCCTGTAAGCAGCATCGCCACAGGGGACATACAGCTGCCTGCTGCATTTACAGCATTTACAAAAAAATCAGGCAGTGATATCTGCAAAAGACCTGTTGCCATACCGATAAGCATTCCGACAAACATAGGGTTGAACAGATTTTTCAGCTTGTCTTTAAAGGTGGGCTTTGCACTCAAAGGCATAAGCAGTGCAGGAATTGCCCATATAAAGTTTACAATCCACAGCGGAAGTGTAAATATGATATATTCAAAAAATAATTCAGGGAACAGCCCCAGCATAACGGCATTGCCCATAAAGCCCCAGTTGGAGATTGCAAGACCATAGGTGGAAATTTTCTGCAGATATGTGTCCTTGCTCAGCAGTTTTGGAATGAAAACAGCCAAAGGTATAACACAAAGCTCTATTGCAACACTTATTGCCATAAGCTTCCACATTTCGCCAAGGCGGTTTACGGTGAAATTTTCGATAAATGTGCCCATAACCAAAGCAGGGATAAACAGGCTGTTTTCCAGTTTGGAAAGTACCTTTGTGCTGTTTGGCTGTAACACGTTTATCTTTGCGAGGAAATAACCAAACAGTATAAAGCAGAACAAAAATGCTGTCTGATTTAAAGTAGAAGAAAAAACAGTCATATCAAAAGGGCAGATGCCCACTCCTTATATAAATAACAGAATTATATTAGCACTATTTTGCATTGTTTACAATATTTTACAAAAAATCCATATCATAGAATAATTGAGTATGCTATACTGAAGGTACAGATAAAAGAGAGAAAGGAGATTTCTTATGATGCATTTTATACTTCCTCCTACACAGAACGGTATAATTGCAGCAGCAATAGCTATACCTGTTGTATGCCTTTTCATATGGTTTTTTAATTCCTGTCAGATGGGTAAATTTAAAAAAATTAAACCGATCTCAAATCCTAAATATGCTACATTTATTATATTTGCATTTATTATAATAGCTGTAGTTTTGATTTCATTATTTATGTTCAAATAAAAAACCGACAGTTTTCACTGTCGGTTTTGTTTTTTAACAATCAACGGCAATTAGCCTTCGATATATTCAGGTGCTTTTTCGCGGAGCATTGCTGCTGCAGCTTCGTCAACAACTACGATAACATCGTTGTGAAGCTGAAGAACAGATGCAGGAACCTGTGGTGTGATTTCGCCTGCAACCATTTTGTAGATGATTTCAGCTTTGCCTTCACCGTTAGCAACGAGAAGGATTTTCTTTGCACTCATAATTGTTTTGATGCCCATTGTGTAAGCCTGTGTTGGAACATCTTCTTTTCTTGCAAAGAAACGTGTGTTTGCATCGATTGTGCTCTGTGTAAGGTCGATGATGTTTGTACCTTTTGCAAAGCAGTCAGCTGGTTCGTTAAAACCAACGTGACCATTGTGGCCGATACCGAGAAGCTGAAGGTCTACACCGCCGAGAGCTTTGATAACTGCATCGTATCTTGCACATTCTTTTGCAGCATCTTTTTCTGTGCCGTCAGGAATGTTTGTGTTTTCCATTTTGATGTTTACGTGTTTGAAGAGGTTGTCATACATAAAGTATGCATAGCTCTGGTCGTTGTCTTTTGTAAGACCTACGTATTCGTCAAGGTTTGCAGCGTAGCAGCGGGAGAAATCGAGGTCGCCGTTTTCGTATTTTTTGATAAGGTTTTTGTATGTGCTGATTGGGGAAGAACCTGTTGCAAGGCCGAGAACACTTTCAGGTTTAAGTGTAACCTGAGCAGCAATGATGTTTGCAGCAACGCGGCCAAGATCTTCGTAGTCTTTTGTAACAATAACTCTCATGGTGAAAATTTCCTTTCAGATAAATTGATTTGTATAAGCGAAAAGTTTTTAATTTAAATTAAAATTTCTGTACTTTGCCTGCAAGAACGATAAGTTTTGGCTGAAGGTCTTTGTCAAGAACAACAACGTCTGCCTGTTTGCCTTCTCTGAGGCTGCCTACTACATCGTAAAGACCTGCGGATTTTGCAGGGTTGATTGTAGCAGCTTTGATAGCGCTTTCAAGTCTGATGCCAAAGCTTACTGCACGGCGTACACATTCTGCCAGAACAGTTGCACTGCCTGCAATTGTGCCGCCTTCAAGTGTTGCTTTGCCGTTGTTCATAAATACTTTCTGACCGCCAAGGCTGTATTCGCCGTCTGGCATACCGCATGCGCGCATAGCATCGCTGATAAGGCACATTCTGTCATCACCGAAAAGACGGAATGCAGTTCTGATGATAGCAGGATGAATGTGGATGCCGTCAGAAATGATTTCAACATAGCTTGCTTTGTCCTGTGCTGCACCAACGACACCAGGGTCACGGTGACCCATTGGAGGCATTGCGTTGAACAGGTGTGTCACATGGTCTGCACCTGCTTCAAAGCCTGCAATTGCCTGGTCGTAGTTTGCAGATGTGTGTGCAACACTTACATGGCAGAGTTTGCTTGCTTTTTCGATAAATTCAACTGCGCCAGGAAGTTCCGGTGCGATGTCGAGAAGGCGGATGTTTCTGCCGCTGAGTTCGAAAAGTCTTTCGAACATTTCCCAGTCAGGGTCAACAATGTATTTTTCTGCCTGAGCGCCTTTTTTTGCTTTGTTAAAGAATGGACCTTCCATATTAACACCGCGCAAAGTTGCCTGACCATCGATAACTTTGTTAAAGAATGGGTTTGCAGTTGCAAAGATACCGCTGAGGATAGGTTCGTCAAAAGCCATTGTTGTGCCAAGGAAGCTTGTAACACCCTGACTTACAAGGTATTTTGCGATTGTGTTGATATCGTTTTCGCTGTTGTCACAGAAGTCGCTGCCGTAAGCACCGTGGATATGTATATCTACAAAGCCAGGAATAACGTAGCAGTCTGTTGCGTCAAAAACTTCTTCGCCGCAAAGGTTTTCGCCGATAGCGTCAATTTTTTCACCGCTGAAAGCAATGTCCTGTTTAACAAATTCAGCATTTTCTGTAAACAGGTTACCGTTTTTAATTACCATGGTAATCCACTCCTTTTAAAATATATTTCTACAAAAACATTTTAATGTTATGTTTTTATTGTAAACTGTTAAAATGTTTTAAACAATAGCAAAATTTTGTGTAATTGTGCAAACTTTTGGCATAAAAGTGTTCAAAGCAGCATCACACACTTTGCTATCTTTAAGTATATATCAAAATGCAGATAAAAACAAATGGTTTTTGTGAATTTTTTAATATTGTTATACCAGCCACGCCGTATGGCATGTGGCGGTTTCATCTGTAGGGGGGTGACAGCAAAATTTTTAAGCTTGTCGTTAAAATTTTGCGTCAAGAGGGGGAATACCCCCTATGAAAAAATCGCAGCCGTTATACTGTGATAAACACAGAATAAAAGCTGCGATTTTGGTCTGAGTGACCCGACTTGAACGGGCGACCTCTACCACCCCAAGGTAGCACGCTACCAGCTGCGCCACACCCAGATGTAAATGATATAATAACAGAAACCTGTAATAATTTCAATACATTTGACAAAAACTTTGGCTAAAAGACAAAAGGTATGTCTGCATATACTGCAGACATACCCATATATTTGTGCGGTTATATAAAGTTTCAATTAAATAATTTCAACTTTTTCCATTACAACCGGCTGTGCAGGTTTGTCTGCCCAGCCTGTTCTTACGTTTGCAATTTCGTCAACAACATCAAGACCGCTTACAACTTTGCCAAAAGCTGCGTACTGACCGTCAAGGTGAGGTGCTGCTTCGTGCATAATAAAAAACTGGCTGCCGGCGCTGTCAGGATCCATTGTGCGTGCCATGGAAAGAACACCTTTTGTGTGTTTAAGGTCATTTTTGTGACCGTTTGCAGCAAATTCGCCTCTGATTGTCCAGCCAGGACCGCCTGTGCCGTTGCCTTTAGGACAGCCGCCCTGAATCATAAAGCCTTTGATAACTCTGTGGAATGTAAGGCCGTTGTAGAAACCGTCTTTAACCAGTTTTTCAAAGTTTGCACATGTAACAGGTGCAATTTCAGGATAAAGTTCAATTTCCATTTTTTTGCCGTTATCCATTGTAATAACTACCATTTTGTCAAATCTCCTTTGGTATTTTGTATTTATCTGATTATACTGTTTTTGTAGTAACAGTACAAGCCTTCAAGCAAAAGGTTGTTGTCCACAATTATGTTGCTGCGGCAGTGAGGAACAATAAACTGGCTTACACCGCCTGTAGCGACTATTGTGCATTCACCGTGACCGATTTCTTCCTCAAAGGACTGAATAAGTCCGTCAAGGGCATATGCACTGCCCAGAATAAGTCCGCTGTCAATGCTTTTCTGTGTATTGGTGCCGATAGCTTTTGGTTGTGCTTCTATGTTTTCTTCAAAAGGAAGACCGGTTTTTTCTTTAAGTGCCTTCATTGAGGTGAATACACCTGTAAGAATGGAAACCCCCAGCACATTTGCATTTCTGTCCATGGCTGTCATGGTTGTGGCAGTGCCCATATCTATTACAATGCATGGCATAGGAAACTGTGCCTTGGCTGCCATACATCCGGCTATAATATCGGTGCCTACCTCATATGGGTCTTCGGTCAGGATATCAAGCCGGCAGGTTCTGTCATTTTTGAATATAACCGGTTTGCTGCCGAAAAGCCTTTCTATAGCTGCCGAAAGTTCATCTGCAGTGCCCTTTGCAACACAGCACAGCAGACAGCCTTCCACAGAAGCTGTATCAATACAGCTGTCCTGCATATATTTTTTTATAAGTTCATAATACTCTGCAGCAGAAAGTCCTCTTTTGTATGGAATGCGGATAATGTCTGTTATTGCATCATCGCAGAACAGTCCTGCAACCAGATCAGTGTTGCCAGCATCAAAACAAATAACCATACAAAACCTCCCGAATTTATATATTGTTGCTATAAAATTATAGCATAAAAAACAGATGATGTATATATTTTGTTTTTATGACATAAATATAAAACAGAAAAATACAAGGGGGAGAAAATATGTTTGTTATTACAGTTAACAGAAAAAAGATAACAAAAATTGCTCTTGCAGCGGTTTGTATTGTGGCTGTGGGTGCAGCCGGCATAAGGGTTAAAGGCTTTTTTGAAAAAGACAGTGCCACAGCGGCTGCCGCCAGAAAAACAAAACTTTCAACCACACAGGAAATGGTGGATTACATAGCACAGAAAGGCTTTACGGCAGATATGCAGACAGCGCAGGTTGCCGAAGTACAGATACCCAAAAAATTTGATGACAGCTTTACAGCCTTTAACGAAAAGATAAAACAGAATGACGGTCTCAGCCTGGAAAAATACAAGGGAGAAAAGGTGAACAAATGGACATTTGATATCATAGGATATGATGACAATGACACCAACGCTGTGGCTGTGCTGCTTGTACGCAAGGAAAAGCTTGTGGGGGCGTATATACTGGAAAAGCCTGACGGCGTGGCAAAGCCTATGGTAAAACAGAACCAGGATGCTGCACTTGAACAGACATCGGCGGAAGGCGGAATGTCTGCTGAAACTGAAAAGGCAGCACAGGTAACCGAGCTTACAGCCGATGAAGGTATGCCGACGGAATAAAATATTGTTCCGGATAAACTATGGGCGGCAGTGACCGCCCTTTCCGGAAGGATATGGAAAGGCTGCGGTATTGCACACGCTGTTTTATCTGATATAATAATTTAAGGTATATCAAATGAAAAAGGAATTTGTGTTTATGCAGATGAGACTGGACAAGTTTTTATCCGATTCTATGGAAATATCCCGCCAGGATGCAAAAAAACTGCTTTCAAAAGGGCAGGTATGGGTTGACGGGACTGTTGTAAAAAAAGGTGATATAAAGATAGGCGATGACAGCATTGTAAAAGTCAGCGGCAAAAGGATAGAATACCGTGAGTTTGTGTACATTATGCTTAACAAACCTGCAGGTGTTGTAAGTGCCACAGATGACAAAAACGATGTAACGGTTACTGACCTTGTAAAAAAAGATTATCCGAAACGCAATCTTTTTCCGGCAGGCAGACTGGACAAGACCAGCACGGGCTTTGTTCTGCTTACTGATGACGGTGTTTTTGCCCATGATATACTTGCGCCTAAAAAACATGTTCCGAAAGAGTATATCGTTACACTGGATGCACCGGTAAATGATGAGATAATTGAAAAATTCAACAGCGGAGTAACCCTTGCTGACGGAACTCTGCTTAAAAGTGCCGTGCTGGAAGCAACGGACAATCCGCTTGTGGTAAAGGTGGTTTTAAAGCAGGGGGTATATCATCAGATAAAGAGAATGTTCGGCGTTTTTGATATAGGTGTCAATGGTCTGCACCGCACCCACATAGGCGGTGTTGAACTGGACAAATGCCTTTCAGCCGGTGAATACCGTGAACTTACACAGCAGGAACTGGAAAAAATTTACAGTCAGACAGGTGCAAATTAACAGTATGTTAAAACAATTAACACACAGACAGGGTATACTTTTAAAGTAATATCCTGTCAGTATTTTGCATTTTGCACTAAAAAACGTATTTTTTTTGTAAAAAAATGTTGCAATATATGAATTTATTGTGTAAAATATAAATGATTAACCAAAAGTATTGTGTAAAATTACAATAGATTGATAAATAGGAGCAGATTATGTCTAACAGGATGTTTCAAGGCGTTATATACCAGATGAAAGATGCCATAGGCCGAGTAGTTGGTGTAACAGACGAAATGGGTGTTGTAATAGCTTGCAGCGAGCTTGGTCAGATTGACAGCATTAAAGACGGTGTGCAGGCAGAAAGAATGGCTAACAGCCAGAGCTTTGTGCGCGGCGGATATACATTTAAAGGCTTCTCCAACAACAAACGCAACGATTTTTATGTGTTTGTGGAGGGCATTGATGAATATGCCGAAAAATTTGCGGCAATGCTCAGCATTTCCCTGCAGAGCATCAAGCAGTTCCACGATGAAAAGTTTGACAGACTCAATTTTATGAAAAATGTTGTTATGGACAACATTATGCCGGGCGATATCTATGCAAAGGCAAGAGAAATGCACTTTGTGACAGATGTGCCGAGAGTTGTGCTTATCATCCGTGTGAACCAGCAGAAGGATATGTCCACATTTGATGTTATCCAGAACCTGTTCCCGGATAAACAGAAGGATTTTGTTTTCAACACAAGCGAAACAGATACAGTTCTTATCAAGGAACTTAAAAAAGGCATAGAAGATAAAGATATCGAAAAACTTGCTGCTTCCATCGTTGATACTCTCAATGTGGAATACTACATAAAAGCAGTTGTTGGTATCGGCACACAGGTTACAAACATCAAAGACCTGGCAAACAGCTTTAAAGAAGCACAGATTGCTCATGAAGTAGGCAAAGTTTTCGATACAGAGAAAAATATTGTAAACTATGACCACCTTGGCATTGCAAGACTTATCTATCAGCTTCCTACAACTTTGTGCGAAATGTTCCTCAAGGAAGTTTTCAAACAGGGTTCTATCGAAAGTCTTGACCAGGAAACACTGTTTACAATCCAGAGTTTCTTTGAAAACAACCTCAACGTAAGTGAAACTTCACGCGGTCTGTTTGTACACAGAAATACCCTTGTTTACCGCCTTGAAAAAATCAGAAAAATCACAGGATTGGATTTAAGGGAATTTGACGATGCAATTGTATTTAAAGTTGCACTGATGGTTAAAAAATATCTTCAGTCAAGTCAGGATAGATTCTAATATTTATCGCTCTTAACACACTCTGATCATGGAATGTTTAAGAGCGATTTTATCGTATAGCAAGCGAATTGAAGTATCGGTAAAATCAGAAAAAACTGTAAAAAGGAACTGCAGATGATAGATTTTAAAAATGTTACCAAAGTTTATAAGCCCGACATCACGGCTATGGACAAGGTGTCTTTACATATAGATAAGGGAGAATTTGTGTTTGTTCTTGGCCCTTCAGGTGCGGGCAAATCTACATTTCTCAAACTTATGCTCAGAGAGGAAACAGCAACAAGCGGTGACGTAATTGTAAACGGCTACAATCTGTCCAAAATCAAACAGAGAGAAATTCCGTATATGCGCCGTACACTTGGTGTTGTTTTTCAGGATTTCCGCCTTATTCCTACAATGACAGTATACGAAAACATTGCATTTGCAATGCGTGTGACTAATATAGGCGAAAAGGATATCAAAAAACGTGTTCCGTATATCCTCAGCCTTGTAGGGCTTTCTTCAAAGGCAAAAAAATTTCCTACACAGCTTTCCGGCGGCGAACAGCAGCGTGTTGCACTTGCCCGTGCACTGGTGCACAGTCCGCGCCTTGTTATTGCGGACGAGCCTACAGGCAATATTGACCCTGAACTCTCCGTTGAAATTATGGAGCTGTTAAAGGCAATCAACTCGGTTGGCACAACTGTTGTGGTTGTTACCCACGAACACGAACTTGCATACAAGTACGCAAAACGTATTATCGAAATTAAAGACGGACGTGTTGTAAACGATACCGCAGGAAAGGCGGTGCACGCACGATGAAATTTTCAAACTTCAAATATCTTGTAAAGCAGGGATTTCTGAACTTCAAAGAAAACAGCCTTATGAGCCTTGCGTCCATCGGCGTGGTTGTGTCCTGCCTGGTAATTGTTGGCATCTGCGGGCTGCTGGCAATAAATATCAACAGCTTTGCAAATTTCCTTGGTTCGCAGAATGAACTGGTGGTTTATATTTACGATGATGCCACTCAGGAACAGATTGATGCCATTGACAGCTTTATCAAAAGCAACGACAACATAGCAACCTACAATTTTGTTTCCAAAGAAGAAGCACTGGAAGAACAGATGGGCTACCTTGGTGAGTACGGTGAACTGCTGGAAAGCTATCAGGGAGACGAAAACCCGCTGCCTGCTTCCTTCCGTTGCACAGTAAAAAATCTTGCAGCAATCCAGCAGACTTCCGATGAACTTGCAGCTCTGGACGGTGTTGAACTTTTGAGCACACCTACAGAACTGGCACAGGTGCTTATCACACTTAAAAATGCAGCATTCTACGGCGGTTTCGGTGTGCTTGCAATTCTGGTTTTTGTAAGCATTGTGGTTATATCCAATACAATCCGTCTTACTGTTTTTGCAAGAAGAAAAGAAATTGGCATTATGAAATTTGTCGGGGCAACCAACGGATTTATCCGTCTGCCTTTTGTTGTTGAGGGTGTTATTATAGGCACTATAGCAGCGGTTGTTACATTTGGCATTTTAAGCGGTGCTTACTGGTATCTGCTGCACTATCTCACAACAACGGCAACAGGCTGGCTGGCAATGGTTTCCACTGTGCTTATCACATACGGTGATATATGGTATTATATGCTGGCTGTATTTCTCGTTTTTGGCTGGTTTATTGGTGCCGCAGGCAGTGCAATATCCATGAAACGTTATCTGAGAGTATAAGGAATATTATATGGAAAAGAAACTTACACGAATACTTGCCGTTGTGCTGGTTATGCTTATGATGGCAACTGCAGCAGTGCCTTCCTTTGTGTCCGCGGATGCACGGGAGGATTATGAAGCAGCCCAGGCAGAACTTGACCGCATTGAAAAAGAACTTGGCAATATAAAAGATACAAAGAAAAAACAGCAGGAAGAAAAAGCAAATACACAGACACAGATTAACCTGGTTAAAAATCAGCTTTCATATCTTTCGGCACAGATAGAGGAAACAACTGCAGCTCTTGCAGAAAAACAGGCTGAACTGGACGAAAAAAAGGTTGAGATTTACGAAACTGACGAGCTGTTTAAAAGCAAGCTTAAAGCAATGTATATCCGACGCAGCGGCAATATGATTGCAACTGCTCTGGCTGTGGATACGTTCTCTGAAATGCTTACGGCGGTTAATACCCTTTCCAGTATTTCCCAGGCGGATACAGCACTTCTTCAGCAGCTTGACAAAGAAAAGAAAGAAATAGAAGCTGTGGAAGCAGAAATTGAAGCACAGCTTGAAAGTCTGGAAGCAAGCCGTGAAAGACAGCAGGACAAGCAGTCAGAACTTGCAAACCTTCTGCAGAAAGTAAATTCAGACCTTTCACAGACAGAGGCAGAGGAAGCAGCTGCACAGGCAGCTTATGAAGATGCAAAAGAAGCCCGTGACGCAGCTCAGGAACAGCTTGCCAAAGAGTTTGAGGAAAGCGGCGGTATGGAAGATTATGTAGGTGGCGAATGGATGTGGCCTGTACCTGGTTATAACAGCATTTCTTCCGGCTACGGTTACAGAAATATATTCGGTTACCGCGAATTCCATACAGGTATCGACATTCCGGCAGGTTACGGCACTCCAATCAAGGCTTCCAACAGCGGTATAGTAACTGTTGCGGCATATCAGTCCACAGGCTATGGCAACCGAATTATTGTTGACCACGGCGGCGGATACAAATCCCTTTATGCACACTGTTCCAGCCTTGCTGTCAAGGTGGGCGACTATGTTGCACAGGGTGATACAATTGCATATGTAGGTTCTACAGGTCTTTCAACAGGCAACCATCTGCATTTTGAAATAAGAATAAACGACCAGTATACAGACCCTACACCATATGTTAGATAAAAGATTAAGGATGAAATTATGAGAAAAAAGATAACAATAAGCGCTGCTTTAAGCTTTATGTTTATAGCAATCACTGTTACATTCTGTCTGACAATGATTTTGTCTGCACGCATTTTTGAGGGCAAGGTTTCAAATGTTAATGAAAAGGAAACAATGTACTCAAAAATCAGCGAAGTTGACCAGACTGTAAGACAGCACTATTATACAGCTATTGACGACAGTGCAGTGGTTGACGGCATGTCCAGAGGTTATATTGGTTCTCTGGGTGACAGCGAGGCAAAATACTACACCGCAAGCGAAGTTACAGCTTTGCAGAATATATCCAAGGGTAAACTTATCGGTATTGGTATTGAAGTTCAGAAAGATGTAAGCGGTTATTATAAAATTGTAAATATTGATGCGGATTCACCGGCAGATATTGCAGAAATGGCAAAAGACGATATTATCACACACATCAATGATGTTTCTGTAATGACACTGAACACAAAGCAGGTGCGCGAAATGCTTACAGGCACTGAAGGTACAGCGATAAGATTTAATTACCTGCGCAACAGCGAAGAAAATACAACCGAGCTTGTTTTTGCAATCTATGATGCACCAAACATCAAATATTCTCTGGAAAACAATGTAGGCTATATCAAAATTGCAAGTTTTGTGGAAGACTCTGCTTCCGAAGTTGAATATGCAATTAAAAATCTGCTTTCTCAGGGTGCGGCAAGCTTTGCTGTTGATATCCGTTTCAACTCCAGCAAGGAATACAACTATGCTGCCGAAGTTGCTGACATCTTTGTAAAAGAAGGCACAACAATGTATGCACAGTATGCAGACGAATCCCAGAAGGTTCTCTATACATCTGATGAAGAAATGGTGCAGCAGCCGGTTACAGTTATTGTAAACAATCAGACAGGATATGCAGCTGAAATGTTTGCGGTTATCCTTAAGGATATGGGCGGTGCAAAGCTTATTGGCACAAAAACAATGGGCAAATGCACAATCCAGAACCTTTACCGTCTCTCCGATGGTTCCGGTGTTGAAATTACAACAGCACGCCTGGTGCCTGTTGCTTCATCCGATTATCACGGCACAGGTCTTCTGCCTGACTACGAAAAAACACTTTCTGCCGAACAGGAACTTAATTTTTACGACCTTACAATATCATCTGATCCACAGATTCAGCGTGCTATCGAGGTTGCAAACAATATGGTTGCACAGAACGGTTAATATGGATTTATAATAAAAGGTCTGCTGATAAAAACAGCAGACCTTTTGTTTGAGAGTAAATGATTGCAATATTTTTGATAAATAAAAACAGGCAAAACGGTTTAGAAAAATTTATTTAAAAAATATTAAAATTTTTTGCAAAAAAGTGTTGACAAAACACATTCTATGCGATATAATAATTCACGTTGTTGAGGAACAAACAACAACGGGATGTGGCTCAGTTTGGTAGAGCGCCTGGTTTGGGACCAGGATGCCGCAGGTTCGAATCCTGTCATCCCGACCACGACCACCGAGAAATCGGTGGTCTTTTTGTTTATACAGAAATTGGGTAAATGATGGATTCGAACCTGAGAAGGTCGCGGCGTGAAGCAAACAGTCCGGTGGACTGTTTGTAGCCGGCGGGAGCCGAGCGCAACAAGCGAGGCCGGATAGTATGCAAGGCGAAGCCGAAGCAGACGGCGAATTCTGTCATCCCGACCACGACCACCGAGAAATCGGTGGTCTTTTTGTTTATAGAGAAATCGGATAAATGATGGATTCGAACCTGAGAAGGTCGCGGCGTGAAGCAAACAGTCCGGTGGACTGTTTGTAGCCGGCGAGAGCCGAGCGCAACAAGCGAGGCCGGATAGTATGCAAGGCGAAGCCGAAGCAGACGGCGAATCCTGTCATCCCGACCAAAAAGGTCTTGACTGATAAAGGCAAGGCCTTATTTTTTTACAAGACCTTTTTTCATAGGGGAGTTACTCCCCTCTTGACGCAAAATTTTAACGGCAGGCTTAAAAATTTTGCTGTCACCCCTCTAGATGACAGCAGGCTATGCCATACGGCAGCCTTGCCTTATAATAAATGTTGCGTTATGACCATTCGTTTTTAAAGATATCGGACTTTAAATGCAATATTTAAATTGCATACAATTTGATTTGCCGGAATATTGACTTGGAAATAATTGTGTGATATCATATTTTTCAGAAGATTTTGATGGAGGTATTTTATCATGACACATATCAAAACAATCGAAACACGCAATCTCTGTGAAAGCGCAAAAAATGGCGGCTGCGGCGAATGCCAGACATCCTGCCAGTCTGCTTGCAAAACAAGCTGCGGTATTGCTAACCAGCAGTGTGAAAACACAGAAGAATAGTAAGTGCACAAGATGCCGCCATATAGGCGGCATTTTTTGTAGAACAAAACCTGCTGACGGTATCGTCGCGGATAAAATAAAGGGGAATATATATGATTCATCAGTATAAATTGGGAGACTACAATATTGTTCTGGACGTATGTTCGGGTTCTGTACATGCAGTGGATGAGGTTGCATATGATATAATTGCTGTTTTTGAAGAAAAAAGCAAGGCAGAGGTTATAGCTGAAATATCCGAAAAATATGCTGACCGCAAAGATATTACAGCAGCAGATATTGAAGAATGTTATGCTCAGGTTGAAGCACTTAAAGCAGCAGGCAAACTGTTTGCACCGGATACTTTTGAGCCTATGGCAGGCCATCTGAAGGCCAAAACATCGGGTGTTGTAAAGGCTCTGTGTCTGCATATTGCACACACCTGCAATCTCAACTGTGAATACTGCTTTGCTTCACAGGGCAAATATCACGGTGAAAGGGCAATGATGTCATTTGAAGTGGGTAAACGTGCTTTTGACTGGCTTATAGAAAATTCCGGAAGCCGCAGAAACCTTGAAGTTGACTTTTTCGGCGGTGAACCGCTTATGAACTTTGATGTTGTAAAACAGCTTGTTCAGTATGCACGCAGCATTGAGAAGGAAAAAGGCAAAAACTTCCGTTTTACACTTACAACAAACGGTGTGCTTGTAGATGATGATGTGATTGACTTCTGCAATAAGGAGATGAGCAACGTTGTGCTCAGTCTTGACGGCAGAAAAGAAATTCATGACAGATACCGTGTTGACTATGCAGGCAACGGCAGCTGGGACAAAATTGTGCCTAAATTCCAGAGGTTTGTGGAAAAACGCTGCGGTAAAAATTATTATATGCGCGGAACATTTACACACGCTAATCCTGATTTTCTTAAAGATATTCAGACAATGCTGGACTTGGGTTTCAACGAACTCAGCATGGAGCCGGTTGTGTGCGAAGCAGGGGACCCTTCCGAACTTACAGAAGCGGATTTTCCAATCGTATGCAAACAGTACGAAGAACTTGCAAAGCTTATGCTCAAACGCGATAAAGAGGGCAGACCGTTTACCTTCTATCACTATATGATTGACCTCACAGGCGGTCCTTGCATCTACAAACGTATTTCCGGCTGTGGTTCAGGTACTGAATATATGGCAGTTACACCTTGGGGTGACCTGTATCCTTGTCATCAGTTTGTAGGCGATGAAAAATTCAAACTTGGTGATATATGGCATGGTGTTACAAATACAGAAATTCAGGGCGAATTTGCTGCCTGCAATGTGTATGCACACCCTGAATGCCGCGACTGCTGGGCAAGACTTTACTGCTCCGGTGGCTGTGCAGCAAATGCATATCACGCAACAGGAAAAGTTACAGGCATCTACGAATACGGCTGCAGACTTTTTAAAAAGCGTATGGAATGTGCAATAATGGTTGCAGTTGACAGAGCACTTGGTGAATAGTATGACAACACCAATTTGCGATTTTGTAAAAAAATATGCAGAAAAGCAGACTGTAAGACTTCATATGCCGGGGCACAAGGGCAGGGATTGTCTGGGCTTTGAGCATATGGATATAACCGAAATTGACGGTGCGGACAGTTTATACGAAGCAGAAGGAATTATTGCACAAAGCGAAGCAAATGCTGCGGAACTTTTTGGCTGTGATACATTCTACTCTGCAGAGGGCTCATCACAGTGTATAAGGGCAATGCTGTATCTTGTCTGCATCAGTGCAGCTGCAGATAAAGGCAGACCGCTTGTGATGGCGGCAAGAAATGCACACAAAACATTTGTAAGTGCAGCGGCACTTATGGATTTTGATGTGGAATGGATTTACGGAGAACACAGCAGCAGTTATCTTTCCTGTGATATATCAGCAGAATATCTGGACAGCCTGCTGACACGGTCGGCAAGAAAACCGGCGGCGGTGTATCTTACAAGTCCGGATTATCTTGGAAATGTAGTGGATATAAAAAACATATCACAGGTGTGTCATAAGCACGGTGTTCTGCTGATAGTTGACAATGCCCATGGTGCATATCTTAAATTTTTGCCACAGTCACAGCATCCGATAGACCTGGGTGCGGATTTGTGCTGTGATTCAGCACATAAAACACTGCCGGTTCTTACAGGGGGAGCATATCTGCATATTTCGGACAATGTGTCACAGAATATGTCAGTTATGGCGAAAAATGCGCTTGTTATGTTTGGGTCCACAAGTCCGTCGTATCTGATTATGCAGTCACTTGATATGGCAAACAGATATATTGCTGACGGATACAGGGAAAAACTTGCAGTTCTGTCTGACAGAACAGATAAAATTAAATGTGAACTGAAACGGTGCGGGTTTGAGCTTTTGGGTGATGAGAAGCTTAAACTTACCATAAGCACGAAAGCCTATGGGTACAGGGGATTCGAACTGGCACAGCTGCTGGCAGAAAAAGGTATAGTATGCGAATTTTCTGACCCTGACTATATTGTGTTTATGTTCACACCGGAGACGGATGATAAACAGCTTGAATATTTTGTCCGCACATTGTGCAGTATTCCGCCCAAAAAAGCAGTGACGGAAGTGCCGCCCAAATTCAGCAGTCCGCAGACGGTAATGTCTGTTCGCAGGGCAGCTTTTTCAGAATGTGAAAAGGTGGCTGCGGAGGATGCAGAAGGAAGAATACTTGCGTCGGCAACGGTAGGATGTCCGCCGGCAGTGCCTGTTGTTGTATGCGGAGAAAAAATTGACAAAGCTGCTGTGGAATGTTTTAAGTATTACGGCATTGACAGCTGCTGGGTTGTAAAATAGATATATGGCTGTGTTTCAGCATCATTTTTTAAAATACTTTTGAGGGATTAAACGATGGTCAATTACAGAAATGCTGAAAAAAAGGACTACTGTGAATTTGTTGATTTGTCAAACTATGTGTTCAGGGTGGATTTTGAAAAGGTTCTGCCAAAGACTTTCAACAGCGATTTTGAACTTGAAAAGATAACAAAGGTTGCAGAAGATGAAAACGGCAGACTGATTGCCGGTGTATGCGTTCTGCCGCAGCAGGTTAAAGTCGGAGATTATAGCCTGTGTACAAACTTTCTGGGCGGGGTTGCTGTTCATCCAAGACACCGCGGTGAAAATCATATGATAACACTTATAAATATGTGGCTTGATGAAATGAAAGAAAGCTGTGATATGAGTGTGCTTACAGGACTGCGCCAGAGATATGAATATTTTGGTTATACCCACGGCGGTATTCAGTGGGAATACGAGCTGGACGTACACAATATAAATCATGCGCTCAGAAATATAAACAGCGGTAAAATTACATTCAGACCTATGGCAGAAACTGACGGGGCTTTTGAATTTGCGGCACGGCTTAATAATGATAAATTTGTCAATGTATACAGAAATGCAGAGGATGCAGATAAAATAATGGTTTCTTATCGTCAGCATCCTTTTGCAGTGCTGGAGGACACAAATGTTATCGGATACCTGATAACAGGTCAGGACAGAGAAAAAATCAGCGAGTTTGTTCTGTGCAGGGTAAATGATGCAAAAAGAGTTTTAAAGGCATATTTTGAATTTTTTAAGACAGAAAAAGCAACGGTAATTCTGCCTGACTACGAAACAGAACTTCACAAAGAGCTTGCAGGCTTTGCAGAAACCTATAAAACCGGCCCGTGTGCTAATTTCAACATTTTTAATTTTGCAAATGTTATAAAAGCATATCTTGAACTGAAAAATAAAACAAACAAATTGAGCTGCGGCAGATTTTCGGCAGTTATGGATAATCAGCCCGTAACAATAACGGTGGATGAAAAGGGCATTACAGTGGAAAACAAGGCAGATAAAGATGCGGTTGTCCTTGACAAACTGGGAGCTCAGGAACTTCTGCTTACACATGCAGGCAGATATATGGAAACAGGTGTACCAGATGACTGGTTTCCGCTGCCTGTGTTCTGGTACAAGGCAGATATGTTCTGATATATGTCAGGATATATCATCAGAAAGTATAAATAATAAATCCGGATTTATCATTGTGATAAATCCGGATTTTTGTATGTACAGCAATTATATGAAAAATTAAAGCGCTACATAGATATTGTAGAGATTAAGAACGATAAGTGCGATAAGCAGGTTGCGGAAAAATTTTTCTGTCTTTGCATTGTCCATTTTTTTTGCAATGGCAGAACCGATGATTGCACCGCTTATACCGCCGATACACATTATTGCAAGGTAGAAAAAGTTTACCTCAGGCACTGTGTGGGTAGCCAGTGTGGTCACAAGGCTGGTAAGCTGTGAAAACAGAATGATAAATAGTGAGTTTTTTGCAGTTTCCTTTGCCTGTGTTGAGAAGAAGAAGGACAGAACCACAATGTTGATAGGACCGCCGCCGATACCAAGGAATGATGAGCTTACACCGAGAATGAAGCCGATAATTATACAAACCAGTTTGTTTTTAATCTGCTTTGTTTTTATGCCGGATTTTTTGACAAGATATAAAAATACCAGCAGGTTGATTATAAGCAGAAGGACGGATTGTATAAGTTTTACATTTGCTGTGGCGTTTGCTGCAATAACAGAAAAAACAACCTTGCCAAGCCAACCGCCTGCACAGGCACCGATTGCCAGCCACAAAGTAGTTGCATAATTAATCTTTACAGGACTTTTAAGCCCTCTGATATATGTTGAACAGGCCATGGAAAGAACGGTACAGCCCGACATAAAACTGATTGCACTTGGGGACAGGTCAGAAAAACAGTCCATAACAGGTTTTATGATAATACCGCCGCCGATACCGCTTATGGCACCTATGATACTTGCAAGAATAGCAATAGAAAAATATAACATTTCAGATCTCCAATTTAATTTAAAACTATTAGCAATAAAATAATAGCACTTGTGCACATATAAGTCAAACGGCACAATGAAAAAGCTGTCCTTAGCGACCTCCAGACAAGAAAACACAAACACAGTGTACAGCACAAAAAGGCTGTTACTGCGTTGTCAACACTTGCATTACACAAAGTAGTGCTGCGTATTTCCGCCTTGCAACAGCACTTTTTGTGCGTAAATGTGCAAAAATGTCCCCCTCAAAACACCAAGCTGTGTTTTGAGG
>JAFVOU010000045.1 GCA_017505635.1 Oscillospiraceae bacterium | reverse complement strand
GTGAAACATTAAGCGTGGCAGAGTTTGCAGCTTTGAGCGATGCAATCAAAAATTTGACAGAAGAATAATAGGGCCGCTATCCGAAAACGACTCCACACATGCAGAAATTTTTTGCAGTGTGGAGTTTTTTATAAGAGCTGTCTGAAACGCGTTAAATTGGTCTGAGATTGACGAAAATACGTCTGAGAGTATCCAAGCCACCACAGCATATGAAAACGCAAGCGAAAAAGTGGACGAAAAAGAGGATGAGATAACAGAAATACTTAGGATGCCACTTGAAGTTGCCAAAGCGCAAATGCTGCTTTCAAAAAAGTTAAATGTTTCTCTGGATGAACTGATGGAGACAGACTTTGCTGCACGAAAAGAAAACAAAGCTGACAGAACAGCGTTATCTTCAGAAGAACAATCACCCAGAAGGATTTTGATATCTTCCCCCGATGGAAAAACCATTGCAAACTGTTACAAGTTTCGTTCCTCTCCACATTTTTCTATGAGTAAAAAAGCGCCCAAATACGCACTGCTAGGCATAGATGACAAATCATTCTGGGGTGATAGTACAAATGTTTTAGGATGGTATGCCAAAGAAGAAGATATTCGCCGGGAAATAGAAGAAATTCATGCAGCAATGCTGCGAGGCGATACAGCATATCAGCTACGATATACAGTAACAGTAGAATATCGCTGGTGTACGCTAAGGATTGTGGAGTAAACAGCTTATTTCTTAACGAAAATTTAATACGATGCAGGAAAGATTAACATTGCTTTTACACCTCGTCTGCGATAATAAAGAAAAGAAATCGCAAGCGAGGTGTTTTTATGTATCATTTTCGCAAACAATTCACTTCGGCACAAATTATTTTACTCAGTTATGCAGTGTTGATTTGCATTGGATGCTTATTGCTTATGCTGCCCTGGGCCGCACAACAAGGCAAGGCGCCTTTTTTCGATGCACTTTTTACTGCAGTCTCTGCCAGTTGTGTTACCGGGCTGATTGTACAGGACACCGCCACTTACTGGTCATTCTTCGGCCAGGCTGTCATTCTTCTATTGATTCAAATCGGCGGTCTCGGTGTAATTACTGTGGCAATGCTGTTTACACAGCTGGCGCGCAAAACCATCAGCTTAAAGCAGCAAAGTATTTTGCAGGATGCCATCACGGCACCCCAAGTTGGTGATATTATACGCTTGACGGGGTTTGTCGTAAAAACAACACTTTTTCTGGAGCTGCTCGGTGCGATTTTGCTTGCTCCTGTATTTTGCAGCGAATTTGGTATGCTGCAAGGTATTTGGTATGCACTGTTTCATTCCGTATCAGCCTTTTGCAATGCAGGTTTTGATTTAATGGGTATCTACACACCCTATGCATCGCTGACGATATTTGCCGACAACGCTTATGTATTGAGTATTATCATGTGTTTGATTATTATTGGCGGGATAGGGTTTCTCACTTGGGAAGATGTTCGGATACACAAACATCATATCCACCGCTACACCATGCAAAGCAAAGTGATTCTGTTTTGTACAGTGCTGCTCATTATTTGTCCTGCTTTATATTTTTTCCGCTTTGAACTGCCCGGCATCACTTTTGCAGAACGCTGCCTGAACGCTTTATTTCAAGCTATCACAGCCAGAACAGCTGGATTTAATACAATAGACTTGACAAAATGGAACGATGCAGGGCTTTTGATTATGATTTTTCTAATGCTCATTGGCGGAGCGCCCGGCTCTACTGCCGGCGGTATGAAAACAACCACCTGTGCTGTTTTAGCTTCCACACTCCTTGCAGTCCTTCGTCAAAAAAAGGACACGCAGATTTTTTATCGCCGCATCGCAGAACAGACCGTGCGCACAGCATTTTCCATTGCATTTCTGTACTTCATGCTCAGTGCTGTTTCCGGCGCCATTATCAGTCAAATTGAGCAGCTGCCTTTATTAACCTGCTGGTTTGAAACAGCCTCTGCACTGGGTACCGTTGGTCTTTCTTTAGGCATCACCCACGAATTAAACATTTTCTCTAAATGCATCCTAATAATACTGATGTATATCGGTCGTGTCGGCAGTCTAACATTGATTTTTTCAGCAGTATCTAAAAAACTAACATATCATGCCACATTGCCACAAGAAAATATAACAATCGGTTAAAGGAGAGAGTCATATGAAATCTATTTTATTAATTGGAGCCGGACATTTTGGCAAACACATCGCAATCAAATTGCATGAATTGCGCCATCAAATCATGGCTGTTGATATTTCAGAAGAACGCATTCAGGCAGTTTTGCCTTACGTCACCAGAGCACAGATTGGTGATAGTACCGACGAACAATTTTTACGTTCTCTTGGTATCCGCAACTACGATGTATGTATTGTCACCATTGGAGATGATTTTCAAAATTCATTGGAAACAGTCTCTTTGCTGAAAGAACTGGGCGCTAAAAAAGTAATTGCCCGCGCCTCAAGAGGTGTACAGGAAAAATTTTTGCTGCGAAACGGCGCCGATGAAGTTATTTATCCGGAAAAACAGCTGGCTTCCTGGATTGCCGCACGCTGTACATCAGAACACATTCTGGATTACATTGAACTGGACGAAAATTATTCTATTTTTGAGCTGAACATCCCGGCGACATGGCACGGTAAATCTATTGCTCAGTTGGATATTCGCAAAAAATACGGTATCAACATTCTAGGAATTCGCTGTAACGGCACACTGGACATGAATGTTTGCCCGGAAACTGTGCTGCAGCATGAAAATTCTGTGTATGTACTTGGACATCGGAATGCTGTTTTGAAATGCTTTCATATCTTCAAGTAAACATACGACAGAAAATATGCTATAATATGATTGTGCAAAAAATTATGTTGACAGGAGGGCTAAACAATGCATCCAAAACAAAAACAACTACAAGAGGAGCATATTCTTGTGTGCCTGTCAACGGCACCGTCCAACGCAAAAAATATCCGCACAGCTGCGCAGATGGCCAAAGCATTTCATGGACAGTTTACAGCATTGTTTGTCGAAACTCCGGACTATTCTGCAGTAAGTGCAGAAAATAAAAATCGTCTGCAAAATAATTGCCAACTAGCTGAACAGCTTGGCGCCACTGTCATCCGCATTTACGGCGAGGACATTGCATATCAGATTGCTACCTTTGCGCAGCTGTCCAATGTTTC
>JAFVOU010000044.1 GCA_017505635.1 Oscillospiraceae bacterium | reverse complement strand
CTGCTTCTGCCGGAATTTCTTTTGTGTCCTTTTGTGATAAGAACGTCTGCCGGTATGGATTCGCAATAAAAATAGTCTTTCCACTGGTCAGCCAGTACTCCTCCTGCTGATCCTAATGCTGCTTTTATAAGTCCCATAGTAATCTCCTTTCATCTTTGAGAAATAATAATATATATGTTTATTTTTATTTTATAAGTGTCAGTCTGCCGTCAATTTTGTGGTCAAGGTGCTGATGTACTGCCAGATATTCTTCCAGAACATCTGTAATTGAGGTTGCAACAATACGGGCTTTGCCGTTTTTTTCAATTTCTGATAAATCTGCATTGAATATCCGCTTAAAGTTGCTGTACTGATACTGCTGCACCCCAACGGTGAATATCATATCGTCCTTTATGGGCTTTCCGTCAAACTCGAAGGCTGTCATTTTGCTGTGTGGAATGTCATAAATCACTTTCAGTCTCCCCGACAGCTGTGAAAAGCTTGAGTGAGCCCCCTGCCATACCTCGTCACGCAGCATATACAAAAGCATCTGCTTAAGCTGTGTACCGCTGATTTTAAGCATGTATACCGGGCTGTCATAAGGGAAAGTTTCCACAAGGTCCCTGTACATAACCAACGGGCCCATGCTTTCTGTGCGTATGCTGCCGCTTACTACCAGCATAATATCAAGACCAAGGCTTTGTGCCAGAATATCTGCAAACAGACCGCCAAGTTCTGTTTCCTGTGTTCTGCCGGGATGAGTAAGCTTTCGGTCAAGGCGGGTGATTATTCTGTTATATTTTGCATCGGTCTGCTGTTTGTATATGCCGAGAATTTTTTCGATATCCCCGTCTTTCGGGCAGGTGCTGCTGTTAATCGGTATTGTCTGCCACTGCCAGCTTTCTATATTGTTTTCGGCAGTGTCCACCACAATGTCAAAACGGCCTATAATATCGGTGCCTATGCCTGCCTGAACAATAACAATATCATTTATTACTGCCGGCTGTTCAATAAATGTGTGGCTGTGGCCGCCGATAATAATATCAACGCTCCAGTCTTTATCCAGCTGTGCGGCAAGTGCCTTGTCTTCTTCAAAGCCGATATGGGTAAGCAGCACCGTAAGGTCAATATCTGATGCATTATATGCATTGCATATCCTGCCTATTTCTGCCGCAGCCTCGTGAATGTCCACAAAGCTGCCCACATCAGTATCATTTTTTGCGGATTTCATAACCCCTTCGGTGATAATGCCGATAAACAGAATTTTCATACCGCCTGTTTCCAGTACAATATGAGGTCTGAAAAGTCTTGCCGAATTGGATTTTATGTAAAGGTTTGCATTGATAATCGGAAATTTTGCACATTTTTCAAGAAACAGCAGATGTGCAATGCCATAGTCTGTTTCGTGATTGCCCAGAGTTACAACATCAGGGGCAATGGCGTTCATAATTTCTATGGTGCTTAGCCCTTTGAATTCGCTGTCTATAACGGAACCGCGGAACATATCCCCTGCGATACAGTAAAGGGTATTTTGTTCTTCGCGTCTCACCTTGTCAACATAACCCGAAAGCATACTTACGCCGCCCACAAGGTTTTCGTCTGCGTTTTCTGCCAGAAAATCCCCGTGCATATCGTTGGAATGCAGAAGTGTAAGCTTTCTGTATCTGCCCATAAAATCCACCTCCCGCCATAAGATATGATGCAGCTTTCAACTGATTTGAATTTTAAACCTGATTATTTGATAAGTGTCAGCCTGCCGTCGATGTCTCTGTCAAGGTGCTGATGTGTTGCAAGATATTCTTCGATAACATCACGTGTTGATGTTGTGATAACGGTTGGCTTTTTGATGGCTTCAACCTCTGCAAACGGAACGTTGAAAAACTCGGTAAAGTTGTTGAAATGGAATGACTGCAGACCTATTCGGAGCAGTCTGTCGTCGTCCAGGTCCTCGCCGTCGAATTTAAATTCCAGAATTTTGCTGTTTGGAATGTCGTATACAATTTTTACGCGTTTTGAAAGCTGATAGAATTCGCAGTGTTCACCCTTCCATACGCCGTCACGCAGCATAAACTGCATCATGCGCCTGAACTGCCCGCCTGTAACCGTCAGCATATGTGTTGGATCGTCATAAGGGAAACATTCCACAAGGTCCTGATAAACGACCAGCGGACCCATATGTTCGGTGCGCACACTGCCGGAACCAAGCAGCATTACATCAAGACCAAGGCTTTCTGCAAGAGCATCGGACAAAAGACCGCCAAGTTCTGTTTCCATTTCACGTTTTGGATGGGTGAGCTTTTTGCGGAAACGTGTGATTGTTCTGCCGTATTTTTTATCTGTTTCGGCCTTGTAGCCCCCAAGGATTTTTTCGATATCAGGGTCTGTCGGGCAGTTTTCGCTGTTGATTGGCACTGCCTGCCATTTCCAGCTTTCCACATTGTTGTTGTATGTATCTATTGTAAGGTCAAAACGGCCAATCTGGTCGGTGCCTGTGCCTGCCTGAACGATAAGGATATCGTTTACAACTGCAGGTTCTTCGATAAATGTATGGCTGTGGCCGCCAACTATGATATCAACACCCCAGGCAGGGTCCAGCTGAGCTGCCAGTTTTTTGTCTTCTTCAAACCCGATGTGGGTCAGAAGCACTGTAAGGTCTATATCGGTTGCATTGTATGCGTTGCATATCCTGCCTATTTCTGCCGCAGCCTCGTGAATGTCCACAAAGCTGCCTACAACGGCTTCGTTTTTAGTCTGCGCCATAACCTCTTCGGTAAGGATGCCGATAAACAGAATTTTCATACCGCCGACTTCCAGCACAACCTGCGGTTTGAACAGGCGTGCAAAGTTGGATTTTATGTAAAGGTTTGCATTGATAATAGGAAATTTTGCACATTTTTCAAGAAACAGCAGATGTGCAATGCCATAGTCTGTTTCGTGATTGCCCAGAGTTACAACATCAGGGGCAATGGCGTTCATAATTTCTATTGTGCTTAGCCCTTTGAATTCGCTGTCTATAACAGAACCGCGGAACATATCCCCTGCGATACAGTAAAGGGTATTTGCTTCTTCGCGTCTCACCTTGTCAACATAACCCGAAAGCATACTTACGCCGCCCACAAGGTTAACGTCCACATTCTGCGCTGTAAAATCTCCGTGCATATCATTTGAATGTAAAATTGTAAGTTTTTTGTATCGGCTCATATTTTCTCCTCCCTGTCATATATGAATATCAAACTGTTTTTTCCTTCGGCTTATGCATCTACCGGTTCACCTGCTACTTTAAGCACTCTTGCACAGTCAGCGCACATATCAATATCGTCACATATCATAAAACAGCTGTCACATACAAGTGTCTTGCATACGGGGCAGAAATTGAGATTGATTTTTGCCTCCTTTACCGCCTTGACGGCAGCAATCTGTTTTTCGTGCTGATACAGTGCCGTGTAGACAATTTCCTTTTCATTTTCAGATATCGTTTCGCCCGCTTTTGAAAAGCTGACCGGTGTGCTTATCCAATGCTTTCCGCACACCGCACATCCGACAGAAAACACGAAACGGTCTTTATCTGATAAGTCCTGCATGTTTTCAATAATTATTTCCGTCATCGCATTTCCTCCTTTTTGTTCCTATATATTATATATAACATCTGTAAATGCCGTCATCTATTACCCCGGCGGGTTACACAGGGGTGATTTACAGTATGATTTTAAGTATTATTGTTGAATTTATGTATTTTTGTGTTATTATACATAAGCGGTTTGCAGATTTACCGCAAAAGTGATATAATACATATGTAAATTGTTATATAAAGAAGGTGATGATATGAGCAGCAAAAAACCAATGTATAAAAAAGCTGTATGCATTTTTGCTTTTGCAGCAGTTATATCTCTGGCAGTTGTTTTATCTTCATCCTTTACCGTTTTTGCAGCAAGCACAAACACTGCTGACAAGGCAGAGTTCAACAAAACCATCGCCTATGTGACAACATCATTTATCTCTTTTGCTCTTCTTATCGGATACTGCGTCGTTGCAAAAAACAAGGAAGCACCTTTTATTCTGCTTTTTACAGCAGTTTTTATTATCAATCTGGGTTATGCCTTCGGTTCTTCCTCCAAAACACTGGAGGAGGCACTGCTTGCCAACAAAATTTCCTATGTAGGTTCGGTTTTTCTGCCGCTGTTTATGCTGATTATCATAATGGACGAATGCAGATATAGCCGCAACAAACTGTTTCTTGCTGTACTGATGTGTATAAGCGGCGGAATATTTTTTCTTACCATGACACCGGGATATACCACCTGGTATTATGAATCCGCAGAGCTTATCTTTGTAAACGGCGGTGCAAAGCTTGTTAAAACCTACGGCCCTCTGCACAACCTGTACTTTGTATATCTGATTTTGTATTTTTCTCTTATGATTGCTGCAATTGTATTGGCAATGATAAAGAAAAAGCACTCTTCACTCAAAATCCCCTCTGCCCTGCTGGCTCTTGTTTTCTGTAATATTCTGGTGTGGTTTATCGAGCAGAAGGTAAATTTAAACTTTGAATTTCTGTCAATTTCATATATTGTAACCGAGTTTTATCTGCTGTCACTGTACAATATGATGTATTTAAGCTCGGTCAGCACACCGCACATCAGCAGCGAAAACGAAACTTTAAAAATAGTAAACGACGATTTTGACAGCGGGTTTATCCCCGATATGCAGGACATTATAAAAGCATGGCCTGCTGTTGCACAGCTTACAACAAGGGAGATTGAAGTTTTTAAAGAACTTATCCTCAACAAAAGGCGCAAGGATATTGCAGAAGAACTGTGTGTGTCTGAAAATACAGTTAAAAAGCATATCACAAACATCTTTACAAAGCTTGACATATCCAGCCGTGCTGAAATAATGAGTATGCTGCTGAAAATAAAATAAACCCAAAACGCTTTATAAAAAAGCAGAGCATATGCCGCCGGCTATGCTCTGCTTTTTCTGTTATTTTTGTATATTACCCTTAAAATAACCCCTTTTTTCTGAAATATCACCCGTTCAGCTTATTTAAATAATGATTATAATATTACATAATATAATCAAGAAAGTATTTTTAATAATAAATAAGGGAAGGGGTGTAACATATGAAACATATAAAAACACTGATTACTGCACTGCTTTGTGCTGTCAGCCTTGTGATGCTGTGCAGCTGCAGCAGCACACCGCCACCTGCAGAAAACAATTCTGAACAGGTGCGCATTCTGCCCGATATCGGCATCTGCCTGTCTGATGTTGTTTATGCAAACAATATGTACACCCTTCTGTCAGAATATGGCACAGTAACCGCAACAACCGACTATCCGGAATATCAGATGTACGAAAACTTTTTTATGCACAATGACAGAATGGTAAATATTTACGGAGAAACCGGACGTGATGATTATTACGGGCTGTACGACATATATTCCTTTGCCGTAACCGACAGTGAAGTAGATGCTACTGTTGACCTTGAGTGGCTGAACAGCAACAATGAGGTATACCAGTTCAGCACAGCGGTAAACGGTATTTTCGAAGGTGCTGACGTAACCGTGCTGTCCGCAGATGAGAACACCATAATATTGTCAGTTGTACAGCTGAACCTGGATTATACAGTGGAACTTGACAGAAACAGCCTTGTTGTAAAAAAGGTGAGTTTCACCGAAACTGACGGAACCGAATGTATTATTACATACAGCTTTGGAAAAGACGTAAAAGGTCAGGAGCTGTTAGACCGTTTTGACAATGACACAAAAGCTGTTACAGTTATAAGTGACATCTATGGCACAGACAGCTATTCCCACACAGAAAAAACTTTGCATATTCCTGCAAACTGGAATATAAATATCTACAGTCAGGAAGAAATACGCTACTATGCAGATGCCGGGTTTACCATACCTTTTACCCATTCCACTGCAAAACAGGATTCATACAGTATTTATATAACCAACTCATTGGGTTAAGCCTTTTATTTTAAGGGTGTTGAACAATGAAGAGGTAAAACTTATGAAATTGTTAATTGTAATTCTTATTACGGCATTTGTGATTTACACAGCTGTCTTTTTTTACCGGAGATACAAAACCTATAATCATATCGACAATGATGTGGGGATGATAAACAGCTATGCAGGTTCGATACGCGGCGTAAGCTTTGATATGGACGGCGGAAAAAACGGATGCCGAAAATACTGTAAAATGACAGTATCAGAAGACGGCACGGCACTGCTGCAGTACGAATATCAGCAGAACCGCCAAAGCGATAAAGAAAGCGGTACTGCGGTGTTAAGCAAGGATGATTTTTTCAGATTCCGTGAAATCTGCCACAAAACCCGGTGTCTGCTCTGCCATCACCGAGGAAAACCTGACGAAAACAAGGTGCCGGACGTGCCAGATGCCACCATCACATTTATATTTCCTGATGCAGAAATGAAGTTCTTCCACAATTATATATATCCTCTCAAGGAAGAAGGACTGTTTGAAATGGTTGAAGAACATTTTGATTATCTTGTATCTAAAACAAAAACAGATTAATAACAGCAAAAGGTTGTGAAACAATGAAATGTACAAAATTTATCAGAATAACAGTTATTGTATTGCTTATTGCAGCAGTAATTTTGGCGGGGGTTGTTATGTATTTTAAACTTTTTGCAAAAAAACATATTCTTGACGGTCCGGGGATGATAAACCCCCGCGATGGTGAAATTGTAAAGGTAACTTACTACAGCGGCGGCGGTATGGAAGGCAGCAGTCTGTATTACAACATAAGCTGTCAGCCTGAAACAGCGCTTTTTGAATATGAATACTGCCCTTCAAACGGAGCGCAGACAACAACTGTAAGCCGAGAGGTTTCGCTGGTATATTTTGATGACTTCCGCCAGATATGCCGTGATACAGAATGTCTGATTAATATTGATAGTGGCAAGCCGGGTGAACTTATTTTATTGGATGCCCCTGTTTCCACCATTACATTTACCCTCGAAAGCGGAGAAATGCTGACCTTCCACAGTGATTATGAATATCCGTCCAGATGCAGCGGACTGTTCACCTCTGTTATATCCCTGTTTGGACAGATTCTTGCAGAAGCACAGAAATAACAGACAATCAAGACAACAATATCCTGAAAGGAGATTTTAAATATGGCAACTTTTATGGACAAATTAAAAAACAAAGCACAGCAGGCTGTTAAAGAAGCTGTGACAGATGCTGTGCAGAATGCAGGCAACAAAAAAGAACGCATTGTTTTTGACAGTATGCCGGCAACTGCAGAAGAATTTAAAAAACTTCCTCAGGCAGCAATGGACACACCTTTCAAAACAGCGGCTATGACAGTTCTTGCATTTACATATTATCCTGTTGACAAGGAAATGTCCCTTGAAATGCTGGATTTCCTCAAAGGTCCAAGACCGCTCAGCCCTATGGAAAAACAGTTTATCGCCGACAGATTTATGGACAAGGATTATGTGCCACGCAGCTATTTTGAAGGCGCAAAACCAGAAAATGACTACGAACCTGCCGAACCTTATACAATCACTGTAAGCGAAAACCCTTATTCCTACCAGAACGAAGGATATGCAACACTGTACATATCATCAGGCGGTGCAGACAGCCCGAGAAGTGTTCAGCTGCGCAAGGCAAAGGACGGCAAATGGTATCTGTGGGAACAGTTTCTTCTTGCCGATATCCGCAAGCCTGCCAGTGCAGACCCATGGGCATAAACACCGTTAAAAGCGCCGTAAAACAGAAAATCCATGAAATATGCCATTGATTTTCTGATACAGACTTTTATGGGCTTTATTTGTATCGGTATAAATTTGGGGGCATAAACCGAAATGTATAGTCTTCCGTTCAGTTTATGCCCCTTGAATATTCTGTAAAATAAAAAAACCGTCCTTTTGGACGGTTTTTTTGTGGTGAGCCATCGGAGACTCGAACTCCGGACACCCTGATTAAAAGTCAGGTGCTCTGCCAGCTGAGCTAATGGCTCGTGCCGTATTTAATTTACATAAAAAAACCGACCTGTTGGTCGGTTTTGTGGTGAGCCATCGGAGACTCGAACTCCGGACACCCTGATTAAAAGTCAGGTGCTCTGCCAGCTGAGCTAATGGCTCTCACCGTTCGGCATGTCGTTTTGGGGTTGTCCCTTAACGCTCAATTATTATATCAATTGACATAATAAAAGTCAACACTTTTTTTCAAAAATTTTTTATTTTTTTCAAGTTGTCAGATTTTGCATAGTTTTTTATAAAGCCAAACCCTATTTTATGGTAAATATTTACAAACAATTGTGTCTGTTGAGCAAAAAACAAAGCCCGGATATAACCGGGCTTTGAACAAAACACATTATCTGCGTCTTTCTTTGATTTCTGCTTTGATGTAGTCGATAAAGCTTTCAACGCTCATAGCGTCTTTGAGAATTTCTTTTCTGTCACGTGGTGCAACTGCGCCAGCTTCAGCTTCTTTATCGCCAACAACCAGCATATAAGGCACTTTCTGTAGCTGGTTTTCGCGGATGCGGTAACCCATTTTTTCGTTTCTGTCGTCAACTGTTGCACGGATGCCTGCTTCTTTAAGCTGTGCGAGAACTTTGTGTGCATATTCTTTGTGAGCTTCGGAAACAGGGATAACCACTGCCTGAACAGGAGCAAGCCATGTTGGGAATGCGCCTGCAAAATGTTCGATAAGGATACCGATAAATCTTTCGATAGAACCGTAAACAACACGGTGAATCATAACTGGGCGGTGTTTTTCGCCGTCAGCGCCAACGTATTCCATTTCGAAACGTTCTGGCATCTGCATATCAAGCTGGATTGTACCGCACTGCCATGTTCTGCCAAGAGCATCGTTGAGGTGGAAGTCGATTTTTGGACCGTAGAATGCGCCGTCGCCTTCGTTAACGATGTAGTCCATACCAAGTTCTTCAAGAGCACCACGGAGACCGTCTGTTGCAATTTCCCATTCTTCGTCAGAACCCATGGAGTTTTCTGGTCTTGTGGAAAGTTCTGCATGGTATGTGAGACCAAACAGGCCGTAAACTTCATTAAAGAGGCTTACAACACCTTTGATTTCGTCACGGATCTGTTCTGGCATCATAAAGATGTGAGCATCGTCCTGGTGGAAGCAGCGAACACGCATAAGGCCGTTGAGAGCACCGGAGAGTTCGTGACGGTGTACAAGACCGATTTCGCCTGCACGGATTGGAAGGTCACGGTAGGAATGTGGTTCCATTTTGTAAACAAGGATACCGCCCGGGCAGTTCATTGGTTTAACTGCATAGTCTTCGCCGTCGATTTTTGTTGCGTACATGTTGTCTTTGTAGTGATCCCAGTGACCGGAGTTTTCCCACAGTTTTCTGTTGAGGATAATTGGTGTGGAGATTTCTACATAGCCAGCTTTTTCGTGGATTTCTCTCCAGTAGTCAAGCAGTGTGTTGTAAACAATCATACCTTTTGGCAGGAAGAATGGGAAGCCAGGGCCTTCGTCTGCCATTTCGAAGAGACGGAGTTCTTTGCCGAGTTTTCTGTGGTCGCGTTTTTTAGCTTCTTCAAGAAGGTTGAGGTATTCTTCAAGCTGTTTTGCTTTTGGGAAGCTGATTGCGTAGATACGTTTGAGCATCTTGTTTTCGCTGTTGCCTCTCCAGTAAGCACCTGCTACGGACATAATTTTGAATGCACCGATTTTGCCTGTAGAGAGAAGGTGTGGACCTGCACAGAGGTCTGTAAATTCGCCGCCCTGTTCGTAGAAGGAGATTGTTTCGCCTTCTGGAAGTTCGTTGATAAGCTCTGTTTTGTATTCATTGTCTGTATATCTTGCAAGAGCTTCTTCCTTGGAAAGTTCAAAACGGGAGATTGCAAGGTCTTTCTTTGCAATTTCCTTCATTTCTTTTTCCAGTTTTTCAATCATTTCTTCGTCGATTGCAGCTTCTGTGTCGATGTCGTAGTAGAAGCCGTTGTCGATTGCAGGACCGATTGTGAGTTTTGCATCAGGAATGAATTTGAGCACTGCCTGTGCAAGAACGTGGCTGGATGTGTGCCAGAATGTTTTTTTGCCGTCTTTGTCGTCAAATGTAAGGAATTCAACTGCTGCATCAGCTTCTGCTGTGTCACGAAGGTCACAGTATTCGCCGTTTACTTTAACTGTTGTTGCTTCCTTGTAGAGTTTTGCGCTGAGGCTTTTTGCGATTTCGGCATAGGAAGTGCCTTTTGCAACTTCGATTACGCTGCCGTCTTTGAGTGTTACTTTAACCATAGTAATCTTTCCCTTTCTTTTAGTGTATGTATGGTGAGTAATAATTTGAGAATCAGGGTGAGGTTTGCCTGTAAAAACAAAAAACACCTTCATCCCAAACGGGATGAGGTGTACAATAACCCCACGGTTCCACCCGAATTGCAGATAAAAACCTGCCACTCTTAAGGATATAACGGTCCTGCCCGTACACAGTTCGCTGTGTCTGCTGTTATGGGGGTACCCTTGCTGTTTCGCCGCTTTTTTTCACCAGCCAAAAGCTCTCTGAAGGTCTAGACAGTAAGGACATGTCCATGTCATCGCTTTAATAAGCAATATATTATCATTATAAAACTTATTTGTCAACCTTTTGACAGTTACATTCGTATTACAATTTTGTTGCATAAAATACACACATTATGCATAAATAAGGCATATTATTGCTTGACAATGTATAATATTTAAACTAAAATAATAAGGGTAGTTTTTACTATTTATGATATTATTATCTTATATATAAATTATAAATAACTGAATACTATTTTAATCTTTAATTTTTAAGGAGAGCATTATGTTATCATACGCTATGGCGGCCTTGATAGCAGTTATTGGTGCAGCCGTTGCTGGTTTTATCTGTTTCCAGCTCGGTGTTTCTCACAGACGCAAAACAGCCGAAGCAAAAATCGGAAGTGCAGAAGATGAAGCAAAAAGATTAATCAATGATGCTATTAAGACTGCAGAACAAAAACGCAAAGAAGCGCTTTTAGAAGCAAAAGACGAGATTTTCAGAATGAAAGCGGAAAGCGACAAAGAGCTTAAAGAACGCCGCGGTGAAATTTCCCGTCAGGAACGCAGATTGAATCAGAAAGAGGAAAATCTGGACAAGAAAACAGAAAACTTAGAACAGAAAGAACTTGAAGCAAAACAGAAAGCAGAACTTATCGAAGCAAGACTTGCAGAGAATGAACAGATGAAACAGCGTGAAATTGAAAAACTGGAAGTTATATCCGGTCTTTCAACAGAAGCTGCAAGGGTGATGATTCTGGAAAGACTGGACGAACAGCTTACCCACGAAAAAGCACTCAAAATCAATCACTACGAAAACCAGCTTAAAGAAGACTGCGAAGAAATGGCAAGAGATTTGCTGACACAGACAATCGCAAGATGTGCTGCAGACCACGCACAGGAAGCAGTTGTAAGTGTTGTTCCTCTTCCAAGTGATGAAATGAAAGGCCGCATCATCGGTCGTGAGGGCAGAAATATCCGTGCCCTTGAAACAGCAACAGGTGTTGATGTTATCATCGATGACACACCTGAAGCAATCACTCTCTCCAGCTTTGACCCTGTGAGAAGAGAAGTTGCAAGACAGACTTTGGAAAAACTTATTGCAGACGGACGTATCCACCCTGCAAGAATTGAAGAAATGGTTGAAAAAGCCCGCAAAGAAGTTGAACTTGCAATCAAAAAAGAAGGCGAAAAAGCAATTATGGACGCCGGCGTACATGGCCTGCACCCTGAACTTGTAAAACTTATCGGCCGTCTTAAATACCGTACATCCTACGGTCAGAACGTACTCAAACATTCTTTGGAAGTTAGCTTCCTTTCCGGCCTTATCGCAGGCGAACTTGGTATGGACGTTACCCTTGCAAAACGTGCAGGTCTCCTCCACGACATCGGTAAAGGTCTTGACCACGAATACGAAGGCACACACGTTTCCATCGGTGTTGAAATTGCTAAAAAATACCGCGAATCCAACGCAGTTATACACGCAATCCAGGCACACCACAACGACGTTGAACCTTCCACACCTCTTGCATTTGTTGTTATGGCTGCAGACGCTATCAGTGCTGCAAGACCTGGTGCAAGAAGAGAAAACCTTGAAAACTACATCAAACGTCTTGAAAAACTGGAAGAAATCTCCAACAGCTTCAACGGCGTTGAAAAAAGCTTTGCTATCCAGGCAGGCCGCGAAGTCCGCATTATGGTTAAACCTGAAGTTGTGGACGACGACCAGCTTACAATTCTGGCAAGAGATATCGTTGCTAAAATCGAAAACGAACTGGATTATCCGGGTCAGATTAAAGTTAACGTTATCAGAGAAAACAGAGCAATTGACTTTGCTAAATAGTTTTCATCTCAAATATGCAAATTACGGGCAGTCTTTGACAGACTGCCCTTTTTGTTTGTATATTTCTGTGGTATACTGTTATCATAAAACTGATTTTCCCGCCCGGTCAGCCCTGCTGACAGCTGCCCGATTGCAGGCAGCCAATAATATTAAACGAGGTATTTGTATGAAAATTCTTTTTATCGGCGATGTTGTAGGTGAAAACGGACAGGACCTGCTGGCAAAGGCCATGCCGAAACTTAAAGCGGAACACAAGCCTGATATAACAATAATAAACGGCGAAAACAGCCATAAAAGCGGCACAGGCATAACAGAAAACGATGTGCGTTTTCTGTTTGGATGCGGTGCAGATGTTATCACAGGGGGCAACCACTCTCTGCGCCGGTGCAGTGTTGATTTCTACGAAGAAAACGAGTTTGTCCTCTGCCCTGCCAATTTCAATGTTGTAAATGACGAAAGATGCGGTGTGTGCGTGGTGGATATGGGCAGAAATCAGCTGTGTGTTGTAAGTCTTATAGGCACAGTATTTCTTGACGCAAACCGTTCTCCGTTTTTTGAAATGGATAAAATAATAAAAAAATACGGCGATATGCCGATTTTTGTGGATTTCCATGCCGAAGCAACCAGCGAAAAATATGCCCTCGCCCACTATCTTGACGGTAAGGTAAGTGCTGTTGTTGGCACCCACACCCATGTACAGACCAATGACGAACACATTCTGCCAAACGGTACCGCATATATCAGCGATGCCGGCTGTGTGTGCGCCCTTGACAGTGTGCTTGGTATGGACAAAAACGCCTGTGTGACAAAACAGAAATACCTTTGCCCTGTAAAATTTGAGGTTGCAAAGGGAGAAGGTTTTGTAAACGGTGTTGTAATTGATGTGGACAGCAAAACCCGCAAAGCTGTGTCTGTGGATAAAATTCATATAAAGTTCAACTAAGATATCTTTAAAAAATCACCTGCAACATTTATAATTGTATTGTAGCAAATTGACTGTATCGTATAATGTTTTCAGCCGATTTACCATTATAATATTTCGGGGGATTTTTACATAAATGGATATTTTAAAAGTTTCATCAAAATCCAATCCTGTTTCTGTAGCAGGCGCTATTGCAGGCATTATCAGAGAAAAACAGATTGTTGAGGTACAGGGCATCGGCGCAGGCGCTGTTAACCAGGCCCTTAAATCCATCGCTGTTGCAAGAGGTTACCTTGCACCTGCAGGTGTTGACCTTGTATGCGTACCTGCCTTTTCCAGCGTAGAGGTAGACGGCGAAAGCAAAACAGCTATGAAACTGATTGTCGAAGTTAGATAGATAAAAAGGCACTTTAAAATTATTTTAAAGTGCTTTTTTTATTTGGTGCACATTTTTTGCATTTTTATTGTCATTTTGCACATAATTACAAAATGGTTACAATTTTTATTGGTTTTTACCCCAAAATTTTCAAAAACACTATACATAAATATAAAAAAGTAGTATAATATCTCATATATTATGGGTTAATATCGGTTTATATGGCCTGTGAGACCTATAATAAACTTTATAAAAATCAAAGGAGCAGCGTTATGATTAAATTTTACACTCCCCTTGGCAAAATCAGCCTTACAAATGATTATTTTGCAAGCCTTGTAGGCAATGCTGTTACAAGCTGTTACGGTGTTGCAGGCATGAACTGCGCAGGTGCTGCAGACAGTGTGAGAACACTGGTTTTTGGCAGCAATATTCCTGAAAAGGGCGTTGTTGTAAGCGAACATGACGGCGAGCTTGTTATTGATTTGCACATCAAAGTTCTTTATGGTCTTAACATCGCAGCTATTGTACAGAGCATCACAAACAAAGTGCGCTACGTTGTTGAAGAAGCCACAAATCTTAAAGTACACAAAATAAACGTTTCTGTTGACGATATTGTTGCAGAATAATTCTTTTTAATTTTATAAGGTGGAAACAAAAAAATGATAACAGGTAAAACACTCAGAGACAGTATTATCTCAGGCGCAAACTTACTTATCAGCAAAAAAGGCAGCGTTGACGAACTCAACGTATTCCCTGTACCGGACGGTGATACAGGCACAAATATGTCCATGACAATCGGCGCAGCAAAAAGAGACCTTGCAAACCTTCCTGATGACTGCACTGTAGAAAAGGTTGCTGCAACAACAGCTTCCAGCATGCTTCGCGGTGCAAGAGGCAACAGCGGTGTTATCTCCTCTTTGCTTTTCCGTGGCTTTGCAAAAGCTCTCAGCGGCAAAACAGAAGCTACAGCACAGGACCTTGCTGCAGCACTTCGCAGCGGTGTTGATGCAGCATACAAAGCTGTTATGAAACCAACAGAAGGCACAATGCTTACAGTTGCACGTGTTGCCTGCGAAAAAGCAGAAACACTTACAGAAGAAAACGACGAAGCAGTACTCTGGTCTGCAGTTGTTGACGCAGCACAGGCAGCCCTTGACTATACACCTGAACAGCTTCCTGTTCTTAAAAAAGCAGGTGTTGTTGACGCAGGCGGTCAGGGTGTTGTTTATATCTTCCGCGGTATGCTCAGCGTACTTAAAGACGGTGTGATGGTTGAAGGCGAAGAAGTAAGCGGCAAAACAAGCGGTCAGACATATGCACCAAAAGGCATCTACAGCAAAGACCTTTCTGAAAATGACGGCGAAGACGAACACGGCTACTGCACAGAATTTATCGTTTACAAAAACAAAGCTGCTTCTGCAGAAAAGCTTCGCGCTTATCTTGAAGCTATCGGCAACAGCGTTGTAGTTGTTGAAGATGACGAAATTATCAAATGCCATGTTCACACAGAAGACCCTGGCCGTGCACTCAGCGAAGCTGTGCGCCATGGTGCTATGACAAACCTGAAAATCGAAAATATGGATATGCAGGTTGAAGCTATCGAAGAAAAAGGCAAAGGTCTTGAAAAAGAACAGGCTGATGCTGACAGCGACAGCAAATTTCACTATGCAGCAGTAGATGCTGATGTTCCATTTGGTTTTGTTGCAGTTGCAGCAGGTGCAGGCCTTGAAAGCATTTTTGCTGACCTTGGTGCTGATGCAGTTGTTACAGGCGGCCAGACAATGAACCCATCTACAGATGACATTCTTCAGGCTGTTCAGTCTGTTCCTGCAAAAACAGTTTTTGTGCTTCCTAACAACAAAAACATCATTATGGCTGCAGAACAGGCAGCAAGCATTGCAGATAGAGAAGTTGTTGTGCTTCCTACAAGAACAATTCCACAGGGTATTACAGCTATGCTTAACTTTGACCCTGAAAGCGATGTAAAACAGAACACAATCAATATGAACATTGCTGCACAGGCTGTGCAGACAGGTTCTGTTACATTTGCAGCAAGAGATTCCGACTTTGACGGTCACAAAATCAAAGAAGGCGAAATCCTTGCACTTGAAAACGGCAAACTGAGCTTTACATCCGGCAGCATTGAAAAAGCCGCTGTTAAGCTTGCAAGAAATATGGTTAAAAAAGACTCTAACTTTATAACAGTTATCTATGGTGAAGGTGTAAGCGAAGACGAAGCAGAAGCAGTTTGCGAAGGCATCCGTGCAAAAGTAAACAAAGGCATTGAAGTAAGCGCACTTAAAGGCGACCAGCCTGTTTACTACTACTTTATCTCTGTAGAATAATTAATCATCAGATATTTAAGGACTGTCCGCCGGGCAGTCCTTTTTATATTACTCAAACATACTTAATGTCATTCTGAACAAAGTTAAGAAGCTCTCTGCAGCCCTCAGATATATGCCCTTTTTCAGATTGAATAAATAGGGAGATTCTTCGTCACAGGCTCCTCAGAATGACATTGATACACAGATTGTTTTTTATATAAAATAATGTTAATATTAATTATATATCTTATTTAAAAGGAAACAGATTATGGATTTGAACAGTGAAATCCGCTTTTTAAAAGGCGTTGGTGAAAAACGTGCCCAACAGCTTAACCGGCTGGGGGTTTATTGCCTGCGCGACCTTTTATATCTGTTTCCCCGCAGATATATCGACTATTCCTCCCCTTGCGAAATTGCACTTGCACCTTATGATGAACCCTGTGTTGTAAAGGCAACTGTGCTTAAAGTGTCGGGCGGTGTGCGCATAAAAGGCGGCAGAACGCTGTTTAAGGTGATGTGTGCCGATGACAGCGCAAGACTGGAACTTGTGTTTTTCAACAGCGAATACACGGTTAAAAAACTGCAGGTTGGCTGTGACTATCTGTTTTACGGCAAGGTTGGCGGCAATATGCTTACAAGGGAGATGCTTAGCCCTGTTTTTATCCCTGCAGATGAAATCAGCACACAGCAGCCTGTTTATCCCCTTACTCAGGGCATATCTTCGGCTATGCTGAGCAAATTTGTGGCAACCGCTTTTGACAGCGTTGGCAGCATAGAAGATTTTATACCTTTGGAAATTATAGAAAACTATGACCTGCCTGACCTTGACTTTGCACTGCGCAATATTCATTTCGGTAAAGATAAAAGAGATATCTCCCGCGCAAAAGAACGCCTTATCTTTGACGAATTCTTTATGCTTCAGCTGGGTATGGCAGTTATGGGTGAAAACACAGAAAAGCGCACCGACGTAGTGGTTAAAAATGCCGATATCTCGCCGTTTATCAACTCTTTAAGCTTTACACCAACCGAGGCACAAAGCCGTGTTATTGCCGATATTCTGCGCGGATTTGCAGACGGTATTGCACAGAACAGACTTGTGCAGGGCGATGTGGGCTGCGGCAAAACTCTGGTGGCGGCAGCCGCCTGCTTTGCTATGGCACAAAGCGGTTATCAAAGCTGTGTTATGGTGCCTACCGAAATACTGGCAAACCAGCATTATAAGTCATTCTGCGATTTTTTCAGAAATTTTGACATAAATATCAGCTTGCTTACAAGTTCCACAAAAGCAAAGGAACGAAAAGAAATTCTGCAGAAACTCAAAAGCGGTGAAACCCACATTATCATCGGCACCCACTCGCTGATAAACAGCGAGGTTGAATTTGCCGATATGGGCCTTTGCATAACCGACGAACAGCACCGCTTTGGTGTGCGCCAGCGCACTCTGGCAGGGCTTAAAGGCAGCAACCCGCACATTCTTGTTATGAGTGCCACACCTATTCCCCGCACCCTTGCAATGATTATCTACGGCAATATGGAGATTTCGGTTATCGACCAGATGCCTGCAGGCAGAAAACCTGTGGAAACCTATTTTGTGGGCACCGACAAGCGGGCAAGGATGTTTGGTTTTATTGACAAGCACATTAAAATGGGCAAGCAGGCATATATTGTGCTGCCTGCTGTTGACCCAAATGAAAACATTACTGAACTGCAGAGTGTAAAGCAGTATTGCGAGGAGGTTGTAAAACCTCTGCTGCCCAATGCACGGGCGGAAATACTGCACGGTAAAATGAAACCCAAAGAAAAAGACGAGGTAATGGCTCGGTTTAAAAAGGGCGAAATTGATATTTTGTGTTCCACCACCGTTATTGAAGTTGGTGTGGACGTGCCAAATGCAGTGCTTATGATAATAGAAAACGCCGAAAGATACGGGCTTTCTGCTCTGCACCAGCTGCGCGGCCGCGTGGGCAGAGGCAGTGACCAGAGCTACTGTATTCTTGTATCTGACCACAAAGGCGCATCTGTTCAGGAACGTCTTAAATTTATGTGCAGTACACAGGACGGCTTTAAGGTAAGCCAGTACGACCTTGACCACCGCGGTCCCGGTGACTTTTTTGGCAAAAGACAGCACGGACTGCCCGACCTTGATATTGCAAGTATGTCGGAAGATATTGCCACTCTGGAAAAATCACAGACTGCATGCAAACAGCTTTTGCAGACAGAAAACTGGCAGCAGAAATATCCGCTGCTGTGCCAAAGGCTCAATAAACTTTTTGAAGGATTTGTTTTATGATTAAACTTATTGTCACCGACCTTGACGGTACACTTTTTACAACAGATAAACGTCTGCCCCCTGATTTTGACAATGTGCTGGCAGAACTTAACCGCAGAGGCATTGCCTTTGCTGTTGCAACAGGCAGAAATTTTAAGGGTATAGACCACTATTTTACCGATAAAATTCAGGATATGTACTTTATCTGTGACAACGGTGCTTTTATTATGGAGCACGACAGGCTTTGCCATTGTGTAACCATAGAAAAAGAATTGTGCAACCGTGTTTTTGAAACAGTAAAGGAATACGAAAAAATTGATGTGCTTGCCTGCGGACTTAAAGGCAGTTATTATACCCGCTGCTGCCCCGAAATGCAGTATACAATGGACACCTACTATGCACCGGTAACCTTTGTTGATGATATGTGCCATATTGATGACGAGCTGTTTAAAATAAGCTACAGCGATTTCAACGGCGGGCCTATAGCAAGCGGCAGCTATGACTATATGGTGGAAAAGTTTGGTGAGGAATTATCCATTCACCCTTCCGGCGGCATATGGATGGACAGTATGCACAAAAGCATAAACAAAGGCGTCGGCGTAAAAGCTTTGCAGAAAATTCTTGGTGTTACCGACGAAGAAACCCTTGTGTGCGGTGATTTTTACAACGATATACCTATGCTGGAAAATGCAAAGAATGTTTTTGTTGTTGAAGGTGCACCTGATGATGTGAAAAAGTATGCCACAAAGATTGTTAAAAGCAACGATGAATACGGCATAACCGAAGCGATAAAAGAATACATATTAAAATAACATATGCATATAAAAACAGAACAGCGTTCCATTACGGAACGCTGTTCTGTTTTCAAGAAGGTATTTAAAAAAGGTATTAAAAATAAGTTATATTATTCAATTTCGCACACTGTGCCCATAAACAAAGGCAGATTGTTTTCTGTGTCGATAATCATATACACAAACGGACGGTCAAGGAAAACCTTTTTAGGCTGCTGCTGTCCCGGAGCTGCACCGCCAACCATCATACCCACAACTGTTGCGGCACCTGCCTGTGTGCCTTTTTCTGCAACGCGGATAAATGCCTTGTGGATAATTTTATCAATGCATACGTTTTCACCTGTCTGTGTCTGCCCCATTTTTGTAAAATCGGCAGTTTCTGCATTGAATGCATCGGTCATACCCAGAGCCTTGAAGATTTCGCTCATTTCGGTGCCGTATGTGACTTCAAATTTAGGCATTCCTGTTACAACCTTTTCTTCAGAAATATTGCCAAGAAGATTTGTGATTTTTTCACCGCTGAGAGTTTTTAAATAATCTTCCATCTTGATATTTTCTGCAGGAAGCAGGCCCACAAAAGCATACTTTTTGTCCTTGTAGTATTTGATAAAGCCTGTTGTGTTTTCGTCCTCAAGATATGCGTATTCGTTCATATACATAAACTCTGCATCCTGAGTGCTGCCGTCCTGGCGGGTGAATATTCCGTCGCGTACATCGTCTGATGTGTATTCTTTAATCCAGTCAGCTTCAAAGTTGATGGCATTTACAAGATACATAACTGCGCTGGGGTCTACTTTTTCAAGAATATTCTGTATCTGACCATTTGTCTGGCGTGTCACCCAGTCGTTGATATCATTTATTGTGCCTTTATTGGTGAAGTCAGCACTGAACACACCTGCATCATAGTAGCTTTTTACAACACTGAGAAAATCCTTGTTAACAACAAATTTTCCCTCATCGTTTGTTATCCACAGAGAGTTTGCAATATCAAGGGTGTAGCCTTCGTCGCTTGGCAGAACAGACACTGTGCTGTGCAGATAGTCGTTGAGTGTCTGGATATCCATACCGAAAACATATTCCATCTGTGCCAGAGTTTTGGCATCTGCACCGTTTGCTGTCATAGCCAGAGCATACAGCACCGACACCGGAGAAACGATAAGATTTCCGTTTTCACTTTCGGTGTTTCTTATAATCTGTGCGGCAAATTCTGCCACCTTTTCCTGTTCGTTTTTATCAAAGCTTTTGTATACCGGCACAGGATTTGGTTTTATATCTTCAACAAGATTTTTGCTTTTGGAAGATGTTCTGCAGCCTGTGAATGATGTAACAGCCAAAAGTGCCGCAAGTGCAGACGCTGCAATACGTTTTTTCATTCTGTATACTCCTTTATAAGTTTATAATCTGTAATATTCTGTTTATTGTCAAATATATATTACTATGAATTTGTGAATAATTTTAGTACAAAAAGCAATATTTAACCAATTTGTAATAAATGAGGTATCACAATTTTCCACAAATGTGTTAAAAACTATTGCATTATCTCTCTGCGTATGATATCATAATGATATCAAAAAGAAATGCACTGCATTTTTAAAACAAATTTATCACTTTTAAATGTAAAAAGGAGTTGTGATTTATGACCGAAAAAGTATTAAAAGGCAAAAAGAACGGTATGCTTATACTTCTTCTGACAATTGCGCTTTATATTGCAGCAGTGCTTGGCCTTGTTGCCGCAGCATCTGCCAACGGAGGCATTTTAAACATTATTGTTATGGTTATCTGCATTGCCTATCTTGCGCTGGGCTGGATTGCCCTTTGCGGTTTAAAGGTGCTTAAACCTCAGGAAGCTTTGGTGCTTACCCTGTTCGGCAAATATGTTGGCACACTTAAAAACGAAGGCTTTTACTTTGTAAACCCATTCTGTTCCTCAATAAACCCTGCAGCCAGAACAAAACTTAACCAGAGCGGTGACGTAAAGACAAAAGGCATTAACCCAAACGAAATAGAAATGCCAAGCAAAAAACTGTCCCTTAAAATTATGACACTCAACAATGCAAAGCAGAAAATCAACGACTGCCTTGGCAACCCTGTTGAAATAGGCATTGCAGTTACATGGCGTATTACAGACACAGCAAAAGCAGTTTTCAACGTTGACAACTACAAAGAATTTTTATCCCTGCAGTGTGACAGTGCTTTGAGAAACATTGTGCGCATCTATCCTTACGACGTTGCACCTAATGTGGACACAACCGGTGACGGTCATGCAGACGAAGGCAGCCTGCGTGGTTCCAGCGAAATTGTTGCACAGCGCATCAAGGAAGAAATTCAGTCCCGTGTTGACGAAGCAGGTATCGAAATTGTGGAAGCAAGAATAACACACCTTGCATACGCACCTGAAATTGCTGCTGTTATGCTGCAGCGCCAGCAGGCAAGTGCAATTATCGACGCAAGAAAGATGATTGTTGACGGTGCTGTTGGTATGGTGGAAATGGCACTTGAACGCCTTGGCGAAAACAATGTGGTAGAACTTGACGAGGAAAGAAAAGCTGCAATGGTAAGCAATCTGCTGGTAGTATTGTGCGGCAACCACGACGCACAGCCGATTGTAAACAGCGGCAGCCTGTATTAAGACAATGGCAGACAACAGTAAAAAACAGATACCTTTAAGGGTATCTGCAAAACTATATGACGCAATAGCCGCCTGGGCAGAAGACGATTTTCGCAGCATCAACGGTCAGATTGAATATCTGCTGACCGAATGTGTACGCCAGCGTAAAAAGAACGGGAAGTATGTGTCTGACCAGATTGATGTGCCGCCTGAACTTGATATTGAATAAAATATTAACTTTAAACTGTTTTAAAAGGTAATTTTATGGATAATCATAAAAACAAAATGACAGCACCAGTAATAATCACTGTCATTCTTATATTGTATTATGCTGTATACTTTGGTGTCCTGGCAGCTGTTATCGGAGGAATATGGAAATATCTGTTTGCTATTGTTCCACTGTTATTTGCAGCTGTTATGATTAAAGTATGCATCGAAAGAATAAACGAAATAAAGAAAGGTGAAGAAGATGATATTGGTAAATACTGATTACATAAGCGGCAAAGAACTTGAAATGCTGTCTATTGTAAAGGGCAGCACAATCCAGACAAAACACGTGGGCAAAGACATTACACAGAGTTTTAAAACTCTTGTTGGCGGTGAACTTACATCCTACAACGAAATGATGAACGAAGCCCGCGCAATTGCAACAAAAAGAATGGTTGAAGAAGCTGAAGCACTTGGTGCTGATGCTGTTGTAAACATCCGCTATGCTTCCGCTGCTGTTATGCAGGGTGCTGCAGAGGTTATCGTTTACGGAACAGCAGTTAAAATTATCAACAAATAATTTAAACATTGTTAAAAAAAGCTGTTGAGGAATTCTCAACAGCTTTTTAATTTTGTCGGATATTTTATCTTCTTGTGCCTGTATAGGACAATGTAAGTGAATTTTTGATAAGCTCTATATATGTTTCCATCTCCTGGGTAGTTTCGGCATTTTTAAGCTTTATGCAGCCTACGGTCATCTTTTCACCGTATCCTTCCAGAGGCAGCGAAACAATGCTGTCCTCTATAATGCCGTCAATCAGACAGCCTGTGCCTATATTGTAGCTGTCAGTATTTGCAACAATGTTAAGTGCCGTTGCACGGTCACGCACATAAACAACCTTTTTAAAGCCGGAAACATCCACAGTTTCCTCAGCAAAGTTAAGTGAGTTGTTGTCCTGCTCGTAAGCGATGCAGGTGTAGTTTTCCAGCTGATTGATTTTTACACTGCTGCCCTGTGCAAGAGGATGATTTTTGCGCAGGTATATATGGGATGTAAAGTTTTTAAGAGGCATAAACTCTATATCCTTGCTCTGAAGCAGACGTGTAAGGTATCTGCTTGTGGAGTCGGAAAGGAAGATAATGCCTATATCGCTTTTTTTGTTGAATACGTCATCGATAATCTCGTGTGTCTTGCACTCGCGGAAATAAAATTCGTAATCGTTGCTTTGTTCGGTATTAAGCAGGTCAATAAATGCCTTAACCGCAAAGGCATAGTGCTGTGTTGAAACTGCCACACGTTTTTTGCTGGCTGTTTTGTTGATAAAACGGTTTTCTATCTGCTGTGCCTGTTCCAGAAGCTGTTTTGCATAACACAGAAGCTCGGTACCTTCGGCAGTAAAACGTGTTTTGCTGCTGCCGCGTTCGAGAATGCATATGCCAAGTTCTTCTTCCAGGTCTTTGATAGCTTTACTGAGTGTAGGCTGTGTAAGAAAAAGGCTTTGTGCCGCCTTGCTGATTGTGCTGCACTTGGAAACCTCCACAATGTAGCGTAACTGTTGCAGTGTCATAACTTTTTCCTCTGATAATATATTCTTTGATAATACAAAATCCTATTAATATAAATTAATTCTATAGCTATTTATCAATTATATTTCTATTAAACCTTATAACCCCCATTTTTGTCAACATTTTTAATAGAAATATATAAATTTTTTTAATAAGTTAAAATCTTTCGCTTTTGTGAAATATTATTTTCAATATTTCACATAAAAATTGTAAAAATTTATATCAATATGTAGAAAAGTATACTGTGCTATGGTAAAATATTATATTGAATAGTATTTCTGTGTACAGGGAGGTATATATTTGAATTTTTTTGACAAAATCAGACTTAATTTTTCAAAACTTAACATAGCTCAGAAAATTTCTGTAATCGTACTTGTCGTGTGCATCCCCCTTGTGCTTGCACTCAGTGTCAAGGCTGTAAGCAAATCTGTAAGTGCCATGGCATCTCTTGACAGCCCGGAAAGCATTTACAGCGAGGATACAAGCAGCTTTGAAGAAAGCAGCGAGGAAGCTGTATCTTCTGCCGAGAGCGAAAGTTCCTCCGAAGAAGTTTCCAGCGAGGAATCCGAAGAAATTGAAGCTGTGGAAATATTCCTAAAACCATCATCTGTTGAAGAAGACCTTGAGGTGCATATTGTTGATGCTGAAGGTGATATGGTTACGGGATATCCGTTTTTGCTTACAGTTACAGCAAAAAACGGCAGCTATAACCGCCAGTGGACTGTTGACGACGGTTTTTTGCGCCTGACCAAAATTTCGTCGGGTGAATATACCGTTACAATAGACGAAGCCGAAGGCTACATAATAAAAGAAAATACCATTGAATGTACCGTTGAAAAAAAGGTTGAATACGAAGAAATTGACGTATCCGACAAGGTTGTGGACGAAAGCGAAATTGACGTTAATAAAGAAGATGCCGCTTTGACCAAACCTGAAGAAGCGCCTGCTGCAACTCCTGTTATTGCCTCTTACGAAGACAGGGCAGCAGACAAAAAGGTAACTCCTGCCGTATACAAGTACGCTGCCGACCTGGTGGAAGACCCTGTGTTTACCGAGAAAAACGTAGGTTACCTTAAAGGACCTGACAAAAAATATGTTATCAAGGTTGACAACGACGGGTACATCGTAGATTTCCGGCTTGCTCCTGAAAATGTGCAGGATCAGTCCGAAACAGTTGATGCTGACCTTTCCGCACTGATGAACGAAGCGGTAAAAGACAGCAAGCTGACAAATGCTTACGGCAAAAACGATGTTAATATTATGCCGATGCCTTTTGCAGACTACAGCATTATGCTGCTGGAAAACACCGGGGAAACTGCAGAACCAACTGCGGAACCGACTGCAGAACCGACCGCAGAACCAACTGCGGAACCAACCGCAGAGCCGACCGCAGAACCAACTGCAGAACCAACTGCGGAACCGACTGCAGAGCCGACTGCAGAACCAACTGCGGAACCAACTGCGGAACCGACTGCAACCCCTACACCAAAACCGTCGGCAACTCCTACTGCAAAACCAACAGCAACCCCTACACCAAAACCATCGGCAACCCCTACTGCAAAACCGACTGCAACACCTACACCAAAACCGTCACCAAGCACTTCCCCTACAGTAAAGCCAAGCGCTTCGCCAAGTGCCAAGCCATCTGCCTCACCAAGTGCCAGCCCTACGGTTTCTCCTTCTCCTACCCCTGTTACATACAAATTCAAAGACCTGAAAAAAGCAACCGATATATATGAAAACGGCAAGGACGGCAAGCTTAAAGCTTCCTTTATAAGCCATTACGGTATTGCTGACAAGGGCACACCGGAAAAGATTGCATACTTTAACGGCTGGGATGATATCAGCCGCAAAGAATATTATTATGATGTCAACGGCAACCCTATCAAAGGTCAGGCCAATATAGGCGGCAAAGTGTATACCTTTGACAACAACGGCAAACGCATAGATGCCGGCACAATTGCAAAAGGCATTGACGTTTCCAAATGGCAGGGCAGCATTGACTGGAATGCTGTTAAAGCCAGCGGTGTTGAATATGCCATTATCCGCGTTGGCTACCGTGGTTACGGCAGCGGTGCACTGGTAGAAGACCCGTATTTCAGACAGAATATTCAGGGTGCTGCTGCTGCAGGCCTTAAAGTAGGCGTTTATGTTTTCTCTCAGGCTATAACAACTGCTGAAGCGGTTGAAGAAGCCTCTATGGCAATAAATGCTGTAAAGGGCTACAACCTGCATTATCCGATATATTTTGACACCGAAGCTGCAACCACCAACGGCAGCGGACGTGCTGACGGACTTGGAAGCGGACAGCGCACAGATATAGCAAATGCTTTCTGTCAGACTGTACGCAACAGCGGATATAAAGCAGGCATTTACGCAAGCAAATCCTGGTTTATGTATAATCTTAACTACGGCGCACTTTCCCATTATGATATATGGCTTGCCCACTATACATCTGCAACCGACTTTGCTTACAGATATGATATGTGGCAGTATACCGGCACAGGCAGCTGTCCGGGTGTATCAGGTGCTGTCGACCTTAACTGGGCATACAAGATTTATTAATCGTTAAAAAACAAATGCAGTCTGCATATGATATTGCAGACTGCATTTTAATATTATGGGCAGTTTTGTCATATACTTTATATATACCACACGGAGGTAATGCTATGGAATATGACAAACCCTTTATTATACCGGACCAATCCCCTGACTTTGAAAATTTTGCAGGCTATGACAAAGAATACAGTTTTTCCGGCACAAATATCTGGAACAACAGTTTTCAAAGCCCCGAAATAGGCTGTGATTTTGCGGTGCTGCACAATGACCTGCAGGAAATAAAGCAGCTTATAGGCGAAATTTCCTGCAGTATAAAGAATTTTTTCAGAGAAGGATAACCGGATATTTTTCAGCAATACAGCTATACAGCCAGTACTATAAAAAGCTGCCGGCATTTATCTGCCGGCAGCTTTTCTGTTGCTGTGCTATCTGTTTTTTTCGATAAATGCTTCCAGCATATCTCCCGATGCCTTTACAACATCACCGCAGCGCAATGCTTCGGTTGCATTTTCGTTTTTTATTTTTTCGCACATTGTTGTGCCCCATTTTGCCTTGAATTCTGCCACAAATGCAGCACACTGTTCTTTGAATTCGGGGCTGTGCATAACACCTTCCGGCAGCATAATTTTGCCCAGAGCAGCCATAGAACCTGCAAGGCAGCCACACAGGTCACCGCAGCCCATGCCGCCGCCAAAGGCTGTTATCAGCTTTGCATCATCTTTTGTAAGGTTAAGTCCATACTTATCGCCTGCACCAAGCAGAACGGAAACAGCACAGTTAAGACCACTTTCCAGATAATATTTTTTTGCATAATCGCCCAATGTCATATCGGTTTTCCTTTCGTCAATATAGAATATTTTTAAAAAACAGGGCTGTACGTTGAACGTACAGCCCTTTGCAATTGGTTAGATGTGCCAGAGACTCATTGTGTTTTCGTACATACGGATGTATTCCTTTGCACTTACAGCCCAGCTGCAGTCGCTTTCCATAGCACGTTTAACAAGCATTGCCCAGCCTTCTTTATCCTGATAGCCGTTGTATGCACGCATACAGCAGTCATACAGTTCGCTGGAATTGTAGTTTGCAAATGTAAAGCCGTTGCCTTCGCCGTCCTGAGAATCGTGAACACTGTCTTTAAGACCGCCTGTTTCTCTTACGATTGGCACTGTGCCGTAACGCAGGGCAATCATCTGGCTGAGACCGCAAGGTTCGGATTTGCTTGGCATGATAAAGATATCGCTGCCTGCATAGATTTTGCGTGCGAGAGCAGGGATAAATGCCAGTTTAACACCAACTTTGCCAGGATATTTATAAGCAAGGTAGCTGAAGAAATCTTCGTACTGTGCTTCGCCTGTGCCCAGAACAACAAGCTGGTAGCCTTCGTTGATAAGGCCTTCGGCTACATTTTTAACAAGGTCAAAGCCTTTGTGTTCTACAAGGCGGGAAACCACTGCTGCAATTGGTGCATCGCCTTCGTCCAGACCAAAGATATCGCGGAGTTCTGCTTTACATGCTGCTTTGCCTGCTGCAAAATCTTCGCTTGTAAAGTTTGCAACAATGCCTTTGTCTGTTTCAGGGTTGTAGCCAACATAGTCGATACCGTTGAGGATACCCCACAGCTTGTGCTGACGTTCGCGGAGAAGCGGGTCAAGACCATGGCTGAACCAAGGGTCAAGAATTTCTTTTGCGTATGTAGGAGAAACTGTTGTAACCTTGTCTGCTGTTTCGATTGCAGCTTTCATAAAGTTAGCGCAGTTTTCGTATTCAAGCTGGTGAACATAGTTGCCAGGGATACCAAGGATGGAATCGTTGATTTCTCTGCCGTACTGGCCCTGATATGCGATATTGTGAATTGTGAATACTGTTTTGATGTTGTAGAACTTAGGCATCTGACGGTAGTAAACGTTGATGTAAAGGTTTACAAGTGCTGTCTGCCAGTCGTTTGTGTGGATGATATCAGGATAGAAATCAATATTAACCAGCATTTCAAGAATTGCCTTGGAGAAGAAAGCAAATCTTTCGCCGTCATCAAAATGACCGTAAAGGCCGTTGCGTTTGAAGTAGTATTCGTTGTCAAGGAAATAGTATACTACACCGTCTTTTTCAAGTTTGAACACGCCGCAGTACTGTGTGCGCCAGCCAAGTGTTACATTGAAGTTTGTAAGATATTCAAGCTGTTCGCCGTATTTTTCTTTTGTCTGACCGTAAAGTGGCAGTACAACATGCACCTCCACACCTTCGTCATACAAAGCCTTTGGCAGGCTGCCTGCCACGTCGCCAAGACCGCCGCTTGCTGCGTAAGGCACTGCTTCAGATGCGCAGAATAAAACTTTCATTTAATATATCTCCTTTAAGTATTAAACTTTTGCTCTTTTTTCTACATATACAGGGTGTGTAGCTGTGCCAATAAGTTTCTGACCTGCTGTAATTCTTACTGCTTTGTCGCAGATAACGTTTTCTACAACAGCACCGTCTTCCACGATTGCGTCCTGCATAAGCACGCAGTTTTTAACTGTTGCACCTTTGCCAACTTTAACGCCACGGAAGAGAACAGAGCCTTCTACACTACCTTCGATAAAGCAGCCGTCACCTGCAACTGTGTTTTTAACGCTTGAACCGATTGCGTATCTTACAGGAGCGTCATCGCGTACTTTTGTGTAGATAGGATACTGTTTGAACAGGCCTGCAAGGCTTTCTTTGTTGATAAGGTCAAGGTTTGCTTCGAAGAAGCTTTTAAGGTTTGTAATGCGTCTGGAGTAGCCTGTATATTCGTAACCGCGGATTTCCAGTGTGCCAACATTGCGCTGGATAACGTCGCGTTCAAATTCGGAAAGACCTTTTGCTTCGCATTCGTGAATTGCTTTAACAAGCAGTTCTTTTTTGAATACATAAACCCACATACCGCAGTTGCAGATTTTTTCTGTTACATCGTTGATGAGCATTTCGCAAACTTTGCCGTTGCGCACATCAAGAACAACGTTGTCTGTTTTTGCTGTTTCGTCAAGCAGTTCTTTTTTGTAAACCATTGTGATGTCAGCACCGCTTTCAACGTGTTTTTCAACAACGTCTGCATAGTCAACTGCATGTGCAATGCCGCAGTCTGCAAGGATAACGTGTTCACAAGGTGTGCTTTCGATATAATCAGCAATTGCTTCAAGAGCACCCTGTCTGCCCTGTGTTGCCTTTGTGCCTGCTTCGCCGTATGGAGGGAAGATTTTAAGACCGCCGCGTTTGCGTGCGAGGTCCCATTCTTTACCGCTGCCTACATGGTCCATAAGGGAAACATAGCTTGTTCTTGGAACAACACAGATATTTTCAACACCTGCAGCAACAAGGCCGGAGAGTGCAAAGTCAATCATTCTGTATCTGCCGCCGAATGGTACAGAAGCCATTGTACGGATTCTTGTCAGTTCTGGGATTGCTTCGTCGTGCATATTTGGAAAAATAATCCCTAAAACTTTGTTATTTTTGGTTGCCATATTATTTTTCCTCCTTAACATCATTGTAAATCATAGCTTTAGCGCCAACTTTTGCATTTTTGCAAACGCTGAGGTTGTTGCCGATAACTGCGATGCCCCAGTTTTCTGCATTTTCAACAGCTTCTGGACGTTCACCGATATGTGCGCCTTCTTCAATTGTACAGCCTTCGCCGATGATTGCATATTCGATGCATGCACCTTTTTTAACAACTGTATTAGGCATGATGATGGAGTCTTTAACTGTTGCACCTTCTTCGATTACAACATTCTGGAAGAGAACGGAGAAGTCGATTGTACCTTCAACTTCACAGCCTTCGCTGATCATGGAGTTTTCCACAACAGCTTTGTCGCTTATGTACTGTGGTGCACTGTTGAGTGTTCTGGAGTAGATTTTCCATTCTTTGTCCCAAACGTCGAAAGGAACATTAGGGTCAAGCAGGTCCATATTGGATTCCCACAGACTGTCGATTGTACCAACGTCTTTCCAGTAGCCTTCGAAGTTGTATGCATAAAGGCGCTGTTTGTCTGCCAGCATGGATGTGATGATGTTTTTACCAAAGTCGTTTTCGGATTCTGGGTTGTTTTCATCTTCGATAAGGTATTTTTTAAGTTTTTCCCATGTGAAGATGTAGATACCCATGGAAGCCAGTGTGGAATCAGGATTTTTTGGTTTTTCAGTAAATTTAACGATTCTGCCTTCTTCGTCACATGTCATAATACCAAAACGGCTTGCTTCTTCTTTTGGAACATCAAGAACTGCAATTGTGATGTCAGCTTCTTTAGCTTTGTGCTGTTCCAGCATTTTTGCATAGTCCATTTTGTAGATATGGTCACCGGAAAGGATAAGAACGTATTCAGGGTCATATCTTTCGATAAATTTAATGTTCTGGTAGATAGCATTTGCTGTGCCTTTGTACCAGTCAGAACCTGTTGCTTTCTGATATGGTGGCAGAACGTGAACACCGCCATAAAGTCTGTCCAAGTCCCATGGCTGACCGTTGCCAAGATATTCGTTGAGTTCCAATGGCTGATACTGTGTGAGAACACCTACAGTGTCGATGCCGCTGTTTACGCAGTTGGACAATGGGAAGTCGATAATTCTGTACTTACCGCCAAAGTAAACTGCTGGTTTTGCCATTGATTGTGTAAGTGCATACAGTCTGGAACCCTGACCGCCTGCCAAAAGCATTGCTACGCACTCTTTCATAATAAGTCCACTCTCCTTTTTGACTTTTCAGGTCATATTTTAATTTTATTTTTTACAGAAATATATATCGGCATCGGCTTAAAACAGCACTATAACGCACCAAAGCGGGGCACCGTTTTTATCGATACCGACACTTTTTGAATATAATATTTCATCTTAATATAATCTTATCACATATAATAGTTTTTTCAAGCATTTTTTAGACATTACTTGCAAAAATAAAGCCAAAATTTATATGAATTTTGTACAAATATCACATAAAATTCAGCTGTTATTATTTTTTTTGCGTATTTGTACATCTTTTTATTATCATATATTAACACATACGATGTATACTTTTTGTCGCAAATATTATTTTGATTTATGGTCTTTTAAAACTGCCTGCTGCATAAAGATTTACAAAAGCCTTTCTGCAGGAGCAAAGTTATGAATGACATATACTCAAGATATATAAACAATCCCCATATTTCGCGATGTGAAGCCGTGGGCAGGTATATAGCCGAAACAGGCGACACGGTGCGCGGTGCTGCAAAGGTGTTTGGTGTAAGCAAATCCACCGTACATAAAGACACAAAGATACTGAAAACAGTCAACTACACCCTGTACTGCCGTGTGGCCCGTGTGCTTGAAAAAAACAGACAGGAACGGCATATCCGTGGCGGAATAGCTACGCGCGATAAGTATGAAAGTATGAAAAATAAAGCAAAATAATCAGAGTAAACCAAAAAATCCACCATTCACAAGCCGTGTATGGTGGATTTTTATTGCTGTATTTTATGTATTTAACCGACAAGCAGTTCTTTTATATGCGCAGTTTCGCTTTGTGCAAGAGAGGCATATTCGCTGTTTTTAAACAGATTGTCATAGCGGTAAAGTGCAAACCCGCTTATATTGCTGTTTGCATTGAGTGCATTTATCTGTTGCATAAGATTGTAACCGCTGGACCATTCGCTCTGGTCGTTTGCACCGCCGTCGCCTGCACCTATGCGGTAGGCACCCAGACCAATGTGCAGTTTTACACTGCTGTGGCGGGGATATGCTGCCCAGCTGTCGCTTAAATTTACAAACTGAAACCTGTCACTGCCCGAAGCTGTAAGATAGCCAAATCCCCAGTAAAGCTGCGGCATAACATAATCCACATAGCCCTCGTTTGCCATCCACAGACATACATCGCTGTACTGTACATTATAGTTGTTGTCGTTGTTTCCCTGCGGACTGATGCCAAAGGTTACGCTGCTGTCGATGCTTTTTATCTTTGCATAGATTTTTCGCACAAGGGTATTTACATTTTCTCTGCGCCAGTCTGCCTGTGACAGGCTGCGGCCGCTTGCGGTATAATCAGCTTCGTCTATAGTCATATCCGCTTTTTCGGGGTAAAAATAGTCGTCAAGGTGAATGCCGTCCACATCATAATTTGCAACAATTTCCGCAATACCTTCCACAACCATATCCTGAACCTGTGTCAGACAAGGATTGTAGTATATACCGCCATCAACATTGAAAACCAGACTTTCATCCTTTGCCGGGTTTGTTGCTGCAAGTTCCGCAGGCAGATTGCCGTGAAGTTTTACACGATAAGGGTTAACCCATGCCTCGATGCGAAGTCCCTTACTGTGAGCAATTTTTAACATCTCTTCCAGCGGGTCAAAAGCAAGTTCTGTGCCCTGTGTGCCGCTGATAAGATGACTGGCTGGGAATACCGATGACTTGTAAAGGGCATCACCAAAAGGCCTTACCTGCACTATAACAGTATTGAGCCCCATATCTGCACAGTCTGTGAACATCTTTGTTATCTGATTTTCAAATGTTTCTCTGCTGCTGAAATCCACCGACTGAAACTCAAGATAACTTATCCACATGGCTTTAAGGCTATCGGAAGAAACAGAAGGCTTTGGTTCGGCAGTCGGCGCAGCTGTTGGCTGTATGGTTGGTGTTGCTTCCGGAGTGGCTTCTGCTGTGGGCTGCGGTGTATATTCCGGTTCCGGGAGATCACTGCCATTTTCGCTGCTTTCATCTGCAGGTGCTGTATCACTGCTTTCCGGTGCGGTGCTGTCACCTTGTTTTTCATCACCTTCCCCGCTGTTTTGTCCGGATGTGTTTTCGTCTGTATCTGATGAAAAACTGTCTGTATATATATTTTCATCCACTACAGGTGCATTGGTCTGCCGTGCTGTCATAAATACGGCGGCTGCTATACTGAGCACCAGAAAAAGTGCAACAATCATCATTACGGGTTTTATATTTTTCAAATTGAACTCCTTTTGATTTAAAGACTTGTTATTGTTTATCCATTAATGGTACAATTGGTTTGAATTTAGCGGAAAGGCGGCGGATGTGTGAAAAACTTAAAAGAACTGAGGCTTAAAAAAGGCTATTCGCAAAATCAGACAGCACAGTTTCTGCATATTGGCAGCAGCACTGTTTTCCGCTGGGAGCAGGGTATTTCCAAGCCCACACTGTTTCAGTTTATTAAGCTTTGCAGGGTACTGGACTGCACCCCAGCCCAGCTTGTATCTGATTTTTACAAGAACCGTCTGCCTGTGTTTGATATTGACGGCAACCTTATAACAGACGAAAATCTTACCGACGAGCTGTCTGCCTGCGGATGCTGTTTCGGCATTGTCATACCCGCCGATATATCCCCGCGGGTAAGCGCAGGAGATATATGTTTTTTCTCTTTTGATATCAGTCCGGAAGAAGGCAGGATTGTTTTTTCTTCATATGACAACTACAACGGAAACCTTTGTATATTTAAAGAATATGATGCAGATATGCAGATTATTGCCGTCTGTCAGTTTTTGCACAGTACAATATAATATATTTTTCTTAAAACAGCACCCACCGAAAAATCCGGTGGGTATTTTACTTTAATCTTCGTCTGTAGTTTTTTCGATGATATATTTAGGTCGCTGTTTTACTTCGGAGTAGATTTTTCCGATATATTCCCCTATTATACCAAGGCAGAAAAGCTGTATGCCGCCGATAAGTGCCATAATGCCTACCATACTTGTCCAGCCTGCCACTGTGTTGCCCATAATACGTGCCACGATTGCCCATACAATAAACAGAAAGCTGACAAATGCCATTACAAGGCCTATGGTTGTGATGTACCGCAGTGGTTTTACCGACAGGCTGGTTATGCCGTTAAGTGCAAGGTTGAGCATCTTTGAAAAAGGATATTTGCTTTCGCCCGCCAGGCGCTCGTTGCGTTCGTAATAAACCGATGTGGATTTGTAGCCAACAAGGGGCACTGTTCCGCGCAGGAAAAGGTTTACCTCTTTAAACTGCGCCAGGCCTTCCAGTGCACGTTTGCTCATAAGGCGGTAGTCTGCATGGTTAAATACAGTTTCCACCCCCATAAATTTCATAAATTTATAAAATCCCTCTGCTGTTGTGCGCTTGAAAAAGGTGTCGGTATCGCGCTTGCTGCGCACGCCGTATACCACATCACAGCCGTCATTATACTGGCGCATCATTTCGTCCATGGCATTTATATCGTCCTGTCCGTCACAGTCGATGGATATTGTTACATCACAGTAATCCTTTGCGTGCATAAGACCTGCAAGCAGGGCATTCTGATGTCCGCGGTTGCGGGACAGTTTAATGCCTTTGTACCGTCTGTTGCTTGCGGCAAGATTTTCAATAATATCCCATGTGCCGTCCTTTGAACCGTCGTTTACAAAAAGAATCCCCGACTGTTCTGCACACAGCCCCTGAGATATAAGATTTTCTATTTTTTCAAGAAACAGCGGTGCTGTTATCGGAAGAACTTCCTGCTCGTTGTAGCAGGGTATAACTATATACAAAACAGGTAATTTCATAATAAATCCTTATACTACTGATAATTTTTTAATATTGTAACATTTTTAACAGCTATTGTAAATAAAACCTGTTATGGTATACTTTATAATATAAATTAAATAAAATGGAGTTTTATATGGAAATATTGAATCTGGATATGGCAGGACTTATTCAGGTATATCTGATAGTATGCCCTCTTGTTTTTCTTGCAGGCTTTATTGATTCCATCGCCGGCGGCGGCGGGCTGATTGCAACTCCCGCATATATGCTGGCCGGTTTGCCTATGCACAGCGTACTGGGAACAAACAAAGCTATGAGTATCTTTGGCACATCTGTGTCTATGTTCCGGTATATAAAAAGCGGCAATATACACTGGCGTGCAGCAATAGTTGCTGCTATAGGCTCTTTTATCGGTTCTGCCGGCGGCAGCCGCGTGGCGCTTATGATTGATGCCGATGCCCTTAAAACCTTTTTTGTATGTATTCTGCCCTTTGTGGCACTTTTTGTTCTGCTTAACAAAAAGAAAGGTGATGACAACACAAAAATGCTTGAAGGCAACAGGCTTAACATTGTTGCATTTATGGTAGGGGTTGTTACCGGTGCATACGACGGCCTTATCGGCCCGGGTGCAGGCACCTTTATGATTTTTGGTTTTACAATGTTTGTCGGCCTTGACTACATAAAAAGCAGCGGCTGTGCAAAGGTGGTAAATGTGGCAAGCAATGTATCGGCGTTTATTACCTTTGTCCTTGCAGGCAAGGTTATCTGGGCACTTGCAATTCCTGCTGCGGTTTTCAATATGGCAGGCAGCTATCTCGGCAGCGGATATGCAATAAAATATGGCAACAAACTGGTAAAAAAAGTGCTGATTGTTGTTCTTATAGGTATATTTATAAAGCTGGCAATTGATGTTCTTTAATATAAACATTCAAAGCGTTCCGCATAAAGCGGCATCCTGATAAGAAAACATAAATCCCCATCAAAATACCAATTGGTGTTTTGATGGGGACATTTTTGCACATTTACGCACAAAAAGTGCTGTTGCAAGGCGGAAATACGCAGCACTACTTTGTGTAATGCAAGTGTTG
>JAFVOU010000002.1 GCA_017505635.1 Oscillospiraceae bacterium | reverse complement strand
TGTGTTGTGCGATCTACGGTTTTGCACTGTACCAAAGGCCCCCTTTGCACAAGGGAGCCTTTCTATAACTGATACACATCGCAAAAATCCGACCTATGATTGTAACCATAGGTCGGATTGAACTGTTTTACGGACACCCACCTAATTGCGGGAGTGTTTTTTGCTTTGAAGAAAGTGTTTTGCTGTTAATCAAAGCGGATTTCTGTCATTCTGAACACTTTTAACAAGCAGAACCTTGTAACACAGCGGGTTAATGCCAAACTGTTCAATATCCCGCAGTAAGCCTGCGGCAAACTGCATGAACAATACATCAGGTTGTAAATGAAGGCTGTAAGGGACTTATGTGTGTTATTCTGTAGTTGAATATAAAAAATAAATGTGCTATATTAAAGACAGTAAAAAAAGAATGGAGTGGAAAGATGAGATAGTTTCTTGTGTTACAAACCAATTTAACAGATAAGACACAGTCATTTTTACATGGCTTGTTTTACTGTGGTTAAAAGGCAAGAAAATATCCCGCACTGTATTATTCAGAAGGACGTATTGTATCTACAGACTGCAGGAGTGTGTTTTCTTGCAGTCTGATTTTTTGGAGGGAACTATATGTCTTTGATAAATATACAAAATCTCACATTCGCTTATGACGGCAGCTATGACAATGTTTTTGAAAATGTGTCCTTTCAGATTGATACTGACTGGAAGTTGGGTTTCACAGGTCGCAACGGCAGGGGCAAGACCACATTTTTAAATCTGCTGTTGGGCAAATACAGTTACAGCGGCACAATTTCTGCATCGGTAAATTTTGAATATTTCCCATACAATGTGGCAGAAAAGTCTGTGAATACTATTGATATAGTGGAACAGATTTACCCTGACTATGAGTACTGGCAGATTGTCAAGGAACTCAATCTTCTGCAAGTCGACGAGGAGGTGCTTTACCGCCCATTTGAAACCTTATCCAACGGACAGCAGACCAAGGTGCTTTTAGCGGTGATGTTTTTAAAGGAAAATAGCTTTTTGCTTATCGACGAACCTACCAATCATCTTGATTTACAGGCAAGGGAGATTGTAAGCCGTTACCTGAACGGCAAAAAGGGCTTTATCCTTGTTTCCCACGACCGTGCATTTCTGGACGGATGTATTGACCATGTGCTGTCAATAAACAAAACCGATATCGAAATACAGCAGGGGAATTTTTCCTCCTGGATGGCAAACAAGACACTGCAGGACAACTTTGAACTCAGTGAAAATGCAAAACTGAAAAAAGAGATAAAACGCCTTGCCGAAACCGCAAAGGAAAAGGCAAAATGGTCAGATACTGCAGACAGGCGAAAAGTAGGCATAGACCCCAATAAAGTGGAAAACAAAAAAGGCTATCGTCCGTTGCAGGCAGCAAAGGCGGGCAAGCTGATGAAGCGCAGCAAAGCCATTGAGCAGCGCAATGAAAGAGCAATAGAAGAAAAATCAAAACTGCTGAAAAATATCGAGACCAGCGAAGATTTAAAGATACATCAGCAAAAATACCACACAAGACAGATGATATACGCCGAAAATCTGTCGGTAAAATATGGGAACAATACTGTATTTGAAAATCTGTGTTTTGCTGTTAATGCAGGTGACAGAATTCTGCTTAAAGGCAAAAACGGCAGCGGCAAAAGCAGTATAATCAAACTTATCTGCGGTGAAGACATTTCGTACAGCGGCATTTTTGAAAAAGGCAGCGGACTTAAAATTTCTTATGTTCCCCAGGACATTGCGGGGCTTTACGGCAATCTGTCCGACTTCTCAAAGCAGCACGAAATTGATGAAAGTCTGTTCAAGGCAATTCTTCGCAAACTGGATTTTACACGTGTTCAGTTTGAAAAAGATATATCCTCTTTCAGTGACGGACAAAAGAAAAAGGTGCTTATTGCCAGAAGCCTGTGCGAAAAGGCGCATCTTCACATATGGGATGAACCTATGAACTATATTGATGTTATCTCCCGTATGCAGATTGAAAATCTTCTATTGAATTTTAAGCCCACAATTCTGTTTGTGGAACATGATAAAGAGTTCTGCGACAATATTGCAACCAAAATTATTGAGTTATAAAGAATATAGCGCCGGTTAAGCCAAAACTGTTTGGATTGTATTGTGGAGAAGAGATAAAAAAACAGCTATAATTTTTCGAAAACTTAACCCTGCAAAAAATTCTTCTGACATTTTTCACTTGAAAATACCGCCTGTATGGTGTATTATATATTATACATCTGGGTGTGGCGCAGTTGGTAGCGTGCTACCTTGGGGTGGTAGAGGTCGCCTGTT
>JAFVOU010000043.1 GCA_017505635.1 Oscillospiraceae bacterium | reverse complement strand
TATATACTGCTTAATTTCTTCTTTTGATTCGCCATTTTTTGCAAGCCAGCCTGCACAGGCTGTAACAACCGCACCTTTGATACCTTCTGGATGATTGTGGGTAACTTCTGCTGTTGCTTTCGCAAGAATTTCTGCATCCTCAAAAGTTTTTGCGTACCATATAACTGGAGAAACCCTCATTGCCGAACCATTGCCCCAGCTGTTGTAAGGAAAAGTTTCTCTCCTTGCAATCCAGCTACCGAATCGTCCGCCATATCCGCATAAGGGATATCTGTTGCCAATTTCGTGCATTGTGTTGATAAGACCAATTCTGAACAGCCGTATATTTTTTGTGCCATAGTCCATAAGCGCTTTCGCAACACAGGCACTCATAACGGTATCATCAGTGAAAAAACACTTTTCGCTGAACAACGGAAAATCCTTTGTTTTTATGTTATCAAATTCGTAGATTGAACCTACTATATCGCCGATTATTGCTCCGTACATATAATCACTCCTTTACATGTCAGCTTTTTCTGTTCTCAAAAATTCTTAGCAGGCTGTCGATATATTCTGTCAGGTCGTTTTCGTCTTCTGTGTCAGCATAAGTATCATCTGCTTTAACTTTGCAGGCGGTGATTATTGTTTCAAAGCTTGCATCGGTAAAGATAAACTGCCAGTTGCGGGTTTGTTTGCGGCGCTGTATCGACTTTTCAATTTCCTCGGCTGTGTACCGTTTGCTTGCATCTTCTCTGCCGTCGGTCATAACAACAAAAACTGTGTGTTCAGGTTTGTCTTCTTCACGAGCATATTTCTGTATGGTGGAAATGTGCTTTATGGTATGTCCCAAAGAATCAAGCAGAGCAGTTTTGCCGCTTATACTATAATCTTCTTCGCTGATGGGGTTCACCGATGCAAGGCTGATTCTATCGTGGAAAATTTTACTGCGCTGATTGAACAGAATGGTGGTCACGAGGCCTTCACCCTCCTGCTGTTTATAATCAGCAATCATACTGTTAAAGCTGTTTATATACTCTGCTTTTCTGCCCTCAACAGATTCGCTGCAGTCAAGCACGAAAACATATTCCGTAAGACCTTTTTTCATGATACCCCTCTTTTCTTTAAAGCAGATTCTCCCCGAATACCTCTTGTACCGGCTCTTCCTTTGCACGCAAAGGCGCTCACGGGGAGAATCTCTGTTTTTTTGCCGACATCTCAGCGCAGACAGCCACTAATAAAAATGGACTCTACAACGCTCCGTCAGCACACAGCCATTATCACCAAACAAACCGCCTTTATCGTGCAATGGAGGGTTTGCTCTCCTTTGGCTGTAATATTACTATAACATCTGCAGCAATGATGTTCAATTAAGTAAAGCCGCAGTGTGCCATAAACTGACACCTTATATGTAAATGTATTGTATTTATTTTTATATTGTCATATCATAAATACAGAAGGCGATTAATTTATGTATATATTTATCGGTATTTTACTGTTCCCCATTCTTGTGATTCTTGAAATAGCTAAAAAGTATAAGTAATATTTTTTGACAACTCTCTTTATATATAACGAAAGGAGGATCACCATGGCATACACCGAGCTTATCAAAAACTTTGAACGCGTCCGTGAATATATGCGTCAGTTTTATCTTTACGGTTTTAAAAGCCGTGAAGAGTACGGCATCAAAAGCGCCCGCAGTTACGATGATGACCGCCGCCGCATTGAAACCTGGCTGGGTGAATATATGGGCTTTAAAAGCGGTGCAAACGGCAAAAATGTGTTTATCTCCATCGACAGCCGTGCCGTAAAAAGCAATCCTCTTTTCAAAGCGTGGAAAACCTGCAGTTTTACCGACAAGGACATTACTTTGCATTTTATTGTCCTTGATATACTTAAAAACCATCCAAGCGGAATAACCACAAAGGATATCTGCGATGTAATTGAAAATGACTATATGTGTTGTTTTGATTCTCCCCTTTCCTTTGATGAATCCACTGTCCGCAAAAAGCTCAAAGAGTACGAAACCCAAGGGATTGTAACAAGCAGAAAAGACGGCAAAACTGTTGTATACACCATCTGCAAAGACAGCACAAAGGTGGATGCCGATGCCCTCGCCTTTTTCAGCGAAAGTGCGCCTTGCGGTGTTATCGGCAGTTTTATTGCAGATAAAAAAACTGCAAACAATGATAACTTTGCTTTTAAACACCATTACATAACACAGACAATGGACAGCGAAATTCTTGCAAAACTGCTGTGTGCCATAAGGGACAAACGCAATGTCATAACCATCAACCACAGCCCGCGAACAGAAAATACTGTCAGCATAAAGTCCGTTCCGCTGAAAATTTTTATCAGCACACAGAACGGCAGACAGTATGTAATGGTGTATCACTATGATTTTGACAGGATAATGTCCTATCGTCTTGACTACATAACCGATGTGGAACTGCTGGATGAATGCGAAAACTTTGACCATTACCGCAATATGCTGTGCCGTATGGAAAAGCATATGTGGGGTGTAAATGCCACAAGGCACGAAGAACAGCTGTATCACGTGGAGTTTACAGTTTCCTTTGCAGAAAACGAAGGATTCATCTACAGACGTATGATGCGCGAAAAACGATGTGGCAATGTGGAACTTGTGGGCAAAGGCCTGTGCAGATTCTCTGCTGATGTGTATAACGAGCAGGAACTTGTGCCGTGGATACGTACCTTTGCAGGCCGTATTGTAAAGATCAGCTTTACTGACAAGGAACTTGAAGCATCCTTTAAAGAGGATATCCACAGTATGTACCAGATGTACTGCGAGGAAGGCGGTGACAATGATGCTGTTTAACGAAATATACAGCCTTTACTACAAGGCGGTTGCAAAGGCAATCGACAGTGCCATTAAAGGTCAGCTGGATGATAAAACTTTGCGACAGATAATCCGCGAAAATGCTTTCTGCGAAAGTGAGCTGACCATTGTTCCCGCTATAAAGGAAGAAAAGTGGCAGATAATTTGTGCTGACGGCACAACACCGATACAGAACACGCCGTCCATTCCTCTGACAAATCTTGAAAAAAGCTGGCTTAAAGCAATCAGCCTTGATAAGCGAATTGCTTTGTTCGGTGTGGATTTTGGCCTTGGGGATGATGTACAGCCGTTGTTCAATCAGGAGAATATAAAGTATTTTGACCAGTACACCGACGAGGATGAGTATGACAATCCTGAATATCAGAAGCATTTTAAAACCATTCTCAAAGCGATAAATGACAATCATCATCCATTGCAGATTTATATGCGCAACCCCAAAGGGCAGTCGGTGCGAATGAATGTTATACCAAGACACCTTGAATATTCCCACAAGGATGACAAGTTTCGTCTTATCACCAGCGGATGTGCCTATGGTGCGGTGATAAACCTTGGGCGCATACAAAGCTGTGAGTATTATTACGGCAGACAGCTTAACCGTATGGCTGACCTTGCACCCGAGAACAAATGCTTTTGTATGGAACTTGTTGACAAGCGCAATGCACTTGAAAGGGTTATGATGCACTTTGCCCACTTTGAAAAGCAGGCCGAAAAGCTTGGGGATGACAGGTATAAAATCACTGTGTGGTACAACAAGGAGGACGAGGGCGAAATTATTATCCGCATTCTGTCCTTTGGCCCTATGGTAAAGGTAACCGAGCCGTGTGACCTTGTGGAAAGGATAAAGCAAAGACTGAAAAAGCAGATGAGATATTTATAAAGAGTTTGCACAAAAGAGTGCAGGCTCTTTTTGTTTTGCAGTGTTTTTCCATAATTTTCAGTTCGCAACTTTTTTTCCGTGATAATTTTCTTCATGGATGATAACATAAAACCATCGAAGGCAGACACAGCTGCAGGACGAAATAATCCTGTTGTATACAGCTGTGACTTCGGCGGCAAAAGGCAATCGGAGCCGATTAGCTTTAAGCCGAAGTTGCTTTCGACACCGCAAACCATTTCGCAATGCCGATTGGCAACAGTCCGTTATGGTTATGAGAAAGGGCTGTCGATTAGTGGCAGTTTTTCAATCTCCCTGCGGTGCAATTCCTTTTCCGCACAGCAGATGTGCAGATGCTTGTCACAGTATTGTAAAAGCTTCCGCACAGCCTGCGTCGGGCTCATAACCCGAAATAACTGCTGGTATGCAGGCGCGGAAAAGGTATTGATTTTGCAAAAAAGATACCCACAGCAAATATCATCTTGCATTCGCTCCCAAGGGGCACCTGGGATTATGCCCAGGGGTTGATATGGTGCAAATCCATATATGCATTAAAGGTATCTTGTAAAACCTTTAAAGTATACGCATTGTATATATCAGACTTTAATATGCATATAAGTCGTATACAAAGGTTATATTACCGACAGAGTCTGTGTCTACCAGGGGAATTGGACCCCAATGGAAGTTACACAGACCAAAACAAGCCGACACACATTGCGTTTTACTGCTCTCTGTATCTTAAGATTGTGGTGATGTCAGCAGAACAGAGTCTTGAAGGCTTTAAAGCACAATGTTTGATATTTCTGAGTGCGGTCAGCAGATAACGGAACTGCACATCCAGCTACTCTAATATACTGGTGTATCCGTTAAAACATATGCGGCGGCAGGTTTAGCCCCTTCACCATATGCTTTGCACATCATTTCGGTAACAACGGGTTTTAAATGTCGGTTATCCGAAGATACAGCACTCCACTTTGTCCGTTGGCTTTGATGGACCTTGCTGGCTTCGGCTTTACGGCAGACAGAAGAATACAGACAGCAACAGTAACCCCTCCAATCACTATCGTTGTCAGGGAAGGCAACAAATGTATTCTGGTCTGCCGATAAATAAAGTTATCAAAGCAAAGGTGTTCCGCTTCTTGTCTTTGAGGCGGCGGCTCGATAAGAGTATCCTTTGCTTTAAGATAAAATGTGCCTATCAAGATGACATCTATTCGCGCAGGTGGTCAGCACTGAATGGCACAAAACAAAAGACAGAAAAGCCTTAACTGCATTTTCAAACGTCAGAATGCCTGATTTTCAAGATGTTTTCGGCAGGTTTTATGCCTATACATAGATCTCAGGAGGTTAACGAAAAAACAGGCTTTGGTCTTTGAACGCCAACGTTTTTCCTGCAGAGTATTGCAAGTATCCGACAGCTTATGCTGAATAAAAGTTTTGCCTTTATGAGCGAAAGCCGTATGGCAGAAACACCTTGAAAGCAATACAAAACAGGAACAGCAACAAAAGCGCAAACAGCAATTTAAGAAGATTTTATTTGAACATTAACTGACTCTGGGGTTTCGTATCCCGCCAATCACGCGCTTTGGGCAACACAAAAAACAAAAGTGCTACAGCAATCATCCACCCAAGTAACGGACTTGATTATCGAAACAGCACTTTGACAAACAAAAAGCACATACAGCAAAAATGTTACATAACCCTTGAACTTTATCAAAAGATTTTTATGTTAAAACTGTGCTTTGTAAAACTTAAAGATGCAGACAGCAAACCCAAACCTTTTCTTGAAAAAAAGCTGTTATACACCTGCAGTGCACTGTGCGGCGAGATTTTCCTCTCCCCTTGCCCTGCCAATCCCAAAGGTGTAATTCAAAAATGCATCTTGAATTTATCGCAGAGGCTGACAGCAGAATGTGGTTTTCCACTACCCCGTCAGCCTTTGTATTCTAAAGGAGGTAATACTATGCTTAACTTTCTCAAAAAAGAAAACAACTTTACATATACCGAAAACGGTGCACTTACACACAAATCCACAAACAGCGAATGTCTTGACCTTTTTGCCACAATCGGTGCAATCCGCTTTGCTTCTGACGAAGATGTAATCGCAAGGTTTATCCGTGCCTACTGCGAAGATGCAGACCTTGCAATGAAGATTCTGTTCTTTGGCAGAGATGTGCGCGGTGGTCTGGGTGAACGCAAGGTTTTCCGCACCATTATCAGTTATCTTGCAGACACAAACCCTGCAACTGTTGCAAAAAACATTCCATATATTGCAGAATTCGGCCGTTTTGATGACCTGCTTTCTCTCTTTGGCACAAAGTGTCAGAATGATGCTTTGAAAGCAATAAAGGACCAGCTGGATGCTGACATTGATGCATTGACTAAAGACAAGGAAATCTCTTTGCTTGGCAAATGGCTCCCTTCGGTAAATGCATCCAGCAAGGATACCGTTGCAAAAGCAAAGATTATTGCACGTTATCTTAAACTGAGTGATGCAGACTACCGCAAACTGCTTACAAAACTTCGCAGTCAGATAAATATTATCGAAAATAACCTTCGCTGTAAGGACTATTCCTTTGACTACGAAAAACAGCCTTCCAAGGCTATGCTTAAATACCGCAAAGCCTTTTTGCGCAATGACGGTGACCGTTACGAAGAGTTTATGAGCAAGGTTTCCAGCGGTGAAGCAGTGCTTAAAACAGGCACACTGGCACCTTATGATATTGTCCGCAGTCTTATTGACTATAACCGCTGGCAGTTTAGAGCACTGGACGAAAACGAACGCAAGGCAATCGACACCACATGGAATGCCCTTGAGGATTTCACAAATGGCGAAAATGCTCTCGTGGTAGTGGACGGTTCGGGCTCTATGTATGGTGGCATCAACAATCCAAAACCTATCGAGGTTGCGGTTTCCCTTGGCATCTACTTTGCCGAAAGAAACAAGGGTGCCTTCAAGAATCACTTTATCACCTTCTCCCACACTCCTCGCCTTGTGGAAATCAAAGGCAAGGATATCTGCGATAAAGTGCAGTACTGTATGAGCTATAATGAGGTTGCCAATACCAACCTGCAGAATGTATTCAGACTTATTCTGAATACTGCGGTTAAAAATCATCTGCCTCAGGAACAGCTGCCTGCAAAGCTTTATATCATCAGCGATATGGAATTTGATGGTTGTATAGACGGAGCATCTGTGACAAACTTTGAGTGGGCAAAGCAGGAGTTTGCAAAACACGGTTATACTTTGCCGGAAGTTATCTTCTGGAATGTGAACAGCCGCAACACACATCAGCCTGTTACACAGCACGAAAACGGTGTGGCACTTGTAAGCGGTGCAAGCCCAAGGGTATTCAAAATGCTTACAAGCGGTGTGCTTTCGCCTTATAACTTTATGATGGAAGTTATCGGCAGCGAAAGGTATGCAAAAATAGCGGCGTAAGGTGAATAAATAAACTTAAAAGGACACATCGGTCGATGTGTCCTTTTTGTTTGTAGATATTTATATCAATATGCTGTTACATTGCATTAACTATGAGTTTTTGTTTCCAATTCTTTATACTGTTTATATGACAAGCTGTTTTCATCCTCTTCAAAACCGGCACAGTCTATTATACCTCTGTATCTGATATGTTTTTCGCTTTCGTCATAGTAATTGCATTTTGAAAACGGACGTTTCTTGCACACATTGCACTTGGGAATAAATATAACTTCTACACAATCATCACATAAAGAATCATTGTCAACATTGTTTTTATTCACAGATTCTTTTATGCTGATTTTTGTCAGACCCTTGCCTGTCATCGTATAACTGTCGGCATACAGATCATATTTTCTGTACATACCATCAAGAAACTCCAGCCAATCAGTTTTATCCGAGTTTATGCTATACGCAATCAGTTCTGACAGAAGTTCCGATGTTATCATCTCACATTCATCAGTTTCTCCATAATCCTCTCCATAATAATACCCATACTTTCCTGCAATATTTTTTCTGCTGTTCATTTTTATGCGGCGGATATTTGGGGTTTCTCCAATCATTTTTATATATTCAAGTATAAAGTATTCTTTTCCACCACAGTATTGCAGCACATCACCATTATCAAATTCATAGATAAGAGCCGCAAAAGCATTTGTGCTTACAAGCCATTTAAATCGTTCGATTGTCTGCACCGCTTTTGCTTTTGTCTTTTCATCCTCGAAAATATACACGGTCAGCACATGACCTGTAAATGGTTTGCCCAAATACTGAAGTTTTATGCCAAAATCTTTTTGTGTATTTAACTGTTTTATATGCCACTCTTCCTTAAGCTGATTTACACTTTTTTTATTACAGCCACCCTCGTAGTCATGATTTGTATACTGTATGCCGTCATTATACCATCCACAGACATCACACTGTTCATAATCGCTCCAACATTTAAAACTGGTCTGTCCACACACAGGGCAATGTAAAATTCTATCAGAATAAAATTTTTCTGCAGATGTTTTTTTCTCTTTTAACATAATTTTACCTCCTGCATATTCGACGTCTTTACTTTTATTATAATTCTATATATTATTACGTCAAATGAGATGAGCAACAAAGCGACAACTATTTTGTGCAAAATTTGACTATATGTTTATATAATCGTATTATTAAAGTAATAAATATTACGGCAGGTGCACTATGGAAAAAGACAATAAAAAACGTTTAATGCTTATGCAGGAGGTGCTGGAAAAATACTCTGACGAAGAGCACCCCATCACCACAGCACAGATTATGGATATACTTGACCGCGAATACAGCATGAAAATTCACCGCACCACAGTGGGCAAGGATATTGCCGAACTGATTGAAATGGATGTGGATGTTCACTGTGTGCGTTCCACCCAGAACAGATATTTTATTGGCAGCCGCTATTTTGAACTGCCGGAGCTTAAACTGCTGGTGGATGCGGTGGCTTCAAGCAAATTTATCACTGAAAAGAAAAGCGCCGAGCTGATAAGCAAGCTTGATAAGTTTGCCAGCGTTTATCAGCGTGAGTGCATCAAGCGCAACATCCTTACCGAAAGCAGAATAAAACCTCACAACGAGCGCAGTTTCTATATTGTGGACAGCATAAACGAAGCCATAAACAAAAACCGCAAGGTGCAGTTTACATACTTTGAATACGATGCAAACAAACAGAAGGTACTGCGCAACGAAGGCAAGCCATATCTGTTCAGCCCATACTCTCTCGTATGGAACGGCGACTATTATTATGTTGTGGGCTACTCCCACAAGCACGAAAAAATCGGCACCTTCCGTGTTGACCGCATAGATTCCACCCCTGAAATTATGGAAGAAACCGCGCAGCCTATGCCTGACGGTTTCAGTGTTTCCGAGTTTACCAAAACCGTATTCCAGATGTACGACCAGGAGCGTGCAACAGTGGAACTTGTGTGCACAAACGAGATGATGAAGGTGATTATCGACCGCTTTGGAGAAGATGTGCACACCGAAATTGTGGACGATGAACATTTTAAGGCAGTTGTGGAAGTTTCTTTAAGTCCTAACTTTTTCGGCTGGCTGTTCGGCTTTGGTGATAAGATTAAACTTATCGCACCACAGTGGGTGATGGAGAAGTATAGGGAGATGCTGGAGAAGGAATTATATATTCTTTAATTTTTGATAAATTTGTATTATTGTTTGTCAATACTATACGTCTAATTAATGATACATTAATATCAAAGGAGGTACTACATGAACAAAAATACTTTTGATTTTATTATGGATTATATTGACGAAAACATTGACAAAAGCGATGTTGAAATCAGAAAAAATTTTTTCAGATTAATAGGTAGAAGCAGTAAAGCATTTGATGAATGCCTTAAAATTCTTACAGGCGGTATGACTTTATACCATTATATCTCAGATAGAAAACTATATTTTGCTGCAAAAGAATTAATATCATCTACTACAAAAATTTCAGATATCGCTACAAAATATTATTCAGAACAGTCTGCATTCACTAGAGCTATGAAAGTATTTACTGGAATGACTCCCGGTGAAATACGTAAACACAAAATTGTTTTGCCTGACAATAAACTTCATCTTAAAGATTTTATTAATATCTCTTCTCTTGAACCAAACTGTATAAATACAGAAGATAACTTATTCTTTTATCCTTTTGAATGTAAAAGAGCTAAAAAAGCAGAAGAATTATCTGAATTTTATAATATAGATATCGACACCGTATACCAAATTTACGAACTTGCTGACAGATTAGATTTACCTATAGGACCTGTTATAGAAAAAATATTTTTTGTTATCGTAGACACGGATATGTATAAAGCAGAACATCCAAATGATTTGCCTTATGATATTTTACGTGCTATTGATGAAAATTTAATATCACACAAAGAAATCAATGATATTCGTAAATATTACAAATGCAATTCCTACGATTTAGACTATTTCATGATAAGTAGATATTGTGAAATACACCACAAACTATAAGCATAGGAGGATATAAAATATGATAACTAATAATCTATCATTTTTTGATGAAACTCCAGAAACAAAACCTGCAACAAATAAACTTGATGTTGTTAAACTTAATTTTGATTCTGCCGAGTCAATAACTTGGGAAGAATTATTTGAAGGATATAATAAACTATACGCTATAACATATTCTTCTGGTATTAATTTTGTCACAAAATTAATTGATATGTTTGATTGTGCAGAAATTATATTTGGGTGTGAAAATACTATTTCCTACACCTTTAACGAGATTTTAGCATATCAAAATAAAGTAATTGAACAGATACGTGAAAGATCTGGTAAAAATATAAACAGAATTTTAGACCGAATAGATGACAAAAGTCTTGAGTTGCTTGTTGCCTACAAAAAAATATCGCACGAAAAAATTTATATTTTGGAGGCTAACGATGGCAGAAAACGTGTCATTATGGGTTCGGCAAATATGTCTTATAACGCGTTTGGTGGCGTTCAAAGAGAAAACATCTGCTATATGGATGATGAAGCTGCATTCAATTGGTACATGGATGTGTATAATGATTTAAAAGCATCTTCCGCTAACGATATTTCAATTAAAGCTATTACAACTGCTGATGTAATAGAAAATCTTGATGAATTACCTATTGCGACTGCGATTAAAGCAGAAAAAGCAATATATATCGAACCTGCCAAAGAAAACATTGATAATGTAAAATTCATTATGGATGTAAATACTTCTGCTCTCAAGATAGCTCCAAATCTCCCTAAAGAAGCAAAAGATAATAAAAAGGGCAAAATACTTATAACTCCAGAGCACGTTATTAAAGTTCGCAGAAAACAAATAGATGAAGCTACTACCGAAAAAGAACAGCGCGCCGAATATCCTCAGCTTGTTGTAGATGTTGATAATTCAAAGGTAACTTTAAATGGTGTTGAACAAGATCTTAATCCTTCTGCTGAAGAAATAAAAAGCGATATAGATAATTTCATAAAATATATGCAAGGATATGATCGCTTTCATGGTGATAAAGAATCTTTACAATATCGTTACTTTGAGTTTGCCAACTGGTTTTTCTGTTCTCCTTTTATGGCTACAATGCGCGATATGGCCGCACGATACAATCAAAACAGATTACCATATCCTGTTTTTGGTTTAATATATGGTCAAAGTAAAGCTGGCAAAACAAGTTTTCTTGAAACATTGCTTAAAATGATGATTGGTCAAAAGCCTAAAATGTCAGCTCCAGATTTTACACGTTCAAGTATCGAAAATATAAAAAGGACAGTACAAGGCGCACCTATCATCGTTGATGACTTAACAAACACACGATTTAATCAGCACGCCATAGAAACCATAAAAAATGACGACTTCGGCATATCAGAGCACCTAAAAAATTATTCTGTAGTTGTAATTAGCGCTAACGAAGATGTTAAAGCTGTTGCTCCTGAAGTTATTCGACGTACTGTTATATGCCGTGTTAATGCTGGTTTGACTAATACTGAAGTTATGAAAAGTAATGTTGTACGTTCTGTACAGCAAAAAATCGGAACTGCATTTTACAGAGAATATCTGCGAAGAATGTTAGAGATCGTTCCAGATTTGATAGATGAATTAAAATATGATGAAACTGAAAATGCGCCAGATATTCTTAAAGCATCTTCCAAAGTGATTGTAGAACTTATAAATGAATATACTGACACTGTTCCGCATTATGTAAGAGAATTATCT
>JAFVOU010000042.1 GCA_017505635.1 Oscillospiraceae bacterium | reverse complement strand
TCAACACTTGCATTACACAAAGTAGTGCTGCGTATTTCCGCCTTGCAACAGCACTTTTTGTGCGTAAATGTGCAAAAATGTCCCCCTCAAAACACCAAGCTGTGTTTTGAGGGGGATTTATGTTTTCTTATCAGGATGCCGTTTTCAGGACAGCTTTTCTGCTGTTCTGATTATTTCATTTCAGGGAGACTTGCTGCAGCCATGGACTGACCTACACGACGGAATTTTTCGTCAGGAAGTGTAAGGTTGATTTTGTCTGCATATTCTGGATATTCATCATCAAGAACTCTGCGGCATGTTTCGAGAAGAATGTCGCCGCCTTTGCCGCTCATAACACGACCGAGGAGCAATACATATTTGAAGCCATAGTGTTCAAAGTAGTAAGCAAGTGTATGACCAAGGTATGTACCGATGGATTCGTAAACCTGAACAGCACGTGGGTCGTCGTTTTCCATAAGTTTCTGAGTAACTTTAAGTTTTTCAGCAGGGGAAAGGCTTTCGTCAAGTTCGATACCTGCGCGTGGTGCAAGTTTGTTTACGCCGTCCTGGCAGAAATATTTAACACCGCAGCCGATGTCGCCGGACCATTCGTCAACCATTGCGTTAGGGTTAGCATCAACAGGAACAAATGCAAGTTCGTTGAGCCAGCCTGTGATACAGCCGTCTTCGTTAACGTAGCCAACAGCTTCGGATGTACCCATAGCAATACCAAGGATGTTGTTGTCGTTAAGGCTCATTGTACCTGCAAGAGCAGAAACGTCACCGTCGTTTGCAACAGCGTATGGAACATCACCGAATGTGTCTTTGATAGCGCGGATGTAGATGTCTTTTACTTTTTCTTCGTAAAGATCTTTTGGAACTTTAAGGAAGAGGGAAGCGCTCATTGTACGGTTGTTGATGTAGATACCTGCAGAGGAAACACCAACAGCATCAACTCTTGGCATATGTTCTGCTGCTTTTTTCATTGCGGAAACAATGCCTTCGTAGTGGTATTCTGGGTCTGGGTTAACCTTTGGAAGCCAAACAACTTCTTCGGAGAAAACTGTTTCGCCGTCGATAACAGCAGAAACTTTGCGGTCGGAACCGCCTGCGTCGAAGCCGATACGGCAGCCTTCAAGGTGACCGCCCATAGGTTTAGGATCGTCAAAGGATTCAGGTACATTGTCTGTAAGAACGATTTCGAATGGTTTTTCAAAGATGTTTGCCATGAAGTCCCAGTCAAATTCACGTTCGCCGCCTTTGCAGTAAACGCTGCAGAGGTATTCGTAAATGCCTTTGTCATCTACATAGATTTTGTAGCCGCCTTTCATCCAGAGAGCAGTTTTTACGATACGGTCGATGTAGTAACGGTCTGCTTCTGCCATTTCAGGTGTGCCGTGAATAAATGTGTGTGTAGTTGCTGTCTGTCCGTCAGCGCGTTCTACTGCGATGGAAACAGGTTTTGTTGCACCTTTAAGGAATTCTCTGTTGAATTTAAGCAAAGGCATAAATTCAGGATCCAGTACAGGTACGTTTTTGAGTTCTACAGAAATGCCAAAACGATTCATATGTGTTCCTCCAAAAATTTTATTTAAGTTTATTTAATTATATATAAAGCTGCATTGTGTTGCAACTATATAATTTGTTATTTTTTTGCCGCCATCATGCGCAGAAGCTGCAGAATTTCATTGAGTTTAGGGGATGCATACGCCAGAAAATTCTGATAAGCGGCGCAGAAATAGTTTTTTCCGCCATTGTCCGGTCCAAGAGGTTCGCGGTTTCTGCGGCAGCCGTTGCGGCATAGCATAAGCCATCTGCATTTTCTGCAGTCTTCCGGCAGAGGCTTTGACAGTTCAACAAATCCGCAGGAGCGGCGGACATCTTCCATTTTTTCAAAGCTGTCGGTTGCTATGTTGCCGAGCAGCCATGGGTCAAGGGCATAGAAGTCACAGGGATATACATTGCCGTTTGCTTCGATAACCCACTGCGGACTGCAGAATCCCTGGAAATTGCACCCTTCGGGACGCTGTCCTGCCATTATCATCATAAGGTTTTCAAAATATCGGTTGTATACATAGCGGCCGTTTTTCATATCCTGATACCAGCCGTCAAACATAGATTTTAAAAATGCTTCGTATTTTTCTGGCGTAAGGGAATAATCATGTCCGCCCTGAATTTCACCGATAGGGTCAAGACATTCGATATATTGCTGATAACGGAAATTGTTTTTTCGGAAAAAATCATAAACCTGACGGCCGTGACGGGCGTTGCTGCCGGAAACTACTGTAAGGATGTTGAAATCCACATTGTATTTCTCAAGCAGACGGATGGAAGCCATAACACGGTTGAAGGTGCCTTTGCCTTCCCGGTCAACACGGTAACGGTCATGTATTTCCTTGGGACCGTCAAGGGATATACCAACAAGAACCTGACGCTCTGCAAACCATTTTGCCCAATCTTCATTTAAGGCATATCCGTTGGTCTGTATGGAATAGTGGATACGCAGCTCTTTTGAGCGGGGATGATTGTCTGCACAGGCAGCGAAACGACGGAAAAAGTCAATTCCGGCCAGTGTGGGTTCACCACCCTGAAATGCAAAAGTGCAGTCGCCGTGAGCATAATTGAGCGCTTTGTCTATCAGAATATGCACAACTTCATCGGTCATACGGCCGGTGCAGCCTTCTGTGCGGTTTTCTGTTTCGTCTATATAAAAACAGTATTTACAGCGCATATTGCAGCTGCCGGAGGCCGGCTTGATTAACAGGCTCAGAGGTGGCACAGAAACACCCGCTTTCTATCTTATATATTTGTAAATATTATAGCATACCTGCTGTTTTTTTCAAGGCAGACATACTATAATGCAAAAAAATTGGCGGAATGTGATATTTTGGTATATAATATCTGTTAATATTTTATATTATTAAATGTACTTAAATAAATAAAACAGCAGATTTTGTGATGAAAATATAAATATTGATATTTTTTTGTTAAAAGCTACAAGTATAACAGCTTAAATGCTATATTAAATTGACAATTTGTACATAAGGGTGTATCATATAACTATATTAAAACAACAATATTTCATTTTGTGAAATATTGCAGAAAATAAACATAGAAGGAGAGTAAATATGGCTAAACGCAAAAATATTTTGCTGATTTTGTCTGACCAGCAGCGTATGGACACGGTAGGCGCCTACGGGATGAACGATATTTGTAAAACACCAAATATTGACCAGCTGGCTGCTGAAGGTATGAAGTTCAACAATGCTTACACACCATCAGCAATCTGTGCACCTGCCCGTGCAAGTGTTATGACAGGTCTGTATCCGCATAAGCATGGTGTTATAGATAACTTCACAAATATCAAAGAAGGCACACCGCTGCTGGGCGAATGTATGCGTGATGCAGGCTATTACTGCGGTTATGCAGGCAAATGGCATGTAACTCCAAACAAGACACCGGAAGAATGCGGTTTCCATGACGGTAAACCTTTTATGGGCTATGGTTTCCCGGGCAGCCAGGTGTTCCCAAGCCTTATATTCAATCAGCCGCCTGACAACGAACCAAACTACTACGAACTGTATCTTAAAGAAAACGGATTTGAAAACATTGACGTTTCCAACGGTTTCCAGGGCAATAACCCTGCTTTGCAGATTCAGGAAATGTACTGCAAACACGAAGGCCCTGTTGAAAGTACAATCGAGTATTTTGTGGCTCACGAAACAAACCGTCTTATCGACATAGCCAAAGAAGAAGATAAACCATTCTTTATCTGGGCAAACTTCTGGGGCCCGCACAGCCCAAGTATCGTGCCGGAACCTTATTATTCAATGTACAACCCTGATGACATTCCTGAACATCCAAGCTACTGCGACGATTTGCTGGATAAACCTTATGGCTATTATCTCAGCGAAAAGATGTGGGGTCTTGGTGACTACGGATGGAAGGGCTTCCAGCAGATTGCTGCACGTTACTATGGTCACTGTACAATGATTGACGATATGGTTGGCATGATGGTGCAGAAACTCAAGGACGAAGGACTGTATGATGATACAATCATCATCTACTCCTGCGACCACGGCGACTGTCTTGGTGCACATAAACTCATCGAAAAAGGTGCGTTTACATTTGATGAAATTTATCATATCCCAATGGTTGTAAAAGGTGCAGGTACAGAGGACAACGACAGCTTTGTATACCTCCACGAGCTTATGCCTACTCTGCTTGACATTGCAGGTGTGGAAACTCCTGCTCCTGTTGACGGCGAAAGCATACTTCCATTGATGACAGGCGAAAAGAAAGACAACGGACATACAGAAGTGTTCTGTGAATATCACAACCATTTCTATATCGGCCGTCAGCGTATGGTACGCGACCTTGACTATCAGCTTACATTCAACGAAAGCGAACGCGGTGAGCTGTATGACCTTAAAAAAGACCCATACCAGCTTAAGAATGTATGCTATGACCCTGCTTATGCAGACGTTAAGAAAGAATATATGAACAAGCTGTCCAAGTATCTTCGCGAAACCGAAGACCCTGCGGGCACCTGGTTCCACAGAATCAAGGAATTCTATTAATTCCACCAACCAAGTATTTTACCTTGTTAAGGTTTAATAAATAAAAATAATAAATTGGAGAAAGAAAAAATGAAAAAAATCACAGCATTGCTGCTTGCAATGGTTATGGGTCTGTCCCTCGTTGCTTGCGGCTCATCCGAACCAGCTCCAGCACCAGCACCAGAAGGACCATCCGTAGAAAACGTTACACTTAACGTTGCTTACATGCCTAACTGGGGTTCCCTCTGGGCAGTTGCTACAGCTGACGCAAAAGGCTTCTTTGCAGAAGAAGGCATCACAGTTAACATGACTGCTTTTGAAAACGGTCCAACAGAAATCGCAGCTATGGAATCCGGTGCTATGGACGTAGCATTTATCGGACCTGGCGCACACAAACTCTGCTCCACAGGTGCTGCAGAAGTATTCCTCCTTCAGCATGTAGGTGACGGCGACTGCATCATCGGTCTCAACGGCATCAAAACAATCGAAGAACTCAGAGGCAAAAAAATCGGTTACTCTGCAGGTACATCTTCCGAATCCATCCTTCTCGAAGCTCTCAAATCCGCTGGCATGACAATGGATGATGTAGAAGCTCTCTCCATGGACGACACAGCTCTTACAACAGCTGCTCTTTCCGGCTCTGTTGATGCAGTTGCTGCATGGTCCCCATTCTCCCTTACAATCCTTGCAAACGCAAAAGATGCTACAGACATCTGCTCCAACATCGACTTTGAATCTATGGCATCTCCAGGTTCCTGGGTTGTAAACCCAAAATGGGCTGACGAAAATGCAGACCTTCTCGTTCGTTTCAACCGCGCAATGTTCAAAGCTATGGACTTTGCTGCAGCAGCTACAACAGATGACGCTGTTGCTGAAGAAGTAGCAGGCTACGTTGCTAAAGTTGTTTCTTCCGACGCTGCAACAGTTATCGCTCAGCGTTATGACGGTTCCTGGCTTACAAGCGCTCAGGTTCTCGACATGCTCAACAGCGGCGAACTTGAAACACTCTATGCTAACCAGCAGGCAACATTTATTGCTAACGGCGCTCTCGAAGCAGAAGGCAACCTTGCTCCTGCAGAATTTGTTCTCTCCGACCTCATGGTTGAAGCAGGCAAATAATATTATTCCTGTACATTTTCGGGCTGTATATTTCGGGAAGGCGGAAATCCTGCCTTCCCAATTTAATAAGAATATGTTAAGGAGATAATTCAATGAATAAAAATAAAAAAGGCGACTTTGTCAGCCGTATTCCTGCCTGGACATGGACTGTGCTGTCCCTGCTTGTTGCCATTTTAGTATGGGGACTGCTTTCCAAAGGTGAAGTAACCGGCCGTGCATTCCCACCTCTTCTCGAAGTTTTCGGCTCATATACAAAGATGGCGGTTGACCGCGGTGTGTTCTGGAGCGATATTGCAAGCTCTTTGATTTCTTCAATCGCAGGTTTTGCACTGGGCTTCCTTTTTGGTGTACCTGTTGCATTCCTTATGGCATGGTACCGCCCTGTGCGCAATATCATTGAGCCTTGGATTCAGTTTATCCGCAATATCCCACCACTCGCTTACGTACCACTGGTTGTTATCGCAGTGGGCGTTGGCCGCACACCACAGATTATCGTTATCTGTATTGCAACATTCCTGACAATTTCCATCACAGTATTCCAGGGTGTTATCAACGTAGATGAAACACTGATTAAAGCTGCACGCGTACTTGGTGCAAACGACAGTGTTCTGTTTACAAAAGTTATCTTCCCGGCAACAACTCCATTTATCATCACATCAGTTCGTCTTGGTATTTCCGTTGCTTTGACAACACTGATTGCTGCTGAATCTACAGGTGCAAGTGCCGGTCTTGGTATGCGTATCCGTGCGCTCAGCTCTACATTCGAAACACAGCCAATGATGCTTTACATTATTGTTGTTGGTGTTATCGGTATGCTTGCTGAAAAAATTCTGAAATTCTTTGAAAGGAGACTGACATCATGGCAGGAAAAGAGAGAGATTTAGTGCCAAAAGTTCAGATCAAGGCTGTTGAAAAAATTTACGAAGGCCGTAATGGTAAAACAGTTGCTCTGAATGGCGTAAACCTGGATATCTATGATAACGAATTTATCTGTGTTGTTGGTCCTTCCGGCTGTGGTAAATCCACACTTCTCAACATTATTGCAGGTCTGCACGAAGCTTCCTCCGGTGAGGTTCTTGTAGATGGTGTTAAAGTTGAAGGCACAGGCGTTGACCGCGGTGTTGTTTTCCAGCAGTATGCTTTGTTCCCATGGCTTACAGTTAAGAAAAACGTAATGTTTGGCCTTAAGCTTAAAAAGGATCTTACAGAAGAACAGCGCGAAGAAATCGCTATGAAATACATAAAAATCGTTGGTCTTGAAAAGTTTGTGGATGCTTATCCAAAAGAACTTTCCGGCGGTATGAAACAGCGTGTTGCTATCGCACGTGCATATGCAGTTAACCCAAGCCTGCTGCTGATGGACGAACCATTTGGTGCTCTTGATGCACAGACACGTACACAGCTTCAGACAGAACTTCTCAAAACATGGGAAGAAGAAAAGAAAACATGTTTCTTTATTACTCATGACGTAGAAGAAGCTATCCTTCTGGCTACAAAAGTAATTGTTATGTCTGCACGTCCTGGCCGAATCAAAGAAATCATCGATATCGATATTCCTTATCCACGCGGACAGGAATCCAAGATGCTTCCACGTTTCACAGAACTTAAAAACTATATCTGGAATATGGTTTACAAAGAATATCTTGAAGTTCAGAAATAAACATATTACTGAAAAGTTGAAAGTCACATTGCTTATAACCGGCGATGTGACTTTTTTATTTGTACAGTTGCTGTAAAGACAGATTGGTTTTATAGCAAATATATTTTATATTGATATAGTGTGTGATATAATCAGAATAACCAATACAGTGCATAAAAAGGACTGACTATATGAACAGATATACAGATACATATATATGTAATAATGTAAAAATGAGCTATGAGGTGTTTTCACCTGATAATTGCGAAAATATGCCTTTGCTGGTGTTTCTTCACGGTGCAGGGGAAAGAGGCACAACGACAGACAATGTCAACCGCTGGGCGCTGCCAAGGCTCATTACTGAAGGGGTGAAAGTTCCGGCTGTTGTACTTTGCCCGCAGTGTCCGCAAGAATATGTATGGGACAACCTTGTAAGGGAAATAAAAGGTCTCACAGATATGATTGCAGAAAAATATAAAATAAAAAAAGACAGAATATGCATAACAGGGGCCAGCATGGGCGGTTTTGGAACATGGTCTATGGGAATGGCTTATCCTGAATATTTTTCGGCAATAGCACCTGTTGCAGGCGGTGGAATGGTATGGCGCACTCCAAATTTAAAAACAACACCGGTTTATGCTGTTCACGGTGATGCTGATAATGTTGTTCCGCTTGTTTATTCACAGCTTATGGTGGATGGAGTGAACAAAAATGGAGGAAATGCACAGCTTACAGTGCTGAAAGGTTTTGGACATGGTGACGGAATAGATGAAGCTTATGAAAACACCGACCTTATAGAATGGATACTGAAACAGAGAAAAACAGATTTTGAAAAGGTTGCAGAAGCTTTTTCGGAATATTTCTGATTTTTACAGAGTGTAAATTTATTTATTAAATAAATCATATATTTTTCACGGTTTAATAATTTAAAAATATTTGACATTTTTTGCCAGAGTAGTACAATAAAAGTAAATTCAGGTTACTTGCACAACTATTGTTCTTGAGGTTTTTATGGTAAATCATACATCAAGTGTGCCACTGTATATTCAGCTTGCAGCAGAATTGGAAGAGGCAATTTATAATAAAGAATATAAAGACGGTGAAAAGCTGCCGTCAGAAAACCAGCTTTGCAAACAGTATTCGGTAAGCCGTATTACTGTGCGCCAGGCTTTATCCAAGCTGGAACAGAAAAACCTTGTTTATTCCGTACATGGCAAGGGCACTTTTGTGCGTCTTGCAGATATGTCCCAAAGCCTTGTAAAAATTGTTTCTTTTCAAAAAACATTGGAACAGAAAGGGCTTACAGGTCATACCGAAATAGAAGAATATACCCTTAAAAAAATACCTGAAAACATAAAGGCAACATTTGGCATAGACAATCTTGCGCGGCTTTGCCTTGTAGGTTATGCAAACGATTTGCCTATTGTATATTATAATTCTTATATGATAAGTGTTATAGCATCAGAGATGTTTCCTATTGCACAGCTTTGGGAAAGAGAAAAGCGTGCATTCTCCACATGGGATATCTATCCTGAATTGAGGATAAAAAATCTGCATATGGAACAAAAACTCACAGCAGTTATTGCTGATGCAAATATTGCGAAAATTCTCAAGGTCTCCAAAGGCGACCCGGTTATGAAGATGGAGACACACGCGTATTCCAACGGAGAGCTGGTGGAATATAAGATAGCATATTACCGTGCAGATAAATATTCCTTTACCATAAAACGTCAGCTTGACCGCGATGTATACGAGAATGCATACTGATTTTAAAATGCAGTATTAAAGGATAAATAATAAGATAACAATACTTAAACAGACAACTTGTACTGAAAGTTGTCTGTTATTTTTTTTGCATAAATGTTGACATATCAACTGGTTATAACAAGTTAATATAGTTGTATTATAATTTATTGTTTATTTACACAAAAAAAGTAAAAACTTGTTTGCTATATATACAAACTTTAAAAAAATAAGAATTTTTTATTGTTTTTTTTGTGCGAAGGTTGTATTATAAGACCATAAAACTTGTTATAACAACCAATAACAAGGCATAACGTGAAATGACAAAAGGAGGAATTAACTATGTCAAAAGAAACACTCAGAATCCATTGCTCAAACGGACATTTAGGATTCGCTCCAACAAAAGAAGAAAGCTTCTGGATCGGTGCAAAAACATTGCCTGATTACTACTGCTGTGACTCCGGTTCCGACGATATCGGTCCAGTGCCACTTGGTACAAACAAATGTGCATCCCATCCAAACCACCAGAAACACGACCTTGAACTTATGCTTCTCGCATCCAGAGAACAGGGCGTACCAATGATCATCGGTTCTTCCGGCGATACAGGTTCCAACGAAAAAGTTGATATGTACGTTGGCTTCATCAAAGAAATCGCTAAGAAGCACAAGATGAAAAACTTCAAACTTGCATATTTCTACTCTGAAGTAGATAAAGAATACATCAGAAACAAAATGAACAACGGCGAAGTTATCGAAGGTCTTGACGGCAGAACAAACCTGACAATCGAAGAACTCGACGAAACAGACAGAATCGTTGCTGTTGCAGGTGTTCATCCATTTATCAAAGCTCTTGAAATGGGCGCAGACGTTATTATCGGCGGCCGTTCCTCTGACGTAGCAGTATTTGCATCTGCATGTATCCATGAAGGCTTCCCAGAAAACATCGCATACTACTGCGGTAAAGTTCTTGAATGCTCATCCTTCTGCTGCGAACCATACGGCGCAAAAGAAACAATCATCGGTACAGTAACAAAAGACGACGTTAAAGTTACAGCTATGAGCCCATACCAGAGAGCTACACCAGCTTCTGTTGCAGGCCACGCAATGTACGAAAGAACAAACCCATACTACGAATACGTAGCAGGCGGTATGATGGACATGAGTGAATGTGTATACGAACAGTTTGACGAAAAAACATGCCGTATCACAGGCGCAAAATTTGTTCCAATCGAAGGCAGAGTAAAAGTTAAACTCGAAGGCTCCGGTAAAGTTGGCGAAAGATACCTTGGTATGGCAGCAGTTCGTGACCCATACACAATCAAAAACATCGACGCAGTTATCGATTGGGCTAAGAGCCAGGTTGAAGAAAGATTTGCAGGTCAGCAGTACGAACTGAGCTACAGAATCTTCGGTAAAAACGGCGTAATGGGCGAACTTGAACCAATCAAGGAAACAAAATCCCACGAACTTATGATTATCGTTGAAGGCGTTGCACCAACAGAAGAAGTTGCAGAAGAAGTAACACTTATCGGTATGCGTCAGATCTTCTACGCAAGACTTCCAGAAGTTAAAGGTACAGCAGGTACAGCAGCATTCGTTCTTGACGAAGTTATCAAAATCAGCCCAGCTTACAAATGGACTCTTGACCACACAGTAGAAGTTGACGATCCACTGGAACTCTTCCCAGTAACAATGATCGAAGTTAACGGCGAAGAAGAATAGTACAGGAGGAAAGCACAATGAAAACAGTAAAATTAGTTGACCTTGCAAAAACAATCCGCAGTAAAAATGCAGGTACAGACAGAATTACTTTCGATATTATCTTCAGAGAAAAAGAAAAATACGAAATGGTAAAAGCATCCGGTGCACTTACACCTGAAACAGTAAAGAAACTTTACGGTATTCCAGATGAAAGACTTGCAGCATTCGTAGAATTTGACCCAGGCCTTGCAATTAAATTTACAATCAACCGTCTCAGACCATCCGGTTCCTTCGGCGAAGGCGATATCTTTGGCTGTCAGCAGTATGCACCACTTCTCGATGTTGAAATTCCTGTAGAAGAATAATTCAAAAGGAGAATTCTCTTAAAGAGAAGAGGTTAGTTAAAAATGTCTCTGCAATTAATAATCATTATTGTATACTTTGCAGCTACAGTGCTGATTGGCCTGTATGCACAGTCAAAGGCTAAAGACTCTTCCGCATTCCACGGGGCACAGCTTGGTGTTCTGATGTGTGTGGCAGCAGGCACAGGCGAATGGCTGGGCGGCACAGCAACAACAGGTGTTGCAGAATACGGCTTCGACTTTGGTATTTCCGGTTCCTGGTACACAATAGCAAATGGTATAGGGGTTATCTTCCTTGCTCTGCTTTTTGCAAAGCTGTACAGAAGTATGGAATCTGTAACAGTACCTGGCATCATCGGTAAGTTCCTTGGTGTAAAAGCCAGAACAGTATCCAGCGTATTCCTTACATTTGTAATGATAGCAGTTGGTATCTCCCAGATGATCGCAGCAGGCAGTTTGGGTGTATCCCTTATCGGCCTTGACTTCAACGTAACAGTTGTAGTATTTGCCATAGTATTTATCGTTTACACACTTGCAGGCGGTATGCAGGCGGTTGCTTATACAAACATTATGCACCTTATCTTCATGTATGGCGGCGTAATTCTTGCAATCTTCCTTGCACTTGGCAGAGTAGGCGGTATGGAAGGCTTGCAGGCAACATTGCCTGATACATACTTCAATATGACAAGTATCGGTATGCCAAAGGTATCCAGCTGGGTTATTGCATCCTTGCTTGGTGCATGTACAGCACAGGCAGGTATCCAGCCAATCCTTGCAGCTAAAAACGAAAACGTTGCAAAAACATCCGCAATTATTACAGCATTCGTAGCAGCACCATTTGGTCTGTTTACAGCAATGCTTGGTATGATAGCAAAATCAATGTCCCTCAACGGTACATTGACAAACACAGCAGGCGAACTGGTAACAAACGGTAAACTTGCACTTCCAACACTTATGATGCACCTGCCACCACTTGCAGGCGGTATCGTACTTGCATCCATCCTTGCAGCAATCCTTTCCACAGTGTCCCCGCTGATTCTCGCAGCAGGCACAATGGTTACAAAGGATATCTATCAGGGCATCATCAAACCTGGCGCAGATGACAAGCAGGTTATGAAGATGAGCCGTATTACAACAGCTATCTCCGGTGTACTTTGTTCTGTAGCAGCAATCATTATGAACAGCTCCGGTATCAAAGTTCTTGATATTGTATATTTTGCATATTCAATGCGCGGCGCACTGTTTGTGGTTGTTCTTCTGGGTATTTACTGGAAGAAAACAAGCGAAAAAGGCGCAGTATGGGGTATGATAGCAACTGCAATCGTAGGTTTATTCTGGGTTGCATACAACGCAATCGTTGGTCATTTCCCGATTCCAGGTGTAACAGAAACTTACATCTCTGTTATTACAGCACTTATTTCCACAGTTATCTTCTCTATGATATTTAAAAAGGATAAGGAAACTGTAAAAAAATAACACAATTCACAACTGAATATACAGCTGGCGGCACAAACCGCCGCCAGTTGTATAAAAATCTGTCATAGCACTGACAGATAAAATGTTTAAACTTTTATACTCCCCGCAAAACCCAATAAAAGTTTTTCCATCTGTTATAAACATCCTGCAGTATTGCAAACGTAATTTTATACTGCGGATTTTTATATAACTAAAGTAAAAAATATAGAAAAAGAAGAGGAGTAAAAATTATGCCTATAGAACTTATTTATCTGATAGTTTTATTAGTAGTTATCTGCTTGATATTCGTAGTGCTTAAAAGACCTATCTACGAAGCAATGTTTGTTGGCTACATCGCAATGATTGCATGTCTTAGCGCATGGGGAGACTTTGGCACATATCTGCTTAAAATCTCCACAAACACACTGTTCTATGCAATTATCGCATTCTTGACAGTTGCACACATTTTCTCGACAACAGGTGTTATCGACGACTGTATTGACGTTATCCTGTCAATCTTTGGTAGATTTACAGGCGGTGCTGGTTACGTAGCACTTATCGGTTCCACATTCATGGGCGCTTTGTCCGGTTCCGGTGCTGGTAACGTTGCAGCAACTGGCGTTTTCACAATCCCTGCAATGAAAAAATCCGGCTTCCCACCAGAACTCGCAGCTAACGTAGAAATGTCTGCATCCACAATGGGTAACATGATTCCACCAGCAGGTGTTATTACATCAGCATTTGCAGCTCTTGGCCTTGTATATCCTGATACATATGATATGTCTCAGCTTTGGATGGTTATGTGGGGTATTGCAGCATGGTTTATTCTTCAGAGAGCTATCACACTCTTTGCATTCTGCAAATACTACAAAGTTAAACCAATGCCAAAAGAAGACATTCCAAAACTTGGCGACGCACTTAAAAAAGGCTGGAAAGCTCTGCTTATCCCAGTAGTTATCTTCCTTCCATTCTGGCTTGACTCTCAGTTTAAAACAACACTTTTCAAAGACCTTATCGGCGACGGTGCAGCAGCAATGTCCAGCTGTATCCTTCTCTTTACACCAGGTCTTGCTGGTATGTATGCTCTGCTTATCTGCAAAGATAAGAAAAAAGCTTCTATCTCTAACCTTGCAAACGTTCTTTCCAACACAGTTAAAGGCATAGTTCCTGTTTCTGCAACAATCTACTTTGCATACGCAATTTCCGAATTGTTTGCAGCAAAAGGTGTAGGTGATGCAATTGGCGCATGGGTACAGTCTCTTGGCTTCAGCCACCTTGCACTTGCAATCTTTATTCCACTGTTCTGTGCACTTCTCGGTATGGTTCTTCCTGGTTCTTCTCAGGTTGCAATCTTCGGCGGTATCTTTATCACTCTCTTTGCACAGTGTGGTCTTAACCCACTGCTTGCTTGTGGTATGCTGCCAGTTATCACAGGTGCTATGGAAGGTATGACACCTCCACTTGCTCTGTGTATGTACACAGCTATGGGTATTGCAGGCTCTGACCTTAAAAAGACAACAATGAACTGCTTGATTTGGGTAGGTTTGCACTATGCACTGTCCGTAATCTGCTTGATGGGCATTCTCCCAATCATTGGTTTATAATACAGGAAAGGAGAATTGAAATATGAAAGCAGCAGGAAAAGCATTAAATAAAGCATTTGGCTATATGGTATTTATCGCTCTTATGTTGGGCGGTCTGGCATTCTTCGGTTTCGTTGTAGCATTCATCCTTGGTCCAACAACAGGCGGCGCACTTGGTGTATTTATCAAGGGCAAATACTTCCCATGGGTTATCAGATTTGGCACACTTACAATCGCAACAGGCCTTATCTCTATGTACCTTAACGGTGAAGAAGCACTTTCCCTTAAATCTGACAAAGCTGAAGCTGAAGCAGAACTTGCAGAAATTAAGGCAAATCAGGAATAATATTCCCATCCTTAAACATCATTTAATGGTGGTGATTCACCCTCTGATTATTTCAGAGGGTGAATTTTTATAGATGAGATTATAAGACAAAAATGTGTTATTTCTGGAAATATAACCGACAGAAACTTTCCTTTTGGGGAGACTCAACCCGAAATTGCAGTTCAGAGTATTAAGTTGGTAATTTTACAATTTGCTAAATTGATAACATTGATTTTTACAGGCGGTGTTATATGGCTAATCAGCAAAGCAAAATTGAATATCAGCACAGCAAAATGACGCAGACGCCTATTCCAAGGCTTGTAACACAGATGGCTGTGCCTACGGTTACAAGTATGCTTATAACCGTTATATACAACACGGCAGATACATTTTTTGTGGCACAGATTGATAAATCTGCCTCTGCAGCGGTTGGTGTTGTGTTTGCGATTATGGAAGTTATAATGGCCTTGGGGTACGGTATAGGTGTAGGCGCATGCAGCCTTGTAAGCCGTAGACTTGGAGCAAAACAAAACAAGCAGGCAGATATGTATGCTTCAAGCGGTATGTTTGCGGCGGTAAGTGTCGGCTGTGTGCTGTGTGTTACAGGCCTTATGTTCCTGAACAATATACTGATACTGCTTGGATGCACGCCGACAATGATGCCCCATGCGAAACCTTATGCCACATTTGTGCTTATTGCAGCACCAATTAACTGTGCCACATTTGTGCTTAACAATCTGCTGCGCAGTCAGGGAATGACACGGCTGGCTATGATAGGTATGGGTGCAGGCGGTATACTGAATATTTTTATAGACCCCATATTTATTTTTAAATTTGGTCTTGGAACAGCCGGGGCTTCTATAGCCACAATGATAAGTCAGTGTGTAAGTTTTTGTATACTGGCAAGCTGTTTTGTGACAAAGCGGTCGGTGGTAAATCTGCGCATTAAGGATATAAGCAGAAATATGCAGGATTACGGGGATATAGTTTCTCTTGGATTGCCTACAATGTTCCGCAACGGTCTGGCAAGTGTAGCAGCAGCGGTGCTTAATATACAGGCGGTACGCTATGGCGGCGATGCAGCAGCGGCGGCTATAACCATTGCAAACAAGCTGTACAGCCTTGTGCGCAGCATAGCCTTTGGCATAGGGCAGGGATTTCAGCCGGTGGCGGGATATAACTATGGTGCAGGCAACAAGAAGCGCACCTGGCAGGCTTTTGTCTTTACGGCAAAGCTTGGAACTGTAGTATGTCTGATTTTCACTGTATTTACTGCAGTTTGTGCCGGACAGATAATGCTGTGGTTTACACAGGATATGCAGGTGGTTGAAATAGGCACAAAAACACTGCATATTTTAAGTGCTGCCATGCCGCTTCTGGCATTTTCCACATATGTAAATCATCTGTACCAGTCTCTGGGCTTCAGGGCGCAGGCTACATTTCTGGCAAGCTGCAGGCAGGGAATATTCTTTTTGCCTGTTATAATGCTGCTGCCGTTTAAAGTGGGGCTTGCAGGGGTTCAGGCGGCACAGCCGATTGCAGATATAATCACTTTTGCAGTTTCAATTCCGTTTATAGTGTATTTTTACAGAAAACATATTAATAATCACATATAAAAAAACAGGGGTACTCAATTTTTTGAAAATTGAGTACCCCTTATCAGATTAACGAAAAATTTTATTATCAAAATAACATTGGTCGTATGCAATAACATTTGGTTTTATTATATTAAGCTGATATTTTGGTTTTCGCTTAACTTAATGACATTGTGGTTATATGAAGTTTTTTTATTTTTTATCCTGCTATATTTTGATTTCCGAGATATTTTTTTCTGTAGTAAAAATATGGAAGCATTACACACAGCATTGCTCCAAGCCAGGATGCAGGTTCTGCTATAAACAGCGCATCGGCACCTATCCAGTATATCAGTACCTTGGACATAAGCACACGTGCGATAAACTCTGCAACTCCCGACAGCATCGACCAGCTTGCAATACCCATTGCCTGATGAACATTGCGGAATACATGCAGAATGTGAAGTACAATAAAACAAAGAGACATAATGGTGAGATATCTAACCGCAATTGACAATGCCTCAAAGCCGCCTGCTTCGTTTACATCAAGAAATACACGCAGTATCTGCCATCTTGTAAGCAGTGTAAAGCCTGTAATTATTACAGCTGTTACCGTTACAATCTTTACCGATGCAACAATTCCCTGTTTTACCCTGTCAAACTGTTTTGCTCCATAGTTCTGTGCTATAAATGTGCAGGTTGATGCACCAAATGACATAGCAAAACACTGCAGGAAGCTGTAAAGCTTGTTGGTTGCTGTGTAGCCGGCAATAAATAGACTGCCCTGAAGATTGATGCTTGACTGAAGAATCATACCACCCAGGGTGATAACCACAAACTGCAGACCAAGCGGCAGGCCGAAGAAAAGCATCTTTCTTATTCTTTCTCTGTCAAAATCCCACGATGATTTATCCAGACAGATGCAGTCGATTCTTGATATTGCAATAATGCAGAAAACCAAAGAAACAAGCTGTGCAAGCACAGATGCAGCAGCAGCGCCCACAACACCCCATCGGAATACAAACACAAAAAGGCAGTCCAGTGCGATGTTTATTATTGCCGCAATAATCATCGCCGCAAGAGGTGTTCTGCCATCACCCAGACCACGGAGAATGGATGCGCACATATTATAGCCCATAACAATCAGCGTGCCGCAAACCATGGTTGTAAGGTATTTTGCGGCGTCGGAAACAATGTCCGCAGGGGTATTGAGCAAATGCAAAAGCGGTTTTGCCGCAGTAACGCCAAGTATTGTAAGAATTATACCGATTATTGCACAAAGCAGAACAGATGATGCAATGTACCTGTTCATTTCCTCGTAGTTTTTCTCGCCGAAAGTTCGGGAAACAAAGGTTGCAAAAGCCTGTGTAAGCCCGCCTACTGTCCATAAAATAAGCCAGTAGCTCCAGTCTGTTGCACCTACGGCCGCAAAAGCCTTGATGCCTACACCTCTGCCCACAATGGCACCATCAGCAATCATATAAAGCTGCTGGCCAACATTGGTTATGATTAACGGAACAGCAAAGCTGAGAATATGCTTTGCGGGACTGCCCGTTGTCATATCTGTTATGCGTTTTTTTCTCATTACTGTTTCTCCGAAAAATCCCTGTTTTTTTAAACTGTATTGTGCCAAACAGATGCAAAAAATTCTATCTGCTGACAGTTCTGCCTGTTTAAATTTATCAGTCGGTTGAATTATAACAAATCATACTGCTTGTTGCAATTGTGTTTCGTTTTTCAGCAGGCAAAATTCCAGAACATTATATATTTTACAATATTAATATGTAAAGGTTATACCTGTAAAATAAAACCGTATGCAGTTGTTTTGGATTGAAAAATATTTATCGTAAAATTAAATATTTTTGTGATAATATCACAGACTTATCATACAAAATGTGATATATTATAATCACAAAAGAAAAAAACAAATTAATAAATAACTGAATATATGAAGGAGATATTATTATGAAAAAATTTTACATCTGTGAACATTGCGGCAATATCATCGGCATGGTTAAGGACAAAGGCGTTCCTGTAATGTGCTGCGGACAGAAGATGAAAGTTCTTGAACCAAATACAGTGGAAGCAAGCGGCGAAAAACATCTTCCATATGTAACAGTGGAAGACGGCGCAATCAATGTTAATGTTGGTTCTGTAAACCATCCTATGGCAGAAGAACACTTTATCGAATGGGTATATGTGGAAACAGAAAAAGGCGGTATGAGAAAGAACCTCAGACCTGGTGATGAACCAAACGTATCATTCTGCCTTGGCGATGACAAAGCTGTTGCTGTATACGCTTACTGCAACCTTCACGGTCTCTGGATGACAGAAGTTTAATGATTTAATAAAAATAATATAAAAAGCAAACCCGTCTGAACAACTCAGACGGGTTTTGTGCGTATAGGGCAATATCAGACTGCTGCAGTGGAAGCATTATGACCTTTTTCTTTTGCGGTATCTTGGGAAATATTATTCATAATAAGCATCTGCAGACGGTTTTCTATGTTTGCAAAGCTTACGTCAGGGTCATAGTCCAGCGGCAGAATCTGCACATCGGGGAATATTTCTTTCAGTTTTTTGGTTATGCCACGGCCTACTACATGGTTTGGCAGACACCCGAAAGGCTGCAGTATAACAAAAGCTTTGCAGCCTCTTCTGGCGTGATGGATAATTTCGCCGGGGATAAGCACTCCTTCACCTGCATCAAAATGCTGTCGCTGTCTTTTACAAGGTCCTGCATACGGCATGCCGTTTTGTAAAGCGGATGTTTTGAAGCAATTTTGTCTGTTATGCTGTGGGCAAAATCAAATGCCCTGTTTGCAACCGAAAGATACAGTTTTCTGGCAAGAGGCTGGCGCAGCTTGTATTCCTTAATCTGACAGTCCTGATAGAAATATGTTTTGCGCCTGAACCGGTCAGACATATTTTTGTCGAAATATTTCCAAAACGGCGGTAAAGCTTTTCCAGTGCTTTTTTTACACTTTCTGCCTGATTTGCATGATGACGCTGATAATCGCTGTATATTATGCTGTTATCAGCAGAATTTATTACTACAGTTTTGGTTGTGGTTGAACCAATATCTATGCCTGTATAAAGATTGTTGTATGTATTCAATTTGCAGCGAACCTTTCGATTTTTAATCATGGGGGAATGCGTATACACATAAAACCCCCAATACAATTATCTCAAAAAATAAAAAAACTGCGTGACGGTTTGTTGAACTTTGTATGATTGTTTGGCGATTTGCGGAAATTTGCGGTATTTGGTGCAAAAAAAGCTCCCTTCCGACCGGAAGGGAGCATTTATATATATATTATGTACTTTATTTGATAACAGCGGCAGTTACGCTTATTTCAACAAGAAACGCAGGTGAGGCAAGTGCAGCTTCCACACAAAGGCGGGCAGGTTCGTTATCCTGACTTACCCAGGCATCCCAGATGCTGTTCATATCTTTGAACATATTGATGTCCTTAAGATAAATCTGGGCAGAAAGAATATGGTGCTTATCGCTGCCGTATTTTTCCAGAAGGGATTCGATTTTTTCCAGTATTTCTCTGGTCTGCTGTTTGACGTCACCGGCAGGGTTGCTGCAAAGCTGCCCTGTAAGGTAGAGAACACCGTTGTGTTCAACAACATTGGAATATCTGCCGTTGCTTTCAAATCGTCTTATAGCCATTATAATCTCCTTTATCAGTATAAGTTCAAATCGTTCTGTTCAAGTGAAATATATTCATCCTTGTTTTTGCTGAGGTAAAGGCTTGCCAAAGCGCCAAAAGCAAGAAAAGCAGCAAAAAGTTTGAGAATAAATTTAATGAATTTCATAAAAACCTCCGTAGTAAGCTTTTTAGTAGTTGAGTATGATAAATTCTTCCATTGTTCTGTGTTTGTTGAATATATTGTTTTCAGAATCAGGGAAAAGTGATGCGTGGTCGGTGCTGTTTTCAAAAATCCTGTAGAAATTTAAAAGAATAATACTTTTTTCTTCCAGAAATGTAGCGAAATATTCGTTTATCAGCTGTGCCGGAACAGTAATCTCACCGCACCAGTAATATCCCTGCTGGTCGTTTGTTCTGAAAGAACGGTACTGCAGTCTGCCGGCATCGGCATCGGTTGTTTCGCCGGTATGAGGGTTAATAAGTTCAAACCGGTTTATGCCGTCTATTCCGAACTCCAGATGGAAAAATTTTTCGGTGTGTACGGGATTTGGATTGAGACAAAGCTGAAGGTCTTTTTTTCCCTGAGCTTCGCTGTCAAAACAATATGTGCAAAGTTTTAAACAGCCGTCAGAAACATATTGTTTGATATAGCAGAAAACCATATGGTCTTCCTGCTGTGTATAATAATTTGTTATTTTAAAAGCGCTTTGTGCATCCCAATCGATTTTGCTGGGGGATGAATAAATTATTTTGTGCAATTTAATACCTCTGCTGAAACTGCTGTATAAAAACAGCGGATTTTCTGTATACAGTATACCACATAATTTATAGTTTCACAAACATAAAGGGCAGTTTTTACAAATTTTTAACAGCTTTTATATATTGGTTTGGCAATATTTAGGCTTTTTCTACAAATTTACTGATTTTACAAAATAAAATATATATTTTTGATAAATTTGAAACATTGGGTATTGAATTTAGTTAACAAAAATGTTACAATTACAAATTGAAATAATATGCTTTACTTTTAAAGGCTTTGAATGGAGGATTATATAGTGGCAGTATTTAAAAAACTGGTTCGCAGTGCTTGTGGCGCACATGTTCCACACAACAAAAACACTGAGAACTTAGAAACTGTAAAAATGCCGGTTCCTGCTAAAGTTCGCATTCCTATGAGCATGCATATTGGTGCTCCAGCCAAAATGGTTGTAAAAAAAGGTGACGAAGTTAAAGTAGGTACAGTTCTTGGTGAAGCAGGCGGTTTCATTTCCGCACCTGTACACTCTTCTGTATCCGGTAAAGTTGTTGGCACAGAAGAAATTCTTTTGCCAAACGGCAACAAAACACAGGCTGTTGTTATCGAAACAGACGGCGAACAGACAGTTTGCGAATGTGTTAAAGCTCCTGAAGTTACAGACCATGCAAGCTTTGTTGCAGCAATCAAAGCAAGCGGTCTTGTAGGTCTTGGCGGTGCAGGTTTCCCATCCGGTGTTAAACTTGACCCACAGAACCTCAGCGAAGTTAACACACTCTGTATCAACGCAGCAGAATGTGAACCTTACATCACAGCAGACTATCGCGAAATGATGGAATGCGGCGAAGATGTAGTTGAAGGCGCAAAACTTGTTAAAGAATACCTTGAACTTTCCAAAGTTATCATCGGTATCGAAAAGAACAAGCCAGCAGCAATCGCAAAAATGAAAGAACTCTGCAAAGGTCTTGAAGGCTTCACAGTATGTGAACTCCCAAGCGTTTACCCACAGGGTGCAGAAAAAACATTGATCGAAACTGCAACAGGTCTTGAAGTACCACAGGGCGCTCTTCCAAGCGCAGTAGGCTGCATCGTTATGAACGTTGCTTCCGTTGGTTTTGTTGCAAGATATATGAAAACAGGTATGCCTTTGGTTACAAAACGTCTTACAGTTGACGGTGATGCAGTTGCAGAACCTAAAAACGTAGAAGTTGTAATCGGTGCATCCACAGCAGACGTAATCGAATTCTGTGGCGGTTACAAAGAAGAAGCAGGCAAAATCATCTCCGGTGGCCCAATGATGGGTGCTGCAGTTATGAACGACCAGCTTCCTGTTATGAAACAGAACAATGCTATTCTCGTATTTGGCAAAAAAGCAGCAAAAGCAGCACCTGCAAGCGCATGTATCCGTTGCGGCAGATGTGTTGAAGCATGTCCAATGGGTCTTTCCCCAGTTGAAATTGCTCTTGCTCTCAATGCTAAAGATGCAGAAGAAATCAAAGCTCTCAGCGTAGACCTCTGTATGGCTTGCGGCAGCTGTTCCTTTGTATGTCCAGCTAAACGCCCTGTTGCACAGACAATGGCTGAAGCTAAAGACTTTGTAAGAAAGGCGGCAAACTAATATGAACAATATGAAATTAACAGTATCAGCTGCTCCTCATATTACAGGTAAAGATTCCAGCCGCTCTATCATGCTTGATGTTATCATTGCTATGATTCCTGCACTTATCGCAGCAGGCGTTATCTTTAGTTACAGAGCAGTTATCCTTACAGCCGTTACAGTTGTATCCTGTGTTGTTTTTGAATATGTTTGGAACAAACTTATGAAAAAAGAACAGACAGTTGGTGACCTCTCCGCTGTTGTTACAGGTATGCTTCTCGCTTTCAATATGCCTTCCACACTTCCATACTGGATGGCAGTAGTTGGCGCAGCATTTGCTATTCTCATGGTAAAACAGCTCTTTGGTGGTATCGGTTACAACTTTGCTAACCCAGCTATCACAGCTCGTATCATCCTTGCAACTTCCTTTGCAGGTGCTATGACAAACTTTACACACCCAACACAGTCTATCGATGCAATCGCAGCAGCAACACCACTTGCAGCTAACGCAGCAGGCGCATTTGCTGAAGGCGGCGCACCATATATGACAATGTTCCTTGGTATGCACGGTGGTGTTCTTGGTGAAACAAGTGCTCTTGCACTCCTCATCGGTTTTGTATACCTTCTCATCAAAAAAGTTATCAGCCCAGCAATCCCTGTTACATATGTAGCAACAGTTGCTGTTCTCGCAGTACTCTTTGGTCAGGATCCACTCGTTCACGTTCTTGGCGGCGGTCTCCTCCTTGGTGCTATCTTTATGGCTACAGACTACGTAACAAGCCCTTACACACTTAAAGGCAAAATCGTATTTGGTCTCGGCCTTGGTCTTATCACAATGATGATTCGTGTATTCGGTACAATGACAGAAGGCGTTTCCTACGCAATCCTTCTCATGAACCTCTTTGTACCATACATCAATCAGCTTACAAGACAGAAACCTCTTGGTGCTCCTAAAAAAGTAAAGGAGGCTAAATAATTATGAAAAAGAATTCTACATGGAATGACTTGCTCAAACCAGTTGTAGTGCTTACAGTAATTTGTATTATCGTTTCTGCAGCTTTGGCAGCAGTAAACAGCATTACAGCTCCAATTATTGCAGCAGCTGCTGCAGAAGCAGCAAACGCTGCAAGATACGAACTTCTTCCAGAAGCTGACGGCTTTGAAGCTATCGAAGTTGAAGTTGAAGGCGTAACAGAAATGTACAAAGCAACAAACGGTGCTGGTTATGTTATTTCTGCACAGGGCAACGGTTTCGGTGGTAACGGTTCTGTAAAAATGATGGTTGCATACGATAACGAAGGTACAATCATCAGCTGCAAAGTTATCGACTGTTCCGGAGAAACTCCAGGTATCGGTGATAAAATCGTTAAAGAAACATGGTTCCTTGAACAGTTCCTTGGCATCAAAGGCGATCAGGCTAGCGGTGTTGATACAATCTCCGGTACAACAATCTCCTCCGGAGCTGCTATCTCTGCTATGGATGCTGCTTACAAAGCATTCAGCGAAAAAGCTCTTGGTGTTGTTATTGTTGAACTTACATTTGAAGAAAAAGTTGCAGAATACTTCGGCAACATGGTTGCAACAGACGTTGCACACGAAGATGTTCTTGAAGCATACACATCCGACAAAGGCCTTGTTCTTGTAACAGAAGGCAAAGGTAACGGTATCATCGGTGATGAACACCAGTCCGGTCTTATGCTTAAAGCATACGTTTCCTTCGATGAAACAGGCGTTATCACAGGTGTTATGTTCGATACATCCAGTGAAACACCAGGTCTCGGCGACAAAATTGCAAACGAAGACTACATCAACAAATTTATCGGTGCAACAGATGACAGCGGTGCAGACATCATTGCAAACTGCACATACTCTTCTAAAGGCGCTAAACAGGCTGTAAGCAAAGCAGCAGCAGCATTTGCTGCAATCAATGGTTAAGGAGGATTAAGTAATGGAAAAGAAAAATAACAAACTTTCTCTCATAACCAATGGCTTTATTAAAGAAAACCCTGTTCTCAAACTTGTTTTGGGTACATGTCCTACACTTGCAGTTACATCTTCTGCATTTAACGGCTTTGGTATGGGTATTGCAGCAACATTTGTTCTTATCTGTTCAAACGTTGTTATTTCTGCTCTCAGAAAAATTATTCCAGATAAAGTTCGTATTCCTGCATTTATCACAATCATCGCAGGTTTCGTTACAGTAGTACAGATGCTTGTTAAAGCATTCTTGCCAGCATTGGACACAGCTCTTGGCGTGTTCCTTCCACTTATCGTTGTTAACTGCGTTATCCTTGGTCGTGCTGAAGCATTTGCTTCCAAAAACCCAGTTGTTGATTCCGCACTTGACGGCGTAGGTATGGGTCTTGGCTTTACACTTACACTTACACTTATGGGTATCTTCAGAGAAGCTCTCGGTGCAGGCTCCGTATTCGGCTTTGCAGTACCATTCTTCTCCGCTAACCCAATCGGTTTCTTTACATCCGCAGCAGGCGGCTTCTTCACATTCGGTCTCTTCATGGCTCTTGCAGTTAAACTTGAAATTGCTCAGATGCCAAAAGACGGTTGTGGTGCAGGTTGCATCGGTTGTAAAATGGCTTGTGCCAACGCAAAAACAGAAGGAGGTAACGCATAATGGATGTAATGAGATTAGGTGCTATATTCTTCAGCATGGTGTTGGTTAACAACTATGTTCTCGTAAAATTCCTTGGTATCTGCCCATTCCTTGGCGTTTCCAAGAAACTTGACTCTTCCATTGGTATGTCCGCAGCTGTTATCTTCGTTATGTTGATGGCAACAGCAGTTACATGGCCAATTGACAAATTTATTCTTCAGGCTAATGACCTTACATACCTCAGAACAATTACATTTATCCTTGTTATTGCTTCTTTGGTACAGCTTGTTGAAATCATTCTTAAAAAATACATCCCAGGTCTTTACAACTCCCTCGGTGTTTATCTCCCACTTATCACAACAAACTGTGCTATCCTCGGTGTTGCATTGCTCAACGTTGAATCCGGCTACAACTTTGTTGAAAGTATGGTAGGTTCCCTTGGTGCAGGTATCGGCTTTATGCTTGCTATGGTTATCTTCACAGGTGTTAGAAGCCGTGTTGACCAGGCAAAACCAATCAAATGCTTCGAAGGCCTTCCAATCACATTGGTAGCAGCTGCTTTGGTAGCTCTTTCCTTCACAGGCTTTGGTGGTATCATCGAAAGCATCTTTGGTGCAATTTAAGGAGGGGTAACTATGGATATTTTAACAACTGTTATTATCGTTGCTGTTATCGGTATTATTGCATCAGTAGTGCTTGTAGTTGCTGCTAAAGTAATGTACGTATACGAAGACGAAAGAATCGGTCAGGTTGCAGGTTGTCTCCCTGGCGCAAACTGTGGTGGTTGTGGTTATGCTGGTTGTTCCGACTATGCAAAAGCAATCGTAGAAAAAGGTGCAGACCTTAACAAATGTGCTCCTGGTGGCGCAGACTGTGTTGCAGCAATCGCTAAAGTTATGGGCGTTTCTGCTTCTGCAGGTGCAGCTAAAAAAGCTGTAGTTAAATGTCAGGGTCACACATGCAATACAAACACAAAATTCGATTACGAAGGTGTTACAACATGTTCCGCTGCAGCAAAAATGTTCGGCGGTCCTGGTGACTGTGCTTACGGCTGTCTCGGTCTTGGTGACTGTGCAAGCGTATGTCCATTCGGTGCAATTCAGGTTGTTGACGGTGTTGCAAGAGTAATCAACGAAAAATGTACAGGCTGCGGCGCTTGCGCTAAAGTTTGTCCAAAATTCGTTATCGAAATCGTTGAAGATGACGTTAAACCAATGGTTCTCTGTAACAACAAAGACAACGGTAAACTTACACGCGAAGCATGTAAAGTTGGCTGTATCGGCTGTAAGAGATGTGAAAAAGTTTGTCCAATTGAAACAGCTAAAGCAAAAGCTGTTACAGTTGACGGCTTCCTTGCAAACATTGATGCAGACCTCTGTATCGGCTGTATGCAGTGTGCTGAAGCTTGCCCTGTTGGTGCAATCGACGTTCCAAACTGCAGATAATTTTTAAATGCAATAAATACCGCAAGGTACAAAAGACAGACCCGAATTTTCGGGTCTGTTTTTATTTTGCGGTTTTATAGATGATGCAGAAGTAATGGGTATTGCTGAATTGTACTTTTTGTGGTTTAATAGATAAAGATTTATGAAAACGGAAATCAAAGGAGATATTATGGTTACAGCAAAACAGGTTTTTGAATATCTTGATGAGGTTATGCCTTTTGAAACTCAGGAAAAATGGGACAACAGCGGGCTTCTTTTGAACAGCAATACAAAAACAGACAGAATTCTTTGCTGTCTTGATGTAACAAAGGCTGCAGTTGATAAAGCTGTAAAGGAAAAATGTGGAATTATTGTTTCTCACCACCCTGTGATTTTTTCTTCAATAAAAAGTCTGGACAGTGACAGCATTCTGTTTATGCTTATTCAGAATAATATCAGTGTGATTTCTGCGCATACAAATTTTGATAAATACAAATATGGTACAAGTGCAAAGCTGATAGATTTTTGTGGACTCTGCGGTGAGAAGGAACAGAACGAATTTGCTTTTGCTGTGATACTTCCGCAAGAAGAAAATTTTGATGTTTTTCTTGGCAGACTTAAAGATAAGGTTAAAATCAAATTACAATTTGTAAAATCGAGCGAAAATATTACAAAAGTGATGGTTGTTGCAGGAAGCGGCAAAGGGATGACGGAAGAAATTGTTGCTGCTGGCTGTGACTGTCTTGTAACAGGGGAAAGCAGTTATCACGATATGCTGGACCTTAAAGAGCTTGGCATAAGCACAATCTGTCTTGGTCACGATGAAAGTGAAAAAATATCTGTGGAAACTTTTGCAGAACTTATTTCTGAACAGTTTGGCGTGAAAACTGTTGTTTACACCGAAGATTCTCTTGTTAATTATATATAATGATATATATACAGTAATATCCTGAAAGGAAAAACAAAATGGCATTGGATGCAATTACAATGTCCCTGCTGGCGAAGGAACTGGATGAACAGCTGCAGGGGTCAAGAATAGATAAAATACATCAGCCGTCCAAGGATGAAATTGTTATGCACATCCGCAAACGAGACGGAAACATAAAGCTGCTGATATCAGCCAGAAGCGGTTCTGCAAGGGTTTGCATAACAAACGAAAGTTTTGAAAATCCACAGACACCGCCAAGTTTCTGTATGCTTATGCGCAAATATTTTGCAGGTGCAAAATTTGTTGCAGCCAACAGCATTAAAGGCGAAAGAATTATAATGCTTGCTTTTACAGCCATAAGTGAAATGGGCGATACTGTTCAGCTTGACCTGGCAGTTGAACTTATGGGCAGATATGCAAATATTGTAGCAATCAATCAGGACGGCAAGGTTATCGATGCGATGAAGCGTGTGGATGCAGATGCATCAAGTGTACGACAGCTTCTGCCTGGTCTTACCTACAAACTGCCGCCTAACAGAGAAAATCCAAACCTTATTACAGAACCGGAAAAGGTGCTGGAAAAGGTGTTTTCTTTCGATGCACCGCTGAATACTGCATTTATGAAAAACACTCAGGGCATAGGTCCGGTGATTGCCCGTGAAATTGCATACCGTGCAACAAACGGCAGAGATATTTATGCAAATTATATGGATGAAGTGCAGCAGTATGGCGTAAGGTCTGCAGTGAACACGGTGATTGACTACTATAACAATCCGCAGTATACAACTGTTTATGACGAAAACGGCAAACCAAGTGAATTCAGCTTTATGCCACTTATGCAGTATGGCGATTTGCCAACAAAAACATACGAAAGTCTTAATATTCTGCTTGATGAATATTATGCACAGAAGGACAAGGCAGAACGTCTTCGTCAGAAAGGCAAGGATTTGTACAGACTGACACAGACACTTACAGAACGTACCCAGCGAAAACAGGTGGCACGTCAGGAAGAACTGGAAGAAAGCCGTGACAGCGAAAAGTATAAAATTTACGGCGAACTGCTTACGGCGAACCTGTGGCAGATTGAAAAAGGTATGAAGAGTGTAAAAGTTCTCAACTATTACACAAATGAAGATATCGTTATTCCGCTGGATGTAAAGCTTAACGGAAATCAGAATGCCCAGAAATATTATAAGGAATATAAAAAGCGGCAGACTGCTGTAAAAATGCTTACAGAACTTATCCGCCAGGGTGAGATAGAACTTGAGTATCTGAAAACCATAAATTATGCTGTTCAGGAAGCACAGAACGAAGCGGAGCTTATGGCTATCCGCAGTGAGCTGCATGGTGCCGGTTATATAAAATATTTTAAGCAGAGAGAAAAGAAACAGAAACCTCAGGATTTTATAAAATATGTTTCTTCAGATGGTTTTCTTATCTGTGTTGGCCGAAATAATCTGCAGAATGACAAGCTTACTATGAAAACCGCCCGTGGCAAGGATATGTGGTTCCACACCAAAAAAGCGCCGGGCAGCCATGTTGTTGTTTTCAGTGAAGGTGAGGATATACCTCTCCGCACACAGAACGAAGCAGCAATGCTTGCGGTTTATCATTCCAGCCTTAAAGATTCTGCAAGGGTGGAGATTGATTATACGTTTGTTAAAAACATCAGAAAAACCAATGACCTTAAACCGGGCATGGTTATATATGACACTTATGAAAGTGCAGTTATCACACCGGATATGGAAATTATCAACAGTCTGGAAAGGCTGAAATAAGGCGGCATGTACAAAGCTTTTGCAAAAATTATTGTTAAACTGTACAAATAAATATGCATAAATCAAAGGAAGGTGTAGAAAACCTTCCTTTTTGATTGTAAATATAAACAAATAAAAATTTTTTTATTGTAGGTATTGACAAATGTAATTGTTTCTGATAATATATATAAGGTTTGAGAAATCAGACCTTAACAGTAGAAAATGAAAACCCAGATTGTGTACAAGTTGCACAAAAAGAAAACCGAAAGTTCTACATGATTTATTATGATATACAAAGTTTACAAAATATTGCAAAAATACTTGTAATATAAGTAGATATGATGTATCATAATTAGGCGACTGCAAAGATTATGCGTTGACGCGGGAGGTTGCCACAGATACTGTGGGTTTTTCCGCCGAGTATGTCCGATCTTTGAACCGGGCGACAAAATATTGAATGCAAAGGGTGTATGACCTTGTGAGAGGTCCACTGGCCGTAACTTTGTGATAAAAGCCTAAGGGCTATATCCGGGAAAAACTGCTTGGCGGTTTACCGGTTTTTATCATGGAGAAACGCGAAACACCCGGCGCGATGTTCAATAAATTGTTTACCGCCGCTTAAAAAACAAACACAAATTTAACAGGAGGCGTTAAAAAATGGCAGTCAAAGAAAAAATCAGAGTAAGACTTAAGAGTTACGATCATCAGTTGATTGATGCAGCTGCAGAAAAAATTGTTGAAACAGCTAAAAGAACAGGTTCCAGAGTTTCCGGTCCTATTCCACTTCCAACAGACAAAGAAGTTGTAACAATCCTCAGAGCAGTTCACAAGTACAAAGACTCCCGTGAACAGTTTGAATATCGTACACACAAAAGACTTATCGACATTTTGAAACCAAGCAACAAAACTGTTGAAGCTCTCACAAGCCTGCAGTTGCCAGCTGGCGTAGAAATCGAAATCAAACTCTAATATATAATATACATTATATAATAGAGAACCTCTCAACAATCCAATTCAAAAGTTGGAGTCATGTTGGCAAAAGCCAACCAATAACCTAACAGGAGAAAAGAACTAAAATGAACAAAGGTATTATCGGTAAAAAAATCGGTATGACACAGCTCTTCGATGAAAAAGGCATGGTTGTTCCAGTAACAGTAATCGAAGCAGGTCCATGTGTTGTAGTACAGAAGAAAACAGTTGAAAGCGATGGCTATCAGGCTGTTCAGCTCGGTTTCGGCGAAGTAAAACTTTCCCGTCTTAACAAACCAGCTAAAGGTCACTTTGACAAAGCAGGCGTTGCTCCAAAGAAAACTTTGAGAGAATTCCGTTTTGACAACATTGACACAATCAACGTAGGCGACATCATCAAAGCAGACGCTTTCGCAGAAGGCGACAAAGTTGATGTATGCGGCATCAGCAAAGGTAAAGGTTACGCAGGCGTTATCAAACGCTGGAACTACCACTCCTTGAAAGCAACACACGGTACAGGCCCAGTTGCTCGTCACGCTGGTTCCAACGGTGCTTGCTCTTCCCCATCCAGAGTATTTAAAGGCAAAGGTCTTCCTGGCCACCTCGGTGCTGAAAGAGTTACAGTACAGAACCTTGCAATCGTAAAAATCGATGCAGAAAACAATCTTATTGCTGTTAAAGGCGCTATTCCAGGCGCTAAGGGCGGTATCATCGTTCTTACAGACAGCGTTAAAGCTTAAGGGAGGAAAACAAAATGGCAAAATTTGATGTTTTAGACATTAACGGCAAAGTAGTTGACAGTGTTGAACTCTCTGATGCAGTATTTGCAGTAACACCAAACGAAAAAGTTATGCACATGGCAGTTGTAAACTTCCTTGCTAACCAGAGACAGGGCACACAGTCTACATTGACAAGAGCTGAAGTTCGTGGCGGTGGCCGCAAACCTTGGAGACAGAAAGGCACAGGCCGTGCTCGTCAGGGCTCCACACGTGCTCCACAGTGGACACACGGTGGCGTAGCACTTGGTCCAAAACCAAGAGATTACAGCTACACACTCAACAAAAAAGTTAAAAGACTTGCTATCGTTTCCGCAATCAGCGACAAAGCTATGAACGGCAACATGGTAATCGTAAACGATTTCGCTGTAACAGATTACAGCACAAAAGCAGTAGTTAAAATGCTTTCCAACCTCAAAGTTGAAGGCAAAACATTGCTCGTACAGGCAGTTGCAGACACAAAGGTTGTTAAGTCAGCAGGCAACATCCCTGGTGTACAAACAACAGTTGCAACATCTATGAACGCTTACGACACAATCAATGCTAAAAACTTGGTAGTAAGCCTTGACGCAGCTAAAAAACTTGAGGAGGTATTCGCATAATGAAAATGGCACAGGATATCATCATCAAACCTATCATCACAGAAGAAAGCATGAAAGGTACAGCTGATAGAAAATACACATTCCAGGTAGCTAAAGATGCTAACAAAATCGAAATCGCTAAAGCAGTTGAAGAACTCTTCGGCGTTGAAGTATGCAAAGTAAACACAATCTCCGTACGCGGCAAATTCCGTCGTCAGGGCAGAGTTGGCGGTTTCACAGCTTCTTCCAAAAAAGCTATCGTAACACTTACAGAAAAATCCAAAGGCATTGAATTTTTCGAAGGTATGAACTAATATTTCCGTCTTGAACTAACAAGATGTTTTTAAGTATGGGAGGCGGCACGGACCGTTTCTCGCAAAAAGACTCATAAGGAGAGTGAACCTAAATGGCTATTAAGAAATACAAACCGACTACTCCTGGCCGTCGTAACATGACAGTTACAGATTATTCGGTTCTTTCCAAAGTTGAACCAGAAAGAAGCCTTCTGGAACCTTTGAAACACAACGCTGGCCGTAACAACACAGGCCGCATCACAGTTCGTCACCACGGTGGTGGTAACAGAACAAAATATCGTGTAATCGATTTCAAACGTACAAAAACAGACTGCACAGCAGTTGTTAAAACAATCGAATACGATCCAAACAGAAGCGCATTTATTGCACTTATCGAATACACAGACGGTGTTAAATCCTACATCCTTGCACCAGACGGTCTTAAAGTAGGTTACATCATCATGAACGGCGAAGGCGCAGACATCAAAATCGGTAACGCAATGCCAATCAGCTCTATCCCAGTTGGTACAATCATCCACAACATCGAATTGTACCCAGGTAAAGGTGGTCAGCTTGTTCGTTCCGCTGGTAACTACGCTCAGCTTATCGCTAAAGAAGGCAAATACGGTCTCGTACGTCTTCCATCCGGCGAAACAAGAAACATCCCACTTAACTGCATCGCAACAATCGGCCAGGTTTCCAACCTCGACCATGCAAACGTTAACCTCGGTAAAGCAGGTAGAAAACGTCACATGGGCTGGAGACCAACAGTTCGCGGTTCTGTAATGAACCCTTGTGACCATCCACACGGTGGTGGTGAAGGTAAATCTCCAGTAGGTCGTCCAGGTCCTGTGACACCTTGGGGCAAACCAGCACTTGGTTACAAAACAAGAGCTAAACACAAAGCAAGCGACAAATTCATCGTTAAACGTCGCAACGGTTAATAAAGGAGTTAAGATATGGGTAGAAGTATTAAAAAAGGCCCTTACATCCAGCCTGTTCTTCTTAAAAGAGTTAAAGAAATGAACAAAGCTGGCGAAAAGAGAGTCCTTAAAACTTGGAGCCGTTCATCTACAATCTTCCCAGATTTCGTAGGTCACACATTTGCTGTGCACGACGGCAGAAAACATGTTCCAGTTTATGTAACTGAAGACATGGTAGGTCACAAACTCGGTGAATTCGCACCAACAAGAACATACCGCGGTCACGCTGGTTCCAAATCATCTAGATAACAAAGGAGAGTAACACTATGGAAGCAAGGGCATACCTTAGAAACGCCCGCATTTCACCAAGAAAAGTGCAGATCGTTCTTGATTTGATCAGAAACAAACCAACAAACGAAGCTGTTGCTATCTTGCAGCACACACCAAAAGCTGCTTGCGAACCTTTGCTCAAATTGGTTAAATCAGCTATGGCAAATGCGGAAAACAATCACAACATGGACAAAAACAATCTCTACGTAGCAGAATGCTTTGTAACACCTGGTCCAACTCTTAAAAGAGTAATGCCAAGAGCACAGGGTAGAGCATATCAGATTCTCAAAAGAACTTCTCACATCACAGTAGTTCTTAAAGAAATCGACGGTTAAGGAGGAAGCTATGGGACAGAAAGTTAATCCACACGGTCTTCGTGTAGGCGTAATTAAAAACTGGGATTCTCGTTGGTATGTTTCCAAAAAAGAATTTGGTGACACACTCGTAGAAGACTACAACATCAGAAAAGTTCTCAAAGCTCAGCTTTACACTGCAGGTGTTTCCAAAATTGAGATTGAGAGAGATTCTAAAGTAATCAGAGTTAACATCTTCTGTGCAAAACCTGGTATGGTTATCGGCCGTCAGGGTTCTGAAATTGAAAAACTCAAAGTTCAGCTTGCAAAAATGGTTAACAGACCAGTTGAAGAAGTTATCGTTAACATCACAGAAATCAAACAGGCAGATGCAAATGCACAGCTCGTTGCTGAAAACATTGCAGCTCAGCTTGAAAAACGTGTAGCATTCAGAAGAGCTATGAAACAGGCAATGTCCAGAGCTATGAGAATGGGTGCTAAAGGTATCAAAACAAGCGTATCCGGCCGTCTTGGCGGTGCTGATATCGCAAGAACAGAACACTACAACGAAGGCACAATTCCTCTCCAGACACTTCGTGCAGACATCGAATACGGTTTTGCAGAAGCTGACACAACTTTCGGTAAAGTTGGCGTTAAAGTTTGGATTTACAAAGGTGAAGTGCTGAAAGGTGCTAAACCTCGTAAAGAAGGAGGCAGAAAATAATGCTTTTACCAAAAAGAGTTAAATACCGCAGAGTACACAGAGGTCGTTTGACAGGTAAAGCTACTCGTGGTAATAAAGTTTCCTACGGCGATTTCGGTCTCGTTGCTCTCGAACCAGCATGGATCACATCCAACCAGATCGAAGCAGCTCGTATCGCTATGACACGTTACATCAAACGTGGCGGTCAGGTTTGGATCAAAATCTTCCCTGACAAACCAGTAACAGAAAAACCAGCTGAAACTCGAATGGGTTCCGGTAAAGGTTCACCAGAATACTGGGTAGCAGTAGTTAAACCAGGCAGAGTTATGTTCGAAATCGGCGGTGTTTCCGAAGAACTCGCAAGAGAAGCTATGCGTCTTGCTATGCATAAATTGCCTATCAAATGTAAATTTGTTAAAAAGGATGAGGTAGGTGAATAGTATGAAAATGAACGAACTTCGTAAAATGTCAGCTGCAGAGCTGACAGCAAAAGTTAAAGAATTGAAAGCAGAGCTTTTCAACCTTCGTTTCCAGCATGCTATCAATCAGCTTGAAAATCCAATGAGAATTAACGCTGTTAAAAAAGATATTGCTAGAATCAATACAGTTCTTAGCAGCATGGACAAATAATAAAGGGGAGGAAGACAAATCATGGAACGCAATTTGAGAAAAACAAGAGTTGGCATCGTTGTTTCTGACAAAATGGACAAAACAATTGTTGTTGCTATCGAAGATAAAGTAAAACACCCTTTGTACAAAAAAATCGTTAAAAACACTGTGAAATTCAAAGCTCACGATGAAAACAACGAAGCAGGCATCGGCGACCGTGTAGAAATCATGGAAACACGCCCATTGTCCAAAGATAAAAATTGGAGACTTGTTAAGATAGTAGAAAAAGCTAAATAAGCTTACTAAGAAGGAGGAAACCGTACTATGGTACAGATGCAGACCTATTTGAAGGTTGCTGACAACACAGGTGCAAAAGAACTTATGTGCATCCGTGTTTTAGGCGGTACACGCAGAAGATATGCAAATATCGGCGATGTAGTTGTAGCTTCTGTTAAAAAGACTACACCAGGCGGCATTGTTAAAAAAGGCGACGTAGTTAAAGCAGTTATCGTTCGTTCTAAGAGCGGTCTTCGTCGTGAAGATGGTTCTTACATCCGTTTTGACGAAAATGCTGCAGTTATTATTAGAGATGATAAAAACCCAAGAGGCACACGTATTTTTGGACCTGTTGCTCGTGAACTTCGCGACAAAGGCTACCTCAAAATCCTGAGCCTTGCACCAGAATCACTTTAAGGAGAGTTTAAAATGAATAAAGTTCATGTTAAAACCGGTGATACTGTAAAAATTATCAGCGGTAAAGACCGTGGTGAAACTGGCAAAGTTCTTGCTGTAAGCCCAAAAGAAGGTAAAGTAATCGTTGAAGGTCTCAACATGGTTAAAAAACATGTTAAACCAAGACGTCAGGGCGAAACAGGCGGCATCGTTGACGCTGAAAGCGCAATCTACGCTTGCAAAGTAATGCCAGTGTGCCCAAAATGTAACAAAGCAACAAGAGTTGCTCACAAAATCGAAGGCGACAAAAAAGTTCGCGTTTGCAAACACTGCGGCGCAGCACTGTAAGAAAGGAGTAATTGAATATGTCTACAATTAAAGAATTGTATGTAAACGAAGTTGCTCCAGCTCTTATGAAGCAGTTCGGTTACAAAAGTGTAATGCAGATCCCAAAACTTGATAAAGTAGTTATCAACGTTGGTTGTTCTGAAGCAAAAGATAACTCTAAAGTTATCGAATCCGTTGTTGGTGACCTTGAAAAAATCACAGGTCAGCACCCAGTAGTATGTAAAGCTAAAAAATCCGTTGCTAACTTTAAACTCCGTGAAGGCATGCCAATCGGTGTTAAAGTAACACTCCGTGGCGAAAGAATGTACGAATTCGTAGACAGACTCTTCAACGTAGCACTTCCACGTGTAAGAGACTTCCACGGTATCAACGGCAACTCATTCGACGGTCGCGGCAACTATTCCTTTGGTATCAAAGAACAGTTGATCTTCCCAGAAATCGAATACGATAAAATCGACGCAGTTCGCGGTATGGATATTGCATTCGTAACAACTGCTCAGACAGATGAAGAAGCTAAAGCTTTGCTCAAAGCTCTTGGCGCTCCATTTGCAAACTAAGAGGGGGTACTGAAGAATGGCTAAAACATCTATGAAGGTTAAACAGCAGCGTGAACCTAAATTCTCAACAAGAGCATACAACAGATGCAAAATCTGTGGCAGACCACACGCTTACCTCAGAAAATACGGTATCTGCCGTATCTGCTTCAGAGAACTGGCTTACAAAGGTCAGATCCCTGGTGTTAAAAAAGCTAGCTGGTAATATAGTAGTAACTTAAATTTATAAGGAGGCACGAATCAATGAATATCACTGATCCAATTGCAGACTTGCTGACTAGAATCAGAAACGCAAGCCAGGCAAAACACGCAACAGTGGACATTCCTGCATCCAACATGAAAAAGGCTATTGCACAGATTCTTGTTGATGAAGGTTATGTAACAAGCTACAAAGTGACAGAAGATGACAAACAGGGCGTTATCACTATCACACTTAAATATACAGATAACATGCAGCCTGTAATCACAGGTCTTCGCAGAATTTCTAAACCAGGTCTTCGTATCTACACAAGCTGCGAAGATATGCCAAAGGTGCTTAAAGGTATCGGTACAGCTATCGTATCCACACCAAAAGGCGTTATGACAGACAAACAGGCTCGCAAAGAAAACGTGGGCGGCGAAGTTCTCGCTTTTGTATGGTAAGGGGGTAAATAGTTATGTCGAGAATAGGAAGAAAACCCATTGCTATTCCAGCAGGTGTAACAGTTACAGTTGATGGAAACAATGTTACAGTTACTGGCCCTAAAGGCACACTCAATTCCACTGTAAATCCTTTGATGGCAGTTGCAGTAGAAGGCGCTACAGTTGTAGTGAGCCGTCCAGACGACGAAGCAAAATCCAGAAGTTTGCATGGTCTTACAAGAACACTTATCGCTAACATGGTTGAAGGTGTTACAAACGGCTTTACCAAAGAGCTCGAAGTTCTTGGTGTAGGTTACAGAGTTGCAAAACAGGGTAAAGACCTTGTTATGAACCTTGGTTACTCTCACCAGGTAATTATGTCTGAAACAGACGATATCAAAATCGAAGTTCCAGATCCAAACAAAATCAAAATCATCGGTATTGACAAACAGAAAGTTGGTCAGTTTGCGGCTGAAGTTCGCGAAAAACGTCCACCAGAACCATACAAAGGCAAAGGTATCAGATACGTTGGCGAATATGTAATCCGCAAAGAAGGTAAAACCGGTAAAGGTAAATAATAGATAAGGAGTGAGCTAAATTATGGTAAAGAAACCAAATAGTAACGAAGCAAGACTTAAAAGACACGCTCGTGTACGCGCAAAAATCAGCGGCACAGCAGAACGTCCACGTCTTAATGTTTTCCGCTCCTCAAAGCACATCTATGCTCAGATTATTGATGACGTTGCAGGCGTAACACTTGCAAGCGCATCAACAATGGACAAAGATTTTACAAGCTATGGCGGTAACATAGAAGCAGCTAAAGCAGTAGGTAACGCTGTTGCAAAAGCTGCACTCGCAAAAGGCATTACAACAGTAGTGTTCGACCGTGGCGGTTACATCTACCACGGACGTGTAAAAGCTTTAGCAGAAGGCGCCCGTGAAGGCGGCCTCGTGCTGTAGGAGGTTACAATGGAAAGAATTGACGCAAGCGTACTCGACCTTCAGGAAAAGGTTGTTGCAATAAACAGAGTATCCAAAACTGTAAAAGGCGGCCGTGTTATGAAATTCTCCGCTCTCATCGTAGTAGGTGACGGCAACGGTATCGTAGGTTACGGTATGGGTAAAGCAGCTGAAGTACCAGAAGCAATCCGCAAAGGTGTTGAAGATGCTAAGAAAAATCTCGTAAAAGTATCTATGAAAGGTACAACAATTCCACACGAAACAGTTGGTGCATTCGGCGCAGCAAGAATTCTTATGCGTCCAGCAGCACCTGGTACTGGTGTTATCGCTGGTGGCGCTGTTCGTGCAGTTCTGGAAGCAGCTGGTATCAAAGATATCAGAACAAAATCCCTTCGCTCCAGAACACCAAGCAACGTTGTTGCTGCAACAGTTGAAGGTCTTAAATCCCTTAGAACAGCTGAAGAAGTTGCAAAACTTCGCGGCGTAGAAGTTAAATAATTAGGAGGTACTTTAAAATGGCTGAAGAAATCATGAAAGACGAATTGGCAGTTGAAGAAGCACCTGCTAAGAAAACAAGAAAAACAACAGCTAAAAAAGCAGAAGGTACTGCTAAAAAAGCTACAACAAAAAAAGCATCTGCTAAAAAAGCAGCAAAACCTGAAATGGTAACAATTACACTCAAAAAGAGCCTTATCGGTGCTCTTCAGGCACAGAAAGACTGCGCAGCAGCTCTTGGTCTGAAAAAAGTTGGCGATGTAAAAGTTCACCCAGAAAATGCTGCAACAATGGGCAAAGTTGCTAAAATCGCACATCTCGTTGCGGTTACTAAGTAATAGGAGGTGTACGAATTATGATGCTTCATGAATTAAAAGCAGCAGCTGGTTCCAACAAAGCTGCTAAAAGAAAAGGTCGTGGCCATGGCTCCGGCAACGGTAAAACAGCAGGTTACGGTCACAAAGGTCAGAAAGCTCGTTCCGGCGCTACAAGACCAGGTTTTGAAGGCGGTCAGTTGCCACTTCAGAGAAGACTTCCTAAAGTTGGTTTCAACAACAGCGTATTCGCTACAGTATACTCCACAATCAAAATTTCTGATTTGGAAGCAAAATTCGAAGCTAACGCAGTAGTAGACGAAGCAGCAGTAGTAGCTGCAGGTCTCGTTAAAAAGACAAATGACGGTATCAAGGTTCTTGGCAATGGCGAATTGACAAAACCAATGACTGTTCAGCTCAAAGCTTTTACTGCATCTGCTAAAGAAAAAATCGAAGCAGCAGGCGGGAAAGCTGAGGTGAAATAAGTGTTACAGACATTCAAAAATGCATGGAAAGTTGAAGATCTCCGTAAAAAACTTATTTTTACAGCTATCATCCTGGTAATCTTCCGTCTTGGTTGTGTTATCGCAGTTCCTTTCATTAAACCAGAAGCACTTACAGGTATGCTTTCTGCTGGCGACGGCAATATGCTTGGCTACCTCAATATGCTCACTGGTGGTGCATTCGCAAGTGCAACAATCTTTGCACTTGGTGTAACTCCTTACATCAACTCCTCAATCATCATCACTCTTTTGACAGTTGCTATTCCATATCTGGAAAACCTGTCAAAACAGGGTGAAGAAGGCAGAAAGAAAATTGGTAAAATTACAAGATGGGCAGCAACAGGTTTTGCTGCAGTACTCTCTGTAGCTTACTATTTCCTTCTCCGCAGACAGAACGCTCTTATCTACACAGAAGGTTTTGCAGGCGTTTTTGCAGCAATCGTTATCATCGTTACATTTGTAGCAGGTACAACACTGCTTATGTGGCTTGGTGAACAGATTGACAAAAAAGGTATCGGCAACGGTATCTCCCTGCTTATCTTCGCAGGTATCATCTCCGGTGCATCCAGAACAATCACAGTATTTACTGCTATGATTCAGGCTGCAATCAACGATGGTAAAGTACTCAACTTCGTTCTTGTTCCACTCTTTATCGCATTTGCTATTGCAACAGTTGCATTTGCAGTTATTCTTTCCAAAGGTGAAAGAAGAATTCCTGTTCAGTACGCAAAAAGAGTTGTTGGCAACAAGATGATGGGCGGTCAGAGCACACATCTGCCAATCAAAGTAAATATGTCAGGTGTTATGCCAATCATTTTTGCAAGTGCATTGGTATCTATCCCAGGCACAATCGCAAGCTTTGTTAATGTAACAAGTCCTTTCTGGATCAGTTTCCTCAGCGTATTCAACTACAACAGCCTTCTTTATGCTGTTATCTATGCACTGTTGATCATTGTATTTAACTATTTCTATGTATCAATTCAGTACAACCCGGTTGAAATCGCAAACAACTTGCGTAAAAACAATGGTGTTATCCCAGGTTTCCGTCCTGGTAAAAACACACAGGACTTTATCACCAGAGTTCTCAGCAAAGTAACATTTATCGGTGCTCTTTTCCTTTGTGTAGTGGCACTTCTCCCAATCATTGTTGGTAACCTTACAGGTACAGCAATTCAGATGGGCGGTACATCTCTCCTCATCGTTGTTGGTGTTGCACTTGATACAGCACAGCAGCTTGAATCCCAGATGGTAATGCGTCATCACAAAGGCTTCCTCAAATAATAGGAGATTATAATATGAATATTATATTATTAGGTGCTCCAGGTGCCGGCAAAGGCACACAGGCAGAAATCATTTGCGAAAAACTTTCTATCCCAACAATTTCTACAGGTAACATCCTTCGTGCAGCAATGAAAGAAGGCACAGAAATGGGCCTTAAAGCAAAAAGCTTTATCGAAGCAGGTGCTCTTGTACCGGACGAAGTTATCATCGGTATTGTTAAAGAAAGACTTGCAGCAGATGACTGCAAAAACGGCTTTATCCTTGACGGTGTTCCAAGAACAATCGCTCAGGCAAAAGCAATTGATGAAATGGGTATCAAAATTGATATGGCTCTTGATATCGAAGTTAAAGATGAAACAATCATCGAACGCGTAGGCGGCAGAAGAGTTTGCCCATGCGGTGCTTCTTATCACATCAAATATAAACCAAGCAAAGTTGAAGGTGTTTGCGACGCATGTGGTGCAGCTCTTACAACACGTAAAGATGACGAACCACAGACAGTTCTTGACCGTCTTACAACATACCATGAACTCACAGAACCTCTCAAAGACTTCTACAGAGAAAAAGGTATTCTTGTTGAAATCGGCGGCGAAGGCAGCGTGGAAGAAACAACTCAGCTTGTTCTCAAAGCTTTAGAGGTGTAATACTGTGATTATAGTTAAAAGTCCGCAGGACATCGAAAGAATGTCGAAAGCCTGCCAGCTCAGTGCGGCGGTTTTGAAATATGCAGGCGAACAACTTAACGCAGGTATGTCAACTTTTGAGCTTGACAAACTTATATACAACTATATCATCGCACATGGTGCGAAGCCATCCTTCTTAGGTTATGGCGGCTTTAAAGGAAGTGCCTGTATATCCTTGAATGACGAGGTTATACACGGCATTCCGGATAAGAAAAAAATCATCAGAAGCGGTGATATTGTTAGTATAGATGTGGGTGCTTACATCGACGGCTACCACGGAGACAATGCCTACACATTTGCAGTAGGTCAGGTTTCTCCTACAGCCGAAAAACTGCTGCGTGTTACCAATGAATGCCTTATGTTGGGCATTGCGGCTGCAAAACCTGGCAACAGGATAGGTGACATAGGCAATGCTGTACAGACCCACGCAGAACAAAACGGATTCTTCGTAGTGCGCGAATACATCGGGCACGGCGTTGGCAAAGATCTGCATGAAGACCCTGAAGTGCCAAACTATGGCAAAGCAGGCAGAGGTCCAAGACTTTTGCCGGGTATGACAATTGCAATTGAGCCAATGATAAACGAAGGTACTTGTTCCGTTAAAGTCCTGCCTGACGGTTGGACAGTAAAGACCAAAGACGGTTCGCTTTCAGCTCACTTTGAGCACACAATAGCGATAACCCAGACAGGTCCGGTTATATTAACCACCGTTTAATAGAGAGAGGCTGCTGATGAACTTGGAAATAGGAACAGTAGTTAAATCTCTGAAAGGCAGAGACAAAGATAAGTATTTCTGTGTTGTCTGCATTGAGGACGGATATGTATATCTGTGTGACGGCAAGGAGAGAAAACTTTCAAAGCCAAAACGCAAAAATATAAAACATATCGAAGTTACTCAGGCTAAGTTGCAAACAGAAACTCTGCAAGTAGATAAACATATTAACAGGGCTGTTAAAAGCCTTAATATCGTGGAGGAATAAAATGGCTAAAGACGACGTAATCGAAATTGAAGGTACTGTAGTAGAAGCTTTGCCAAACGCTCAGTTCCTTGTAGAACTTCCAAATGGTCATCGTTTGCTTGCTCACATCTCAGGAAAACTTAGAATGAATTTCATTCGTATTTTACCAGGCGATAAGGTAACAATTGAAATGTCACCTTACGATTTAACCAAAGGACGCATTACTTGGCGTTCCAAATAGGCATATTTTTAAGGAGGTTACAATTATGAAGGTAAAACCTTCCGTAAAACCAATGTGCGAAAAATGCAAAGTTATCAAACGCAAAGGTCGCGTTATGGTAATTTGCGTAAATCCAAAACACAAACAGCGTCAGGGTTAATCTGACAATTATACAGGAGGTACTGTTTATATGGCTCGTATATCAGGTGTTGACTTGCCAAGAGAAAAACGTGTAGAAATCGGCCTCACATACATTTATGGTATTGGTCTTGCTACATCCCAGAAACTTCTCGCAGCAGCTGGTGTTAATCCAGACACAAGAGTAAAAGACCTTACAGATGACGAAGTACAGGCAATTAGAGATCAGATTGAAGCACACCAGCTCGTAGTAGAAGGCGATCTTCGCAGACAGACAGCTCTTGACATCAAGAGACTTATCGAAATCGGCTGCTACCGTGGTGTTAGACATCGTAAAGGCTTACCAGTTCGTGGCCAGCGTTCTAAAACAAATGCTAGAACACGCAAAGGTCCAAAGAGAACTGTAGCTAACAAAAAGAAATAATTTAGGAGGCATTGCGAAATGGCAGTTAAAAAGACAGTTACTCGTAAAAGAGTACAGCGTAAGAACATTGAACGTGGTGCTGCTCATATTCAGTCTACATTTAACAACACAATTGTTACAATTACTGATATCCAGGGCAACGCAATTTCTTGGGCAAGTGCCGGCGGCCTCGGTTTCAGAGGTTCCAGACAGGCAACACCATATGCTGCACAGATGGCAGCAGAAACAGCTGCAAAAGCAGCTATGGAACACGGCCTTAAAACCGTTGAAGTATACGTAAAAGGTCCTGGTCAGGGTCGTGAAGCAGCTATCAGAGCTCTTCAGGCAGCAGGATTAGAGGTAAATATGATCAAGGACGTTACCCCTATCCCACACAACGGTTGTCGTCCACCAAAAAGAAGACGCGTTTAATAAGGAGGAAAATAACTATGGCAAGATATACAGGCGCAGTTTGTCGTCAGTGCCGCAGAGAAGGTCAGAAACTTTTCTTGAAAGGCGAAAGATGCTACTCTGATAAATGTGCACTTGCAAGAAGAGATTTTGCTCCAGGCCAGCATGGTCAGGCACGCAAAAAATCTTCTGAATACGGTGTTCAGTTGAGAGCAAAACAGAAAGCAAAAAGATATTATGGCGTACTTGAAAGCCAGTTTGCAAAATACTTTGAAATGGCTACTAAAAAATCAGGTATGGCTGGTGAAAATCTGCTTAAGATCCTTGAAAGCAGACTTGACAATGTTGTTTACACAGCTGGTTACGGCATGAGCCGTCGTCAGGCTAGACAGCTTGTTTTGCACCGTCACTTCACAGTTAACGGCCACACAGTTAACATCCCATCTTTCCTTGTAAAACCAGGCGATGTTATCGAAGTTAAAGGTTCCGCATGTGAAAAAATTAAAGAAAACGTTGAGAAAAACGCAAGCCGTCCAGTACCAATGTGGATGTCATTTGATAAAGATGCACTTAAAGTTGTTGTAAACCGTCTTCCAGAAAGAAGCGAAATCGAACTCGACGTTGAAGAACAGCTTATCGTTGAACTTTACTCCAAATAACCCACTCCGGCATCGGGAATGCAAATTAAGAAGCAGCCTTAGTTGTATCATAGGAGGGTTTATAAATGATAGAAATCGAAAAACCAAGAATAGAAACAGCCGTTCTCTCCGAAGACGGCCAGTACGGAAAGTTTGTTGTTGAGCCTCTGGAAAGAGGCTTCGGCACAACACTTGGCAACTCCCTCAGAAGAATTCTTCTGTCTTCCTTGCCAGGTGTGGCTGTAACAAACATCAAAATTGACGGTATCGTTCATGAATTCACATTTATCAACGGCGTTAAAGAAGATGTTACAGAAATCGTTCTGAACGTAAAAGGTATTACAGCTAAACTTTTCTGCGACGAAGCTAAAACTGTTCGCATTCATGCAGTAGGTCCATGCGTAGTTACAGCAGGCTCAATTGAAACAGATGCTGACATTCAGATTCTCAATCCTGACTGCCACATCGCTACATTGAGCGAAGGTGCTAAACTGGATATGGAACTTACTTTTGACAGAGGCCGCGGTTATGTTCCTGCAGATAAAAACAAAAAATCTCAGGAATTCGTTACTTTGGGTGTATTGCCAGTAGATAGCATCTATACACCGGTTCACAAGGTTAACTATTCTGTAGACAATACACGTGTTGGTCAGATTACAGACTATGACAAACTTACAATCGAAGTTTGGACAAATGGTGTAATCAATGCCAACGAAGCTATGAGCATCGGTGCAAGAATCCTTATCGAACACCTCAACCTGTTTGTAGGCTTGTCTGATGATGTAGCACTGCCTAAGATGGTAGAAAAAGAAGAATCTTCAGAAACAAAAGGTCTTGAAATGACTATTGAAGATCTTGACCTTTCTGTACGTTCCTTCAACTGCCTCAAGAGAGCAGGTATCCACACAGTTGAAGACCTTGTAAACAAAACCGAAGGCGAAATGATGAAAGTTAGAAACCTCGGTAGAAAGAGCTTTGAAGAAGTAATGCAGAAGCTTGCTTCTCTTGGCTACAAATTTCCAAAAGACGAAGACTAATTGATTTAGTCGTTACAACATAGTAAAGGAGTGACTCAAATGCCAGGTACAAGAAAGTTAGGCAGATCCACAGACCACCGCAGAGCTATGATGCGTGCTATGGTAACATATTTGCTCGAAAACGGCAAAATTGAAACTACAGTAACAAGAGCTAAAGAAGTTCGTGCGATGGCTGAAAAAATGATTACACTCGGTAAAGTTGACACTTTACACGCAAAAAGACAGGTATACAGCTACGTAACAAAAGAAGCTGTTGCTAAAAAAGTTTTTGACGAAATCGCACCAAGCTACGCAGGCCGTAACGGTGGTTACACAAGAATCATCAAAATCGGTGCTCGCCGTGGTGACGCTGCAGAGATGGCAATCATTGAATTGGTTTAATTGTTTAAATTAATTACACAAAACCCTGTAAACATCAGTTTGCAGGGTTTTTTTGTATTAAAAGCTGCAAATTACAGATACTTTTGCTTTTTTCACAATATATCTATAGATTTTTTATATCAAATATAGTAAAATAAATATGTTAATGTGAAAAAGTGTGTGCATATACAGCATACCGGGCTCACAGAAAGCGAGGAAGATATTTTGCAAAAGGAAAAACCTACAAAAGTATATAAAAGTTCAAAAAATAAAAAATCAGCAAAATCAGAAAAGTTTGATGTGATTAAAAACCAGATTTCTGATTCCTGGGAAGAATTTGCAGAAATTGCAGGATTTGTTATAAGAAAAGCAAAATCCGGCAGCAAACAGCATATAGCAATTCTTGCAGCAACATGTGTTATTGCAGTTGCTGTTCTTGGCGGTGTCGTATGGGGAATATCAGGTCTAATCGGCGGCCCTGGCGGAAATCCAGGCGAAGTTGTGATTGACCCTGAAGCAGACAATAAATATGATAAAGATGCTTCAGTCATTGACACAAGCAAATATGCATCCACAATTCTGCAGGAAACACCGGACGCCGGGCAGAAATACATCAGTGAAACACTGTTTGTCGGTGACAGCAATACAGTGCGTTCCCTTATGTATGACGTAACAGGCAACACCTGGGAAAACGTTGTAGGGGCTGTTGGTATAGGCATTCAGCATGTGGCAAGCAGTCCTTTCCCATGCGTAACCTTTACACAGCCGGCAGACCCTGTGGATATTATCACAGCAATCAAATGGATTCAGCCTAAACGTGTTGTGTTTACATTCGGTACAAACAACTCCAGCTGGACAGCAGAAAGTTTTATTGAAGAATATAAAAATGCTATCGAAAAAGCATACGAAGTATATCCATACTTTGATGTAATAGTAAATGCAATCCCTCCGGTAGACAGAATCCGCGACTATCCAAATGTAACAATGCAGAAGATTGATGAATTCAATGCTGCATTGGCACAGATGTGTGAAGAAGAAGGATATAAATTCCTTAACAGTGCAGAAGTACTTAAAGATGAAGCAACCGGCTTTGCAAAAAAAGATTATACAATCGGCGATGGTATCCATCTCAGCAAAAATGGTTTTACAGCATTGTTTGATTATATAAGAACACATGCCTACGAAACAGAAGACAGACGTCCTGCACTTACATACTGCCCAAAACGTAACGAAATTGAAATGCCTACAATTATTCAGGACCCAGTGCCAATCAGAGGTGGTCTTAAAGTTATCTTTACATCCAATGACTACGAGCTTGGTTCTGTAAGCGGTGAAGTTGAACAGTATGTAAAATATACAAAAACATCCGAGGCTGTAACAGCTGTTGCAAAAACAGAAAACGGCGGTATCTTTACAGGCTGGAGCTGTGAATATGGCGGAATTTCTGACCCTGATGCAGAAACAATCACATTTACTGCGCCACAGCTGTCTGAAGATATTACAACAGTAACAATTACAGCAAACTTCAAAAAAGGCGATATTGATAAAGGCCACGTTGACATTTCCAAAAACTCACTGACACTTAAAGTTGGCGAAACTGCTACACTTACTGCAGAAGCAACAGACGGCCACAGCATTACATGGTCAAGTTCAAATGAAAAAATTGCAACTGTAAGTGACGGTGTGGTAAAAGCAGTGTCAGAAGGTACAGCAAAAATTACTGCTTCTGCCCTTGACGGAGAAATCTCTGCAAGCTGCACAGTAACAGTTCTGCCGGATGAATCAGCAATACTTGAAAAAATTGCTATCCAGACAAAAGAAAACGCAAAAGAAGTAAATGTTGGCGAATCTCTTGAACTCAAAATAGTTACAACACCTGAAAAAGCTCAGCTTGGCACTGTGGAATGGACATCCAGCGACCCTACTGTTGCAACAGTGGCAAAAAATGGTGCTACAAATAAAGTTGTTGCATTAAAAGCAGGCAAAACTGTAATCAAAGCCTCTACAAACAACGGCAAGCTTAATGATGAAATAGAAATTACAGTTATTGACCCTGCTGAAGCTTTGAAACTTAAAAGTATTACAGTAAAACCTGTAACTGTTGAAAAGGGAAAAACTGTTACTGTAAAGGTAATCTGTGACCCTGAAGGTGCAAAGGTAGAATCCAAAAAATATGCAACATCAGATACAAATATAGCAACAATCAATAAAGATGGTGTAATAAAAGGTATAAACCCTGGTACAGCTACTATTACAGTTACTTTTGACGGAATTGTCGGAACAACAACAGTAACAGTAAAACCTGCTGCTGCACCAACAGCTACACCGACAGCTACACCAACGGCTAAACCAACTGCTACACCAACAGCTAAACCAACTGCTACACCAACAGCTAAACCAACTGCCACACCGACAGCTAAGCCGACAGCCACACCGACAGCTAAACCAACACAGGCGCCAACACCGGAGCCAACACAGGCACCAACACCGGAGCCAACACAGGCACCAACACCGGAACCAACACAGGCACCGACACCGGAGCCAACACAGGCACCGACACCGGAGCCAACACAGGCGCCAACACCGGAGCCAACACAGGCGCCAACACCGGAGCCGACGCAGGCACCGGAAATGGCACCACCGCCGGAAAATCCTTCGGAACAGGACCCTCCGGCTGAAGGTGAATAATGATACTTGACAGCACAATCTTTCAAAGAAGGATTATACGGAATAGTATTCAGCACCTTATCACGGATGGCAGCAGTGCCTGTTATCCGGAAATATGCGGTTTGCATTATCCGGGCAATATCAGACAATAACCAGATGAAACAGCACAGCCTCTGACATTCAATGCCAGGGGCTGTGTTTTGGTTTTATGCTGCTGTTGCAGTTTTGGAAGACAGGGGTACTGATTTTTATAATTGTGTTTTTTCTGAGAAAATAATGCCGTTTTATGTCCGCTGGGTTTGACATATGGTGTGATATATATTAAAATATAATATTGGATAAATATAGTTTTATATATTCAGGCTGTTCTGCAGCTTATCAGGATACTATGCTTTGCGGCAGCATTAAGCCGCAGGATAAGGAGATATAATGGCTTTTATCGAAAAACTTTTTGGCAGCTATCAAACTAAAGAGCTTAAAAAAATCGAGCCAATCAAAAATCAGGTTCTTGCACTTGAAGGCAAATATAAGGCTATGTCCGAGGCAGAACTTAAAAATCAGACAAAGGTGCTTAAAGAACGTCTTGCAAACGGTGAAACACTGGACGATATTCTTCCGGATGCATTTGCTGTTTGCCGTGAAGGTGCAACCCGTGTGCTTGGTATGACACATTACCCGGTACAGATTATCGGCGGTATTGCACTTCACCGTTCCAATATTGCAGAAATGAAAACAGGTGAAGGTAAAACTCTTGTTGCTACATTGCCTGTTTATCTCAATGCGCTTACAGGCAAAGGTGTTCACGTTATTACAGTCAACGACTACCTTGCACGCCGAGACAGCCAGTGGATGGGCAAACTTTACACATACCTTGGTCTTACAGTAGGTCTTTGTGTTCACGGTATGAAAACCGAAGAAAAACGTGCGGCATACAACTGTGATATCACTTACGGTACAAACAACGAATTCGGTTTTGACTACCTGCGTGACAACATGGTTATCTACAAGGAAAATATGGTACAGCGTCCGTTCAACTTTGCTATCGTGGACGAAGTTGACTCCATCCTCATCGACGAAGCAAGAACACCGCTTATCATTTCCGGACAGGGTGATAAATCCACAGATATGTACAAAGTTGCATGCAGCTTTGCACGCACACTTAAATACTTCCGTATTGCAGAACATGACTCCAAGGAAGAAATGGACAACATCACAGAAGATGTTATCATTGACGAAAAAGCAAAATCCACAACTCTGACTAAAAACGGTATCGAAAAAGCAGAAAGATACTTTAACGTTCAGAACTATTCCGACCCTGAAAATATGTCCCTGCAGCACTACATCAATCAGGCTATCAAGGCACAGGGCATTATGAAACGTGATGTTGACTACGTTGTAAAAGATGGTCAGGTTGTTATCGTTGACGAATTTACAGGCCGTCTTATGGAAGGCCGCCGCTACTCTGACGGTCTCCATCAGGCTATCGAAGCAAAAGAAGGCGTAAAGGTAGAACGCGAAAGCAAAACTCTTGCTACAATCACATTCCAGAACTATTTCCGTATGTACAAAAAGCTGGCTGGTATGACAGGTACAGCTTTAAGCGAAGCAAACGAATTTCTTGAAATTTACGGTCTTTCCGTACTGGAAATTCCGACAAACAAACCTATTGCCCGTATTGATATGAACGACGTTGTTTATAAAACAGAACGTGCAAAGTTCAATGCGGTTGCTGATGATGTTGTGGAAGCACACAAAAACGGTCAGCCTGTACTTGTTGGTACAATATCTATCGAAAAATCCGAAGAACTCTCCAGACTGCTTAAAAACCGAGGTATAAAACACGAGGTTCTCAACGCTAAATTCCACGACAAAGAAGCTGAAATTGTTGCACAGGCCGGTAAAAAAGGCGCTGTTACAATCGCAACAAACATGGCAGGCCGTGGTACCGATATTATCCTTGGCGGTAACGCAGAGTTTATGGCTAAAAACGATATGCGTAAACAGCAGTATACCGAGGAAATGATTGAAAACGCAAACAGCTTCTTCGACACAACAGACGAAGAAATTCTTGCCGCAAGAAAAGTTTATGCTGACCTTGTTGCAAAATACAAAGCACAGCTTGCACCTGAAGCAGCAGCAGTACGCGAGGCAGGCGGTCTGTTTATCATCGGTACAGAACGTCACGAATCCCGCCGTATCGACAATCAGCTTCGTGGTCGTGCGGGCCGTCAGGGTGACCCTGGTAAAACACGCTTCTATGTAAGTATGGAAGACGACCTTATGCGTCTTTTCGGCGGTGACAGAACAACTGCTGTTATGGAAAAACTGGGCTATGACGAAACAATGCCTATCGAAAACAAAATCATAACAAACTCCATCGAAAGTGCACAGAAGAAAATCGAAGGCCGCAACTTTGATATCCGTAAAAATGTTCTCAACTACGATGATGTTATGAACAAACAGCGTGAAATCATCTACGGTCAGAGACAGAGCGTGCTTTCTGGTGAGGATTTGAGCGAAAGCCTTAAAGATATGGTTACAGGCTCTATCGAAGTTAACGTAAATACATTCTGCACAGGTGATGAACCAGAACACTGGAACCTTGCATCCCTCAGAAGCATTTACCTTGGCTGGCTTCTCACAGAAAACGAACTGAGATACACAGACGAACAGCTTAAAAAGCTTAAAGCTGAAGATATCACAGAATACATCACAAACAAGGCACTTGCACTTCTTCACGAAAAAGAACAGATTATCGGCAGCGAACAGATGCGCGAACTTGAACGCGTTGTGCTTCTGCGAACAGTTGATACAAAATGGATGGAACATATTGATGCTATGGATGAACTTAAAAAAGGTATCGGCCTGCGCAGCTATGGTCAGCATGACCCTGTAAGCGAATATCGCTTTGAAGGTTTCAATATGTTTGACGAAATGATAGAAAACATCCGTCAGGATACAGCAAAACTGCTTATGACAGCTAACCTTGCAAGACCTGTACAGCGTCAGGCTGTTGCAAAAGTTACAGGCACAAGCGGCGGCGGTGACAATACAGTTAAAAAACAGCCGGTAAGACGTTCTGCTGACAAAGTAGGCCGTAACGACCCATGTCCTTGCGGCAGCGGCAAAAAATACAAAAAATGCTGCGGCAGAACAGGCAGCGACAAAGGCGAAGATTAATCAAAAGCCTGTATAAAAATTTTATAACAAAACTAAAAAAGACACAGCTGATTAACTGCTGTGTCTTTTGTTGTATACAAATTATGTTTGTGGTATATTATAATCAGTCGGATGAATTAGAATTTGGGGAGATAGATAAACTTTAATTAAAGGAGAGTGCTTTAATGAAGAAATTAATAACTTTAATAACCACTATGGTGCTTTCGACATCAATCGGACTGTGCGGTTGTGCAGGTGATTGCAGAAAAACAATTACCTCTATTGAAACGATGACACTTACTTTGCAAGGAATGAGATTCTGTAATGTGTATGAAATCACAAACGAAGACGGGAAAACAGAACTCAGGCGTTTCAGAAAAGTATATTCAAATGGAGTAGATACGCTTGAGCTTGAGGCAAGTGCTGTTTGTGACATTACAGATTTTATTGAACTTATGAATAACTGCGGTGTAATCGGCTGGGACGGATTTCACGGCAAGCATCCGAAAAATGTGACGGACGGGATAATGTTTGACTTCAGGGCTACTGTAAATGACGGACAGGAAATACACGCCGATGGCTCTGAAAATTTTCCAAAAGGTTACCATGATTTTGTGCGTGAACTCAATAAAATACTTGCAGAGCATGAAGATGACTGATTGATAAATTTGAATTTTGCGAACAGATGGATAAAACAATATTTAATAATTAAAGGCGTTAAATGATGTGAAGTAAAGAGGTTGGGGTATGAAAAAATATATATTATTGCCAGTCGTTTTGATGCTGGGATTGCTTTGTGGATGCAGCAATTCAGAACGCCCTGTATCTGCAGCAGAACAGGAATTACTGGCAAATGCCGATGCACGACGGGAAGCAATTCTGAACAGCCCTACAGAAATCACTGTTACCGGTGACTGTTATTATGTATCTGCAGCTGGCAATGATAATAATGATGGCAGAAGCGAGGATACTGCTTGGGCATCACTGGATAAGGTGAACAATACACCTATGAACCCTGGAGATGGTGTGTTCTTCCGTCGCGGAGATATCTGGCGCGGAGAAGCTCTCATTGCACAGAATGGCGTTACATACTCTGCCTATGGTGAGGGCGCAAAGCCAGGTATTTACGGTTCTCCGGAAAACGGTGCAGACCCTTCAAAATGGAGTCTGATGGACGGAACGGATAATATCTGGGTTTTCTATAAAGATATTATGGACTGCGGTGACATCGTTCTGGACGGCAGTATGGACCTTGCAGACAAAGTACCTGTCTGGTGGACAGGGAACAGATATGTAAAGTTTGTTGTGGGTGAAGATGATTACAACACCCTGATGAAAAAGCCGGACTTTGACCCTGCAAATGATATGGGTGACCTTCAGTATTTTAATGATATTGATTATTCTGATTTAAATTCACAGCATCCTATATATGTTTATGAATATGCTGACAGAGAAGGAAAACTCTACCTGCGCTGTGATGAAGGTAATCCGGGTGAGGTATATAAATCCATTGAATTTTGCTGCGACCCATACAACGGCAGTGTGGTAACATTGAATTTTGGGTATATGTCCGTGCTGGATAATCTCTCTGTGATGTATGGCGGTCATGCAATTGAGGCTAACGGAGGCAGGCTTGTGCAGAACTGCGAAGTTGGGTATATGGGCGCAATGACACATACCTTCTACGACACAGAAACAATCTATTCCGGCGACGGCATCAGCCACACCCTCAATATGCTTGTAGAGAATAACTATGTGCATCACGTATTCAACGGAGGAATTGCGGCAGGAGAGATGGCTTTTGCAGCTGATGGAGAATTTGCAGATGTTGAGGAAACTCAGGGCAATAATACAATTCGCGGCAATCTGCTGGAATACACCGCAGGTATTACTCTGATCAACTGGGAAGAAGAGGTCAACGAACTGCACAGGTTTAAGGATGTTCTGATTGAAGACAACTATGTGATGCATTCCACCACTGCCGGAGACCCTCAAAGGAAAAAGGCAGGCTCCATTATCGGTGCTCTGGTTTTTTCGGGCAGTGATATGCCTCTGCCGTGTGCCAACGAAAATCTTGTGATTAAAGACAATGTTTTGTACTGTTCAGATGGCGCTCTCATTATCAGCGGTATGCCACAGGAATACTATCCTGTATACAGCGGAAACACTTATATGCAAAACCAAAACAAACCATTTGCATACTGGTGTTTCAGAGATGGAAAATTCAGTATGTTTATGACCAAAAATCACAGTGAAATGGAAGCTTTTGTACATGAAGAACTTGGAGACAAAACTGGCGTTGTTTTACAATAAGAAAACATTTAAGTAAATTTCAATATATCGAACAGTTTTGTCTTCAGTATCGTAGGGGCGATAAGCTGCCGTATGCGGGCGACTATTAGCCGCCACTGCATTCAAACTGAAATAATTTGGATAATTCCGGTTTTATGAACAAACCATTTAATGACAGATATATTTTTTAAGCAAAAAAAATGCAGCATCTTTTGATGCTGCATAGTTTTTTATCTGATTAAAGTGCTGCGATGTCTTTTACAAGTTCGTCAACATTTTCCTGTGTTGTTGCCCAGCTTGTGCAGAAACGAACTGCTGTGTGGTCAGGGCCTACATCTTCCCAGTAGCTGGAAGCATATTTTTCGTTAAGCTTTGCAAGCATATCGTTTGGAAGAATTGGGAACTGCTGGTTTGTTGGGGAATCGTAAAGGAATTTGATACCTTTTGCTGCAAATGCATCGCGAATCTGCATTGCTTTGTCGATAGCACCTTTGGAAATTTCGTAGTAGAGACCGTCTTCGAACAGTGTTTCAAACTGGATACCAAGCAATCTGCCTTTTGCAAGCATTGCGCCGCGCTGTTTGATGTGATATCTGAATTCAAAGTCGCCGCCGCCATTGCAGAACACAACAGCTTCGCCGAACAGTGCGCCAACTTTTGTGCCGCCAATGTAGAATACGTCACAGTATTCTGCAAGGTCTTTCATTGTGATTGTGCTGTCTGGTGCAGCCATACCATAGCCAAGACGTGCGCCGTCAAGGAACAATGGGAGATTGTATTTGCGGCATGTTGCGCTGATTTCGGCAAGTTCATCCTTTGTGTATGTAGTGCCGTTTTCTGTTGGGTGGCTGATATAAACTGCGCCTGGCTGTGTGATGTGTTCACGGTTGCCCTGTGCATAGTGCCATTCTACAGCTTTTTCAATCTGTTCTGCTCTGATTTTGCCGTCATCGCTTGGCAAAGTCATAACTTTGTGACCTGTTGCTTCGATAGCACCTGTTTCGTGTGCTTCGATGTGACCTGTGTTAGCACAAAGTGCACCCTGATATGGTTTAAGCAGAGAAGCAAGAACAATCATATTTGTCTGTGTGCCGCCAACGATAAAGTGAACATTAACATCTTTGCCACATTCTTTTTTGATAAGTTCTCTTGCTCTTTCGCAGTGTGGGTCCAGACCGTAACCAGGTGTCTGTTCCATATTTGTTTCAATCATTCTTTTAAGAATTCTTTCGTGTGCGCCTTCTGCATAGTCGCATTCAAATCTGATCATAATAATTCTCCTGTATAAAAATTTTAATTAAAAGCTAAATATATTTTAGCACATTTATTAAGTATATAAAATATATAAAAGTAATAAATTTATATAATATTTTGCTATATTATTCACAAAATGCAACGATATTAAATTCCAAAACAACCTGAATTTATGGTATAATATTATCATATCGTATATATTAAAAGAGGTAAAAAGTGAAACTTATTCTTGCAGAAAAACCGGAGCTTGGCAAAGCCATAGCTGCTGCGATAACCGACAAACCTGTCACCCAGAGGGACGGCAGCATACTGTGCGGCGAATATACCGTTATATCTGCATTCGGTCATCTTTTTAAACTTAAACAGCCTGAAGAGTATGATATAAAGTATAAAAAATGGACAAGGGACACACTGCCTATATTTTTTGAAAACTGGCAGATAGTGCCTGACCAAAGCAAAATCGGCAGGGTAAATGTTATTGGCAATCTGCTTAAGCAGGCAGATGTTGTTATACATGCAGGGGACCCGGATGACGAGGGACAGCTGCTGATAGATGAAATACTTGAATATTTTGAATATAAAGGCGAGGTTCTGCGTCTTTCCACCAACGACAACAACCCGGACTATATCCGCAAGCAGCTTGGCAAAATGGAAAGCAATACGCTTCACCTGCCAAACGGATATTCTGCCCGTGCCAGAAGTGTGGCGGATTTTATTGTGGGTATAAACTATTCCCGTTTTTTTACACTTTCAAACCGCACCCGCGACCTGATGAATGTGGGCCGTGTGCAGACGCCTACACTGGGGCTTGTGGTGGCAAGGGATATGCTTATCGAAAACCACACAAAGATTAATTATTACGAGCTTTATGTAAATTTGGACGGCGAACTTGACGGGGTAAAAGCAAAGTTTTATCCTAATCCCGACAGCCCTGTTCTTGACGAAAACGGCAAGGTGCTGGATAAATCCATGCTGGAAAGAACATTGAATTACCTTAAAAAGACACCGCTCGATGTCAAAGTTGAAAAAGCAAAGGCAAAGGAGAAACCGCCGCTGCCATTCAATCAGGTTGAACTGCAGACCTACTGCGGCAATAAATTTGGCTATTCGCTGGAAGAAACCTCAAAGGCTGCACAGGACCTGCGAGAAATTTACAAGGCAATTACATATAACCGTTCCAGCAGCCGATATCTTAACGAAGAACATTACGCCGATGCACCAAGGGTGGTAAGCTCGGTGCTTGGAATAACCGGTATTGAACTGCCCGAACTGGACCTTGGCATTAAATCGGGCTGTTTCCGCAAGGTTAAAGAACCGCACCATGCAATTATTCCAACGGGCACAAAGGTGGACCTGAACAAGCTTACCGAGGTGCAGAAAAACGTTTATCTTGCAATCTGTATGTATTATCTTGCACAGTTTCTGCCCGAAGCTGTGGACAATAAGACAACACTTTTTGTACAGTTAAAAAACAACAATAGCATAAAGGCACAAAGTCTTATCTGCGAAAGTCAGGGCTGGCGGAAATACTTTAAGGAAAAAAATACCGAACAGTCGCCACTTGATAAAGTGCCTGCGGGAGATTATACTGTAAATGTTGCAGATGGTGAGATAAAGGAAATTGAAACCAAGCCGCCTAAACGTTATACCGAGATTACCCTGAACAAGGATATGACATCGGTGGCAAAGTATGTAAAAGACCCCGAAATCCGTGAACTGCTGCTGCGCAAAGACAAGGACAGCGACAAGGATAAAGGCTCTATAGGTACCGAAAGTACAAGAACGGCAATTATCACCAACCTTATAAACCGCGGTTATATCGAGAAAAAGGGCAAAAATCTTATCTCTACCCAGAAGGGCAGGGAACTGTACAACTGCCTGCCTGACGAAATCAAAAAACCTGATATGACGGCAAAATGGTGGGCTATTCAGGAAAAGATAAAAGAAAACGAGGCCACACCGCAGGATTTGTACAATGATGTATTGCAGACGGTTAATAAGATAATCAGTCAGCGATATTCCTTTGCCATTGGCAAAAACGGATTTGATGCACCACTGCCGTATCAGAATGATGTGGTTGGCATCTGTCCAAGATGCGGTGCCGAAATTGTGGAAAGCGCAAAGGCGTTTGGCTGTGTAAACTGGCCGCAGCCCCACAACTGCAAGTTTACACTGTGGAAAGAACCGCTGCAGCTTAAAAATTATAATGCTGTTATTGATAAAGAAACAGCAGAAAAATTGCTGAAAGGCGAAACTGCAGAAATTATTACAGATAGTAAAATACTTTCGGTAAAAATTGATGACAGTACAAAAAGCGAATACGGTCCCCGCTTTATAATAGAAAAAGTGACCGATAAAGAAAACACAAACAGCGCAGACTGTTAAAATAAGAAAATCGGAGGACAGATTATGGTTTTCGAAAAAAGAAAAGCAGGCGTGCTTCTGCCTGTATTCAGCCTTCCTTCAAAATATGGTATAGGCACATTCGGCAAAGAAGCATACAATTTTATCGACAAGCTGGAAGCAGGCAAGCAGAGTTACTGGCAGGTGCTGCCACATGGCCCTACAGGCTTTGGCGACAGCCCTTATATGGCATATTCCACTTTTGCAGGCAACTTTTATTTTATAGACCTTGATATGCTTGTGGAAGACGGCTATCTTACAGAAGAAGACTGCAATTCCGTTAACTGGGGTGATGACCCAAGCCATGTTGATTACGAAGCAGTATCAAAAGGCAGAAAAGCTGTGTTGAAACTTGCATATGCAAACGGCAAAGATGTGCTCAAAACAAAGGCATACAAAACCTTTGCAGAAAAAAATGCACACTGGCTGGAAGACTATGCTTTGTACATGGCACTCCGTGATGAAAACAACGGTCCGTGGACACAGTGGAAAAAAGGCGAAAAGCTCAGGGAAGATGCTGCAATGGATGCAGCAAAAGAACGTCTCAGTGAAGAGATAGGCTATTACTGCTTTGTTCAGTTCCTGTTCTTTAAACAGTGGTCAGAGCTTAAAAAATATGCTAACAAACACGGTGTTCAGCTTATTGGTGATATTCCAATCTATCTTGGTCTTGACAGTGCAGATGTATGGGCGAACAAACATCTTTTTGACCTTAAAAAAGATGGCAGTCCAAAAGAAGTTGCAGGCTGTCCGCCTGATGCTTTCTCAAAAACAGGTCAGCTTTGGGGCAATCCGCTCTATGCCTGGAAAGTGCATAAAGAAGAAGGCTTTAAATGGTGGGTAAGCCGTGTAAAAGCATTGTTTGAAATGTATGATGTTGTACGTATTGACCATTTCCGCGGTTTTGAAAAATTCTATTCCATTCCGGCAAAAGACGAAACTGCCGAAAACGGCAAGTGGAAAAAAGGCCCTGGTATCGAGTTGTTTGAAGCAATCAAGGCAGAACTTGGCGATGTAAAAATTATTGCTGAAGACCTTGGTCATATTACAGCAGGTGTGCGTAAACTGCTTGATGAAACAGGCTATCCTGGTATGAAAATTATGCAGTTTGGTTTTACAAAAGGTGTGGAAAGCGAATATCTCTTACATAACCACATCAAAAACTGCGTGGTTTATACAGGCACACACGATAACCAGACAGCAAAAGGCTGGTACGATTCCTTGAGCTGGGAAGAAAAGAACTATTCCGGTCAGTATATGATGTTCTATACAGAAGTGTGGGAGAAAAACCGCTTTATCCGTCACACACTTTCATCTCCTGCAAACCTTGCAATTGTTTCCCTGCAGGATTATCTTGAACTTGGCGACGAAGCACGTATCAATACACCTGGCACAGCGGTTAACAACTGGAAATGGCGTCTTGTTCCTGAACAGTTTGATGATGAAACCTGCAGATATATGGCTTATGTAACCGAACTTTACTACAGAGTTTAATTTTTATAAAAATAAAGGGGCATTTATATGTCCCTTTTTTATTTTTATGGTATACTGAATATATAAGCCGTAAACTTGTTTTTTGGTTATGGAGGCAGTTATGATAGAAATTTTATTCAGCGAGAGTGCAGCGGGCAGCCTTAAAGCATCACAGACATTCAGAGACAGATATGATGACATATTCTGCTTTGGCCTTGCGTGGGATATGGGAGATATAACCGAAGAGGGCATAGGCGAAAAACGTCTGGCTGTTCTGGATGCTTTGTACAGCATCTATGACGATGACACACAGAAAGCTGCAAAAATACAGTTTGAGAAAGCAAAAGAAGATTTTGAAACAGTTATGAACCGTATAAAAAACGGGGAAGATGTGCGCATATGGTACAGCGATTTTTCTGCCGAACGCTGTGGTCTGCTGTGGTTTATGGCAGAACTGCGCAATATAAGCGATAAAGTGAACAAAGTGTATACGGTTAAACTGCCAAAATATACTTTTGACAAAGAAACAAATACTATAACAGAACTTTTAGGCTGGGGAGAAGTGCCACCGAAGGACTGGCATAAATATCTTGAATTCACACAGGATAAAACCAGGGAATACTGGGGATATTCACAGCAATGGTGGAATCTTAAACGTGAGGACTCCAATCTTCGTGCAGTATTAAATGGCAAGGTGCGCAGTGTATCGGAGGATATTTATGATAAATATATCTGGGATGAAATTGACCTGATGGAAGACGAGTTTATTCAGGCAGAGGTTATCGGCAGGGTATTGGGTAAATATCTTGGCATAGGAGATGCTTTTGTAGCCCTGCGCATGGAAAAACTTATCGAAAGCGAAATACTGCAGGTTGTGCCAAAGACAAGCCGCGGGCCTGCACTGTACCACAGAAAACTCCGGAAAAATTATTAAAATTATAAAAATAAAAAACAGGTTGTCTTTAAAAGACAACCTGTTTTTGCATAATGAGACGAAATATAAAAGTTATAAACAGTGTGGTTATTCTTTCAGTTCAAACCGCCACAGCCTGTCCTGGTCTTCCTGGCTTGCATAACCTATACCGATGCGTTTTGATGAACATAATTCATAAGTTTTTCCGTCATCTTCCACCCATATTTTATCTTTGGTAAGCAGACTTTCTCCATACAGGGATTTGTCAATCTGCATAGCTTTTGTGGCCCTGCCAGGACCTTTGGCACCACGCACACCTCTGATAAGCACACCTTCGGCTTCGCCTTCGCTGCCGGTTATAAAGTTCAGCATCTGATGTATGCCATAACACAAATAAACATAGCAAACACCGCCTTCGTGCCACATAATCTGTGTGCGGGCGGTTTTTCCTTTATGTGCGTGGCAGGCAGTGTCAAAACTGCCTATATAGCATTCGGTTTCGGTAATCTGAAATCTGAAAACCTGCCCGTCAATGCGCCTGCATATCCATTTGCCTATAAGCTGCTGTGCGGCATCATAAGCATTCTGTGTAAAAAAATCTTCTGTCAGATGCTTCATAAAACTGTCTCCAAAGGATATTTTTATAAAATTATTATAACTTTTGCAATGCATTTTATCAACATATCAAGAGCAGCAAGTGGAAAACTTTTCCAAAGATGAAAAATGTCAAAAAACCGCTTGAAATGTGGATTTTTCACAAAATTTAATTTGTGAATTTCATATATTTATATTGCATTTGACAGCAATTTATGATATTATTTTGGTATAAAAGTGGGTAGTTGTGGGCAGTTGTGGGCGAAAGTTTTAAAAATCGCCGCAAACCCGTAGTTTTGAGAAGGAGGTAAAGTTTATGCTTATAGGCAGATACGAACATACACTTGACGCCAAAAGCCGTGTGAACTTTCCTCCGAAACTGCGTGCGGAACTTGGCGAAACATTCTATATAACCAAATGGCTTGACGGATGCATCATCGGCTATGCCGAAAAAGAATGGAACAGAATTGCCGAAATCCTCAAAGCAAAAAGTATGGTTAAAACCCGCGATATCCAGCGAATGCTTTATGCAAATGCTATGGATGTAACACCGGACAAGCAGGGGCGTATCCTGCTGCCGCAGTACCTTAAAAATCACGCAAATATAACAAAAGACGTAATAATTATCGGCGCGGGCAACCACGTTGAAATTTGGGATAAAGCAGCTTACGAAAAACAGGAAAGCGAAATGGACTTTGCTGATATCGAAGCAGCAATGGAAGAACTGGAGTTTTAGTATGAGCGAATTCAGCCACAAATCAATAATGCTTGAACAGTGTATTGACGGTCTTGCCATAAAGCCTGACGGCATTTATGTGGACGGTACCTGTGGCGGCGCAGGACACTCCAGAGAAATTGCAAAGCATCTGACAGAGGGTATGCTGTACGGTCTTGACCAGGACCCTGATGCAGTTGCAGTTGCCACAGAAAGATTAAGCGGTTTGCCTGCAAAGGTTATACAGACAAACTTCCGTGATGCAAAATATGCCCTTAAAAAAGAGGGCATAGAAAAAATAGACGGTGTGCTGCTTGACCTTGGTGTATCAAGTTATCAGCTGGATACTGCCGAACGCGGGTTCAGCTATAATGCCGAAGCATATCTTGATATGCGTATGAGCAAGGAAGGACCTTCTGCGGCAGACCTTGTAAACACACTTTCCCTGCAGGAGATTACAGATATACTCCGTGAATACGGTGAAGAAAAATTTGCATACGGTATTGCTAAAAAAATCGTGGCCTACCGCGAAACACAGCCTATTACAACAACCACACAGTTAAGTGAAATTGTAAACAGCGCTTATCCTGCAGCAGAACGCCGCAAAAGCAAAAATCCGTCCAGAAAAACATTTCAGGCTTTGCGCATAGCAGTAAATGACGAACTTGGTGCACTTAAGGATGCGCTTGAAGATTTGTTTGAAATGCTTAATCCGGGCGGCAGAATGTGTATCATTACATTCCATTCTCTCGAAGACAGAATGGTTAAACAATATTTTAAAGACCTTACAATCAGCTGTACCTGTCCTAAAGAACTGCCGATATGTGTTTGCGGCGGTAAGGCAAAAGGTAAACTGATAACCAAAAAACCAATCGAAGCGGACACACAGGAACAGGAAGAAAACCGCCGCAGCCGTTCCGCAAAACTGAGAATCATAGAAAAACTTTAAGCAGAACATATAATAAACTGTAAAGGAGAAACAAGTTATGGACAGACAGAATATTGCATATGATTTGTCGATGTACGAATCTCTGCTGGAGCCAAAACCGGAAAAACAGTCAAAGCCACAGCAGCAGGCAAAAACTGTTAAGCTTAAAAATAAAAAAGCCTTTAAAACTGTTCTGAACGTATTGTCCATAGCAGTTGCTGTAAGTATGGTTATAGGTGTTATCTACACAAACAGCCAGATTACAGAAATTACAACAGATATCTCACAGGTGCAGAAAGAAATCACTGAACTTGAAAGTGAAAAAGCATATCTTGATTTTACACTGGAAAGCCGTATGAGTCTGAATGAAATCGAAGACTATGCCGTGAATGTTTTGGGTATGGTAAAAATGGATTCCGCACAGGTTGAATACATCGAAATAGAAAGCGAAAACAAGGTGGAGTTCAGCGGTGAAAATTTAGGTGATAAAATCGAAGAAGCCGTTCAGCCGGTTTTGTCATATTTTGCACAATAAAAAAATATACATAAACAACAAGGGTTTACACTTAGGGGTTCACGCTATGACTTGCGTGTAGACCTCTTAACAGTAAGCCCTGTTTTCTGTATATGGACATTTAATAAACGAGGTTATTGTCTTGGATAAAAATTCAAAGGTTAATCAGAATAAAGTGACATCAAAAATGAGCAAAAGAGCAAATCTTGTTATGCTGTTCGTTTTTCTTGGTGTTGCCTGTATTGTTTACAATATGATTAATGTTCAGATTGTAAATTACGAGGAATACAAGGTCAAGGCATCTTCGATACAGCTGCGGGATACAAAAATATCCCCTAAACGCGGCACAATATATGACCGCAATATGAAGGTGCTTGCACAGAGTGCAACTGTTTGGACGGTTTTTGTTTCTCCTGCAGAAAGCGATGAAGAACAGCATGCACGCATTGCAGAAAAGCTGGAAGAAATTCTTGGTGCAGACAGGGAAAGAACCCTTGAAAAACTTAAAAAAACCAGCAGCTATTACGAGATAATTGAATATAAAATAGATAAACCCGAAGCAGATGCCATCCGTCAGTGGTGTCAGGAGGAAGAAATAGATGGTGTAAATCTTGTGGAAGATTACAAACGCTATTATCCTTACGGCAGTTTTGCTGCAACAATTCTTGGTTTCTGCGGCACCGACAATCAGGGTCTTGCAGGGCTTGAAAGTTATTATGATGAAGAACTTACAGGTGTTCAGGGCAGGGTAATTTCGGCTAAAAACGGCTGGGGGCTTGATATGGGTTATGAATATGAAGAACTCAATGCAGCCCGCAACGGCTACAGCCTTGTTACCACAATAGACGAGACAATACAGCATTTTCTTGAAAAACGTCTGTCCGCCAAGGTTGAAGAATACAACGTACAGTGCCGTGGTGTAGGCATTGTTATGAACGTTAAAACAGGCGAAATTTATGCAATGTCAACCAAACCGGACTTTGACCCTAACCAGCCTTTTGAAATATACGATGAAGAGGTAAAGGCTGCAATAGAAGCCATTACAGATGACGCAGAATACAACAATGCGGTAAGTCAGGCACGTCAGACACAGTGGAGAAACAAGGCGGTTTCTGACCTTTACGAGCCTGGTTCGGTTTTCAAAATTGTAACGGCAGCATCAGCACTGGATAGCGGTGCGGCAACAACACACACGGGCTTTTACTGCAAAGGTTATGTTGAAGTCGGAGGCTGGCGTATCAAGTGCAACCAGACTTCAGGTCACGGCCCGCTTACATTCGAACAGGCACTTATCCAGTCCTGCAACCCATCATTTATAGATATGGGTCAGCGAATGGGTATCCAGACATTTGTGGATTACTTTGAATCCTTTGGTATGTCCGAGAAAACAGGTATAGACCTGCCGGGCGAACAGAAAAGCATTACCTACAATGCACAGACAATGAACGAAACAAGTCTGGCAAGTAACTCTTTCGGCCAGACCTTTAAAGTTACACCTATACAAATGATTACAGCGGTTGCCACAGCGGTAAACGGCGGCAACCTTGTTACACCACATCTTGTTTCCTCACTTGTGGATGAGGACGGCAATGTGGTAAAAGATCTTACACCGGAACCTAAACGTCAGGTTATCAGTGAAGAAGTTAGCGAACTTATCTGTGGTATGTTGCTGGAAAACGGCACAAACTACAATGCAAGATGGTCCTATGTTCCGGGTTACCGTGTAGGCGGCAAATCCGGTACATCACAGAAACTGGACACAGCAATGGACGATGACTATATTGCTTCCTACGTTGGTGTTGCACCTTGTGATGACCCTGAAATTGCAATACTTATATTCTTTGACGAACCAAGAACATATTCATACTACGGCGGTAACCTGTCAGGTCCTGTTGTAGGTGACCTTATGGGTGAAATACTTCCGTATCTTGGTGTGGAACCGGTATATACCGAGGCTGAAAAAGCAAATGTAAGCCAGCATGTAAACTATGTAACCGGACAAAATGTAACAGATGCAAGGGTAACTTTGCAGCGTGCAGGCTTTAATGTTAAGGTTGTGGGCAGCGGTAATACCGTTGTTTCCCAGTTCCCGCTGAACAGTATGAAGGTTCAGAAAGGCAGCATTGTTGTGCTGTATACCGACGCTGATACAGAAAGTGTAATGGTCACAGTTCCTGACCTGACAAATAAATCTGCATCTGATGCCGAAAACATAATGCGTGGGCTGGGACTCAACGTAAAATTCAGCGGTGTTTCTGCTTCCGGCAGTGATGCAGTGGTTATTTCGCAGGCAATACCGTCGGGTGAAAAAATACCTATGGGCACTGTTGTGGAGATAAATCTTACCACCACAACTGCATTTGAATAATATCGAAAGGAAAGACTTATGAACGTACTGTCTTTGTTGAATGGAATTGAATACAGAGGAAAAATCAATGACTGTGAAATATCATTTGTTACCGATGATTCCCGCAAGGTGGAAAAAGGCTGTGCGTTTGTGTGCTGCAAGGGCGGCAGTTTTGACGGACACACCTTTGCACAGAAAGCAGCAGAAATTGGTGCACAGCTTATCGTTTGCGAAAGAGATATGGGTGTTCCAAATCAGATTATTGTACCTGACAGCAAAAAGGCATATGCCTTGCTTTGTGCAAACTTTTTTGACAATCCTTCCCGCAAAATGAAGATGATTGGTATCACAGGCACCAACGGCAAAACAACATCCACCTATCTTATCAAGGATATCCTGCAGCAGCAGGGAAAAAAGGTGGGGCTTATCGGTACAATACAGAATATGATAGGCGACCAGGATATTCCTGCAAAATACACAACACCGCAGGCATGGGAACTTAATGTGCTGCTGAATCAGATGTATAAAAGCGGATGCGAATATGTTGTTATGGAAGTTTCCAGCATGGCGCTTGTTCAGCAGAGACTTTATGGCATTCTGTTTGATGTTGCGGTATTTACCAATCTTACACAGGACCACCTTGATTATCACAAGACAATGGAAGAATACTTTAAAGCAAAATGTATTCTTTTTGAAAACAGCAAAAATATCATTATCAATGCCGATGACGAATACGGCAGACGTATTGCACAGCAGTACAAAGGCAGCGAAAAAAATACTGTTACATTCTCGCTTAAGGATGACAGTGCTGACTGCACCGCAAAAAACATTCAGTTAAGCGGAACAGGTTCAAAATTTATTATGGTAAGCTGCGGCAGCATCAACCGTGTGGAATTTTCCATGCCGGGTGAATATTCGGTGCAGAATGCAATAGGCAGTGCCCTTGCCTGTCAGTGCCTCGGATTTGATATTGCAGATATATGTGCAGACATGAAAAATATAAAAGGGGTTAAAGGCAGATGTGAGGTGCTTGTCAAAGAACCGTTTACCGTTATCTGCGACTATGCCCACACACCTGACGGTCTGGAAAATGTTTTAAGCGGGCTTAAACCCTTTGCACAGAACAGATTTATTGTGCTTTACGGATGTGCAGGCGAACGCGACCCTAAAAAACGAAAATATATGAGCGAAGCAGTTGCAAAATATGCTGATTTTGCGGTGCTTACCAGCGATAACCCACGCGGCGAAGACCCACAGAGCATTATCGATGATGCAGTTGGCGGGTTAATCGAAAATAAAATACCTCATATTACCGAAGTTGACCGAAGAAAAGCTATTAAAATGGCACTGGATATGTTACAATATAATGACATACTTATTTTGTGCGGCAAAGGTCATGAGGATTATCAGGTTATAGATAAAATCACACTCTACCTTGACGAACATAAAATAGTAGAAGAATATATGAAAAAAAGGAATGAAAAATAAATTGGAAAAGATTTATCTGTCCCAGCTTTTAAAAGATATTGCAGTACCTATGGAAGATGTTGTTGTATCTTCCGTTGTAGTTGACTCCCGCAAGGTGGAAAAAGACAGTGTTTTTCTTGCTATCCGTGGCGAAAGGGTAAACGGTGAGGACTATGCGGCAAAGGCAATCGAAATGGGTGCCTGCTATGTGCTGACCGAAAACTATATCGAAAACGTACCTGCACACAAGCAGGCTATAGTACCCAATATTCTTGATGCAAGCATTCAGCTTGGCGCAAACCACAGAGATATTTTTGATATTGAGGTTATCGGTGTAACAGGCAGTGTTGGCAAAACCAGCACAAAGGATTTTGTCTATACAGCACTCGCACCTTTTGCACAGACAGTGCGCAGCCTTGGCAACCACAACAACGAAATCGGTATGCCGCAGACAATTTTCGGTTTTACACACAGCGATAAATATGCAATTCTGGAAATGGGCATGGATGACCTTGGTGATGTCCACAAACTTTCCTGTGCGGCAAAGCCGAAATATGCGGTTATTTCCTGTATAGGTGTAAGCCATCTTGAAAAGCTTGGCAGCCAGGAAAATATCCTTAAAGCCAAAATGGAAATGTGCGACGGTATGGACAAAGACGGTGTTCTTGTTCTTAACGGCGATGATAAATTTTTAAAATCCGCAAAGGTTGAAAATCCGCTTAATGTAAAATATTTTGCCATCGAAAACAAAGATGCGGATGTAACAGCAAAAAATATTGTAAGCAAAGGTTTAAGCACCGAATTTACAATCTGCGACAAGGTTCACGGTGAAGTTCAGTGTACAATTCCTGCTGTGGGCATGCACAATGTTATGAATGCCCTTTCTGCATATACAGTTGTTACAGCTATGGGTTTTGACCCTGTGCAGACAGCAAAAAATCTTGCAGGCTATGTGCCAAGCGGTATGCGCGGCAAGGTTGTGGAAAAAGACGGTATCACATTTGTGGAAGACTGCTACAATGCAAGCCCTGACAGTATGCGTGCTGCGGTAAACACAGTTTGCACCATCGCAGGAGGCAGAAAAATCTGTGTGTTCGGTGATATGCTGGAACTTGGCGAAGACAGTGACAGAATGCACTTTGCAGTGGGCGAATATGCAAGACAGCAGGGTGTAAACGTTATGCTGTGTTTTGGCGATAAAGCACGCTTTATTGCCGAAGGTTTCGGCGCAGGCCAGCTGTTTAACACAAAGCAGGCTTTGGCAGATTATCTCAAATCCATTATGCAGAAAGGTGACACAGTTATCTTTAAGGCAAGCAGAGGCATGGCATTTGAGCAGATTATAGAAAAGGTTTATTAAAATACAGGAGTTTTTATGGTTAGAATATCATTTTTGGTTGCTACTTTTGCGGCTTTTCTTATCACAGCCATGAGCGGTTATGTTGTTATCCCTTGGTTAAGAAAGCTTAAATACGGGCAGACTATAAACGAAATCGGTCCTACATGGCATCAGACAAAACAGGGTACACCTACAATGGGCGGCCTTATGTTTTTTGCAGGTACACTTGCCGGTATAATTGCAGGGTATTCACTTCTTTTAAACAGCGAACCGGCACTTATGCAGGAAACATACCAGAATCAGAATATGAGCCTGCTTATCAGTGTTATTACAGCACTGGCTTTTGGTTTTATCGGCTTTGTTGATGACTATATCAAGGTTGTAAAAAAACGCAACCTCGGTCTTACCGAAAAACAGAAACTTGTGCTTCAGTTTGCTGTAACAGCAGCATTTCTTGTTGCACAGTATATGATTGGCCATATAAGCACAGCGGTTACAATTCCGTGGGTTGGTGTTGTTGATCTTGGATATTTTTACTATCCTATCGTTTTTGCAGGTATCACTTTTATGGTTAATGCTGTTAACCTTACCGATGGTATCGACGGTCTGTGCTCCAGTGTAACATTTATAGTTGCACTTGGATTCTTTATGATTTCGGCATCTTACGGTTACTATGCAAATTCCATTTTTGCATGTGCTCTTGCAGGTGCCCTTGCAGGTTTCCTTGTGTGGAATTTCTATCCTGCAAAAGTGTTTATGGGCGACACAGGCAGTATGTTCCTTGGCGGCAGTGTTGTTGCAATGGCATGGGCTGTAAACCGTCCGGAGGTGCTTGTACTTATCGGTATCATCTATACTATCGAAGCACTCAGCGTTATGATTCAGGTGACATACTTTAAACTTACACACGGCAAACGTATCTTCAAGATGAGCCCTATCCACCACCATTACGAAATGAGCGGCTGGAGCGAGGTTAAAATTGTGTGCGTATTCAGTCTGGTTGCAATTATTTTCAGTGCCCTGGCTTATCTTTATATGTATATGTGTTAAAATTTACAGAGAAAGAGGTATATCCTTTTGGAGCAGAGAAAACACCGCAACAGAAAATTTAATATAAAAAGTTTTTTCCGCTTTGCCGAAAAGGGCACAAATGTGGATTTGCCTTTGCTGGTTATAACCATTATCCTGCTTGGGGTAGGGCTTATAATGCTTTATTCTGCAAGTTATGTTAAGGGTCTTTACGAACGCGGCGACAGTCTGCACTACATCAAGGACCAGGCCCTTTATGCAGCGGCAGGTCTTGGGATAATGATGTTTGTTTCAAAATGGGATTATCATATCTGGAGACGTTACACACTGCTGATTCTGGGTATAACTTATATTCTGCTGGTGCTGGTTTTCTTTATGCCGGAAATCAACTATGCAAACAGGTGGATTTTTATTCCGGGCGGACCTACTTTTCAGCCTTCAGAGATTGCAAAGTTTACAGTTATCCTGATATTTGCCGATTGGATACAGCGGTTTGGTACGCAGAAAATGCGTACATTCAAATATGGTCTACTGCCGTTTCTCATTCTGCTGGGGTCCATAGCAGGCCTTGTTATTGTGGAACCTCATATTTCCGCTACACTTATCATATGTGCAATAGGTGCAATTATGATGTGGATTGGCGGCACCAACGAAAAGTTTTTCTTTCTGGGGGTTCTGCTTGTTGTACTGGCAGTAGTGATGGCATATTTTCTTAACCCTGCAGGACTTTGGGACCGTGCAATGTCGCGTATTACAGCGTGGCAGAATCCTGAAAGTGATTTGCGTGGCAGTGGCTATCAGAGTTATCAGAGTCTGCTTGCCATAGGCAGCGGCGGTCTGTTTGGCCTTGGTCTTGGCAACAGCAGACAGAAACATCTGCATCTTCCTGAACCGCAGAACGACTTTATTTTTGCGGTTATCTGTGAGGAACTTGGATTTATCGGCGGTATGCTTGTTATATGTCTGTTTCTTGCACTGCTGCTGCGCGGTATGTATATTGCATTCAGGGCAAAGGATAAATTTGGTGCAATGCTGGTTGTGGGGGTTATTTCGCAGATAACCATTCAGGCTTTTCTCAATATTGCAGTTGCAACAAATACGATACCGAATACGGGCATCAGTCTTCCGTTTTTTTCCGAAGGAGGCACTTCACTGCTTATGCTGCTTGGTGAAATGGGGATAGTTCTGTCGGTTTCACGTTATGCAAACCTTGAAAAAGGAGAATAGATATGAAAGTTATAATTGCTGCAGGCGGCACTGCAGGCCACATCAATCCCGGTCTTGCAGTTGCTGAAAAAATAAAAAAAGAACATCCTGATGCAGACATTATGTTTGTGGGCAGAAAACAGGGGATGGAGTATAAGCTTGTTACACAGGCGGGATATAAATTCAGCCATATGGAGGTTACAGGCTTTCAGCGCAGTTTTTCCCCTGAAAACATAAAAAGAAATCTTATAACATTAAAAAATCTGCTTACAGCCAACAGGGCAGCAGATAAAATACTCAACGACTTTAAACCTGACCTGGTTATGGGGACAGGCGGATATGTTTCGGGACCTATTGTGCTGCGTGCTGCAAAAAGAGGCATAAAGACAGCACTTCACGAACAGAACGCGTTTGCGGGTGTTACAAACAAGCTGCTGTCAAAAAACGTGGACAAGGTTTTTGTTGCAACCGAAAAGGCAAGCAGATTTATGGCTTATCCTGAAAAATGCATTGTTTGCGGCAACCCTGTGCGTGAAGAAATCACACTTGCAGATACAGCAAAAGCAAAGGCAGAACTTGGCGTTGCGGGCAAAAAAGTTGTGCTGTCCTTTGGCGGCAGCCTTGGCGCAGCTATGGTAAACAAAGCTATGCAGCATCTTGTGTTACATAACAGAAACCGTGAGGATATTGTTCACTATCACGTTGTGGGCAGATATGACGAAGGAAACTTTGTAAAATTCCTTGAGGAAAATAACATAAACAACCCTGACAGAATTATCGTTAACGAATATCTTTACGATATTGCAAAATATATGGCAGCAGCAGATATTATAATCTGCCGTTGTGGTGCACTTACAATTGCCGAGCTCAGCTGTATGGGCAAGGCATCAATACTTATTCCATCACCAAATGTTGCTGAAAACCATCAGTTCTATAATGGCAAGGTATTAAGCGATATTGATGCGGCAATTCTTATTGAAGAAAAAAATCTTAACGAAAAAACAATTGTTGAAAGCTTTGAAAAACTGTATCAGAACCCACAGCTTATAACAGATATGGGACAGAGGGCAAAAACAGCATATAACCCTCGCTGTGTTGATATAATATACGAAAATCTGGATTTATAATTTTACACACAATATCACCCCATAGCATATTATAAGCTAAATGGGGTGATATTTTTTGGAAAGACTTACTGTTTACGGCGGAAAAGCATTGCGCGGATGTGTCACGGTTCCTGCAGCAAAAAATTCTGTTTTGCCCATAGCTGCGGCATCACTAATGCTGGACGGAGAAAGTGTTATAAAAAAATGTCCTGCTTTGCTGGATGTAAATGTCAGCATGGATATAATAAACACCATTGGCTGCAGGGCATATACTGCCGACGGCAATCTGCATATCAGCTATGCTGACGGCGAAATCTGTAAAATCGACAATTCACTCTGCAAAAAAATGCGTTCAAGCATACTGTATCTTGCACCGGTTCTTTACAGGAGAGGCAAGGTTGAAATTTGTCTGCCCGGCGGATGCAATCTTGGCAAAAGACAGATAGATATTCATCTTGCAGGGCTGGAAAAAATGGGAGCCGAAATCGAGTGCCGTGATGACAGTATAACGGTCAGTGCACCTGATGGTCTTAAAGGCGCAACCTTCCGTCTGCACACAGCAAGTGTGGGAGCAACACAGACCTTGCTTATGGCGGCGGCAACAGCGAAAGGAATAACTATTCTGCGCAACTGTGCGCGGGAGCCGGAAGTTGCAGACCTTGCGCGGTTTCTGCGGTGTGCAGGGGCAAGAATAACAGGGGCAGGGAAAAGTGAAATAATAATTCAGGGTGTGGCAAGTCTCAGCGGTGTGGAATATACTCCCATAGCAGACAGAATTTTTGCAGCAACGGTTTTAAGTGCAGTAAATGCATGCAAAGGTATGGTTTTTATAAAAAACTATCCTGCTGAATATATGCGCATTTTTGAAAAAATGCTGGAAAAAACAGGTTTGAATATACTGCATTTTGCAGAAAATGCACTGGCGGTAAAAGGTTTCCGTGCTGCGGCAGATATAAATGTACATACGGGATATTATCCTTCGTTTCCTACTGATATGGGACCGCTGTTAAGCAGTGCTCTTGTGAATAACAACGGGACACTTGTGCTGACAGAGGGAATTTTTGAAAACAGATTTTCATATGCACCCGAATTTGAAAAACTTGGTTTGTGCTGCAGGACGGACGGAAGCAGGTATTATCAGACTGCAGGGCAGAATATATACCGTGCAGAACTGAAAGCGGCTGACCTGCGTGCAGGTGCAGCCCTGGTTGTGGCAGCACTGGCTAAAAGAGGAAAATTTACCATAGAAGGTCTGGAATATATCGACAGGGGATATGAAAAAATTGAAGAAGTTTTTTCCGCACTTGGCGGGGACATAAGGAGAGATACGTTTGGACAGCAGACAGAAGTTAAAAAAGAATAATATAAAAAAGGCGGCTGATTCACGGTCGCCTAAACGTGTTTCCCGCAAGACAATACGCAGACGCAGACTTGTAAAACGCATAATCGGCGTTGTACTTGGTGCTGTGGTTATCGGTGCTTTGTTTTATGCAAGCTCAAAACTGCTGTTTGTTGTAAAAACCGTAAATGTAAACGGCAGCGAAATTTTTACCCCGGAGGAAATAACCGGTTTTATGGCAATTCCTGCGGAAGAAAGTATGTTCAGGGTGGATACGGATACTCTGGAAGAAAACCTGCTGAACGAGTTTAAATACCTTGAAGATGTAAGGATAGTAAAACGTTTTCCTGATATTATCGAGGTAACTCTCACCGACAGTGTGGAAAGCTATTATACAGTGCAGGATAACGTGTATAAAATATATTCACAGCAGTTCCGTTATCTGCGCAACGGCAGTGAGCCGCCGCCTGAAACAGTATGGCTTGACCTGGATGTGGAAAACAGCGAAAAAATCGAACAGGCAAAAAATCTTGTCCGTCAGCTGGAAAAAAACAAAATGGAAAAAATAACAAAAGTTTCTGTCCGCGATGACAATTCGCTGTCTGCAGAATACGACAGCCGTATAACAATAGAATTTGGTACCGTGCTGGATATAGAGTATAAGATAAAGATGTGCAGCAAAATAATAAGTGAAAAAATCCCTGAAGGGGAGCATGGTACAATAAACGCTACAAATAGTGGTGAGGCAATTTATACAAGACAATAAATTGTGATATCTTTTAAGCAAAGATATTGAAATAAGTATTTCTTTTTGATATACTTATAAAATAAGGATAATAATATTTTAAAACAGAATTTTACCGAAACTAACCTTTTCCGGAGGATAATATATATGAGCTTTTTCTTAGAAGATGATGTAGTTGCAACAACCAATATAAAAGTTGTAGGCGCAGGCGGCGGTGGCGGCAACGCAGTTAACCGCATGGTGGTTGCGGGCCTTAAAGGTGTGGAATTTATATCCATGAACACAGATGCACAGGCTTTGTCTACCTCCAAGGCAACACAGAAAGTTCAGCTTGGTGCAAAGCTTACAAAAGGCCGTGGTGCGGGTGCAGACCCTGAAATCGGTCAGCGTGCGGCAGAAGAAAGCCGTGACGAAATTGCAGCAGCACTCAAAGGCTGTCAAATGGTATTTATCACAGCCGGTATGGGCGGCGGCACAGGCACAGGTTCCGCACCTATCATTGCTGAAATTGCAAAAGAACAGGGCATCCTTACAGTTGGTATCGTTACCAAACCTTTTGCATTTGAAGGCAAAAGAAAAATGACAACAGCACAGCAGGGTATCTCCAATCTGCTTAAAAATGTGGACAGCCTTATCGTTATACCTAACGACAGACTTAAATATGTGTCTGATGAAAAAATTACTCTGGTAAATGCTTTTGAAATTGCAGACAATGTTCTCAAACAGGGTGTTGAATCCATTTCTGAACTTATCAATGTTCCAGCATTTATCAACCTTGACTTTGCAGACGTTCGCGCTGTTATGAAGGATGCAGGCTATGCACATATGGGTGTTGGCCGTGCAACAGGTCCTAACAAAGCGGCAGAAGCAGCACATGCAGCAATTCAGTCTCCGCTTCTCGAAACATCCATCAGCGGTGCACGCGGTGTTATCATCAGCATCACATCCAGCCAGGATATCGGTCTTGAAGAAGTTGAAGAAGCAGCAACACTTATCACATCTTCTGCTCATCCGGATGCAAACATCATCTGGGGTGCAGCATTTGACCCTAACCTTGTGGACGAGCTTAAAGTTACAGTTGTTGCAACAGGCTTTGATGACAAACCGGAAGCAGAGCTTACAACACGCAAAGCAGAACCTGTTGTTACAGTGCAGCAGACAGCAAACACAGTACCTGCAACAGCAGCTCCTGTGCAGACAGCTCCGCCTGCAGAAGATATTGCTACAGAAGCAAGAGAATTTGTTAAAGAAGAAAAAAGCTTTGAAGATACAGACTATCTTGACGATGTTATCAGAATTCTGAGAAGAAACAGCGGCAGCAACTTCGGAGTTTAAAAAGCAAAAGCCATCGTCACAAACGGTGGCTTTTTTTGAAAAAATATAAGGAGGCGCGGTTATGGAAGAAAAACTTTACCATATAAATCTGAGTAAAAGTGACATTCAGGGAGCGAAGTATGCAATTTTACCCGGTGACCCTGACCGTGTGCCTAAAATAGCTGCTTTTTTTGACAATCCGCAGAAAATCGGCCAGAAAAGGGAATACAACTCTTATCTTGGCGAACTGAATGGCGAAAAAGTGCTTTGTGTCTCCACAGGCATCGGCGGACCGTCAGCAGCTATATGCATTGAAGAACTTTATCAGCTTGGTGTCACAAACTTTATCCGCATAGGCACCTGCGGTGGTATGCAGATGAATGTAAAAGCAGGGGATGTCATTGTGGTTAACGGTGCAATCCGTATGGAGGGTACAAGCAAAGAATATCTGCCGATAGAATTTCCTGCAGTACCTGACCTTGATATCACCTGTGCACTTCGTGATGCAGCAAAAAAACTTGGATATGATTATCACGTTGGTGTTGTGCAGTGTAAGGACAGTTTTTACGGACAGCACGCACCACACCGTATGCCTGTAAGCTACGAACTGGAAAACAAGTGGCAGGCATGGATAAAAGGTGGCTGTCTTGCCAGTGAAATGGAATCTGCAGCACTGTTTACAGTGTGTTCAAGCCTTGGTGCAAAGGCAGGTGCAGTTATGCTTTGCGTATGGAACCAGGAACGTGCAAAGGCAGGTCTTGACCGCGACGAAGAGCACGATACAGAAAAAGCAATAAAAACAGCAATAGAAGCAATAAAAATTTTGATTGAAGGTAACTGACCTATGGATAATGTGGTTTTTAAACAAAGTGTAATGGGCTTTAACAGAACACAGGTGCTGGAGTATATAGATACACTTGTAAAACAGCTTAAAGAGCGTGAGGACGAGTATGCCCGAAAACAGCAGGAGTACCAGCAGGAAATTGATACCCTCACATCAAAATGCCAGGAAAACAAGCAGGATTTAACACTTACTGTTGATAAAATAAAGGAACTCAGTGCAGAGCTTGAATATTTTAAAAACAATAATACCGAACTTAAAAATCAGATAGAGCATTATAAAAATCTGCTGCTTACCAAAGACGGTGAACTTATCGAAATCAAAAGAGAAAATTTCAGTCTTAAAACAAGATGCGAACTTCTTGCGGCAGACAATGACAGCTGGAAAAAACGTCAGGATAAAATCGGCGAGTGCCTTATTGAAGCACAGATGAAAGCTGAAGAAATTATCGAACAGGCACACTGGCAGGCGGAAGAAACACAAAAAGCTATGGCACAGCAGGCATCTAAACTGGCAAATGACGTTACAGACCTTAAAGGTGAAATTGCCCGTGTGGAAGCACAGCTGGAGCAGTCTTTTGCAAAGCTGCAGAAAGCTATGGAAACAATGGATTCTTCTGCAAAAACCATTGAAGAACAGGTGGACGGCTATAAAGCAAAAATTGACGATATGGACACAAGTGTAGCTGAACCGAAATATAAAAAAACACCTGAAAAACGCAGACCACAGCAGACAGTCGGTACATATGCAGTAAAGGCAAAACCTGTACAGAAAAAAACACTCACAGATAGTGTGCTGGACACAATTGCAAAAATTATAGGATAAAAAACAAGCGGCATCATACAGCAGATATGATGTCGCTTTTATGTTGATTATTTATTTACTGTTGAAGTGCCTTTTTCCAAAAGGTATGTTGCTTCGAGGTCGGCAAGGTGAGCCATAACAGCAAGAGGGTAGCGCTTGAATGCTTCACCTATTGAATAGTTGCCTGCACGGGCAGAATCGTCAAAACCGCCCATATGCCAGCGTATAGCCATTGCTTCTTCGGTGGTCAGGCGCAGAAAGCGTTCGATAAGAAAAACGCTCTTTTCGCCATGACCATATGGGAAAGGGTCTTCACTTGTGTAGATTTTCACCTTTTCCCACTGACCTGTAGCATCGTTTTTAACATTGCGTGTGCCTTCGTGATAAAGGTTGATTTTGCAGAAATCATGGCAGAGAGCAACAAGGGCTATTGTTTCGTCGCTGTAATCGTATCCGCCAAGGGTGCATTTTTCTTTGAGAAGCTTATATACATTAAGGCTGTGCATTACAAGACCGCATTCACAGGCACCATGAAAACGTGTAGAGGCAGGGGCAACAAAAAAGTCGGTGCCGCAAAGCCAGTCCAGCAGTCTTTCCTTGCCGTTGCGGGTTACATACCTGTCAAAAATTTCCAGAAATTCAGATTTATAGTCCATAGGGAAACCTCCTTGGATTGATATTTAATATAATACAATTACTATATCATAAAAATTTGTATAAAAAAAGAAGCTGTAACTTTCTTTTAAAGAAAATTACAGCCAAATCTGCAATTATTGTATTACAGGTCGATTTCGTCAAGGAGTTCTTTGAGAACAGCAACTTCTTCTGCTGTAAGAGAGATGCCTTTGCCCATTTTTTCGTTGCCTTCGCTCCAGTCACGAAGATCATATTTTGGTTCTCTGTCATTCCAGCTTACAAGATTAAGTTCTCTCTGCCAGCCGCCTTTGCCCTGAGAAAGTACGCCGAGTTTTTCAACAATTTCGTATTTGAATTCTGCCATTATCTATATACCTCACTATTTTATTTTTACAACAATGAACAAATTGTAGTACAAATTTTAAAGAATTGCAAGTATTATTTTTAAATCTTGACAATTATTATTATAAGTATTAAAATTATTTAGTACATTTAATTGTAATTTTATATCTAAAGGCTTGGAAAAAGAGGCAGAAAATTGTAGTTTTTGCAGAGAGCTGCGGTACGGTGCAACGCAGTAAAACAGATTTTTTGTGTAGCTTTGGAGCCGAAAGGGTGAAAATAAGTAGCCTTTTCCGTAATCCTGCGTTAAAGGCAATTCGAGTGGATACATTTTTTGTATCAATTTGGGTGGTACCACGGTTATAGCAATCGTCCCATACATTTTTATGATGGGGCGATTTTTTATTTGCTCCAAATCTTGAAAAAAGGAGAAAGAAAATGAAAGAACTTGAAAAAATCTACGACCCTAAAAAGGTTGAAGACAAAGTTTACAAAAACTGGCTGGAAAACAAATATTTCCACGCAGAAATTGATGAAAACAAAACACCTTACACAATTGTAATCCCACCTCCAAACATCACAGGTCAGCTGCATATGGGCCATGCTCTGGATAACACACTGCAGGATATCCTTATCCGTTATAAAAGAATGCAGGGCTTTGCTGCACTGTGGGTTCCTGGCACAGACCACGCTTCCATTGCAACAGAAGCTAAAATTGTAGAAGCAATGGCAAAAGAAGGTCTTACAAAAGAAGACCTTGGCCGTGAAAAATTTCTTGAACGCGCATGGGAATGGAAACGCGTTTACGGCGGCAGAATTATTGAACAGCTTAAAAAGCTTGGTTCTTCATGCGACTGGGACAGAGAACGCTTTACTCTTGACGAAGGCTGCAGCAAAGCAGTTAACGAAGTTTTTGTTAACCTTTACAACAAAGGCCTTATCTATCAGGGCGAAAGAATTGTTAACTGGTGCCCGCACTGTATGACATCCATCTCTGATGCAGAGGTTGAATTTGAGGAACAGGCAGGCCACCTCTGGCATATCAAATACCCAATCAAAGACAGCGACGAATACATTGTTGTTGCAACAACAAGACCTGAAACAATGCTTGGCGATACAGGTGTTGCAGTTGGTGTTGATGATGAAAGATACAAACATCTTGTTGGCAAAATGGTGGTTCTTCCACTTACAGGCCGTGAAATTCCAATCTTTGAAGACAGCTATGTTGAAAAAGAATTCGGTACAGGTGCTGTAAAAGTTACACCTGCACACGACCCTAACGACTTTGAAATGGGTGTAAGACACAATCTGCCAATCATCAAAGTTATGGAACTTGATGCACATATGTGTGCTGACACAGGCAAATATGCAGGTATGGACCGCTACGAAGCAAGAAAAGCTATCGTTGCAGACCTGGAAGAACAGGGTTATCTTGTTAAAATCGAAGATTACGGCCACAACGTAGGTTCCTGCTACCGCTGCCACACAACAATTGAACCAATGATTTCCAAACAGTGGTTTGTTAAAATGGAACCTCTTGCAAAACCTGCTATTGCAGCAGTACGCGGCGGCGAAACAAAATTTGTTCCAGAACGTTTTGACAAAATCTTCTTCCACTGGATGGAAAACATCAAGGACTGGTGTATCTCCCGTCAGCTGTGGTGGGGTCACCGTATCCCTGCATGGTACTGTCAGGAATGCGGCGAAGTTATCGTAGCAAAAGAAACACCGACAGTTTGTCCAAAATGCGGCTGTACACATCTTGTACAGGACGAAGACACACTTGATACATGGTTCTCCTCTGCTCTCTGGCCGTTCTCCACACTTGGCTGGCCAAACGAAGACAGCGAAGACCTTAAATACTTCTATCCTACAAATACACTTGTTACAGGATATGATATCATCTTCTTCTGGGTTTCCCGTATGATTTTCAGCGGTATCGAACATATGGGTCAGGTACCATTCGATACAGTATTCATCCACGGCATCGTTCGTGACGAACAGGGCAGAAAAATGTCCAAATCTCTTGGCAACGGCATCGACCCACTGGAAGTTATCGACCAGTACGGTGCTGACGCACTCAGATACACACTTGCAACAGGTTCTTCTGCAGGTAACGACACACGCTATTCTGACGAAAAGGTTAAAGCAAGCCGTAACTTCAACAATAAGCTGTGGAATGCTGCACGCTTTATCCAGATGAACCTTGACGGTGAACTTGCAGATGGTCTGCCTGAAAAGCTTGAACTTGAAGACAAGTGGATTCTCTCCACACTCAACAATGTTATCAAGTCTGCAACAGAAAACATCGAAGGTTATGACCTTGGCCTTGCTGCACAGAAAGCAAACGACTTTATCTGGGACTGCATCTGCGATAAATACATCGAAATTGTAAAACTCCGTCTCAACAGCGAAGATAAAGAAGTTAAAGACAACGCAAGAAGAGTATTGGTATATGTAATGAAAGAAGCTCTCAAACTTCTCCATCCATTTATGCCATTTATCACAGAAGAAATCTATCTTGCACTGCCAAATGCCGAAGAAACAATTATGCTTTGTCAGTGGCCTCAGTGGAAGGAAGAACTTGTATTCGAAAGAGAAGAAGCTTCCCTTACAAGAATTCTTGAACTTGCAAAATCCATCCGTGCTCTCCGTGCACAGATGCAGGCACATCCTTCCAACAAAACTCTGCTTATCATCGAAACACCACACATTGCTGACTTTGAACAGGGTATCTACTTTGTAGAAAAATTTGCATTTGCAAAAGAAGTTCAGCTTGTGGAAAAATTTGAAGGCGATGCAAAAGCATACTCTCAGGTTGTTGTTGAAGGTGCACGCGGCTTTATCCCAACAGGTGACCTTGTTGACAAAGATAAAGAAACAGCACGTCTCAACAAAGAACTGGCAGGTGTTGAAAAGGATATCCAGATTATCAGCGGTAAACTCAACAACCCTGGCTTTATGGCAAAAGCACCTGAAAAACTTGTTGAAACAGAAAAAGCAAAACTTGCTGCTGCACTCAGCAAAAAAGAAAAGATTCTCGAAAGCTTGGCAGCACTTGGTTAATATGTTAATATATAGCCGTGGAATTATTTCCGCGGCTATATTATTTTGAAAGAAGTGATTGTGTGAAATATCCCTGGCTGGACGAATATCTTATGTCAAAAAAGGCAGTCTGCAAAGATTTTAAGGCAGAGTGGAACTGGGACAGATATATGATAGACGGAAAAATATTTGCGGCGGTGTGCTATGATGATGCCACACAGAAGGCTAAGTTTTTAACCTTTAAGCTTGAACCTGCTGAAGGCGAATTTATCCGCAGTCAGTATACAGATATAATTCCTGGATACTATATGAACAAAACTCACTGGAATTCTGTAGTCATTGATGGAAATATCCCCGATGAACTTGTAAAGGAAATGCTGGATAAATCATATAACCTTGTTCTTAAGTCTTTCAGCAAAAAGAGACAGGCAGAACTTTTAAAATAATATTAAGAGGTAAATTATGAACTATAACGAAGCACTGGAATATATACATTCCCGGCCAAGGATGAAAAATACCGACAACCGCCGCGCAATGCGTCTGCTGCTGGAACAGTTGGGCAATCCCCAGGATAAACTCAGTATTGTTCACATTGCCGGCACTAACGGCAAGGGCAGCTGTGCCAAGATGCTCAGCAATATTTTGAGCGTTGCAGGATATAAAACCGGACTTAACATTTCGCCTTTTGTAATTGATTTCCGCGAACGGTTTACCATAAACGGAGAATTTATAAGCGAAGAAACACTTGTACAGATAACCGAAAAGGTAAAGGCAAAGCAGGAATATATCTGGGAGCGGTATCAGCTTAAACTTGTTGAGTTCGAAATTGTGACCGCCATAGCTTTCTGCTATTTTGCGCAGGAAAAATGTGATATCATCTGCCTTGAGGTTGGCATCGGCGGCAGAGAAGACAGTACCAATGTAATAAAGGAAAGCCTTTTGTCCTGCATTATGAATATCAGCTTTGACCATACCGATATGCTTGGCGAAACCATTGCAGAAATCGCATATCAAAAAGCGGGAATTATAAAATCAAATGGAACAGTTATCGCTTATCCTGCAATGGAAAAAGATGCAATGGATGTTATAAAAGCCGAGGCGGAAAAACAGAATGCCAAGCTTATTGTGCCGGATATGTCTGCATTAAATACGGCACATAAAGGTTATTTTGAAGATACACTTGTTTACAAGGATATATCTGTTACACAGAGCTTTGCTGGGGTGCATCAGAGTTACAACACTTCTGTGGTTATCGAGGCAGCAAAAGTTTTGAATGACAGCGGTAAATATAAAATCACCGCAGAGGATATTAAAAAAGGCATCGAACAGACAACATTTCCTGCAAGAATAGAGGTTTTCAGCAAAGAACCACTTATAATTCTTGACGGTGCACACAACCTTGACGGAGTTACCGCCCTTAAAAATGTGCTGGAAACAAACGGGGTAAAAAATCTTACAGCTGTATGGGCATCACTTTCTGACAAACAGCCGGAAAAACTTATAGAAACTATGGCACCGTATATTGATAAACTATACACAGTGGATATCTTTGGCAGCCGTGCAATTCCAAAAGCGGAACTTGCAGATATGTCAAAAAAATATATACCTGACTGCACAGCGGCCGAAAGCCTTGAATCTGCAATAGAAACAGCAATCTCAAAAGGTGAAAACTTTATTGTTTTCGGTTCGCTCTATCTTGCCAGTGATGCAAGAAAAATAATTATTGAAAAACTTTAATTCTTACAACTTAATATGACATAATTTTTAAAGCATATCTTTTATCATTATTGATACAGGATATGCTTTTTATTTTGCATAAAAGAGGTGAAAATTTTGGCAGAGGCAGAATTCAGGTACAAAGACAGTACGCTTGAAATATATATATCAGGAGAGATTGACCATCACTCGGCATTTGAAATCAAAGATACAATAGACGGTCAGTTGCTTTATTACAACCCCAAAACAGCAATAATGAACTTTGAAAAGGTGTCATTTATGGATTCGTCGGGGATAGGGCTTATACTTGCAAGGTATAAGTTTGCGCAGAACTGCGGGACAAACCTCTATGTGCAGGGATTAAATGCACAGACACAGCGGGTGCTTGCTCTTGCAGGGATAAAAACAATAAAAGAAATAACAACCGGAGATATATAAATGAAATCACAGAATTTTATAAAACTGAATTTTCCGTCCAAATCGGTCAACGAAGCATTTGCACGCAGTGCCATAAGTGCATTCTGTGCACAGCTTGACCCGACAGTGGAACAGATAAACGACATAAAAACGGCAGTAAGTGAAGCGGTAACCAACTGTATTGTTCACGGTTACCGCGACACATTCGGCATCATCTACATAACAGCCACCATAACCGAAAGCACTCTTACGATAAAAATAGCGGACAAGGGTGCGGGGATAGAGGATGTAAGCAAGGCTATGCAGCCTCTTTTTACCACAGACCCGAACGGTGAACGCGCTGGCATAGGCTTTGCGGTTATGCAGGCTTTTATGGACAGCTTAAAAGTGAAATCGACAGTGGGAAAAGGCACAAGGGTTGTTATGACAAAAAAGATATTGCCGAGGGGATAAAATGTCATTACAGCTGAAAACACAGAGAGAAGAATTTATCGAAAACAATATAGGTCTTGTGCATTCCTGTGCAAAACGGTTTAAGGGAAAAGGGATAGACTACGAAGAAATGTTTGCGGCAGGTTGTGTGGGACTTATAAAAGCATACGATGCCTTTGACCACAGCCGTGGGGTGCAGTTTTCAACCTATGCCGTTCCGGTTATACTTGGAGAGATAAAAAAACTTTTCCGTGACGGCGGAATGTTAAAGGTTACCCGCAGTGTAAAGGAACTCTCGCTTAAAGTAAGCTATACAAGGGAACACTTGCAGAAGCAGACAGGACAGGAACCAAGTGTAAAGGAAATTGCAGACTTTCTTTCGGTATCCTGTGAAGATGTAGCTCAGGCAATAAGTGCATCAACACCGCCGATGTCGCTTACGGCTATTTTTGAAGAGGAGGACGGACAGTGCGAATTTGATATACCGGTAGACAGCAGTGAAGAAAGCCTTGCAAATATAATGGGGCTTAAATATGCCATATCAGAGCTTGAAGCTGAGGAAAAGCAGATTATATGGCTGCGCTTTTTTCAGAATAAAACCCAGGCGGCAACGGCACAGATGTTGGGTAAAACACAGGTACAGATTTCCCGTCAGGAACGCAGAATAATCCAGAAGATGCGAAAAAAATTTATGGAATAGCAAATACACACAAATAATATCTGTATTGTAAATAAAACTAGACTATGGTACAATATCGTTAATAAATATTTTTAAAGAGGGATTGTACTATGAGTGATATTTCTTTAAAAGGATATTTAAAGCGTATTTTTGTTGTTACATTCGGTCTTGTATTTGCGGCATATGGTGTAGGTCTCACTGTTACAGCAGGTCTTGGTGTAAGCCCGTGGGATGTTTTTGGTCAGGGTGTTGCCCTCAAAATGTCCGATTTGCTGGGTGTTGAAGTTATGATGGGCACAATCACACAGATAACAGCGGCACTTGTTATTATTGCTGACCTTGCACTTAAAGAGAAAATCGGTGTGGCAACAATCATAGATACATTGATTTTTGGCGGCGCACTCAACTTTTTCCTTAAACACAGTCTGCTGCCTGATCCGGAGACCTTTGCCGTAAAATTTATTTTTATGGTGCTTGGCTATTTTGTATGGAGTCTTGGTATTGCTATATATATGCAGCCTGCTCTGGGCGCAGGGCCAAAGGACAGCCTGTTTGTAGCTTTTGCAAAAAGAAAAATTCCTGTTGCGATTGCAAAAAATTCCATTGAAGCTGTTGTATGTGTAATCGGCTGGATTCTTGGCGGTACAGTAGGTATTGGTACACTTGTGTGTGTTTTTGCAATGGGATATATGATAGAATTCTGTTTTAAACTGTTTAAGTTTGATGTAACAACCGTAGAAAACGAATCTCTGTTTGACACGGCAAAGAACTTAAAAAAGTGTTTTCAAAATAAACAGCAGAAGGCGGAATAAATTATGAAATGTTCAAAAACTTCAATTAAAGGCTATATTAAAAGATTTGTTATGCTTACAGCAGGGCTTCTGATTGCAGCTTACGGAATATGTATGACCGTTAACTCACAGCTTGGCATCAGTCCGTGGGATGTTTTTGCACAGGGACTTGCGTTTAAACTGTCTGCTATTACAGGCAGCACATATACACTTGGCACACTTACACGCTGGATTGGCTGGGTTGTGCTTGTTCTGGCAGTTGTCCTCAGGGAAAAAATAGGTTTTGGCACTATATATGATATTCTCATAGTAGGTTCTTTCATCAACTTTTACACAGGCAACGGTCTTGTGCCTTCACCTGAAAGTTTTGCTTTGAGATTTATACTGCTTATAGCCGGATTTGTTTTGTGGTCGTTCGGTGTTTATTTTTATCTTGCTGCCGAACTTGGTGCAGGTCCAAGGGACAGTCTTATGGCAGCACTGGCAAAACGCAATATTCCTGTAAACATTGCCAAAAATGCAATTGAGGCAGTAGTGTTTGTAATTGGCTGGCTGTGTGGCGGTACAGTTGGCATAGGTACAGTTATAGCGGTATTTATTATGGGATATCTGCTTAAATTCTGGTTTGCGGTTTTCAGATTTGATCTTGCAAAGGCCGAAAATGAATCGCTTATTGACACAGCAAAAAATGTAAAAAAGCTTTTTGTAAAAGCATAATATAATAATTGAATATATTATATTTATATATAAAGGCGGCTGTTGGTATGACGGCTGCCTTTTTGCTTGGAAAAAGTTTTTATTTGTGATACAATATCAGTTACTGTCTGATAGGAGATTTATTATGAAAGATTTATCAGTTAAAGGTTATATAAAAAGAATTCTGCTGGTTGTGTTCGGACTGGCGTTGAGTGCTTATGGCATAGGCATGACCATTTATGCCGATCTTGGGCTTGCACCATGGGATGTTTTCAATCAGGGTGTGGCGCTTCAGCTGCATAAGCACTTTGGTATTGATATTATGATGGGAACAGTATCACAGATAACCTGTGCCTTTATTATAATAATAGTATTATTATTAAAAGAGCCCATAGGTATATCCACAATTCTGGATACTATTCTGTTCGGAGGGTTCCTCAATTTCTTTATGAAGCATAATCTTCTGCCCTCAACAGAAATATATGCTGTAAGATTTGTGCTTCTTGGTGCGGGCTTTGTAATTTGGGCAATCGGGGTTTATCTTTATATGCAGCCACAGCTTGGCGCAGGTCCAAGGGACAGCCTTATGATTGCATTTGCCAAAAGAAATATTTCTGTAAGTCTTGCAAGAAACTCAACCGAAATGTTTGCACTTGCTGTAGGCTGGCTGTGTGAAGGCAAGGTTGGTATAGGAACAATTATTTCCGTTTTCTTTATCGGGTATATTCTGCAGTTTGTTTTTAAAATAGTAAAATTCGATGCAACAAAGATAAAAAATGAATCTCTTTTTGAAACAGCAAGAATTTTAAAAAAACATATTTTTTAAAGTGCAAATACTGTGCATGGTAATAAAAATCAGGCGATGGTAATATAGTTTTGTGCTTTTTTAACAGCTTTTGACTATTTTGTGTAAAACTCTACAACATGAAACTAAAAAAACTATATAAAACTTACAAAGATAAAAAAATAGTAAAAAAACACTTGCAAAAATTTCAAAAGCGTGTATAATATAAAACACTGACACGGAAACGAGTCAGACACAATAAATAATCTTGAAAAAACTTAAAAAAGTTGTTGACAAGATGAAAAAGTTGTGGTAATATATAAAGGCTGTCGCGAGACAGTAAGGACCTTGAAAATTAAACAATATAAGAAAAGAACAGAAGCTTGTGAAGGAATAACTTTAGATATTCTTTTTTGAGATAGTGAGTAAACACTTTAAAAACGCTTTTAAGTAATTTCGAGACGCTAATGCGTTTTGTGAAATGAGTAGATATTAAGCTCTACGGAGTTTAAATATAGGATTTAACAAAGAGTTTGATCC
>JAFVOU010000041.1 GCA_017505635.1 Oscillospiraceae bacterium | reverse complement strand
TGTTGCTGTTGCCTTGATGCTTTCTCCGCCGGCAATGGCAAACATTGGTGTGTTTTTTGTATATTCTGTATATGTAAGTATCAGTGTATTTTCGTTGTCCACTTTTTCATACTTATACGGTGCCGCTGTTGTTATTTTATTTGTAGGAACAAATGGCAGTATAATGGGTCTGATATCTTCGGCTGCTGTATTTTCGTCGGTGTAGGTTATATTTTCTGCTGTAAAGCCCTCGGGAATATAATATGCAGACTGATTATTTATATTCATCACTTTACATATATTGTTTTTATCTACAACGTTGCTGCCGGCAGTTGCTGCACTTTCGGCTGAAAGGCTTGTGTAATATACTGCATTGCTTTCTCCTAGTGTATTTTTGCAGTTCTCTATTATCGAAGCTGCGTCGCTGTACTCTTTAAGGTCGATAAAGGCGATGTTTTTCTTGTCGGCAGCAAAAATAGAGCTATTGTTGGTTATTGTTTTTCCGTATGGCTTTCTTCCGTAACGTTCGCCGTTTGTCGGTGCCAATAGTGCAATGTCGCTTTTGTCGGCTTTTTCCAGATGATAATAGTTGGCTTTATTGTTCATTTTTGGGTAGGTGCTTATGCCGTATATGTATTTGCCATTGTTGCCGATGGTAAAGGCGGTGTTTGCTGTGTCGAGCTGAAGGGTGTAGGGTAGTGCCTCGCTTCCTCCCATAGCCTCTATATTTGATGCGCCGAAGAGTGCGCATCCGCTTCCTGCATTGAAAATGTAATATTCATTTTCTTTGCCGGTGGGGATGAATGTCCACAGCATATAGTCGTCTGCTTCGTCTTTCGAGGTTGTTGCGTGCATTACGTAGTTAAGGTATCTTTTTGCAGATAGTTCTACCGAAAGGTATTTGTTGCTTTCTGTATCTTTAATGTAGTACCATGTTATTCCATCGTTTGTGTCGCTCGATGGGTATTGTGGTATTACAGTGTATGCTGCTGTTATTGAGTTGATGGCTTTCTGAAGTTTTTCGGCTGCAATTCCGTAGTCTTCGGCTGCATCATTCTCGAATACTGATATTGCGCTGTTGTTTTCTGATACAAGTTCTTTCGCAAGGTCTATAAAGTTGCTGTTTTTTATCAGTATGTTTTTGTTAATGACGTAATTGTTGTTTTCTAGTTCTTTAACGTCAAGAATTTCTTCAATAATGCTGTCTGCTACTGCTATTGTCGAGTCGAGCAGGTTAGTGTCGTAGTCTGTTTGGTTGTCTTCAATGACTTTTATTGCCCACCAACTGCTTTGCGAAGTGAATTTTTGTCCCACCACACTGTTGTTGGGCGATTTATAGCCTATACATCCTCCATGAACATTGTCAAGCTCTATATACATGTATCCGTTTCCTAATGATACTATGCGGAACTTTGCGGCGGCGTTTGCATTGGTTGTGACGGTTGCATTATTGTCTTTGGGCATGCTTGCAATGTATACGCCATCTTTGTTTTTCATGCGGTAGAGACTGTCGTCGTCTGTTTCAAACATCCAACTGTTGCTGTTTTTTTTGCTTGTGCCGTTTAATGGGAGCAGTTTTGTGGATG
>JAFVOU010000040.1 GCA_017505635.1 Oscillospiraceae bacterium | reverse complement strand
TTGATTAAATCTACTTTTTCTTCTATTACGTCTACTGCCATTACTTCATGCTTCTGTGCAAGCAATACTGCCAGAGATAACCCTACATAACCTGTTCCTGCTACTGCTATCTTCATTTTTTTAACCTCGCCAATTATTTGTTAAAAAATTATCATAGTGTAAATATGATACACATAATCTATTATATTATAACAAACCTATAACCTTTTTTCAACAAAATAAAACCTTCAGACCAAAAATAGTCCAAAGGTTTTTAAAAATATCAATTATAAATCACTGAACAGATCTGCGCTGTAAACACCGTCAGCAATTAACTGTTTAAAGCTTTCAACAACAAAATCTTTATCTTCTTTATATGTAACACCAAACCATTTGTCAGCTGTTTTAAGCACTTTGACAGAAACCTTATTTTCTCTTAAAAGTCCACCGATATGGATTGGAAGCAGATATTCTGCTTTCATCGGATTTGAAGGTACTGTTTTAAAAAACTCAACAAAACCTGTTTCCAGCATATTCATATATTCTGTGGACAATCCCCACATGTTCATAGAAACAAGGCTTTCGATATCAATCTTCACACCATTTGCCTGTGCACCATCTGCTGTTTTTTCAATATCATGGGTTTCAACCACATCTGTAAGATATCCGTCATCACCCACCTGGCATACACCGCGTGTTACAGAACCATTGTCACTGAGTGTGTTTTTAAGCACAAAACCAGCCATACAAAAGGCATTTGATTTTGTTTCAGATACAAGAAATTCGTGAATTTTTACAAAAGCTTCTTTGCCATAATAGTCATCAGCATTGATAACTGCAAAAGGCTCCTTAACGATTTCTTTTGCTACCAATACCGCCTGACCTGTACCCCATGGTTTGGTTCTTCCTTCCGGAATTTCTACACCTTCAGGTATTTTATCAAGGCTCTGAAATGCATATGCAACTTCAACCCCTGCTTTTTTGCAGACAGCCTCTATTCTGTCTCCGATAACTTCTTTGAAGTCAGCTTCGATATCTTTGCGGATAATAAATACAATTTTATTAAAACCGGCTTTTATAGCATCATGAATAGAATAATCCATAATAATTTCGCCGTTGGGACCAACCGGAGCAAGCTGCTTGATTCCTCCGCCAAAGCGAGAGCCGATACCCGCAGCCATAATAAGCAATGTTGTTTTCATATTATCTCCTCTGATATTTATATATTTATTGTTCATAATATGTATTATTATATCACATCCTGATATATAAAACAAGGAAATAAAAAAGACTGTTTTTTTACAAAACAGTCTTTTCAGTTCTATTTGTTTTTATCGTTATAAAGCTTGTGTGCCTGCCCGTATTCAAACTTACAGCTGTTTGTTTCAACGCCCTCTTTATCAAGCACAACTTTAACAATTGTGTTGTCATCAGGCACTTTAAACATAGCATCCATAAGACATTCTTCAAATATCGAGCGAAGTGCACGAGCACCGCTTTTACGTTTTATTGCTTTTTCTGCAATAAGTTCCAGTGCGTCCTCTGTAATTTCAAGTTCTACATTATCCAGTCCGAACAATGCTTCGTACTGCTTGATGAGAGAGTTTTTAGGCTCTTTCATAACGCGGATAAGCGCCTCCTTATCCAGTGCAGAAAGTGCAGAAACTACAGGCAGACGACCGATAAGTTCAGGAATAAGACCAAACTTTACCAGGTCCTCAGGTTCAACCTGCTTTAACAGTGCTGCTGTATCTTCCTTAGATTTATCAGCAATTGTGCTGTTGAAGCCCAATGAAGATTTGTCAGTACGCTGTTTGATTTTCTTTTCGATACCATCAAATGCGCCACCGCAGATAAACAGTATATTCTTTGTATCAAGCTGAAGAAATTCCTGATGCGGATGTTTACGTCCACCCTGTGGCGGAACATTGGAAACCGTACCCTCAAGAATTTTAAGTAAAGCCTGCTGAACACCTTCACCGCCTACATCTCGTGTAGTGGATGGATTTTCACTCTTTCTGGTAATCTTGTCGATTTCATCAACATAGATAATACCTATCTGAGCTTTTTCGATATTATAATCAGCTGCCTGCACAAGACGAAGCAGAATATTTTCAACGTCTTCACCTACATAGCCTGCTTCTGTAAGTGTTGTGGCATCTGTAATGGCAAATGGAACATTGAGCATTTTTGCAAGTGTCTGTGCCATTAAAGTTTTACCTGTGCCGGAAGGCCCAAGAAGCAGGATATTGCTTTTCTGAATTTCAACATCATCAAGGGAGGAATTGCTTAAAATTCTCTTGTAGTGGTTATAAACCGCTACGCTGAGCACTTTTTTTGCTTCATCCTGCCCGATAACATATTTATCGAGTCCGTCTTTTATCTGTGCAGGAGTAAGAATATTTATATCAAAACCGTTATCCTTGTCAGATTTTTTGTTCTTTGGCAGGTTGCTTTTGGACTGTATAATACCATCTTCCTCAAGCAGACTTGAACAAAGTTCGATACATTCGTTGCAAATATTAACTCCGGGTCCAAGAACGATGCGTTCAGCTTCCTGATTTGTTTTGCCGCAAAAGCTGCAAATTATATTTTTGTCTTTTGTAGCCATAACTCTCCAATTATCTGCTGCGGATAACTTCATCTACAAGACCATATTCTTTAGCCTGGTCTGCACTCATAAAGTTATCTCTGTCTGTATCTTTTTCAATTACTTCCAGCGGCTGACCTGTTGCTTCGGAAAGGATTGTATTAAGTTTTTCACGGATTTTGATAATTCTGTCTGCGTGAATCTTAATATCAGATGCCTGACCCTGCATGCCGCCCAAAGGCTGATGAATCATAATTTCACTGTTTGGAAGAGCATATCTTTTGCCCTTTGCACCTGCGGAAAGCAAGAATGCGCCCATAGATGCAGCCATACCGATGCAAATTGTGGATACATCACATTTTATATAATTCATAGTGTCATAGATTGCCATACCTGCAGTGATGGAACCACCCGGACTGTTGATATAAAGACTGATGTCTTTATCAGGGTCCTGACCTTCAAGATACAAAAGCTGTGCAACAACAAGACTTGCTGTTGTGTCGTTTACTTCGTCACAAAGCATTACAATTCTGTCATTGAGCAATCTTGAATAGATATCATAAGAGCGTTCGCCCCTGCCTGTCTGTTCTACAACCATTGGTACATAAGCCATTTGTTATACCTCCAAATTATAATCAATAGGTAGTTTTGGCTGTGTACAGGTTAATTATTCAACTGTGATTTCTGCGTTAGCTTTGATAAAGTCGATTGCTTTGTTGATAGCAAGGTCTTTTTTGATTTCTACAGCTGGAATGAAGGATTTAACCTGTGCAAGTTCCATTTTGTAAGCTTCAGCAATTTTTGTAAGTTCTGCTTCAACTTCTTCTTCGGAAGCTTCGATATTTTCCATTTCAGCAACTTTTTCCAAAGCAAGACGGATTTTAACCTGCTGTGCAGCCTGTTCTTCGAAAGATTTTCTGAAAGCTTCCATTGTCATACCTGTGTACTGAAGGTATGTTGCAAGCTGAAGACCCTGCTGTGCCATTCTGCCTTCGAAATCTCTAACCATTTCGTCGATTCTGGATTCTGTCATTTCTGCTGGAATTGTACCTTCCATAGAAGCAACAACAGCATCAACGAGTGTGTTTTCAACGTCGAGTTCTGCCTGCTGTGCAGCTCTTTCTTCTTTAGCTTTTCTGATGTCAGCTTTAAGTTCATCAAGTGTATCGAATTCGCTTACATCTTTTGCAAATTCGTCATCAAGTTCTGGCAATTCTTTTGCTGTGAGAGCATTGAGTTTTGTTTTAAATACTGCTGGTTTGCCTGCAAGTTCTGCTGCATGATATTCTTCTGGGAAGGATACGTTTACATCAAATTCTTCACCGATGTTGTGATCAACAATCTGTTCTTCGAAACCTGGGATAAACTGACCGGAACCAAGCATAAGGTCAAAGCCTTCGCCTTTGCCGCCTTCAAATGCAACACCGTCTACAAAACCTTCAAAGTCGATGTTAGCTGTATCACCGATTTTTGCAGCTCTGTCTTCAACAGCAACCATTCTGCCGTTTCTGTCTCTGAGGTTTTCGAGTTCTGTATCGATTTCAAATTCTTCAACTTTAACTGCTTTTTTTGTTGCTTTGAGGCCTTTGTATTCGTTAACTTTAACTTCTGGTTTAACAACAACTTTAGCAACTGCTGTAAAGCCTTCTTCTTTGCTGCAAGCTTTGATTTCAACTTCCGGACGTGCAACTGGTTCGATAGCTGCTGCTTCTACTGCATCTGCATATGCATCTGGGAGAAGTGCATCAATTGCATCGTTAAAGAAGATTTCTTCGCCGTACATTTTTTCTACAACGCTTCTTGGTGCTTTACCTTTTCTGAAGCCAGGTACTGTAATTTCTGCGTTTGCTTTTCTGAAAGCTTTTGTAACAGCTTCAGCAAACTGTTCTTTGCTTACTTTAAATTCAAGTTCAACTGTGTTTTCAGCAACTTTTTCATTTCTGATTAATTCCATTGTATTTAAACTCCTTAAAAAAATATAAAAAACTGCTTTATTGGCCACAAGTGACCATTCTAATAAATTATATCACCGAACACATAAAAAGTCTACTGTTTATTATATTATTTATTAATAATATAAGGACAAAACTCCAGTGCATCTGCCGATATAAGTTTATGTCTGCATCCATTGAACTCGTCTTGAAAGGCATATTTTATAGATTTGCCATGAAGATGACCATAATAACACCTTTTGATATTGTACTCGCTCAATGTGTCCAAAATATGTGTATTCTGCAAATTCTGATATATGGCAGGATAGTGAAGAAAAACCACTTTTTCCTTGTCACTCTGCATATAATCAAGAGACATTTTCAGTCTTCCCTGCTCTCTCAGGATTATTTTTTCATCAGCAGGTTCTCCGTTTTCAAAAATCCAGCCACGGGTACCGCAGACAATAATATCCTCTACCTCGTAACTGTTGTTGAAAAGAAATTTTATTGTTTTAAACTGGTTTTCTTCCAGAAAATTATTAAGTTTCTTTGATGTCTGCCACCAGTAATCGTGGTTGCCTTTTAATATAATCTTGTTGCCGTTTAAGTTTTCGATAAACTTAAAATCCTCCACGGCATCTTTGATATCCAGTGCCCAGGAAATATCTCCGCAGACAATAACCGTATCTTCAGGTTTTACCACCCTTTGCCAGTTGTTCTGCAAACGGATATGATAATCCTGCCAGCCCTCAAAGATATCCATAGGTTTAGAAACGCCAAGGGAAAGGTGCAGATCTCCGATTGTAAATATTGACAAAATAATTCTCCTTGTATAAAAACAATCACTTTGAACATAATAAAAGCACAACCATAAAGGAGGTTAAATTAATTATGTTTGACAAAGCAATTAAAGGTGTAAACTGTGATGTTTCCGAATGTAAATACCACGATGGTGTAAGAAGCTGTACAGCTTCCTGCATTTCCGTTGAAGGCAATGCTACAATGAACGGCCCAAAAACATGCTGCGGCACTTACGAAAAGAAATAATAACAGCTTTTAAAAGGGTACAGATTATGTACCCTTTTTACATACAAATATCATTATTTAACGATTTTGAGGAATGTCTTTTTGCCTTTTTTAACGATAAATCTTTCGCTGAACTGTTCTTTTGTGAATACAGTATCAATGCTTGTTATCTTTTCATCGTTAACAAGAAGACCTCCCTGCATTACAAGACGTCTTGCTTCGGATTTGCTTGGAGTAAGTTTGGAAACTGTAAGCAGATCAAGCACAGCAATTTTACCGTCTGTAAAGTGTTCGTCGAGAATTGTAAATGTTGGCATTGTAGAGTCATCGCTGCCGCCTGCAAACAACGCTTTGGAAGCTGTTCTTGCTTTTTCGGCTTCTTCTTCACCGTGTACAAGTTTTGTAAGTTCATAAGCAAGAATATCTTTTGCTGTATTGAGCTGACTGCCTTCCCATCCGTCCATTTTATCAATTTCTTCCAGCGGCAGGAATGTAAGCATTCTGATGCATTTAAGAACGTCAGCATCGGAAACATTTCTCCAGTACTGATAGAAATCGTAAGGTGTTGTTTTGTTTGGGTCAAGCCATACTGCACCGCTTGCTGTTTTGCCCATTTTTTTGCCTTCACTGTTAAGCAGCAAAGTAATTGTCATTGCATGTGCATCTTTGCCCAGTTTTTTGCGGATAAGTTCTGTACCGCCAAGCATGTTGGACCACTGGTCATTACCGCCAAACTGCATATTGCAGCCGTATTTCTGGAACAGATAGTAGAAGTCGTATGACTGCATAATCATATAGTTGAATTCAAGGAAGGAAAGACCTTTTTCCATTCTCTGTTTGTAACATTCAGCACGAAGCATATTGTTTACAGAGAAACAAGCACCAACTTCACGGAGCACTTCAATGTAGTTAAGGTCCATAAGCCAGTCAGCATTATTAACCATAATAGCCTTGTCTTCGCCGAATTCGATAAAACGTTCCATCTGTTTTTTGAAACAGTCACAGTTGTGCTGGATTGTTTCTCTTGTCATCATGGAACGCATATCTGTTCTGCCGGATGGGTCACCAACCATAGCTGTGCCGCCACCGATGAGAACTACAGGTTTGTTGCCTGCCATCTGAAGACGTTTCATAAGACAGAGAGCCATAAAATGACCTACATGAAGGCTGTCTGCAGTAGGGTCAAAACCGATATAGAATGTAGCTTTGCCCTCGTTTACAAGCTCTTTAATCTGTTCTTCATCTGTTACCTGTGCTATAAGACCACGGGCAACCAGTTCATCATAGATTTTCATATGATTTCTCCTTTATAATAAACATAATATAATACAATAAAAAAACACCTTCTGCCAACATAAGTCAGCAGAGGGTGTTATTAACACGGTACCACCTCTGTTTGTGTATTCTTCGCAGAATACACCTCACAAAGTATATAACTTATTTGCTGTAACGGGCAAAACCGTCAGAAGCTACTGCTTTTTTCACCTCTGCCGCTCGGAAAAGTAAATTCTCTTAAAGGTCGGTCTTTCTTGCACCACACGAAAGCTCTCTTTGCCTGACTTGTTCAAGATACTGTATTTCTTCACTGCGTTTGATTATTGAATTACTTTAAAAGTATAACGATAACTGCCGGTTTTGTCAACTGTTCTGTGCATTTGTCAGCATTTCAAGAGCATTCTGCATAGCTGTTTCGGTTATATTTTCGCCGCTTATAATGCGTGCTATCTCTTCTGTGCGCTGTTTTGTGTCAAGCTGACGAACATTTGTAAAAGTTGCATCTCCCTTGGTCTGTTTTTCGATATACAGATGTGTATCTGCAAAAGCTGCAATCTGTGGTGAATGTGTTACACATAAAACCTGACGGTTCTGTGCAGTCTGTCTCAGCAGTCTGCCTATTTTAAGTGATGCCGAACCCGAAACACCTGCATCAATTTCATCGAAAATCATTGTATCGGTAACCTGTTTTTCTGCCAGAACGCTTTTGATTGCAAGCATAATACGGCTTAACTCACCGCCTGATGCAATTTTTGCAAGAGGTTTTGGATTTTCACCTTTGTTGGTTACAATATAGAATTCCAGCTGGTCTTTGCCGTCGGCAGAATATTCTTTGTCTTCAATATTAAGTGACAGTTTTACAAACGGCATATTGAGAAACTCCAGTGCTTTCTGTATTTCACCTGCCATCATGTTAAACTGTTTAATTCTTTCATCTGTAAGTTTCTGTGCCTGAATTTCCAGCTTTGCAAGTATTTCACTGCGTTGCTTTTTCAGCTGTTCCAGCTTTTCCTGAGCAAACTCGATATTATCAAGTTTTTCAACTGCTTTATTGTAATAATCAAGAACTGCCTCTACACTGCCGCCGTATTTTCTTTTAAGCTTGTAATATGTATCAAGGCGTTCTTCGATTTCATCTATCATTTCAGGATTAAAATCGAAATCATCAATCATGTTTCTGATTTCGTACATTACATCCTGTGCTTTTTCTGAAATATCGATAAGAGTCTCAGAAATACCGGACATTTTTTCCGAATATTCCGCAACTGATGATACTTCCCCCTCTGCTTCCTGCAACGCACTTACAGCACCAGCAAACTCATCGCCGCCGCTTAACATCTGATAGGCACCGTTAAGTGCCGAAAGGATATTTTCACTGTTTTTTATAAGCTTTTTCTGTTCGTTGAGACTTGTTTCCTCTTCTTCGGACAAATCAGCATTATAAATTTCATCAACCTGAAACTGCAGCAGTTCAAGGTCTTCCTGTTTTGATTTTTCAAGAGAAGCCAATTCTTTGATTTTTTTGTTTACATCACAATAATCATCATATATTTCACTGTAAACTTTAAAAACAATCTGGTCGGTGCCAAAGCTGTCCAGTATTGAAAGATGTTTTGTGCTGTCAAGCAGACTCTGATTGTCATGCTGACCGTGAATATTTATAGCTTCGGAAAAAACAGCTCTGATAACATTTACCGGCACAGGCATACCATTAATTCTTGCACTGTTTTTACCTTCGGCAGAAATAATGCGGGAAACAATACATTCATCAGAAATATCAATATCATATTCCTGTGCTGTTCTTATTATCTGTTGGTTCAAATCCTCAAAAACAGCAACAATAGACGCCTTCTGAGCACCTGTCCTGATTATATCCCTGGACACACGGTCACCCATAATTGCGTTTATGGAATCAATTATAATGGATTTTCCCGCGCCGGTTTCGCCGGTAAGACAGGTAAATCCGTTTTTGAAATCAATGCTTGCTTTTTCAATTACAGCAACATTTTCTATTGTAAGCTCTCTGAGCATCTGAACACCTCAAATTTAAAGGATAATATCTTCTTTGCTGATTTTCCTCTCTTGGATATACTGCTTTAATATCTTATGAAATTTTGAATAATTCAAATTTCCGTTTTCACGGAGAATTATAGATGCTATTGTATCATTGTGCCAATAATTCACAATATAAAGATATCCGCATTTTTTTCTTTCTTTATAGTCAAGATTCCTTAAAACCTTTACAGCAGCATCGATAAGCAAATCTCCTCTGTAATTTATGCCTGACATACGTTGAGCTTCTATTTCTTTGGAAGACACTAATCCTACACCTGTTATTTTATAAAAAGGCAATAATACAGATGGTTTTTCTTTATCAATAATGTCTGAAAATTCCAGGGCAGATTTTTCAGGGTTTATAATCATATTACAAGGAAATTTGAACGGAAAACCAGGAAGTCCCCAATAATGTATCATGCTCATCTTATCTTTTCCGTCATCGGTTTTTCCTTTAAAATAGTTTATAATACTCATCAAATTCTATTTTATATACTGTTTAAGTTTATCGTTAAGTTTGTGCGCCATATCTTCTGTGCGCATAAGTATAAAGATTGTGTTTTCACCTGCAATAGTGCCAACAACACCGTCCCATTTAAGGCTGTCAAACACTTCGCAGGCTGCCTGAGCCATAGCTGTGTGGCATTTGATAACAACTGTGTTCATTGCATAGTCAACAGATTTTATTGATTCTGAAAAAATATAGTCAAATCTGTTAAAAGTAGCTTTTGTATCTTCAACTATTGTATTCTGTGCATATTTATATTCGCCCGTTGAAGATACAATTTTTACAAGGTTAAGTTCCTTGATGTCACGGGAAACAGTTGCCTGTGTAACTGCAAATCCTGCATTGTTAAGATATTCAAGCAGAACTTCCTGACGGTCAATATTATTTTCCTGAATAAGAGAAAGTATTTTCTTGTGACGGTTTTTCTTCATATTGGTTCTCCTTGTTTATCTGGATTTTATTTTTTTATCGACTTTGGCAAACTGCCCCATATTTTTTGCCGAATAAATATTTAACGCTTTATTTGAAAGCTGTATGGAAACAATGTCATTTTCATCAATCTGTTTATGGTTTTCACCATCAAAAGATACATAGATATCCTGATTTCTTGCAGTATCGAACTTTACGGTAATCTTTTTGTCCTTTGCAACAACCATAGGGGTTGCATTCAGACTGTGCACAGCAACCGGGCTTATAACCAGTGCATTGAGGTCATTGTCCACTATCGGACCACCTGCAGACAGCGAATATGCTGTTGAACCTGTTGAAGTCGCAGCAATAATGCTGTCACATACAATACTTGCTATTTTGCTTTCGTTGCAGAAAACTTCGGTTGAAATTGTATTGGAAAACATATGTTTTGCAATTACAACATCATTAAGGCAGTATTTCCAGTTTCCGTTGTTGATTCTTGCTTTGAGAAGTGAATGCTTTTTGATTTCAAAATTATTTCTGTGCTCAAAAAAATCACATAAATCTTCCAGCTGGTTGCCTTCAATTGCTGTCAAAAATCCCAGTCTGCCTACATTTATACCAAGAATATTTTTACTGTACTTTACCGCAGGAGTTTTCATGGACAGCAGTGTGCCGTCGCCGCCTACAGTTATTATCAGGTCACATTCTGCAATATGATGTTCATCCTGTTTGGTAATATCAGTGCACACAACATACGAATGTCCGTATCTTTCAATAATATTTTTAATTTCATCCAAAGCAGGAACACAGTTTTTATTTTGGCTTGCTTTAATGAATATTTTCATTTTATTCTCCCAAAGTCTGCTTTGCCTGATTTACAACCAAATCAACCTCAGCTTCTGTTATAAGATTATCTGCCTCATTTTTTGTGATAACAATTAAAAATTCAATATTTCCCTCAGGTCCTTTTATCGGCGAAAAGGTAAGTTCTTTTATAAAAAAGCCGTTCTGATGTACATATTCCATTACATTGAGAATAACTTCCTTGTGCACTGCACTGTCGCGCACCACACCTTTTTTACCAACTTTTTCTTTTCCTGCTTCAAACTGAGGTTTTACAAGACATGCACCGATAACATCTTCAGTTGAAATTGCATATGCAACAGGAAAAATATGTTTGAGGGAAATAAAAGACACATCAACACTGAAAAAGTTTATCTTTTCATCAAGGTCTTCGGCTGTAACATTGCGGATATTGGTTTTTTCCATATTTACAACGCGTTCATCAGTGCGCAGTTTCCACGCAAGCTGACCGTACCCAACATCAACTGAATAAACTTTTTTTGCACCATTCTGCAGCATACAGTCGGTAAAGCCGCCTGTAGATGCACCGATATCCATACAAACCCTGTCTTTAAGGTCAAGGCTGTACAGTTCGATTGCTTTTTCAAGCTTATAGCCGCCTCGGCTTACATATTTAAGGTCTTTGCCGCGCACTTCAACCTTGTCGGTGTCCTTGACCATATAACCTGCCTTGTCCACCTTCTGGTTATTTACAAATACAATTCCCGCCATAATAAGTGCCTGCGCACGCTGACGTGATTCGGTATAACCTTCTTCAAATACATACTGGTCTAATCTAATTTTCATTGTTTTCCTTTATCTTTTCCACAATACTTTCTGCATCAAGTCCGCAGATTTTCTGCAGCTGTGGTATATTTGCATGATAAACTGTGTAGTTTTTTACACAGGTATATTTATAATTGTTTTTAAATCCGTTATCCATAAGGGCAAGGCCAAGTTTTGCACTTATACTGCCATTTTTAACGTGTTCTTCAAAACTGTAGATATTTTTGTATTCACAAAGCATATCTATCATTTCAGGAAGCAGCGGATTTACAAGGTTAAGCTTGAGTATAGAAACCTCAATGCCCTGTTCTTTAAGCATCTCTCTTGCTTTCAATGCTTCGACGAACTGTCTGCCGTAACAGACAATTATATGCTCTTTGCTTTCGCCTATAACATCATAAAAATTCTGTGTACACTTATAGTCAGCAATGTATGCATCCTGACCGCCACGGGCATATCTGATAACCTTTGGACCTTTTACATTGTTTATCAGATACTCCTGCCAGTATTTAAGTTCGTCATAGTTTGACGGACACGCAACAGGCACATGTTCATAGTTTGCAAAAATGCTGATATCGTGAATACCCTGATGTGTTTCACCGTCCCCAGGCACAAGCCCTGCTCGGTCAATTGCAAACATAACATTAAGGTTAAGCAACGATGTATCATGGATAAACTGGTCCATAGCGCGCTGCATAAATGTTGAATAAACACATACAACCGGCATCAGACCGCTTTTTGCCATGGCAGAAGCAAATGTAACTGCGTGTTCTTCCGCCATACCCACATCAAAAAATCTTTCTTTGTGTTCTTTATAGAAAAACTGCAGACCTGTACCATATTTCATCGCTGCAGTTATTGCGCAGATTTTTTTGTTTGTATATGCAAGATCCGACAGATTGCGGCCAAAAACTGTAGAGAAAGAATCACTTGGTGCCACATCTGGGTCGGCCACCTTTTCAACATTGAAACTGCCTACGCCATGAAATGCACCAGGGTTCTCTTCTGCAGGTGTATAACCTTTTCCCTTTACAGTTATCATATGGATAAACACAGGGCCATCAGCATATTTTGCCGCCCTTAAAGCATCGTTCACCTTAAAAACATTGTTGCCGTCTTCAACCTTATGATAGATAAAACCAAGTTCTTCAAACATAGTGCTGTTGTACATACTTCTTCTGATTGCAGATTTGGAAGATGAAATAGCATTGCTTATTGGTTTGCCCACATAAGGAACTTTGTCCAGCATACCTGTTACATTTTTTTTGGCATTTATATATTCTTCTTTTGTTCTGAGTCTTGAAAGATAGTTTGACATGGAACCAACGTTTTTTGAAATGGACATTTTATTGTCATTTAGAATAACAATAAGGTTATCCAGATTTTCCTTTACGTTGTTCATTCCTTCATAGACCATACCACCGGTAAAAGCACCGTCGCCAACCATAGCAATAACTTTGCCAGGTTCACCTTTCAATTTTTTTGCTGTGGCAAGACCTATTGCAACGGAAATTGCCGCACTGCCGTGACCTGAAATAAAGGCATCATGCATGCTTTCATTCGGAGACGGAAAACCGGACAATCCGTTATGTTTTCTCAATCCTGCAAAATCTTTTCTTCTGCCGGTATATATTTTATGTGTATAGCACTGATGACCAACGTCAAAAACAAATTCGTTAAGCGGAGTTACAAAGTTATAATGCATCGCAGTTATAGCTTCTACAGTGCCAAGGTTTGCAGAAAGATGACCGCCTGTTTTTGAAACATTTTCGATAAGAAAATGACGTACTTCTTCGCATAATTCAGGAAGCTGTTCCAGCTTTAAATCCGCAACATCTTCGCTGCAGTTTATTGTATTCAACAATTTATATTCCATAACTTTTTCCTTATATAATTAATGAAATCACAACACCAACAATAATGCCGCCGATAACTTCGATAGGTGTATGCCCAAGCATCTCCTTAAGTTCTTTGAAATGAGGGATTTTTTCCTGGTCAAATTTAACGGTATCAAGCCATTCATCAACCAGCTGATTTATAACTTTGGCCTGTTCACCCGCTGCATATCTTACCCCCATTGCATCATACATAACAACCGCAGCAAACATTGCCGCCAAAGCAAATTCCGGTGAAGATGTGCCGCACTGTTTTGCCGTTGCAATAGCTGCAGACACAACCAGTGCTGTATGTGAACTTGGCATACCACCCGCACCAACCAAACGCTCTGCTTTAAACTGTTTTGTAATTGCCATATTAATTATTGTTTTAAGTACCTGTGCTGTAAGCCAGGACAATGCCGCTACCTGGATAATGTAATTGTTAATAATTCCGGTAAATACTTCTGACATATACTGTTTCCTTTATTTTTTTCTCTGTGACAACATCTTTGTATAATTTATAAGATTGTCTGCCTTTTCCCCGAACTGAGAATAAAGCAATTCATTGGCTTCTTCTGTCAGTTCTTCAACCTTTCTTTTTGATTCTTCAAGACCATAAAGTGTTATAAATGTGGACTTGCCGTTTTCATTGTCACTGCCGATAGGTTTGCCAAGTTCTTCTTCGCTTCCTTCGACATCCAGAATATCATCAACTATCTGGAACACAAGACCGGTGTTTGCAAAGAATACATCTACAGCATTTCTCTGCTCTGCTGTAAGTGTACACCCAAGAGTGCCCAGTTTGCCGCAAAGTGAAATAAGCTGACCGGTTTTGTTTTTATGAATAAGTGCAAGCTGTTCTTTATCTGCCTTTTCAGTTTCGTATTTAAGGTCAAGTTCCTGACCGTAAATCATTCCTCTAGGACCCATAGCAGCACACATCATCGTTACCGCCTTAAGACGATCCTCTACAGAAAATTCTTTTGAATTTGCAGCTGTTTCTATACCACAGCCAAGGAGTGCATCACCTGCAAGCAGTGCTGTGTTTTCCGGAAATGCCTTGTGGCAGGAAGGTTTCCCCCTGCGAAGGTCATCATTGTCCATACAGGGCAAATCATCGTGAATAAGTGAATAGCAGTGTATCATTTCAACACCGCATGCAAAGTCTGTATATTTTTCCCAGTCTGCACCACACATCTGTGCTGTAAGATAAACAAACATCGCTCTTACACGTTTTCCTGCATTGAGCAGAGAATATCTTGCCGCTTTATTTACCTGGCTGTCACTGTAAAAATACAAGTCACAGTTTTTTACAAGTTCCTGTTCTGTTTTCTGCAAAAATTCATTTATCATATTTAAAACTCCTTTATAACCCAGAGTCAATTTCTTCAATTTTAAGTGATACGTTTTTAAGCTTTTCACTGCACATTTTTATAAGTTTTGTGCCTTCAGCATAAAGCTTAAGGGACTCATCTATAGAAACATCGCCCGTGCTTAATGTTTCTGAAATTTCTTCCAGTCTTTCCATCGCCTGCTCAAAAGTCAGTTTCATATTATCCCCTTCTTTTTTACTGCTGCAGTGCTGTCTACAGTACAGTTTAAAATCTGACTGTGGGTACGCACCGTTATTTTGTCATTTCTGTTAATTGTTTCATCAGCTTTTACAGGCTTTTCATCCCTGAAAATAAGCGAATAGCCTTTTTTAAGATTGTACAGCGGATTGTTACTGTCAATTATATCAGCAAAATACTGCAGTCTCTGCACATTTTCCTTTATTTTTACTTCCATGGAAGAATACAGGCTTTTACGATAATAATTAAGCCTGTCTTCACTTTGACTGCACAGAATTTTTATATTGTTAAAACCCTTTGAATTTTTTATATATTCCAGTTTTTCTGTGTATCTTTCCGCTTTTCCCTTTACATTTACAGCAAGAGTTTCTTCATATTTCATAATGCGGAAATTTATATCTCTTATATCCGGAAATACTATCTCTGCTGCTGCAGTAGGTGTTGCAGCACGTCTGTCGCACACATAATCAAGTATAGTCCAGTCTATTTCATGTCCTACTGCACTCACTGTAGGCTTTCTGCACGCAAAAGCACATCTGGCTATATCCTCATCGTTAAAAACCCACATATCTTCCTTGCTTCCGCCGCCTCGTGCAATAATAATAACTTCTGTTTCCTCGTTGTTATCCAGCAGCTTTATAGCTTTGATGATAGATTCTTTCGAGGCATCTCCCTGTACACCGCATGGTGCTACAATCAGTTTTGCACAGGGAAAACGCCGCTGTGTGACACTGATTATATCCTGCAAAGCTGCTCCTGTTGCAGATGTTGCCACACCTACAGTAAAAGGATATGCCGGCAGATGTTTTTTGTGTTTTTCATCAAACAGACCTTCTTTGAAAAGTTTTTCTTTCAGCTTTTCAAATGCCAGATGTTTAAGACCTATACCGCTCTGAAACATATCTGTAGCATAAAGCTGATATGTTCCGTCTCTTTCGTACAAAGAAACTTTTCCCCGCACAATTACTTTCATACCGTTTTCCGGCAAAAAAGACAATTTACGGTTGTATGATGAAAACATAACCGTTTTTATAAGAGCATTTTCATCCTTCAGCGCCATATAATAATGACCGGATTTATAGTGGTTTACAAAATTGGAGATTTCTCCTTCCACAGCAACATCCGCAAGATTATAGTCCTCTTCAAGAAGACCTTTGGTGTAATTATTCAGGGATGTAACTGTAAAAATTTTATCCATAAAGTACCTTTCTTGCAGCTGCTGCCGCAGTGCCTATGGCATTGTCACTGGAAAACACCGGTTCAACAAAATGAACGTCTTTCATTTTGTTTAATACGATATTTTTTATAACGGATGAGCTCATTACACCGCCAACAAAAACCACCGGCAGATTGCCGAACTCAGCCCTTGCGTTGCCTGCCATTTTTATAAGTGTATGTGCAATAAAAGACAGACAGTATCTGCAGACATATTCTTTGTCAGCACCATCCTCCAGAAGTTTTTCGCACTGATTCTGCAATCCGGAAAGATTGCAGTTCAGACCTTTGACACTTACTTTTGGCTTTATTGTATCACTGCATTTTTCCGCCTGCTGAGAAACATAAACACCGGCAGGAAACGGAAATCCCAGCTTAACACCCAGTCTGTCAACCGCCTGTCCTGCAAAAAGGTCATTGGAAGAACCTACAGTTTCAACAATCTTACCATTTTCAACAAGAATCATATCGGTTGTTCCGCCCGAAACATGAAAAACAATAATTTTATCTCTGTAGAGATTTTCATTGTTCAGGCTGAATAATGCACTGTTAAGATGCCCGTCCTGATGTGTAGTGTGCACAACAGGAATATCTTTTACAGCTTTTATTACCTGAGATACAAGTTTACCCACAAGAAAACAAGGCATATATGAGTCTTCATCATTTGTAGGTTTTACTGAAACACCAACAGCTTGTACACCTGATAAATCAAATTTATTATGTACAAGCTCCAATATTTCTATTAAATTTTTTATATGACTGAAAACAGCATCCTGCTGACGCAGACCACACTCGCCCTGTTTCACCGGCAGGAAATGCTTTTCGTTAAGTAAAATTTTGTTTGTTTCGTAATCTATAACCGCTATCGAAGAGGCATAGTTACTTGTATCAATACCTAATGTAATCATTACAGAAGTTTTTCTTCTTTATCCTTTGCTATTGCGCCAAGAACACCGTTTACAAACTGATAATCGTTGTCGCCTGCAAATTTTTTACACATCTCCACAGCTTCGTTGATAACAATGCTGTCCATATCCTTTTCTTCGGAAAAAAGCATTTCCGCAACACTTAAACGAAGAACTGCGCTTGCAACACGGGAAATGCGGGACTGTGACCAGTTTTTAAGTTTGGACTGAATAATGTCATTTACATCTTCTGCGTTGTTGTAATAATTATTAATAAGGCTCATGGCAAAATCATCAAGCATATATTCGCCGTATTCCGGCACTTCCTGTGTCAGTGCAAGAATTTCCTGAATATCGTTTGAACTGAATCCTGCTTCAAAAACCGCAATAAATGCATTTTCTCGAGCTTTGCGTCGTGTCATCATATATTTTCCCTTCCTGTTTAATATACCCTCCCATCATATGCTGGGAGGGATATTAATATTAACCATATAATTAATTTTCTGCCTGTACACCGGTTACATTGATATTAACCTTTGAAACTGCAATCTCTGTCATAAGCTGAACATTTGATTTTACTGCTTCCTGAACATTTTTGCACACAGAAGGTACTTTGCAACCATATCTGAGAACAAGGTTAATGTCAATTTCTGCCACTCCGTCTGTTATAGCAACAGTTACCGGTTTCTGCAGGTTTGTTTTTGCAAAAACACCTTTTACACCGGAAGAACCTGTGGACACCTCCGCAACACCTTCAATTTCGAGTGCTGCAAGTTTTGCAATTTTTTCAACTACACCTGTTGAGATATTCAAACTGCCTATTGGCTGATTTGTATTTTTAACTTCCATTCTGTATACCTCCGTAATTAATGTATATTATACCACTAAATTATGAATATAACAACACTTTTTATGAATATCAATGTATTATTTTACTTCTATCACAACAATATTCTGACTGTCTATGGCAGTTTTACTCAAAACAATATCCCTTATTTGTGCAACATTCTGTTTTGTAAGTTCTCCCGACTTTGTCTGAACAGCAACTGTTATTTTCCCGTCGCTGATAAATGCCACACAGTCTGAAAAGCCTTTTGCCTTTACAAGGTTTTCTACGTCAGTTTCCGTTGTAATATCTTTTACTATAACCGCAAGTTTCTCTGTAGCCTGCGTCTTTTCACTTTCCGGTATCTTTGCGTTTTTCAATGTTTTCTGCAGAACATCCAGCGCTTCATCTCTAGACTTCTGCCTTGTAAGCCTTGTTTCTTCAAAATATTTCTGTGCCGATTTTGCTGTTGTTGCAACCAGCTGAGCATCTCCGTAATTTTTTGCTGTTTCTTCTGCGTTTTCTGCCTCGGCTGCAAGCAAATCACCGTCAGGATTTATTGTCTGCTGTTCAATAATTCCCGCCAGTTCTTCATCAAGAACTGATGCTGCTTCATCGGTCATAATATGTACATCTGCTCCCGTGCGCGAGTACTGCCAGTTAAGATATACTGCAACCACCAATGCCATAGATAATACCGCCAATGTAACTTTTCTTTGTCTGTCCAGTTTTTTCATATTGTATAGCCTCCAAAATCATTATCTCATTTTAGTAACACATATTTTATGTGTGGGAACATCAAGTACTACAGAAACAGAATTTGTTACCGCAAGAACAACTGATATATCATCAGCACCGCTGCATGCCACCGCAACACCCTGCACAGCAGGCTGCATGGTTTTTTCTATAAGTGCCTGCTCTTCGCCTGTATTTTTAATAATGATATATTCATTCTCATATGTGCTGCTGTCGGAATAACCATCTGTACTGTTTTCTTTTTTTATATTGTTTACAGCTTTTTCTTTCTGTGCATATATATTTTCCTGACCCGATTCAAGAGAAATTATAACCTTTACCTTTCCTACCCCTTCAACATTCTCCAGGAATTCTGTAAGTTCCTTTTCTGTTTTAATTTTGTATTCATACAAAAAATAATCCTGCTGTACTGCATTTTCTTTTTTTCTTGTTTCCGTTTCTCCTGAAGCAACAAGCATTATCCCGATTATTCCGATAATTACAAAATAGTAATTTTTACCTTTACCTGCCAGTTTTTCTTTTATGATTGAAAAATCCGCCTTCACAGCTTTCAGTCTCCTATATTTATCTTTGTGTTTTCTGTTGCTATGTCACTGATGCAGCCATAAACCGTATCAGCATATTTTTTATCACAGCTTACAATTATCTCGCCTGCAGTTAAGTTTCCGTTTTGTTCTAATATATGCACCTCTACGGAATTATAGGATATGTTTTTTTCCGACAGCCGCTTTTTTATTATATCTTCCAGTTCCGCCTGTGTTTCAGATATAACACTGCTGTAGAAACTATCTTCAAAATTATACTGTTCAGTTTCATTTTGTATGCCTTGGATAAAAGGTGTTAATTCAAAATCTCTTATGCTGTTAAACAGCATCGAAACTATACATACAGCTGTTACAAATCTTATAATTCTTTCTGTTTTTTCAAAGCCTCCAAGCTGATAGAACAATCCCATAATAAAAACCGCGATACAGAGTATACCCGTAATATAAGCTGTTTTTTCCATAATCATATACCTGTTGCCTTTATCATAACTGTAAGCGAAAACAAAAGAAGCACCATAAACAATACACTTACAGAAAGTAAAATTTCTATTACTTCTATAAAATATTCAAACAGTTGTTTTGCCCAGCTGTTTTCAAGCATTTCGCTTATTACCGATATAATCTGATAACAAATCCAGTTTGCTGTCAGGGTGATAATATTCGGCAAAAATATACCCGTAACTACAGCAATTCCCGCAAGACCGCAGAATCCTTTTAAAACCCCCATACTGGCATAGACACTGCCCACCGCATTTTCCAGACTTGACCCTATTATGGGAACCGCACTTGTAACAAGCAGTTTACCCGCTTTAAGTGCAAGCCCGTCTTTACCCTGTGCTATCACATTCTGCAGCGACAGCATAAAGCAAAGCACTGAAACAACTGCTGTCATAGCCAGTTTTACAGTTTTCGAGTAAAAATCACACAACGGTTTAAGATTTATCACCGAGGTTATTCCCGATGTAACACCCACTGCCAGATAAAGATTGATTGACGGTATTATATAAGTTACACATATATTTGCCACTGCAACAACTGTTATAAGAAAAAATCCCGTATAAACCGAAGATGTTATTACCTCTCCCGACGCAAAGGTAATTCCACCAAGTACAGGAACAAATGTAAGCATAAAATTTTTCAGATTATAAAGCATATCAGAAACATTCTTTGTCATATCTGTAAAAACATCAAAAACTGTATAGAACATTATCAGCATGGCAACCATATTGATTATCTGTACAATCTGCCTGTTATTATCAAAATTCAAAAAATTAATCATTGCTGTAACCAGCAGTATAGCTGTTATTTTATACAGCGAGTCCAATGGAACAACAAAATAATCTTTTATTTCCTTTTTTACTGTCTCCCATAGAGTTTCAAAAGGATATTCCTTCAATTTATCATAGCTGATATTATATTCCGACAATAATTCCTCCAGCCTATAGGAATATCCGTTGTCTGTTCCCTGCGCCGAAACAGGCAGAGACAGAAAAATTATTACTACAACTGCTATTACTAATTTTTTCATAAACCATTTGTCAGTTTCTCTATAATTTTAAAAACATCCATAAACACCGGCATCGCCAACATAAGGATACACACTCTGCCGGCAAACACCATCTGGTCAGCCAGTGTCCTGTTATTGCTGTCCAGTGCAATATCTGACACAAGCTGTGTAACAAAACCAACTCCGACAGATTTTAATATTATATCCATACCACTGAATGATATATTGGATGCAATGCTTTTTATATAATTTACCGCAGGAATAATCTGTTCAAGTATGTAAAGTAAAACTACTATACAGCAAGAAAAGGTCATAATTACAGTTATTTCCTTGCTTAAAGCAGGTATTCCGCCTGATATTACAAGCACCGTTATTATAAGCAATGCTATTTTAAATATTTCCATATTTCTACAATTCAAATAAATATTTAATGGTAACAAAAAGTTCTTTAATCTGATTTATAACCATTGTAAGAACCACAATAAGTCCTGTAAGTGTCGTCATCATCGCCTGTTCTTCTCTTCCCGAACGTATAAGCACCTGATTTAGCACCGAAACAATTATCCCTATCGCCGCAATTTTAAATATCAAATCGACTTCCATTTTTAGCTCCTATATAAATAATATAATTATCATCAGTCCGGAGGCTATTCCGCACATAAACCGCGATTTTTTTATTTCGTTATAATCCGAATAATACCTCTGTGCCCTGGCACTTATAATTTTCTGGTTGTATTCTATATATTCCTTTTCGCTGTTTTTATCCCTTTTTCCAAGATTTTTGAAAAAAATCTGTACGGCATCAATTTCACTGCGTTTTATATATCCATTTGTTTTTACCTTTGCAAAAAAATTTATGTTATCAAAGCCAATTTTCACGTATATTTTTGCATAAGGAATATTAGAACCATTTTCGTACTGTATTTTAATGATAATATCCAGAATTTCAGACAAAAACTTATATGTGAAATAATGTTCAAGTACCTTTTGGCTGAATATAAACACTGTTGATGTCATAATCAGAATACATCCGGCAATTTTAAACATCTGTTATTTCCTTTATAGTAAATTTATTGTCATCCGAAAGCTGTACAAATCTCTTAAACACACCATTTTCTATAAGCATATTTATTCCCCGTACCCTTGATATTTCTTCAAGTGTTTTTCCATGTACCGAACATATAAATCCTACACCCGTATTTACAGCAGACAATATTTCCTCTGCCTCTTTTGCTGATATTTCATCACACAGTATAAACTGCGGATTAAGGGTGCGTGTAGCCATGGATATCGCCACAGATTTTTTTATGCTTTTTATCACGTCACAGTTTAAGTTTTTTACATATATCTCTCTTCGTTCATCACAGATACATATGCGGTTACTGTGTGACAGGTGTTCTGCATAAATCTTTATAAGTGATGTTTTACCACTGTGCGGAGGACCTATTATCAGTGTACTGACAGGATTTTTTTCAAAAAACTGCTCCTGTCTGTAAAAATAAATATTATCTGACGGAATGCGGATATTGAGAGACCGCAAATCCCTTAAAAGATATTTATCTGTTGTATCACTGTGGTAAAACTCTCCGCCTATACCTGCACGAACGCCATTTTCCAGAGTAATAAAACCGTTTGAAATTTCATCTTCATATGCATTCTGTGAATATTCACACATCGAGAAAAAAACATCTTCCAGTTCCCCTTTTGTGATAAACATCTTTTCCGCCTGTTTAATTATTCCTTTTTCGGTAAACTGAATTATATTGTCCGCCCGCATACGAATTTCTGTAACATCATTTATCGAACTATAATTTTCAAGATATCTTACAAGCTTATCAGGAAAATGTCTGTACAGCTTTTCCACAAGCATCACCTCTGTTTAAATATATGATGCCTGTCCTTTCAATATTCCAAATAAAAAACACAGCTGACATAACAGTATCAGCTGTGTTTATTCATATAATTATATTTTGTTTTTATTATAATATATTTTCTTCTTTAAACCGTCGTTCAATATATGGATTAAGGCAGAAATTATCGCGGAACGAGGTATATTCATCGTAAGCAGCTTTATTGAAACCACCTTTTCTGACCGCTTTTATTGCAATATTTTTAGGTGTATGCTCTGTTTCGATAAATTCCATTACAGATACTTCAAATCCAACAGCTTTAAGTATCTGTGCGCGCAGACTGTCTGTAACAAGAGCAGAAAGTCTTTCTTTGATAATCCCGTGTCCAAGCATTGGTTTTAAATCGTCATTTTTTATCTGAGGAAAGAACTCGTGCTGACAGCACGGAACTGCAATGATAATTTTTGCATTGAATTTGATGCTCTGAACAATGCCTTCATCTGTTGCATTGTCACAGGCATGCAGCATAATTACCATATCAACATCCTGAGTTCTGGAGTAATTTTTGATATCACCTTTCTGAAACTCAAGTGTATCATAGTTAAGCTCTTTTGCCACTTTGTTGCAGTAGTCAATTACATCTTCCTTAAGGTCAAGACCTGTGATATATGCTTCTCTGCCAAGAATTTTTACAATATAATAGTACAATGCAAATGTAAGATACGCCTTGCCGCACCCAAAATCAACAATTTTAAGCGGTCTGTCTGTCGGTAAGGTATCCACAGAACTTTTAAGCAGTTCCAGATATTTATTTATCTGGCGGAACTTGTTGTACTTTGCCCTTACAATCTTTTTATCCTTGGTCATAACACCAAGATAAATCAAAAAGTCTATATCTTCTCCTTCATTGAGGATGTATTCTTTCTGCTTGTTGTGTGCTGCAACTTTAACCTTTTTGCTTGGTGCCATAGTTTTGGCTTTGATTTTACCATTAAAACAGTTAAGGTGATAATCATTTTCTGCACCATAGATAACACACTGTGTAAATGTTATAAAAAGCTGTGCAATATTTTCCGCAAGTGCATCTTTTTCAATATTCTGATGCACAACCTGTTTGCCTTTTGTATATTCAAGCTGAAATTTAATACCGTCTTTTGCCGCAAACGGTTTAGCTGTAACCTTTGAATATTCGCTTTCAACGCCTTTTCTTACTCCGCTGACAACAATATATGCAATATCCTGATTTAAATACTGGCTTATTCTTTCTGTCATAATCTTAATCTCTTTATAAATCAAGGGAAGGATTTTCTCCTTCCCTTTTATGTTTTATTAGCTGTTTTCGATAGCTGCAATCATCATATCCTTGAACATTGCAGGGTTGCCCTGTCCTTTGGACTGTTTCATACACTGACCAACAAGGAAGCCAAGAACATTTGTTCTGCCGCCTTTATAGTCATTGATTGCCTTTTCGTTTGCTGCGATAACGCTGTCAACAATTGTCTGCAAAGCAGAAGAGTCACTTATCTGTGCAAGACCTTTTGCCTTAACGATATCTGCAGGTTTTTCGTCTTTGTCCACAATAATTTCAAATACAGTTTTTGCAGCTGCATTGGAAATTGTTTTGTTTTCGATAAGAGCAATCATATCAACAAGATTTTCCACTGTAAGAGGAAGTTCGCTGATTTCACATCTTCTTTCGTTTGCTACACGTGTAACTTCACCAAGTACCCAGTTGGAAAGAAGTTTTGGACCGCATTTGCCTGTTGCCATACATGCGTCAAAGAAAAATGCTTTGTCTTTGCTGAGTGCAATTGTTTCTGCATCTGCACGGGAAAGACCGCATTCGTTCATATAGCGGAGTGTTTTCTGCACAGGCAGTTCAGGAAGTTCAGCTTTAAGCTGTTCAACTGTTTCTTCCGGAATAACATAACCAAGAAGGTCAGGTTCAGGGAAGTAACGGTAGTCCTGTGCGTCTTCTTTGGAACGCATAAGCACGTTTTTGCCTGCTGCATCATCCCAGCGTCTTGTTTCCTGGAACAGTTCGCCGCCGTTTTCAAGCACTTCAATCTGTCTGTTTGCTTCGTAAACGATAGCATTGTAAACACCGCTGAAGCTGGAAACGTTTTTAGTTTCAACACGAACACCGTATTCTTTTGCGCCCACAGGTCTTACAGAAACGTTAACGTCTGCACGGATGGAACCTTCCTGCATTTTGGCATCGCTGATACCAAGGTACAGAAGAATTGTTCTGAGTGTTTCAAGATATACTTTTGCTTCTTCAGCAGAACGCATATCAGGTTCGGAAACGATTTCGATAAGAGGAACACCGCAACGGTTAAAGTCGATAAGTGTGCCGCCGAATTCGTCAGCATGGATAAGTTTTGCTGTATCTTCTTCGATGTGAAGTCTTGTGATGCCGATTCTTCTTGTTTCATCACCTACAAGGATATCAAGATAGCCGTTTGCACAAAGCGGCACATCATCCTGTGTTGTCTGATATGCTTTTGGAAGGTCAGCATAGAAATAGTTCTTTCTGTCGTGTTTTGTAGCACGGTTGATTGTACAGTTGAGTGCATGACCCATTCTGATGCCGTATTCAACAACTTTTTCGTTAAGTACAGGGAGTGTACCAGGAAGCCCCATACAAACAGGACAAACATTTGTATTTACTTCTGCACCAAATTCATTTTTACAGCCACAGAAGATTTTTGTTTTTGTTGAAAGCTCTGCGTGTACTTCTAAGCCAACAACGATTTCGTATTTATTATTCATAGCTTAAAACTCCTTTACTGCAAAGCCGCCAACTGCGTTTTCATAGCATTTAGCAACTGTAAGAATGTCAGATTCTCTGAATTTTTTACCGATAATCTGGAAACCAACAGGCATATTGTTGCTGCTGTCAAAACCACAAGGAACACTCATACCAGGAAGACCTGCAATATTGAGTGTGATTGTGCAGATATCAGCTGCATAAACTTCGGCAGGGTTGCCTGCTTTTTCGCCGAATTTCCAAGCTGTGAGAGCGATGGATGGTGTGATGATTACATCGCAGGATTTAAATGCTTCTGTAAATTCTGCAGCAAGGTTCTGCTGAAGAAGTTTTGCACGTTTGTAGTATGCATCGCTGTAACCGCTGCTGAGTACGCATGTACCAAGCATAATTCTGCGTTTAACTTCATCGCCGAAGCCTTCGCTTCTTGTTGTAAGATAAAGGTCTTCAACATTGGATGTATTGCTGCCGCGGAAACCATAACGGAGACCGTCATATCTGCCAAGGTTGGAAGCTGCTTCTGCACAGCAGATGATATAGTATGCAGCAAGTGCATATTCTGTAGACGGCAGAGAAATATCAATGATTTCTGCCCCCTGTGCTTTAAGTGTTTCGATAGCTTCGAAAACTCTTTCTTTAACAGCAGGCTGAACACCTTCGCCGTAATATTCTTTTGGCACACCGATTTTCATGCCTTTTACACTGTCACCATAACCGTCAAATGTGTAGTTTTTGGTAACAGCATCTTTTGTATCTCTGCCGCAAACTGCACCAAAGAGCATTGCAAGGTCATCAACATTTCTTGCCATAGGACCTGCCTGGTCAAAAGAAGAAGCAAGCGGAATGATACCATAACGGGAAACTGTACCATAAGTAGGTTTGAGACCAAGCACACCGGTGTAAGCTGCAGGCATACGGATGGACCCGCCTGTATCAGTACCCATAGCAAACGGAACCTGACTTGCTGCAACTGTTACTGCAGAACCGGAAGAAGAACCGCCAGGGATTCTGCTTGTGTCCCAAGGGTTTTTAGCTACTGCAAGCTTTGAAGATTCACCGGAAGAACCCATTGCAAATTCGTCCATTGTTGTTTTACCAACGATGATTGCATCACTTGCATTGAGTTTGTCTGTAACTGTAGCGTTGAATGGTGCTACAAAGTTTTCCAGCATTTTGGAAGAACATGTTGTTTTGAGACCTTTAACATGAATGTTGTCTTTAACAGCAAGCGGAATACCTGCAAGTGCACCCAAAGTTTCGCCTTTTGCACGTTTTGCATCTACAGCTTCGGCATTTTTAAGTGCATTTTCAAAGTTGTAGGAGTTGTATGCGCAAACATCTTTATCTGTTTTTTCTATTCTTTCGATTACAGATTTTGTAATTTCCACGGAAGAAACTTCTCTTTTTTCAAGAAGCTCTTTCATGGATTTAGCTGATAAGCTGTACAATTTATCCATTTTCAATCTCCTATTCTACTACTTTAGGCATTACAATACAGCCTGCAGCAACCTGCGGTGCATTCATAAGCATATCTTCACGGGATGCAGACGGAATAACTTCATCTGCTCTGAGTTCCATTGTGTTTGTTGTGTCAACTACAACTGCAGAACCTTCAATTTCCGGCAGATGTTCTACCATGGAAAGGATAGCCTGCATTTCTTCTTCAAATCTTTCAATCTGATCTTCAGGGATTGAAAGCTTGGAAAGTTTTGCAATATGTCTGATATCTATTTTCATAATAAACTCCCTTTATTAATTATTTATCATATCTAAAAATTCCTGTTCTGTTATAACCGGAATTCCCAATGTTTTTGCTTTGTCAAGCTTGCTGCCTGCTTTTTCTCCTGCCAGCACATAGCTTGTCTTTTTGGATACTGATGAAGCCGCTTTGCCTCCGTTGTCAGCAATAAGCTTTTCTGCTTCATCTCTTGAAAGGCTTGGCAAAGTGCCTGTAACAACAAAGGTTTTGCCTGCAAGTGTTTCACTTGTGCGGGTTGAGATATATTCTGTATTTACACCTGCATTTTTAAGCTTTTCAATAACTTCTTTTACGGTGTCCTTTGCAAAATATTCAACAACGCTGTTTGCACCAATCAGACCAAATCCGTCAATTTCTGTTATATCCTCTGTTTTTGCATTAATAAGATTATCAAGTGTTTTAAACTTTTCAGCAAGCAAAGTTGCCGCTTTTTCACCGATATTTCTTATACCGAAAGCAAAAATAAGTTTATCCAGATTTGCCTTTTTGGATTCTGCAATGGCTGACACAAGATTTTTTGCTGATTTGTCCTTGAAACCTTCAAGTGTAAGTGCCTGTTCATATGTCAGGTAATACAAATCGCCAACATCGTGTATAAGCTGTTTTTCTGCCAGCTGATATACAATGCTTTCGCCAAGACCATCGATATTCATAGCGGTTCTTGAAGCAAAATGTATTATATTTCTTGTAAGCTGTTCAGGGCATTCAGGATTAATGCATCTGAGTGCAGATTCTTCTGTTTTTATAATCTCGCTTTGGCAGGACGGACAAATCATAGGTATTTTAAACACATTTTCTGTGTTTTTCTTTACCAGCTTTACTACTTCAGGAATAATATCCCCTGCTTTTCGCACGAGAATTTCATCACCGATATTTATCTGTTTTTCATCGATAAAATCCTGATTGTGCAGCACTGCGCGCTGTACACTTGTACCTGCAAGCTGAACTGTATCAAAAACCGCCGTAGGTGTAAGCACACCTGTTCTGCCTACAGATATTTCAATTTCTCTTAAGATTGTGGATTTTTCTTCAGGCGGATATTTGTAAGCAATAGCCCAACGCGGATATTTGTTGGTGCTGCCCATCTCCTGTCTTGTTTCAAAATCATCAACCTTTACAACTGCACCATCAATCTCAAAACTGAAATTACCGCGCATATTGCCTATTTCTTCTATTTCTTTTATAACATCTTCGATATTATCGTAAACATTATATCTTGGAGAAACCTTAAACCCCAAATCTTTAAGAAGGTCAAGAGACTGCTTATGACTTGCAAGTGTATACTCGTCACTTATCTGCTGAATATTGAATACAAATATATCAAGATTTCTTTCGGCTGTAATTTTACTGTCTTTCTGACGTATCGAGCCTGATGCGGCATTGCGCGGATTTTTAAAAGGCTTTTTGCCTTCTTCTTCCTGTTTCTGCACAAGGTTTAAAAATACCTCTTTAGGCATATAAACCTCACCGCGAACTTCAAGAAAAGCCGGGGCATTTTCTATCTTTTTAGGAATAGATTTTATTGTCGCAAGATTTTGTGTAACATCTTCGCCAACAACACCGTCTCCGCGTGTTGAACCTCGTGTAAAAACACCGTTAACATATTCAAGACTCATTGACAATCCGTCAATTTTTGTTTCGACCACATATTTTGCAGCCGGTGAAACAGCTCTGACTTTCTGGTCAAAATCCCTTAGTTCATCATAGGAGAAAGCATCCAGCAGACTTTCCATTTTTACAGTGTGTGTAACCTTTTCAAATGTAGAGTTTGCAACTCCCTGTACTGTCTGGGTAGGAGAATCTGCAGTAACAAGCTGCGGATATTCTGCTTCGATATGCTTAATCTGCTGCATAAGCATATCATATTCATAATCGCTTATTTCTGTGCGGTTCTGATTATAGTACAAATCACTGTGATATGCTATCTGCTGTTTCAAAGTATTAAGTTTTTCCTGCGCTGTTTTAAATTCCAATGTTTTCACCTCAGGATACTTTTTCGACGATATATTATACCAAAAACATAATAATTTTACAATATCTAATTGTCTCTAATTATCAGAATACAAAATTCCGTCTCCTATAGTATCGGGCACTTTTCCGATTATAACAGTTTCGGCCACACACACTTTATTTTCCGAATATACACTGGTGGAATAGTTTGGTATAAGCGCATTTGCAGTCACCTTTAATGTTATAAATATCTGATGGTTTATCTGATTTATCCCCGTGTTCTGAAAAACACTTTCCACATCCGCTTCCACATAAGATGACGGTGTTATGGTAAATTTCAGTTTTGGACCTTTATTCTGAAGTATATCAATACTGGTTATATTGCCGATTGGAATATACAGATTGGTCACCGGCAGTTTCTGTGTTTCTTCAATTGTTGTTTTTACAAGTTCGGACCGCAATTTGTTTATGTTAAGACTGTTGTAATTGATTGATAAAATTTCCTGACTATCGTTTTTCACTATATCTACAAGGTCTGTATAGCTGTAGCTTGTTTCGTCCATAACTGTTATTATTGCATTATTTACCGCCTTGCTTATAAGACTTTGCACGCGATACTGTGCCACAGTTATAACAACAGGCCGCAGACATATATCTATGTATATACTTGCAGCAATCAGTACAAATACCGCAAATAACAACTTTGCTTTTATATGCTTCTTTTTTCTCAGTTTTTTCACAAATTCACCCCTGCTTTTTCACACAGAATATGTTAAATGTATTTGACATTTATTTACTGTTATTTTATTCTATTCACAGATTACATAACAGTGAACACTATTGATATATCGAGGTAAACCTAAAATGAACAGCTTTTTGCAAAAACTCCGCAATACTATGTACAGATTATCCTATGGAAAATACGGCAACGATGAATTTTCCAGATTTTTGCTTTTTGGCGGCCTTGGTCTGTGGGCTGTTTCTCTCATCAGCCGTGTACGTATCTTTTACACACTTGCTGTTATAATGCTGTTTTACAATATTTTCCGCATCTACTCAAAAAACTTTACAGCACGCCGCAAAGAACTTGACACATTTCTGTTTTACAAACGCAAATTTGACAGTAAATTTGCACTGCAGAAGAGAATGTGGAACGAAAGAAAAACTCACAAATTTTTTAAATGCCCTAAATGCAGAACAGTTGTAAGAGTTCCTAAAGGCAGAGGTAAAATAGAAATCACCTGCCCTAAATGCAAAACTGATTTTATCAAAAAAACTTAAAGAAGGTATTTTATGTTCGGATATGTTCAGGCAGATATTGAACATTTGACTCAGGCAGAAAAAGACAGGTATAAGGCTGTTTACTGCGGCCTTTGTCACACCCTTGGCCAGCGTCACGGTTTTACCGCCCGTATGGGACTTACCTATGATATGACCTTTCTTGCATTGCTTTTATCTTCCCTGTATGAACCTGAAGAAACACATAACACCTCAAGATGTGTTGTTCATCCGTTCAGGGAACATTCTTATGTAAGCAACAAATACATTGACTATGCCGCTGATATGACAATAGCGCTTGTCTATTATAAATGCATAGATGACTGGTATGACGACAAAAAAATAATTGCAAAAGGATACTCTGCCCTATTGTCAAATGCTTACAAAAAAGTTAAAATAAACTGGCCTGTACAATGCAGTGCCATCGAACGCGAACTTTCCGCTTTAAGTGAAATAGAAATCAAAAACGATAATTCTGCCGATGCTGCCGCAAACTGTTTTGGCAGACTTATGGAGGCATTGTTTGTATACAGGGAAGATTTCTGGGCTGATTATCTTAAAAAGCTCGGATATGGTCTTGGCAGATATATTTATCTTGCCGATGCCTGTACTGACCTTGAAAAAGATATGAAGAGCGGAAGTTACAACCCGCTGATAAACCTTATTTCAAAGCCTGAAGACTTTTCGGAAAGGCTGCAGCTTCTGCTTGGGGAAGCTTCGGACTGCTTTGAAAAGCTTCCGGTTGTACAGGATGAAAATTTGTTGAAAAATATAATTTATTCGGGTATATGGACAAAATATAACCGCCAAATTAAAGAGGAGAATAATAAATGATTGCTGACCCCCACAAGGTTCTTGGAGTGTCTGAAAATGCAACGCAGGATGAAATAAAAAAAGCATATCGCCAGCTGGCAAAAAAATATCACCCTGACTTAAATCCGGGTGATGAAACTGCTGCGCAGAAAATGAACGAAATAAACGAAGCCTATGATATGCTGATGAACCCTGAAAAATACCGCAGACAGCAGACCGCAAGCTACGGCGGATACAATCAGGGCGGATATAACACTTATGGCGGTCAGCAAGGCCGCACTTACCGCACATACACATGGGGCGGACCTTTCGGAGGGTGGACATATACAAATGTGGATTTTGATGATTTCTTTGGCGGTTACGCAAATACAGATTTCTTAAATCCAAAAGTAGAATCAACCGACGGATACAACATTCAGCGTGCTGTCCTGGAAATCAACAACAAGCGTTATCAGGATGCCATTAACACTCTTAACTATCTGTCAAAAGAAAGCCGTGACGCAAGATGGTATTATCTCAGCGCTCTGGCACACCACGGCCTTGGCAATACTGTTCAGTCAGTTGACCATATTCAGATGGCAGTTAATCTTGACCCCGCAAATCAGACATATCGTCAGGCATATCAGCACTTTAACCGCTCATCTCAGACATATCAGAGAAACGCCACAGCCTACCAGCGCGGGTTTGGCGGTATGGGCAGTCTTTGCTGCAGTATGGCACTTTCGCAGATGCTTTGCGGCAATCCATGTTTCTTCTGTTTCTGCTAAATATCTATATTAAAAACAAGGGATAACCTGTGCAACCAGGTTATCCCTTTTATTATGCTCAAATATACCGTACAGTTACAGACTACAGAATGTTTACATTGATTGTTATTTTATCATAATCAACATTTTTTACCTTCCACAGCAAATCAAAATTTTCCGTTATCTGTTCATCAGAAATCAAATCCTCTATATTTTTGCATATATCCTTTTCAAGCAGCACTTCAACTGTTTTTTTATACTGTTTTTCTGATGGCATTCCTTTGTAACTTTTCATAACCGCTGTGATATTTATATTAAGAGCATTATTTTTTATAAACTGATAACAGTTTATTGCCTCCAATTCTGCCGAAAGAATTTCGCCTTTGTTTTCAAAAACATATATCCCCTGTTTTTTTGTTCTGTTAAGAATATCAAACACAAAACTTTGCCGACCATCCAGCTGTTTATACAGCTTGCCGGCTATAATTATATTTTTTTCATTACCGTTCAGCTTTTCTACAGTTCCGGTTACCAATGTTTCCTTAACTTTGTAATTATATAACGGATATGCATATCTGTCTGCTTTTTCATACTCTTCAGGATCAAGATTTGTTTCTCCCTCAAGAATAATTATATCCGGCGCAAATCTGCAGTCGGTAAGTCCGAAAAACAACTCGTTTATACTATCACCTGTTATATCCTTGCTTACAACGGCATATTTGCATAATTTCAGGTTATAATCTTCCTCTGACAATATCTGCACCAGAGTATCTTTTATTCCTTTGTTTTCTTTTTCTTCCCTGATGTATCCTGGTTCTTCTTTGGAAAAATCATAATAATAAACCGCTATTTTATCACTGTCCGCTGTGACAAAGTTTACAATTCTTTTTTCACCGTATTCCTTGCATCCTGTAAAAAGCAGACAAACCACCGCAACTGTTATCAGTTTAACTTTTTTCAACGTTACCCTCCAAACCATAAATTTTCTTTAATGCCGCAGAATACATAATTATTGCACCCAGATAGTCAAATGTAAAAAACAGATTAAATATATAATCATACCTTTTAACTGTAGTTCCCGAAAAAATCTGCATCAACGACTGTAAAGGTGATAAGCTGTACAGTAAATTTCCTTTTATATTAAGCCCCTGTATAACAGTTATTATCATAAATACAGCTGTTGAAAGGGCAATATACTGCTTCTGGCTGCTTTTCTTTGCCTTTGTGTTTTCTGTCATCACCGAAATTGTAAATACATCAAAAAACCAAAACAGTTTTCCTGCCGAAAATTCAAATGTATTGTTCAATGAATATATATTTATCGCTTTCATTCTGTGTGCTGATACAATCAGCAGAATAAAAAGCAGTACATTAGCAAATATATAAAAACTTCCAACCTGTCCTATACTGTTATCATTTATTCTCTGTACCATAACAAAAACAGCCGCAGTAAAAAATATAATTTCCCAGGTGCTGTTTCCGTATAACATTCTGGTATATTCCGAATATCTGTATACCATAAATATGATTTTAACCGATATAAGCAAAAAAGCAGTAATTCTGAAAAATTTATTGTAAAAATTGATTTTATCAGTCAGATATGCAATAAACATAAATCCCACTGCAGAAATCAGTATGTGAATGATTCTGTCTCGCGGATATATCATTTCCGGGGGTACTGTAACCAAAAAATCTATAAGCGCACTGCAGAACGCAAGTATAGTTATGCTCTGATTATATTTTTTTGTCATATTATTTATTCAGTGTTCTCCAGCTGGATTTTAAAAATATATCTTTAAGCCTCTTTATGTTGTAAACAGTAATATATGGTGTATACTGCCATTTATCGGTATCTACCATTGCAATATTCAGCACCAGAAATACAGCTGAAAAAGCAAACCCTGTTCCTCCGAATATTCCTGATGCAAGCAGAAAGAGAACTCTCAATGCTATAATCGGTTCATAAAAAGACGGCACTACAAATGCCATTATTGTGCTTACCGCACACACTATCAGAATTGCCGCCCCGATAAGACCTGCTTTTATAGCCGCATCCCCTATTATCAGTGCTGCAACAAATGATACTGTATGACCAATTGCTTTGGGCAGTCTCAGCCCCGCTTCCTTTATTATTTCAAATATAATCACAATAATAACAGCCTCTGCAAAAAGCGGCAGCGGTGTGGAATTTTTTGATGAAAATATAAAGTGTATAAGCTTCTGCGGAAGATTGTCAGGCGCAAAATTTGCAAGGGTTATATATAACCCCGGAAGCATAACAGATATGGCAAAAGCAATATACCGCATCAGTTTGATAAAAGAAACGAAATATGGTCTTTGTGAATAATCATCGCTTGTATAAAAATGTTCTGCAAACGTAAAAGGATAGATAAGCGCAAACGGGCATCCATCTGCCATAATGCCTATTTTCCCCTCACATATTTTTGCAGACAGAACATCTGGCTTTTCCGTATATGAAACCGCACTGAACAGTGAACCTTTTGTTGTATCTATAAATGGTGCAAGAAAACCGCTCTCTGTTATTATCGGGATATTTATTGAATTAAGCCGGTCTTTTACCTTTTTAACCATTTCCATATCACAAAACCCGGTATGATAATACAGCGTTATTTCAGTTTTGGTGGCTTCCCCAAGCTGCATTGTTTCTATGACAAGGCCTTTGCTTCTTATTCTTCTGCGTATCAGAGCCATATTTTTACGGCCTGTATCACAAAAGCTTTCTCTTGTTCCCCTTAAGCTTCCTTCTGCTTCAGGGGCAGAAACACTTCTTGCAGGATATCCCTGTGCAGGCGCTACCAAAGCTTTGTCTATACCATCTATAAGTATAATGCTGAAACCTGCTGTAAGAAAAAACAGAACTTTTTCAAAAGTCTCTGCCGGCTGACTGTTGAATGGTATGGTCGTATGCTTTGATATATAATCAAATACCTGCTGCGGTGTAAATTCCGCTTTGAGATTGTTGAGCGGTTTTAAATTTACCTGCCACAGGTTTGTTATATTTGTTAAATCCTCGCACATTATAAGCATTGCCCTGTGCCCAAGTATCAACAACTCTTTTTCAAAATAATCCGCTGACTGTCCGAAAAAACTTTTTATTTCAGCTGAATTTTTATCAAGCTGAGTATATATTTTTTTATCCAAAACAATATCACCCCGGTAATATTATTATCACTGTGATTATTTTCTAACCATTTTGTAATAATAATATCGGGGTGATTTTATGTTTTCAGTTGTATTAAGAACAATAATAATGTATGTGATTATAATATTTGTAATGCGCATAATGGGCAAAAAGAATCTTGGCGAATTCCAGCCTAGCGACCTGGTTTCCACAATTATGATTTCCAATCTTACTTCAGTTGTTATTGAGGAACCTCATCTGCCATTGGCATATTCCATTTCTGCAATAATTATAATAATGAGCCTGGAGGTGTTTTCGGCTGTGATATCCCGAAAAAGCAAAAATTTTTCAAAAATTACGCAAGGTCAATCAATGATACTTATACAGAATGGTGTTATAAATCAGCATACTATGAAAAATCTGCGTTTTTCGGTTGATGACGTGTTGGAAGCGCTTAGAAGCAAGGATATTTTTTACCTGGAAGAAGCCTGCCTTGCAATTGTTGAAACCAACGGAGCTGTAAACATTTACAAAGACCCCAACGCAAACACCAATATAGAAAAAAACACAATACCTGCTTTGCCGGTTATTATTGATGGAAAAATTATATACAGAAATATCAATACCCTTAATGTAACCAATGAAATGATTTATGCAATACTAAAAAAGAAAAATATTGTTACAGACAATATTCTTCTTATGACAATGGACGGCGCACAAAAATACAATATCACTGTCAAGGAGGTTGTATAGGTATGAAAAACACAATAATTTCTGCCATATGTGTTGTTTTAGTTTTTGTTTACAGTATATTTACAATGATGTATGTTGAAGATTTCAGCAGCAAAATAAAAAACGAACTGCCGGTATCTTTATATAATGATGATACCGATATAAATATCAGCCAGATAAAAGATGTTTATGACAGCAAAAAAAAGATTCTCGGTGTTATAATAAACCGAGACCATGCAGAAGAACTTGACGATATAATAATAAAACTTGAAACCGCTGTAAAATTTGGTGACAGTCAGGAAATATTCAGCAGTGCATACAATTTAAAATCTGCGCTGGAACATATAGAGAAGCTGAATAATTTTACAATTTAAAAAGGCTTACGCTGCAAAAGCGTAAGCCTTGGTTTTAATTGTCTGTTTTCTTTTTGAGCAGTTCGCTGAGCTCTTCAAAGAAAGTGTTGATATCGCTGAACTGACGGTAAACAGATGCAAAACGCACATATGCAACCTCATCCAGTTTTTTAAGCTCTTCCATAACCATTTCACCAATTTCAATTGAAGAAACTTCTGTTTTAAGGCTGTTTACCAGTCTGTATTCGATATTGTCCACTGCTTTTTCCAGGTCCTGTATGGACACAGGGCGTTTTTCGCAGGATTTAATCATACCGGAAAGAATTTTATCACGGTTGAATGCCTGAATGGAACCATCCTTTTTTATAACCATAATCGGTGTAAGTTCCACAACTTCAAAGGTTGTAAAACGTTTCTGGCAGGACATACATTCTCTGCGGCGACGTATTCTCTGATTGTCTTCAGTTGGTCTGGAGTCTATAACCTTGCTGTCTGTATTTCCGCAAAATGGACATTTCATAACTAAACCCTCACATTTGTTAAATATATATTAAAGTATATAATTTTTACAAAGGATATTCAAGTGTTTTAAATATATTTTTCAAGCTTTTGCAATGCGTCTGTAAGCTGGCTGTCATCCTTTATTACAGGCGAATAAAGTTCTATCAACGCTGCCTCCGCTGTCGTATTTGCTTTTATAAACTTAAAAAACCTGTCAAAATTAAAGCTTCCGTCAAATGGAACAAGGCTATGGGTTCTCCCCTTGTAGTCGCTTATATGCACATGGCTTATTCTGTCTTTGGTAAGTTCCAGAATTTTATAGATACTTTGTCTTGACTTAACCGCCTGCTTTATATCAAAAGTAAATTTTATATCCTTGTCGGCATATTTTAAAAACTCTTCAATATTTTTTATATATCCGCATTTAAAATTGTAAACATTCTCCTGAGATATATAGACACCGTATTCTCTTGCTCTCTGTGACAGTTTGTTAAGATTGTGGCAATACCTTTTCATATCAAGAAAATCGTAGGACATAAGACATCCGTGCATAACCACATATTTGCTGCCAAGTATATTGCAGGCTTTAAAGTATGCCTCATAAAGTTCTACACTGTCCATCAGCTTGTAATCGTGTTTTGAAAAGAACATAAAACTTTCAATAGCCGACGTATAGGGATGTATTGATATTATCTGCATACCGTATCTGTCTGCAATAGCTTTAAGTTTATAAAGATATTCTTCCTTTAATTCGCTGTGGGTATTAAAAAATATCTCGATGTATTTTGCACCAAGCATACCTGCTTTCTCCACAGCCTGTGTTGTTTCCATAGGAAAAAAACACCCTGTTGAAAGACCTATATTCAAAAATATCACCTCTTTTTAACAGTATATACCATATTATTTAAAATGGAAACATTTATATTGAACTGCACAAACTTGTTTTGACTCTTTTTTTATGCTAAAATATTATAATACAATTATTATACGAAAGGTTGTGGACAATATCAATCTGAACAATATAAAAAACAACGATAAACTTATAACTGCCATTCTTGGCGGAATTATCGGACTGGCTGTATTTTTATTTATATATGGTGTTGCACCGCTTAATCCGACAAACGATGCTTTTGTTTTAAGCGGATATCTTGAAAAAGACGTAGCACAGCATTATGCCGGTTGGAAATTGTTCCGCAACAGTCCGTGGACTTTTCCTCTTGGTGTTGGTTCTCATATAGAATACCCTTATGGAAACAGCGTTTCATATACCGACTCTATTCCTCTGTTTGCCATATTCTTCAAGGCAATTTCCGGTATTCTTCCCGAAACTTTTCAGTATTTCGGCATATTTGTAATGCTCTGCTTTGTGCTTCAGGGCACATTTGGCGCATTGCTTACTTCTCTGTTTGCCAAATGCAAAGTTTACTGCTCTGTCGGTGCCTTACTTTTCTGCCTTGCACCTGTTATGGTTGAACGTGCATTCCGTCACTGTGCACTCACCGCACATTTTCTTATATTGTCTGCACTTTATTACTACTTTAAAAACCGCAGAAAGAGCATAAAAAGCTATATACCTTTTTACATAATCAACATTCTTGCCATTACAATTCATCCATATTTTCTGCCATTTACTTTTGCGGTTATGTTTGCCTTTGCAGTGGAAGATTTTATTATTGCAAAAAGTTGGGTGATGCCATGGTTGCATATCATTTTGAGTATCATACTTACTTTGGGTGTCGGTTACTGCATAGGTGCCTTTTACAGCGGTGAAGTTCTTGGTGCTGTAGGTTACGGCTATTTCAGTATGAACCTGAACAGCTATATCAATCCTCTCAGTCCTCATTTTGCAGGAGAAAACAACTGGTCAGAAATTCTGGCTGACCGCACATATTTCGGCGGACAGAACGAAGGTTTCAACTATCTTGGTGTCGGAGCAATGGCTGCAGGTGCACTTAGCCTTGTTGCTGTTATTGTCACACAGTTTAAAAATACTTTCAGATTTATCATTAACCGTTTCGGCATAATTTTCTCCACAGTGTGTCTTACTGTTTTCGCATTCAGCAATGCAATTTACTGGGATGACAAGCTTTTGCTTGAAATAAATTACGGTGAAAAACTGGAACTGCTTTTCGGTATGTTCCGTGCAACAGGCCGTTTTGGCTGGATGCTGTTCTATCTTGTATTTATGCTTGCACTTTACGGCATCTATTCCGCTGTAAAAAATCCAAAAATCGCCTGTGCTGTTATTGTTCCGCTTATGGCTTTGCAGATTTACGATTTAAGCGGTGCTTTAACCGAAAAACAGGAATATTTCCACAACTTTTCCACCCAAAACCGTCAGTACAGAGCACTGGAAGCACAGCACCCATTCTGGGAAGATGCAGTACAGAAGGTTGACGGTGTAATAGAAGTTGCCGATGTGCACAATCCGATATTCGGCAATGGTATGATTGACCTTGCATCAATATGCGGTACTTACGGCAAGCATATAAACTCCGGTTTCTGCGCAAGATTCAACTATCACGAAAGATATGCAATTGCGGAAAACGAAGAAAATCTGTTTGAAGCAGGTGAATACCGCAATTTCCTGTATGTATTTGAAGAAAGAATTTTCAGAGATACATATTATCTTACACTCAACGACAGATGTCAGGTGTTCCTTGTAGACGGCCAGTATGCTATGGTTCCGTTTATGTATGATGAAGAACAGATTGCAGAATTTACCGCTATGGGCAATTTTGAAGAACTTGACTATGACGACATAGTTTTTGATTAAAATCTGATAAAACAAAACAGTGGATTTCCATAACGGATACCCACTGTTTTTATTTTGCATATATATATTTATTTTTTAAGCTGTACAAATGCCTTGCCACGCCAGCCGCCTCTGCAGTATCTTACAATATTCATTGTCATAACTGTAAGCCATCCCATACCCATACCAAGCCAGATTGACATTTCACCGTACTGAACTATATGCACAAGTACATAAGTGATTGGCAGACGGATGAAAATCATACATATTGTTGTAACCATGGAATATTTGGCATCACCGACACCACGCAGGAAGTTGGAGAAAGTCTGCATAAATCCAAACAGGATATACAATTTTGAACACAGTCTGATTGCCTGCACACCGATTGACATAACATGAGCATCATCACCCATACCAAACAGTTGTATAAGACCACCGGCAATCATCGGAAGAACAAACAAAATAACAAGCCAGAATGCAACCTGCATTTTAAGTACATCTTTTACACCCTGTTTTGCTCTTTCCTCTTCCCCTGCACCGATATTCTGCCCTGCAAACATCGAAAGTGCCATTGCAAGGTTCATCTGCGGCATTGTAACAAAGTTTTCGATTTTGTTTACCACGCTGAATGCAGCGGTCATATCTGCGCCGAAGAAGTTTACAAAACGCTGTACAACCATAAAGTTGAGAGACAATACAGACTGCTGAATTGCTGACGGCACACCATATCTGATAATACCTTTAAGCAATTCTGTATCGAACACAAATGTGTCCATAGTCAATCTGAATATTTCATACTTTTTGCCTACATAAATATGGCAACACACACAACTGAGTGCCTGTGCAATCATTGTTGCTATAGCAACACCTGCAACACCCATATCAAATGCCACTACAAATATAAGGTCAAGAATTATGTTGGTAACAGCAGATAAAATAAGGAAATAAAGTGGTGTTTTACTGTCGCCTACTGCCCTTAAAACGGCAGCATACATATTGTATATAAGTGTAAATGGATAACCTGCAAATGTTATAAACAGATAGATATATGAGCCTTCATATATTTCTGCAGGTGTCTGCAGCATATATGTAAGCAGCGGATTTATAACAAGAATGCCCACAATACCAAGAACAAAAGACAGTGCAAGTGAAAAAAGAGCACTTGTAGAAAAAGCTTTTTTAAGTCTTTCGTAATCTTTTGCACCATACAACTGAGAAATAACAACCGACATACCTGTGGTAAATCCCATTGCCAGTGACAACACAAGAAACTGAATACTGAATGTGCCGCCAACCGCTGCAACAGCATTTTTACCTACAAAGTTACCTACTATAATTGTATCAACAGTGCTGTAAAGCTGCTGAAATATATTGCCTATAAGCATCGGAATTGCAAAAACAAGCACTGTTTTACCCGGATTACCCGTTAAAAAATCGTGTTTCAAGATTTTACCTCTTTTATTTAAGTTCAACTACTGTTACGCCTGCTTCACCTTCGCCGTAAACACCAAGACGATAGTAGCTGACATGTTTGTGTTTTTTAAGGAACTGATGTATGCCGTTGCGCAAAGCACCTGTGCCTTTGCCGTGAATAATATACACTGTGTGCTGACGGTTCATAAAGCATCCGTCAAGGAAACGGTCAACTTCAAGTATAGCTTCGTCCACAGTCATACCGATAACATTGATTTCCATACTTGCACTGCGTGTGGAGGCAGAGGATGTATTGTGCTTTGTGCCCTGACGCACATTGCGCATACCCCCCTGATTTTTAGGTTTTTTGGTTGGTGCAATATCCTGATAAAGGTCAGAAATATGCACCTTTGTTTTTATAATGCCTGCAACAACATCAACCATACCATCCTTGTTGGCTGGACCCTGAACAACTGCCTGTTTGTTGAGAGAACCGATAACAACCTTATCGCCTTTTTTAACATTTTCCACTTTTGGCAGTGCAATTGTTTCTTCTTCAGCTTTATCAACAGCAGAGATAAGCTTTGCAGTGTCTTTTCTTGCAATTTCCCTTGCCTTCTGCAAACGCTGCTGTGCAGAAATATTTTCCTGCTTCTGCAGAACTTTAAGTTCATCGCTCAGTCTGTATGCCTCGTCCTGAACCTTCTGCGCTTCGTTTTTAGCTTTTTCTGTTATAGCATCTGCCTGCTGCTGTGCCGCTTTAAGTATCTGTGCGCTCTTTTCTTCTGCCTGACGCATTTTTGTGCCTGCATAATCCTTGAGCATTTCAATTTCTTCCTGACCTGCTTTAAGCTGCTTTTTCAGATCTTCCAGCTGTGCAAGCACACTGTCAAGCCGCTTTTCATCTTCTGAAAGGTGGCGTTTTGCATTTTCGATAATATCTTCACTTATACCAAGACGCTTGGAAATATAGAAAGCATTGGACTTGCCCGGCACACCCATAATAATTTTATAGGTTGGCATAAGTGTATTTGTGTCAAACTCACAGCTTGCATTCTGCACACCCTCTGTTTCGAGAGCATAAACCTTAAGTTCCCCGTAATGGGTTGTAGCCATAACCTTGCTGCCTCGGCTGCGAAGTTTTTCAATGATACTCAAAGCAAGCGCAGCACCTTCGGCAGGGTCAGTACCTGCACCCAGCTCGTCCATAAGTACAAGGCTTTTTTCGTTTGCCTGTTTTAAAATCTGACCGATATTTTTCATATGACCTGAAAATGTGGACAGGCTCTGTTCTATACTCTGTTCGTCACCGATATCAACAAGGATATTTTCAAACACACATACGGAACTGCTTTCGTGTGCAGGAATAAGCATACCTGTGCACGCCATAGCGCAAAGCAGACCTGCAGTTTTTAAAGAAACAGTTTTACCGCCTGTATTAGGGCCGGTTATAATCATCGAATCATATTCAAAACCAAGTTCGATATCTGTTGGAACAACCTTTGTTTTATCGATAAGCGGATGTCTTGCTTTTTTAAGGCTGAACTGCAAAGTTGGATTAACCTTTGGCATAACTGCATTCATACCCATGGCAAGCTTTGCCTTTGCAACTATCATATCGATTTCCAGCATTTTTTCATAACTGTCAAAGAACAGTCGTGAACACTGTGCAACCATACCGGAAAGTTTTGTAAGTATTTTATTGATTTCGTCCTGTTCTTCGTTGAACAGCTGCATGATTTTGTTGTTCAAGTCTGCAACTGCAACAGGTTCGATAAAATATGTTGAACCCGAGGATGAAACATCGTGAACTGTACCGGGCACTTCACCTTTGCACTCTGCCCTTACAGGCACAACAAATTTGTTGTTACGAATTGTAACAACAGCTTCCTGAAGATATTTCTGATATGTTGTGTTGCGTATTAAACTCTCAAGGCGTTCTCTTACAGCATTTTCAGCTCGCTTGATTTTTCTTCTTATGTCATAAAGTGTGTCAGAAGCATTGTCTGCCACCTGGTTGTCTGACAGAATGCTTTCAAAAATAGTTTTCTCCAGCTGTGGGTTTTCTGCAAGCGACATCACAGTCCAGTCGATAATATCGCTGTTGCGTTCATACTGCAGATACCATTTTTTTACACGGTCAAAGTTACGGTACATTCTTGCTACTGTAAGCAGTTCTGCACAGGACAGCATTGCACCTTTTTCGCTGTGCACAACTGCACCGTAACATCCGTCTGCACTGTCAAGGCTTGGATTGCCGTATTTAAGCATATAACTCATAACGGTATCTGTTGCAAGAAGGCTGTTGTACACCTGTTCATTGTCTGTAAATGGAACAAGCTTTACAGCAGCTTCCTTGTTTTCGCTGAACACACAGAACTGTGCCAGCTGCTGTATTATAACGTTATATTCTATTGAATTTAAACTTTTTTCTTTCACTTTCAATTACCTTTATCGTATTTATCTATCTCTTGCTGAATTATAAAGTCTGTCATAGGTTTTAAAAAATCCAGTGTTTTATAGCTTTCTTTTGTGTGATTGAGAACATATCTTTCACATACCTGGCTTAAACGTATAAGACTGAACCCCTTAAGAGTAAATGTAAACATTTTTTCAAGGTCTGCCAATGCCAAATATCTGAGCGCCAGTATTACAGGTGCATCACATGCAAAACAGTTTTCGTCATACGGTTGTCTGCAGCTTGTACATATGAGATATCCTCCCGAAACATCAAACCAGAACATATCCTTTTCATATTCATTGCACCGTTTGCATCCAACAAGGTTTGGTCTGAAACCTATATCACTCATAAGTCTCATTTCAAAGGCGGCCTTTGTCATAAGCAAAGACCACTTGCCTTCGCACAGCATATGCAGACAGTTGAGAAACAGCCTCAAAATATCATTTGATACTTCATCAGGCACAACAGCTTCGCAAACAAGCTCGGACATATACATCGCAAGGGCTATATTTTCCACCGAATCGGACAGATTATAGAACACCTTTTTTACCACAGCTTCATTAAGCTGGTACATTCTGTCTCCTCTGCCTTCAAAAATAACAAACTCACTGTATGTAAACAAGCCAGTAGAGCTATGAAACTTGTTTTTAAGTCTCATAGCTCCCTTGGCATATATCGAAATTACACCCAGTTCTTTTGTGAGAACAGTCAGTACCTTATCGCTCTCCTTCATTTGAAGCTCGCGCAGCACTACTCCGTTCACTTTTCGTAGTTGGTTTGCCATCAGCTACCTCTTTTATAATCTCCTGCCCCGCCTGCGAAAGACACTGACGGTAATGCAGATAATCCTCCACACTGCCGGTGCGCAAAAATCTGTTCCAATAATCTATACGCATATAATCACCTCACAAATTTTGTAAGGTTATTATTCCGTTTATTTTTACAGCTTATTAATGGCAATTAAAGGCATTATTCATCCTTGAAACCAAAGTCATTAAGTATATAATTGCTGTCACGCCAGTCTTCTTTAACTTTAACCCAGCATTCCATAAACACTTTTGCACCAAGGAACTGTTCGATATCCATACGTGCCTGACTGCTGATTTTTTTGAGCATCGCACCCTGTTTGCCGATAATCATACCTTTGTGGCTTTTGCGTTCACAGTAGATAACAACGCTGATATCCACCATATTTTTACCTTTGCGTTCTTTGAATTTTTCAACCTCTACATTTGTGCCATGCGGAATTTCTTCAAAAAGATTGAGCAGAAGTTTTTCACGCACAATTTCACTTACAATAACCTTTTCCGGCATATTTGTAATTGCATCTTCTTCAAAATAATGTGGACCTTCCATTGCATAGCTGTCAATAACCGCAAGAAGTTCATCAACACCGTCATTGTCTTTTGCACTTGTTGCAACAACTTTATCGAACACACCTATTTCTTTAAGCTTTGATATCTGTGTATCAAGGTCAGCTTCTTTTTTGAGAGTATCTTTTTTGTTTATAACCGCAATTGCAGGAATTTTGTTTTTCTTGATGCTGTCTACAAGGCTGAGTTCGGCTTCGTTCAAGTCACCGTATGGTTCAAAAATCATAACAGCAAGGTCAACATCAGCAATTGTCTTGTGGCTTGTTTTTACCATTCTTTCACCAAGTTTTGTTCTTGGAGTGTGGATACCAGGTGTATCCATAAACACAAACTGTGTTGCACCTTTTGTAAGAATACCCGTGATACTTGTACGTGTTGTCTGTGGCTTTTGTGTCACTATGGCAATTTTTTCACCAAGAATGAGATTCATAAGTGAAGATTTGCCAACATTTGGTTTGCCAACCATTGCAACAAAGATTGATTTTGTATTAAGTTCCATATTTTTTACCTTTATTTTTTGTTATTGTCCAATGTTATAAATTTGTATGAAGCAACAAGTGTGACTGCAAAACCTATAATCATTATCGGTCTGCCTGCAAAGAAACAGAATATTTCTTTAAAAACTTTTACATCCCAGAACAGCATAACTCCCGCAATTGCGGCACCTATAGCTGCAAGCAGTACACCACCTGCCGCCGTATCTTTTGCCGCTCCTGCCTGTATATAGTGTTCTTTGTCCGGCTTGTCCACGGCTCTTTCAACTGATGTATTCATCAGCTCAAAAGCAATTACATTAAAACAGACAAGCACCAGTATTACCTTTTGTGTAAGGGTAAAATCATAAAATTTTGAAAAAAGCATAACATAGAACGCCGCCACAATATCTATGCGGACATTGCGTTCCTCTTTTATTCCCGTCCATATTCCTTTCAGGGCATATCCCATACTTTTAACAAATTTTGTAATCATTGTGTCCCTTATTCTATATCCTGACCATATGTAAATGTTCTCTGCAAACCAAGTTTTGCAAGAACTTTTTCTTCTTTTTCACGCATAATTGCAGCTTCTCTGCCGCCATTTTCGTGGTCATAACCCAAAAGATGATACATTGAATGAACTGTGAGGAATGCAACTTCCCTCTGCAGGGAATGACCGTACAGTTCTGCCTGTTCCATCGCTTTTTCAAGAGAAATAACAATATCGCCAAGAAGAAGTGTTTCTGTTTCAGGGTCCATATCATATGTATCGTCTTCACCCAAAGGGAAGGACAGAACATCTGTAGGCTGCGGTTTGTTGCGGTATTCGCCGTTGAGCACTGCAATCTGTTCGTTGTCTACAAATGTTACAGATACTTCGCATGGCTGTTCAAAGCCTTCAACTGCAAGAACCGCATTACAGCTTCTTCTGATAAGAATTTTTATACCCGAAGGCACTTTTACAGCCTTTTGTGTATTTGTAATCAAAACTTTATTTGCCATTTTTTGATTTAACCTCTCTTTTTTTATCTGTGCGCTGAACCGGTTTATCTTTGTTGGCTTTTTCGTATGCAAGAACAATATCCTGCACCAGTTTATGACGCACAACATCCTTTTCCGACAAGCGTATAATTGCAATATCCTCTATGCCTTTGAGGATAGAAATTGCATCTTTAAGACCTGATTTTTTATCCGCAGGAAGGTCAATCTGTGTAACGTCACCTGTTACAACTATCTTTGAACCATTGCCCATACGGGTAAGGAACATTTTCATCTGTTCTTTTGTGGTATTCTGTGCTTCGTCCAGAATTATAAAGCTGTCATCAAGTGTACGCCCGCGCATATATGCCAGCGGTGCAACCTCGATAACCCCTTTTTCCATAAGCTTCTGAAAAGTTTCAGGGCCTATCATATCAAACAGACCGTCGTAAAGCGGCCGGAGATAAGGGTCAACTTTATTCTGAAGGTCACCAGGCAGAAAACCCAGTTTTTCACCTGCTTCAACTGCAGGACGTGTAAGAATAATTCTTGAGACCTGACCCGATTTGAAAGCTTTTACAGCCATAGCAACCGCAAGATATGTTTTGCCAGTACCTGCAGGACCTATACCAAAAGTGATGCTGTTCTTGCTGATTGCTTTAAGATATTCTGCCTGCCCCAGTGTCTTTGAACGGATAGGCTTGCCTTTTGCTGTGAGAATAACAAGGTCTGTGTTGATATTTCTCAGCTTATCCTGATCGCCTGTCTGCGCCATATTTATGCAGTAATGTATAGACTGATCATCAAGTGATGTACCTTCCGAATGCAATTGTACCATCGCATTGAGAGCATTTATTGTTTTTGTAATTCCTTCAGTTTCGCCGGAAATTTTAAATTCGGTTCCACGGCATATTACAGACACGCCAAATGCCTTTTCAAGGTCATAAATATTCTTATTGAAAGGGCCACTTATAAGCAAAGCAATATCGTTTGTCAAAGCTTCAAAAATTTTTTCTGCCAAGTTTACACCTCTTATAAAATCATAATTTTTCAATTTAACAGTATATCACATTTTTTCCAATAAGTAAAATATATTTATATATTTATCTGGTTATATCATAATGTCCGTATACTGTGCAGGTCATAGTTAAAATATTATCCGAAATTTCATATGAATATTCCGCTGCATCTGCAGTCTCCAGAGATATATCACTTTCTATAAGTGTACCGATAATCTTTTTTGCAGCATTTACAGCTGTTTTTTCATCTTTTTTTATATTTATCTGTTCTGTTATGTAATGTGTTGTTTTCTCAATTGTAGCAGGTAATCTGAATCCGCAAAAATCAATATAACTGTACTTTTTTTCAGTATTATAATTGTTGTAACCGGTCAGGTCACACCTTTTTATCTTTATTTTCCTTCCCGGAATTTTCAGTTCTTTTTCCGTACGGCTTTCACCTGTACGGATATATACCTTTTTGTCCAGTTCTACCTGTGTTGTATATTTTTTTACACAAGCTGCCTTTATGTATGCCCTTGGCATAACCTGCTGAAGATTGCCGTTGCGGTCAATATATGTTGCACTTACAAGTATTTCCCCTTTTGTGACGGTCTGCCCCGGTTTTACCTGCGAAAAACCGCTGTACACACGCAAATCTTCAATAACACCATTTTGTGCTGCCACAATATTTCCTGTTACGGCATTCTGCATATATTGTTTTTTATCCACCGTCGGGTCAACTTTGCAGGTTAATACGCCTTTGTAAAAATTAAGGGTTACATATCCCACATTCTCTACATCTGTAAAAATATTCTGGATAATATCCTGGTTTTTTTGCTGCGAAAAAACCGAACCTGCGTAAATATCATTATGATAAAGCAGATTGTATATGCTGTTGTTAATCCTCTGGTCCGGTGATATTACATCTATCCGCCATATCAGTTTACTGAACAGAAAAATGTATACAAATACACTGAATACAGCAACCGTAACACTTTTTCGGGGTATAAGCTTTTTTATACGGAACATTACACCTTTTCTGTGCAGAACTTTTGTTCTGCACTGGTATCTGCGTGCATTTTTTGCTATTTTTTTATAATCAACAGCATCACATACCAATGTAACACCAAAATCTGTACTTTTTATTGACGATATACGAAATTCATTTTCAATAAGATAATTTAAAAATTCTTCATACAACCCCGATACTATCTCTATTTTTACTCTGCCGTACACTTTTTACACCTCCTTTGAAAATATTTCAATTTTTCTTATATCCCCGCGGGCTGTTGCATAATGCCGGTCACAAAATATAATTTCCAGCTTTTCCCCATAGATATACACTGTTTTTGTACGCGTTTCTATCACTGCTTTTTCTTTTGTATAATCAACGATACGTCTGAAATTTTCCACGGTTATTCCTCCGTCCACATCTACAGCTATTGATGTTGCACTTGATTTGTCTGCTTTTGAAAACATTTCCCGTAACACATCTTTAAATTTTATTTTTTCTTTTACAGGCTTCAATTTCATACATATCACCTAAAAAGTATTTTGTTAACATATATATTTATATGTGGGGTGATATTATGCTAAAGATAAACGTAAAATATGTTTTTCAGTCGTTTTTTGCACTTTTTGTTGTTTATATATATTTTTGCAATTCAATTTACATAACAAGGTATGTAAAGGAAGCTCTTTTCATGTGCTATAACACTGTTATTCCTGCTTTGTTTATATTTATGGTTTTAACAATATTTTTATCCGACAGAGATATCGGCAGATTTATAGGTATTCCGTTTCTTCCTCTGTTCCGTTTGCTGAAAATCCGCAGCCTTAAAATGGTATCATACTGTGTTTTAAGTATACTGGGTGGTTTCGCCACGGGAGGATACTTTCTGAATAAGGCAAAAGAAGAAAATATCTGCGAAGACAACGCAATCGGTATTATGTCAATACTGGCCGGCAACAATTCCCCTGCTTTTGTAATAACTGCTGTAGGCACCAATATGCTTGGACATTTTCAAAGCGGAATAATGCTGTATTTTTCCATACTAATTTCCAGCTTTATTACTGCCTTCATCTTTTCGTTTTTGTACCCGTATTCTGTTATAGAAAATACTGCAGCAGACAGAATAGAACATATTGATTTTGTGTATTCTTTAAACAGAGCAGTAACCTGTATGATAAATATATGCGGTGCCGTAATTTTTTCGTATTCAGTATGTAAAGTCATATCACTTTACACTGAAAATATTGTGATTTCAAGCCTTTTTTCTGCATTTTTTGAAGTTACAACCGCCTGTAAAATAATTACGGAAAACATCGGAAACAACCTGTATTTTTTGTGTTTTGCTTTAAGCATATGCCCTTTAAGCACCTGTCTTCAGCTTAAAGGCTGTGGCAAATCAACCCCTGTAAGCTTAAACATTCTGCTTATATCCAAACTTGTACATATTCCGCTGTCAATGCTTATACTCAGGACAGCTGTCAATCTTTTTCCTCAAAGCTTCGCTGTATATGCCAGCGGCGATATAAATGTCAATATGTACTGGAACACTCCGCAACTGTCCTGCTGCTTTCTGATACTTTCCATATGTTTTGTTATCTTCTTTGATAAAAAAATTGGGGTATTTACTAAATCATTCAAATAGGCTATACTTTTAAAGAGGTGAAAATATGAGTATTTTTAGACCATCAAAACAGCTTTTCGGCAACAATATAGAACCAGCCTGTACATACTGTCAGTATGGCAATCCCGCCAGTGATGAACAGATGATTCTGTGCAGCAAAAAAGGGGTTGTCTCCCCTTATTATTCCTGCAATAAATTTTTATACTGTCCTACAAAACGCATACCCAAACGTATGCCCAAACTGCCCGATTTTTCACCGGAAGAATTCAAATTATAAAATATATAAAAATAAAAAACTGTACCCACTGCAAAGTGAGTACAGTTTATTTTTTATTTGTTTAATTTCAGCTTTTCTTTATCATTTCTTTGTAAAAATCAACTGCAGGAGGCAGTGCGCCTTTAAATATGTTTTCGTTAAGTGCATGAATGCTGCCGTACTGCTGTTTGTCAATGTACAAAGGTGCAAAACGCAGTGCATTTGGTGTTAAATCACGATAGAATTTTGCATCTGTACCGCCTGTCATTGTATAAGGACAAATCTGTACGTCAGGATAAATCTGTGCTGCAACCTCTTCTACCATATGAAATGGTTTACTGTTGTAATCCACAACAGGACAGGAGCTGTCGTAATAGATAACTTCACTTTCGATATCATATTTTTTTGCGAAATCAGAAATTATTCTGATACTCTCATCTGCATCCTGATGAGGAATAAAACGCATATTGCCTGTTACATATGCTTCCTGAGGAAGTACGTTATATCCGCCAGAACCTTTTGCTGTGGTGAATGCAAGGGTTGTGCGTGTCATTGCACCGGCTGCTGCACTGATGGAAGGAAGCAGTTTTATAAGCAGTTTTTCAAACAGCCACAGGTTTGAGAAAATCATCTTCATTGCAAATGACATATTTGGTGTCATACGACGGAACATTTCACGTACTGTAGGGCTTAATTCGCTGCGGAAAGGATAATTCTTTTCCACATCGGCCATAAATTTGCCAAGACGTACAAGCGGTGTGTTTTTTGTCGGTGCTGATGCGTGGCCACCATTGCTTCGCGCAATAAATTTTACGTCGCCGTAGCCTTTTTCCACAACACCAACCATACCGTAAACGCCTTTTACTCCTCCTACCGGTTCTTCAAGTATCATGCCGCCTTCGTCCATAAGGTATGCAAGTTCAACACCGTTATCTTTAAGATACTGCACTGTTGCAGGAGCACCTTCACCGGACCATTCTTCTGTACAGCTGGATGCTATATAAACATCACATTCAGGTTCAAAACCATCTTTTATAAGTTCTTCAACTGCCTGCAGCATACAGAACAGGCTTGCTTTTGTATCAACAGTACCGCGGCCCCAGATACGTCCGGTTTCGTCAATATCACCGCTGAATGCACCGTGTTCCCATTCTCCCGTTGCCTCAACAACATCATGGTGGCTCATAAACAGCACAGGTTTTGAATTGCCTTTACCCTGCCATTTAAAAAGCAGACTGCCGTTAAAGGTGTTTTTTTCACATTTTTCGTGAATACAAGGAAACAAAATTTCCAAATCTTTATGTAAATCAAAAAATTTTGTGCGGTCTGTCTGGTCACGGTGAGAAATTGTTTCCCTCTGAACCATCTTTGCAAGCTTTCCACCATATTCATCTGCACGTTCTGTTTTATCAAGTTCAACCTTTGCACTGAGTGCCGGTGTAGGCTTAACGGATAAAGTGCGTATAATAACTGCAGCAGCAACAATAACTACAACCGCTAAAATTATAAGTAAAACTTTCATTATTCAACTCTCCTTCTTTACAGTTTATCCTTTTTGAAAAGTATAAAACCTATTGCAAGTGCCAGAGCGCCGCAAGGAATCATAAGCACACTTGTCTGATTAATCATTGACGGAACAAAGATGCACAGCAGCGTCATAAGCAGAACAGGAATAAATGCAATTTTAGGAGCTTTTGCAAAATATTTAAGACCAAGGGCGCCAAAAAGTGCAGGAACAACATTGTTGAATGCCGGGAGAAGAACTTCGTTCTGCAGTACCGGCTGAAGCGGAACAAGCATAATAACACCCGCAACAATAACAAGTGTTGTTACAATAGCACTTACCGCTGTGCTGATTGTTGTTACAATTTCGTTTTCAGCAGACCCCGGTTTTGTGCCTGCGATATCCTGTGCATTCATAGCGCAGGGAATTTTCATATTTGTCACGTTACCTGTGATAAATGCAATGTAGCTGCCGCCTACGCCAAGCATAGGTGCATAAACAAGAAATTCCACAAATGAAACAGGCAGATAAATTACCGCTACCTTAAGATATCCTGCAAGGAAACCTTTAGCATCAGGCATAACACCACTGAGCATACCAAAAACAAATGGTACACCGATAAGCAGAATAATTGTTGTAACCATCAATGTTCTGCCCAGACGATGCAGACCATTGTTAAAATCTTCTATGTATTTTTCTTTTTCGTTCATAACCTGCACCTCCTTATAAAATTATACCGAAACCAACTGCTGCAGCCATAGCGATAAGCATACTTGCTGCAAGAGAAAAGTTTTCAAGTGCCACTTTGCCTTTTTTCTGAATTAAAAATTCAAACACAGCCATTGCAATGCCTGCAACTATAGCCACAAGCAGCGGCATTATATCACTGCCTTCTCTTGGAACAGCTTTACCGATATATGCACCAATGTATGCACCGCACAGACCTATAAACATTGCTGTTGTTGCGTGTGCACCAAAACCAGGTTTGCCGCTGTTTTCTTTTTTAGGTGCTTTACGGATTTTGTTAAGGTATTTCTTAAGGAAGAATAATGTGAACATCAGACCGCCAAGAATGCCTATTGTCATAACCAATGCAATTGTCACGAATGAACCTATTGTCATTTCTTCAAGGCGGAGACCTGAAAGACCTATACTCTGAGCCGCAATTTCCGCAACGTTGAGTTCGTACTGCAGAGAACCGATAACAGAAAGACGAAGCCAGGAAAGCGGAACACCCAATGTACCGCTGAGAGCTATAACGCCAAGCAGAATACTGATAGATGGCAACAGTGTGAATGTTGCACTTGATGTGATTGTTTTTTTGAGTGCCGCAGGGTCCATACCCATTTTAATACCTGCACGATAGCATTTAACCACAATATATCCACACATAATTGTGATAAACGCCAATACTGCCGCAACTATAACATAAAAGCTGGTTGCGTTTACCTGTGATAAATAATCACCCATAATTATTTCTCCCTTAATTAGTTTTTTATTATTTTATAAATCTATATGCCTTCAGTAATGGTGTCTGCATCATTTCAATATTATATACATTGATTTTATAACCGCCATAAGCTGCCATAAAAGATATATGATATTGTATAATCCATGTTCACCATCCCGATTTTATATCACTTTAACTGCCCCTTTGCTGCGCAAGGTTACAGTTTTGCAGCAGCCTTCGCCAAGAACAATTTCCATATATTTTGCAAACTCATCAACCAGTTCAGTTGGAACAAAACACTGTATTGAACCGGCGAAACCGCCGCCCTGCAGTCTCCATGCACCGCCTTTATCCTGCAGAAAACTCTGAGCTACAGAAAGAGCAATTGCCATAGGCTGATTTTTAACATCAGCAGAAACATATGCATTCTGCAGATATTCATATGAGGAATGTCCGCTTTCTGTTATTTTTTTAAGGAACATCTCTTTGTTTCCGTTTTTAACAGCTTCACACAAGTCCTCCACTCTTTTGCATTCCATATAAAAATGCATACCGCGAAGCACTGCTCTGTCACCAACCATATCCCGCAGAAATGAAATGTGATTTATATATGTAGGCAAATCAAGTCTGCGCAGGCTGTCTTTCCAGAAAATCTGTGCGATGTCTTTCATTTCCTTTGGCAATGAGGCGTATTCTTCGGTAAGGTTATCGTGGCCTGCACGTGAATCCACTGTACAGAGTGTAAGTCCCATACTGTCAAGGTCAAGTGGTATCTGTTCTGTCTTTGGGTTTGCAACATCTTCAAGGTCAAGACAGATTGTGCCGCCAACCGCAGAAACCGTCTGGTCCATTACACCGCAGGGTTTTGCAAAATATTCATTTTCGGCATACTGACCGATAAGTGCCAGTTCCACTGCTGTAAATCTGCTGTCATTGTATTCGCTGTTTACAGTAACCGCCACTGCATTTTCAAAAGCTGCGGAAGATGACAGACCTGAACCTTTAAGAACTTCTGATGTTATATACATATCAAGGCCCCTGCAGTTTCCGCCATGTTTTATAAATCCGGCACATATACCTTTCACAAGTCCGCGTGTTGTCCCCTCGTCAGAAACTGTTGCGCGCAATTTGTCCAGATTTATCGGCTGTATATCTTCATAGCCTTCGGAAGCAATTTTTACCATATTCTCATCATTTTTGGCAGCAATACATATTGTATCTTCAGTTATTGCAGCTGCAACTATCAGCCCACAGTTATGGTCTGTATGATTACCGCATATCTCTGTTCTGCCCGGAGCTGAATATATGCAGACATCCTTGTCTTCTCCATATATTTTTTCAAATTCTCCTATTGCATCAGCATATCTTTTCTGCTGTTTTTCCACTGCGTTTTTTCCATACAGTCCGGAAAAAACATCGCAATAATCTCCATTTAATATTTTCTCTTTCAGCAATACCGAAATCATAATATCCCTCTTTAAACCAAACAAGATTATTTACATTTTTATAATTAGTTATAATTATAACATATATAAAGTAAAAGTCACTATTTTATTTACTTGTAATTTTTCTTCAGTAAATTTATGGATTTTTGTTGATTTTTATTAATAAATATTTTATTATTATAGATAATGAAAAATTATGTCAAACTATAAGCCTTAATCCAATATGCATTTTTAAACGAGGTACAATATATGTCTAATCCTTACAGACAATCCTACAAACAGAAACTGCTGGACAATGCAAGTCTTGCAATATTCAACTGCGGTTTGCAGAGCTGTACCCCTAACCATTCCTGGGGACCGGGTATCCGTGACCATTTTCTCATCCATCTTGTTACTTCCGGCAAAGGCAATTATATATGCGGCGGCAAAACTTTTCATCTCAAAGCCGGTGATCTGTTTCTGGTAAAACCATCTCAGGTGGTATATTATGTAGCCGACCCAAGCGACCCTTGGGAATACTATTGGGTTGGTTTTAACGGAACCAATGCACAGAAACTGGTGTCTCATCTTCCTTTCAAGGAAAATATGCCTGTGTACAGTCCTAATGATATCGAAGAATACAAAAGCTTTCTGTATAAAATTTACAGCAACAGCGGAAATACAATAAAGCATACCACAAGTATGATTGGCTATCTTTATCTGTTCCTGTCCAGACTTATGGAGGAAAACACGATAAATATTCAGCCTCAGGCTGCAACCCAGTCAAACTATGTTATTGATGCCATCAAGTATATTCAGTTCAACTATTCTTCCGACATCAGTGTTGACGATATCGCCAGTGCTGTTGGTATAAGCCGCAGTCACCTTTACCGTGTATTTATTTCCAACCTTAACCAGTCACCTATCGACTATCTTACAGAGTACCGCATCAACGAAGCGTGTACCCTTATTAAAAATACAAATCTTTCCATCTCTGAAATTGCAGTTTCGGTAGGTTTCTTTGACCAGTTCTATTTCTCCAGGGTATTCAAGAAAATCAAAAAGATTCCGCCAAGCAAATATCTGCAGTCTTTGGAATCTCAAGGAGAATTATGAAACATCTGATATCACTTTTATTTGTCTGCTGCATATTTTTGTGCGGCTGTGGTGAAAAGGAAGAAATTGTCAGTTATGACCTTGCTATATGCGATATTTCCATGACCGAAACCTGTGATTATCTGAACAGCTTTGAAAGCGAAAAATTTTCTGTTATGGAAACCGAAGTTTCTTCCGAACACTTTGATGTTATTATCAATGCATTAAAAGCAAGCAGCGAAGGACTTAACAGCATAACAGTTTACAGCGATAAACTGAGCGACGAAAACGCAAAGCAGTTTATAGACTTTGTACGCACCAAGGAAATTCCTGTTACTTTCGCTTTCAGCAATATAAGCACAGAAACTCTGATAAGCTACGACAAGGCATTCTGTATCACCACCAACTATAAACATGCTGCCGAAATCACTGCTGAAAGAATAAAATATCTGTGGGCCGAAAACACCATCAAAGATGCTGATGAAAACAAGATTTTTACATTTGCCTGTGTAAAAAACGATAATTTGTCCGAAAATATGCAGATTTTTTACGATACCCTTATTGCAGGCATAGAGCTTTACGGTGTACCAATGCAGATTAACAGCAGTATTTCTCCTGACCAGATTGGATCCGGTGACAGCCTTGTTGCTTTTAACGAGACCAATGAAGCCCTTATTATTGTGGACAAATCCGCATCATCCTTCATAAAGGATTATACCCCTTACAGCAATGGCATCGAACTTATAGCTGTTACAGAAAGTTTTCAGAATAACCTGTCCGATTGTACATACGCACTGAACTGCTTTATCGACTTTTCTATGTACAAGCAGGCTGCAGATGAGATTATCCGCAACTTCAACAACCGTCAGTACCCTTTGATTGAAATGTCTTTCCCTTATATTGAAAGAACCGTATATATCCCTGCAACAGTTTAGGAAAATTAAATGATTAAGAAAAACGATATTATTACACTTGAAATAACCGATATATCATCTGACGGCAACGGCGTTGGCAAGTATGAAAACATTGCTGTTTTTGTACCTATGACCGCTGTCGGGGATGTATGCAAGGTTAAAATATTAAAGGTTTTATCTTCATACTGTTTTGGTAAAACCGAAGAAATTATCACGCCTTCTCCTGACCGAACCGAAAACAAATGCCCGAATTTTGCAAAATGCGGCGGATGTGATTTTTTGCATATATCCTACGAAGCAGAAAAAACTGCAAAGCGTAATTTTGTAAAAAGCTGTTTTGAACGCATAGGCAAAATTGATGTACCTGTAAACGGCACATTGTCCTGTGACAAAATTCACCGTTACCGTAACAAAGCACAGTTTCCTGTGCGAAAAGATGAAAACGGAAAAGCAATTACAGGCTTTTTTGCCCAGCGTTCCCACCGTATTATTCCCTGCAACGACTGTCTTCTTCAGCCGGAACTGCTCAATGAAATTGCCGAATATATTGTAGACAGATTAAATCAGCTTGGCATCAAGGCTTATGATGAAGAAAAATTTACAGGACTTATCCGCCATATATACTTCCGTTACGGCGAAGTTACCGACCAGCTTATGGTGTGTCTTGTTTCCACAAGGCGCAAGGTATGGAAAATTGATGTTCTTGTAAAAGATTTGACCGAAAAATATCCAATGATAAAAACCGTTGTGCTTAATATCAACGACAAAAATACCAATGTTATTCTCGGCGAAGAAAACATTATGCTTTTTGGCGACGGCAATATTCAGGATATTCTTTGCGGTGTAAAAATTACATTAAGCCCGCATTCTTTCTATCAGGTAAACCGCGAAGGTGCAGAGCATCTGTATACAATTGCCAAAAATGCACTTAAACTTACAAAAGATGATACTTTGCTTGACCTTTACTGCGGTGCCGGCACAATCGGTCTATCTATGGCAAAAGATGTAAAAACTCTTGTAGGTGTCGAAATTATTCCCGAAGCTATTGAAAATGCAAAGGAAAATGCAAAGGTAAACAAAATCAAAAACGCAAGATTTATCTGTTCTGATGCCGGTATGGCTGCACAGATGCTTGCCGGTGAAGGATTCCGTCCTTCTGCTGTTGTTCTTGACCCTGCACGCAAAGGCTGCGACGAAAACACACTCAATGCCGTTCTTACCATGGCGCCTGAACGTATCGCTATGATAAGCTGTAATCCTTCAACCGCTGCAAGAGACTGCAGATATCTTGCCGAAAACGGATATAAGGTTGAATTTATACAGCCTTTTGATATGTTTCCAAGAACAAAACACTGTGAATGCGTTGTACTTTTGGTCCAACACGCCTCAAATTAGGCAAAAAATTGTGTAACTTCACTTAATTTTGAGTGAAAAATACATGAATTTTTTTGCTCTTTTAAACAAAAATTTGGTCCCTACAGTCGAAACACCCGGCTGTAGGGATTTTGTCATTTATACCTCTATTCTGACAATTTCATATTATAAAGATTTAGGGTGTCTAATTTTAAGGCAATTTTGCTATTGTATAATTATTTATATAAAACGATTATATTTACATTTTCACTTTTAGTAGTTAAAAAAATAATATCTAAAAATATAAATAGTAACACAAAAACAGAGGAACAAACGTTCCTCTGTTTTTTCAGTTAGCAGGGTTGCACCCATACTCTTATATAACTCCGTCAGGTATCACATTTGGCAACTCGGTTATATCCAAGCCATACCCTAACATCTTTTCATTACAGAAATCTTCAAAATATATCTTTGTGTCTGTATACAGAAGTGACACTCTTATCAGTTCATCTTTTTCGGTGTAAATATATACCCAGTATTTTGCTGATTTAAACCCTGGAACTTCAGTTATTTTATAACTTACAAAATCCGAATATCCAAAAGCACTACATTTTTCCACTGCATATTCCAATATTTCATTTGTTTGTTGTTGTGTCAGCTCTTTATACTTTTTATATGGGCCAAACTGCTCGGTGTTATATATTATTTCTTCGCCTGCAATAGCCTGAACACATTTGCCTGTGTATATATCAATATCGCAGCTGCGGTTTATTATAAAACCATCATCCCAACTTGCACTGTCCATAAAACGGTATACATCAGCACCTGTTTTAAATCCTCTGGTATGCGTTATAAAACCATAAAATATATTGTTTTCGATATTATATTGTGGCAGTGCCGTGTCCATCATTTCACAGGCTTTGTACCCTGCTTCATCAAAACTGATCATATCATCGGTGAGTTCTACGCCTGACGTATTCCAGTTTTCTTCAGTAATCTTAGACTCAGGGTAATTGTACATATAGTCCCATTTATATTCTTTATACTGCTGCTGAACATCTTCAACAGGTGAATTTACAAAGATGTTCATCTCATCGGTCTGTGGCTTTGTCCATTGCTTTTGCTGAACAAAGCTTATGCCCATCATTGTAATTGCAACACAGAAAAGCATAGAAACAGATATGGTTATAGTCTTTTTCATAAAATCACCGCTTATTTAATTTCTATTTCTGTCTGATTAAAAAGGACTGTACAGTTTGCAAGTTCTGTAAGCGGATAATTGTTTTCTTTATCTGCACAGTATCTGAACATGTATACTGTGCCGTCCTTTGTTTTGTATTGGGATTCTACAAGATTGCCACTGCCCTGATATGTTCTTGCCGCTGTGCTTATTGTAGCATTGTTTTTGGAGTGTCCAAGTGCATATACGATATCCCTGCCTTTTTCTTCTACCGTTGTAAAATCGTCAAATTCTTCAATATGTTTAAATTTTTCTGTATACGGCACACGCAGATGCGGTGCATTGTAATAAAGATAGACTAATTTTCCTGTAAAAGCATCTATAAGATAAGCAACGGTATATACTGTTTCTTCTTCGTTGTAATAATATCCGCAAAAAACAGTGCTGCCGTTGTATTCTTTTGGCAAAGTGATAAGCTCCAGTGCAATGGTTTTATCATTTAAATCAAGGTCGGTGCAAAATTTCTCTGCCCAGGTACCACCCTGAGCCGCTGCTTCGGCATAGGTCAGCATGCCGTCGGTGGGGTCTGCTTTAAGATGTTTGCACTGTCTGTACCAATCGTCATAAGGCGGCTGACCGGCAAAGCTTTCGAACTTTTCAAAACTGTATTCTTTTAGCTCGCTGTTAACACGTTCTACCGGAGAAACTGCAGACAGTGCAACATCATCATGCTGTGGTTTTTGCCAGCCTTCTGATATCCTGCCTGCACCAAATATCACTGCACCGCCGAAAATTATGAGCATAGCAAGGGTTATAATTATTGTTCTTTTCATAATCATCCCTCCTGTACAAAGCTTTCGCCTATGCTGTTTATATATTCCACTACATCAACATTGTTTTTGTCCACTGAAAAATGTGTTTTTCTTAAAATCTCATTTTCATTAAATCGTATAACTACTTTAAGTACAATATCTGTCTCTGTTGTAAGGTATATTTCATGATAACCCTCTCCTACCGAACGAGTAATATATTTGTTTACATCAGGATAGCCTTTCTCTGTTGTGAATTCACAAACTGCAGTTAACACTCTTTCTTTTATATCTTTATCTTCTATATTGGTTTGTCCGTGTTGTCTTTCCATTTTCAAAATTTCAACAGGAATCCCTTCTGTTCCACCTTCTGCTGATATAGCATAAAGTTCACATGTATATGCATCAAACTTGCACACGGCACTTTTATAGTTGGTTCTGTAAGAAACTTTATAAAATGCACCTTTTCCAGGAACATCTTCAAGTTCAATAAACAGTGGAGTTTCACCTATATCTATCCAATCAAAATGCTGCTCGATAATAGTCCCGCCACAACTTGCTGCCTGAACATATGTAAGCATATCTTTGGTTGGTTCAATATAATATTTTACTCCGTATTTCCACAAAGTCTGGTATGTTTCCGGTTTATCGCTTGGCAAAACAAAATTGTACATTTTAAATTCATTTTGCACCTGTTCTACAGGTGAGCTTGCAGAAATCTCCACATCATCTTCACTCGGCTGCTGCCAGTCAGTTGAAACTTTGGATGCACCGAACTTTACCGCACCGCCGAAAACGATAAGCATAACAAGGGTTATAAGTATTGTTTTTTTCATAAATAAACATCCCGTACATTTCATTTTAATTTTTCTATAATGTGTTTATAGAAAATTTCATCATACAAAGCAGAATAGTTTTCAAAACTATATAGCGGATAATTTTTTTCAGCGTTATCATAAAAAACAAAGCTTACTATCGTATCATCTTGCAACACTGCATTTACTATATATCCATTATAGCCTTTAATCTCTGTATAATCTGATGGTCCATAATATATGCTATGCACCGAAATATAATATGTTTTACATTCGCTATAATCTAAGTTCTTCAGCAATTCATTTGTACGTAAAGACAGAATTTCCTCTGTTTTTTCATCACAGGAATATTCTTTATAAATTGGATACAACATAGTATCTGCATCAAAAAGTTCTTCGTCTATTCTGTACAGTGAAAGTATTCTTCCTGTATACGCATCAACATAATATTGAAAGGTTTTGTCGTCTTTTATATTGCGACCAATAAAAACGTATTGAGGCAGGTATCTATAAAATTTAAAATTAGCCCCTATACCATTTTGAGATAATTGTTCACCTTCTTTATATGTTTTCATATCTTCCAATGCTACTATAAATTCACTGTTATCAAATGATACGCCAGGCCATAGTTTTTCCACTGCTGAAGCACCATAACTTACAGCTTCTGCATATGTTATCATACCATTCTGGACATCTGTTTGTTCAAATACATGTTCTGTCGGTGATACCGGATATTTCCCATTTTCATAAAAGAATAACGACTTGTTTTTTTCAGAAAGAACCTGATATGTGTACTCTTTTATTGTATTTTCTACACTTTCAACAGGTGAACCAATAGAAAATTCCACATCGTCTTCGTTTGGCTGCTGCCAGTTATTCTGAACACGGCTTGCTCCAAATATCACTGCACCACCGAAAACGATAAGCATAGCAAGGGTTATAATTATTGTCTTTTTCATTTTTACACCGCCTTTGGTTTTTGCTAATTTTCGTGGGTGTACTCATCGTCAAGGCTGTCTTTAAGTGCTGTTTTTATAAGCCCGAAGCCTGTCCAAATAACAAGTGCAAAAACTGCCGTAAACATTGTCAGTAAAACTATAAGTCTCAACATAAGAGTACCTCCTTTGATTTTTGCTTTGTACCCTTATTGTAAAGGGGCGTTTTCTCTGACTTTTATCAGAGTTGTTAGAGAGTTGTAAAAATAACTGTTGCCGTTGTGCCTTTGCCATGTACGGATATATATTCCAGCGTTGCACCATGTACATCGGCTATTTTTTTGATTATGCTGCCGCCCAGACCTGCACCGCCGTTTTGCCTGCTGCGGGATTTATCCTCACGATAAAATGGCATATATATTTTTTCCATTGCTTCGCGGCTCATTCCAATACCATTATCCTCCACTGTAACGATTACTTTTTCATTGGATTTAAAGGAATTGATTTTTACACAATGATTTTCTTTTGTTTCATCTGCTTTGCATGCATTTATTGCGTTGTCCACAAGATTTGCAATAAGACTTTCTATCAGAGAAATTTCCCCCTTAACTGTCAAAGTATCATTACAGTTTATCTCCAAATCCACTTTATTTTTATGAAGCTTAGGCTGAAATGACAAACCGATGTCATTAATCAGCTGAGGAATATTTATATCGGTAAAATCAAGCTGCTCCTTATCAGAAATAGACAAAGCAAGCATACTTTCACTTAAATTCTGAAGACGGTACGCCTGTCGGTCTATAATTTCCAGCGTGCTGTAGTATTCTTCCCCGTCAATTTTTGCCCGCTGCATATACTGTGAATATCCCCTTATTGCTGTAAGCGGTGTACGCATCTCATGGGAAAAGTCATTTATAAAGTTCTGTTTTTCCTGGGCAGAGTTCTCCAGTGTCTGCATCTGGGTACATATACGGTCCGCCATTTCATTAAAGCTTTTTGCTGTATGACCGATTTCATCGTTGGTGATATGTTCGATGCGGGCAGTCATATCTCCTTTACCAAACCTGATTGTAGCTTCGTTCAGCGACTGTATAGGCTTGGTGAGTGCTTTGAGCAGATTGTAAAGCACCACTGCCATGATTGCAGAAACTGTACAACAGATAACATTTATCATTAAAATTGTGCCGTTCCAGTCATCGAAAAAGCTTTGTATCGGAAATGCAATAAGTGTGCCGTAAACCGCAAATTCGTTTGGAAGATTGCATTCCACGATAAAGTATTTTTCGTCCTCAATCTCTGCAATTTCAGAAACACGGTTCTGCAGATACTTGTTTGGAAAATCTATGTAATCGTCGTAATATTCGTATTTTATTGAAGAGTAAACCAGCTCTTCCCCTTTTTTTACCTGCATCAGCACACCATTGTTTGCATATCGGTCTCCGTACTGACGGATAATCAGCGGTATGCCAAGGGGACGGCTTTCGTACACAAGGGACATATCGTTGACAATCTGCTGCAGGATATATTCCTGCTGGGTTAAAAAATTTTCTTTCTGCTGTGCCAGTGCTTTTGAGTTCTGGGCTGTCACAATAGCGAAAATGCCGCCGTTAAAGAACAGCAGAAAAACAAATAGCACACAAAGGTACAACTTTTGCCAGAATTTAATCTTCATTTATTACACCTCCAGTCGGTAGCCGTATTTATAAACAGTTGCTATCTCCTTTTGCATATCCAGCTTTTTACGCAGTTTCTGTATGTGTACATCAACTGTGCGGGTGTCGCCCATATAGTCAAAGCCCCAGGCCAGCTGCAGCAGCTTTTCGCGGGATAATGCAAAATTGCGGTTGATAACCAAAACTTCCAGCAGATTAAACTCCTGCAGGGTAAGGATAACTTCTTCACCGTTTCTTGTTACCGTTCTGCTGTTGAGGTCAATTTTACAATCTTTTATTGTAAACACTGTGCTGTTTTTCTTTGTACGTCGCAGAATATTTTCCACTCTTGCAAGCAGGACAAGAATGTCAAAGGGTTTTACTATATAGTCATCGGCACCAAGTCCAAGACCTATAAGCTGGTCTGATACGGAGTGTTTTGCCGTAACAAATATTACAGGTATATCCTGAGGAATAAGCTTTTTCACTTCAAGCCCTGATAATCCCGGCATCATAATATCAAGCAGCACAAGGTCAAAGTTGTCACTGTTTATGCTGGCCAATGCCTGATGTCCGTCAAAAACCTGTACAGTTTTATGCCCTACCAATTTGAGATTTTTACAAATCAAATCGTTGATAGCCTGTTCGTCTTCTGCAATTAAAATATATGCCATGGTTTAAACCTTTCTGTGTTATTGTTTTTATGATAAGCTTTTGTTGTTTTTATTCTATAACATAGATATTAGAGAGTTGTAAAAAAATAATTTATAATTTTATTATACAATAAAACATACCGCCTTCAAAGAAAGCGGTATGCTGATTTATTTAACAAAAAACTGCGGTGTAATCATACCTCTTAAAAATTCCAGTTTGCTTATCCCTCATTTGCACTCACCTTCCATATAATTATTGATTATTCGGGACGAATAGAGTATAATTATATCAAGAAAGGATGTTGAATATGGAAACAAGATCAGGAAAAATAAGTGTGTATTCTTCCGGCGGGACGGCATCTGCAGGATCAATGTCTTACCGCGTTTCTCTTCCGTCAAGCTGGATTAAAGAACTGGGACTTGATAAGGATAATTCCGCCGAATTGGTTTTTGATGGCAAAAGCATCATTATCCGTCCTATGCTTTCAGATGATATAAACAAATTTAAATCCGCGGCAATAAAATCCGAACACAATGTTGTGCAGTATGAATACTTTGACAAGGCAACTTTATGCAGCACAATAATATGCGATTTTACCGATAAAACACTGCGTGTTGTAAATCATACCGATAATCTGCTGAAAACCGCATTTGGGGTGCAGAACAAACCTGACTGGAACGATTTTATGGAATTTATGGCAGAACGCTGTGTGCCCAAAACCAGAGATAATCTGACCGAAATACTAAAAAAGCTAAATCTTAACAGCTATGATGCAGTTGCTATCGTAGAAAAAACACAAGGAAGGATGGCAGAGGATGACCAATGGCTAAAAATAACAAAACTGTAAAACTATATACCAAAGACACCGTTGTTGCCACATCTTCCAAAGGCAATCAGGAAAAGTGGTACAATGCCGAAAACGACAGCTGGTACAAGCTGGACAAAGTAGGTTTTGAAGCAATGGCTGAAGCTGTTGCCAGCGAAATACTTATAAAACACAGCAATATCGAAACGGAATTAGGATACCGTGTCGTTCCATATTTTATCGAAACAGTAGATGTTCATCGAAAAGAACGCATTGCCTGTGCAAGCCCAAATTTTCTTGCTGACGGACAGAGCATTCAGACGGCTTATCATATTCTCAAAAGGGTTCTTGGTGCTGATTATCAAAATATTCTGGCTCAGGAAAGCACTATACAGAAACGTCTTGCCCTGATAGTTGACACCGTGGAAAAATCCACAGGCTTGACCGGTTTTGGCAAATACCTTACTTTGCTTTTTGAAGTGGATGCACTTATAGCCAACGAAGACAGACACCTTAACAATATTGCTGTACTTGAACACAACGGCAGTTACGACTACTGCCCTGTTTTTGATAACGGCGAAGGTTTTATGCTGGACAATATAAAATATCCTTTTGATATTTCCACTCTAAGTATGACTAAAAATCTGCGTGCAAAACCGTTTGAGTGCCGCTTTGGTAAGTTATTGACTGTTGCACGAGAACTATATGGTCCACAGCTGAACTTTAATTTTGACAAAACAGATATCGAGAAAATTGTGGATAAACATCTGCATTGGTATCAGCCGTTTTTCAGATATCTTATCAAAGACAGAATTGTCTGCGTTGTAATGGGACAGAAGAAAAAATATTTTGTGTGATAAAAATATTCTGATATAACAATACCACATAAAATTATCTGATAATTTATGATGTAAATTATTTTTATAAATATGCCTATATATAGCCAAATCCCTCGCTGCAGTTGCAGTGAGGGATAAATTGATCTGTTCTAATTATTTTATATACAATATATATTCATCAATTTACATTGACAATATATTACATTTTTACTATTATAACTATACTTTATACAAAATTATTAATCAGGAAAGGATATCAACAAATGCTTAGCTTCTATCTCTCGATGCTTGATGACATCGAAGACCAAAATAAATTCACAAAATTGTATCATGATTACAGGCTTTTAATGCTGTATATTGCAAATAAGGTAACCAACAACAGTTCATGGGTTGAAGATATTGTTCAGGATGCATTCTGCAATATTATTGAAAATTTTGATAAGTTAAAATTTGAATCTGATAAGAAAACAAGGGCACTGGTTTCGATCATTACTGAAAACTGTGCCCTTAATTTTATTAAAAGGGAATCCCGTATTAAAATTATGGACGAAGATGAAACAATAGACGATTATTATACATACAACAGATACGAAAACTCTTTTGAAAGTTCTATCGTAAATGTGATATATACCGAAGATATTATAAACGCCATTGATACTATGGATTTTAAATATGCTGCACCTATAAAAATGCAGGCTTTTGGCTACAGCATTGAAGAAATATCTGATTTTTTGAAGATACCACCATCTACTGTAAAAACAAGGCTGCGTCGCGGCAAACAAAAATTATTGGCAAAGGTGAGTGACAAAGATGAATAACAACGTATCCTTTGATGCTATGCTGCAGATGGCAGCAAGAGAAGCTGTGTACAGACAGCTGGACAGCTTCCCTTCTAAAAGAGAATTGGAAAAAATGTTTGAACCGACCAAAACTCACGAAGATAAAATAAACAAAATTATCAAAAAGGAAACCCGTGCCGATAAATTTGCCGAGTTTAACAGACAGTTCTCTAAAGTTGCGGTTATTTTGCTTATTACATTCACTGTAACATTTACACCACTTATCAGTGCAAAAGCGGTGCGAGAGAGCATTGTGCAGACTGTTATTGAATGGAAAGATGAATTTGCAAGTATATTTTTCAAGAGCGAAAATGTGCCTGCGGTTATTAATGATGTGAAGATAGGTTATATGGTTGAAGGGTTTGAGTCGGATGGCCCTACTTATAAAACCAAATATACATATAGAAAAACATATACAAATAATTTTGAAACCATTAATATAAACGTATGTCCTGTAGATGCTATGTCAACATTTCATACAGACAATAAGCACTCTGATTATTATTCAATTTCTATAGATAACCATTATGGAATCTTGGTTTATCGTGAAAATTATTCAATATTAACAATATCAGATGATATGTTTATTTATAGTATTGATGGTAATATTAGCATTAATGAACTAATTGAAATTTATAAAAATATAGAAATACTTTAAAATTATATGAAACTTTTTTCTTTTTAAATTGTTGATATAACTGGCATTATACAAAAGGAGGTTAACAATTATGAAAAAGAAATTATTATCTGTTTTAAGTTTATCTTTAGTTTTTGCAGTTATTTTTTCTATATGTGCATCTGCAGCTACTCCAAGATGGGCTTACATAGGCTCTATTTCTCCAGGATTAGACAAATATAGTGATGCATATTTTGTTACTGTAGGCTGCCCTACTAATGTTACAAAAATTGAGATTGAACTTGAATTGTATCAAAAAGGAATTTTAGGCATATACTCAAAAAAAGATTCTGGTACCAAAACCATATATGCCACTGGGGGTAGTCTTACTTGTTCATATGATATGGATACCAATAAAACATATCGTGTAGATGCAACTGTTACTGTCACTACATCTTCTGGTCAAACCGAAACTGCAACAGTTTCCCACGAAGGATAATTTTAACAAACAAAAACAAAGTTATTATATTAGTATAATGCCATAATTGTTATGGGTACATATACCCTTTTTTAACAAATCAAAAACGAAAGCTTTCCAATTTATTAATTAATATCTTTTGATTGTCTTTTGGACAAAGGCAGCCACTTGTGTTTTTCACAAATGGTTGCCTTTTGTTTTGGGTAAACTGTTCTCTGTTATCTCCTTTTGTAAATGCCGTATATCAACCCCAATATATGGCATCGGATTTTGTCAGACAATGTCGGACATTGTCTGTAAATACCCAAATTTTCCAAAAAATGTCATATATTTCCATTAAAAGTAATTAACGGAGAAATATTATGAATACAAACTTAAAAATATTGGAACTTTTAAATGAAATTATAACAGATGATATACATCAAGGATATTGGCAGCTTGAATTTCTTTTAAACTTTATTATGAACAATCCGGAAAGTATAAATAATTTAACTACAAAGGTATATCCTTTTGTGGCACAAGAATTCAATTGTAACCCTTGGTGCATTGAGAAAAATATAAGCAGACTTATACCACTTATTGATACCAAAAAACTTTCTCAAATCACAGGCACCAATATAAATGTAGAAGCCTTAACCACAGCACGTTTAATTAAAATTTTGATAATATATCTAAAATTGAATAATTATAAATCTATATAATAATTTTTGATCAGGAACAATGCTGCTTGAAAGTGGTATTGTTTCTGATTTTTTGTGTATAATCTTTGAGAATATAATTGATTTTATTTTCATAACATTTTAACTATCTACACAGCAATATACCATACAGTTATTGCCAAGTTGTAAAATTTGTAATACGTTTATCTCTTTTGTTATATACTTAAAAAGCAACCCTTTATCATTTCTATTGATACGGGGTTGCTCTTGCTTTTTAACATATTTATATATTTATCTACTGTTCTGTTTTCAGATAATCTTTTAGTTCCAGAATCCATTGTGATGGTTCATTTGTTTTTATAAACAATTCACCATTTTTATATTCTGCAATTTCGATAAAACCGTTGTCATTGTCAAAAAATCCAACTTCATCACAGTATGGCAGAATTTTAGCCAGCACTTTATATCTGTTTTCAAAGCTTCTGATAACATCATCCTGTCATATATTGTGACCACCCTTTTTAACACGGTTTGCAATTCAGTCAAGACATTCCTGTGCCGAGTTATTGTCATAATACTCATATTTTTTTAATTTGCATAAATATAAAAAATTTTCAGAATCGACTTAATTTGCCATATAAACCATCATACTCACTTATGGACTTTTACTGCAGATAATCATCAGTTCATAAGCTGCTAAAAAAATAGTTTTTTACATTTGATATGTACTTGTGCACATAATCAAAATAGTGTATAATTAGTGAAAATAATGGCTTTTTGTGTCTAAAATGCAACTTTTTATGTAAACAATTTATAGCATACTCTTTTATTATTTTAACTGAATCCCCCTTTATATTTTAGACAAAATAATCGACATATGTTGGACATCAGGTACGCACGATGAATGTGTAGTTCTTTTAACCAAACAATAAATTATATAAATATGCTGTGAACGGAGACTTTTATATGAAATCCAAATTCAAAAAACTGTCCCTGGTTTCTTTTATCATAGCAATTGTACTTTTTGTATTCTCTTTTGTCCTATTTCACTATCTCACCCCTGAAGGTACTTTTTCGTCTGTATGGTATGCTGAAGCCAACAAACCTTTTGTAACATTTCTTTTTGCCATTTGGGGGACTCTGCATTTATTTGCAGCTGTACTTAACTTTTTAATTGCTTTAATATTTTTTTGATGTTGTATCGGTATTTATTATGAACAGTGACCGCGTTGAACGAATAATTTATATGGAACAAAACCTCGATATTGCAAAAGAGGCATTAAATAATTTTGAAAATGCACTTAATAAATTCCTTGATGTTCAGGTAAATATAAAAGAACTGTCGGATTATTATTTCAGCAAACAGTGGATGGATGATTATGATGCTGATAATCGCGGTGAAATACCTCAGAATTTAAAACGTGGTGTTCTGAGCGAAGATGCCGCATACAATCTTATATGCCACAATGATGAACTTTTAAAATTACTTAAACACACAGAATTATAACAATCTTACTACTATGGAAAAATCAAAGAACAAAAACAAAGAATGGATAAAACCCCGTCATTCTGTAATAACCTGTCTTGCACGTTTAATTCTCAAACCTTATATACTATGGAAGTATAAAATTGATGTACATCCTTTCAAAGAACAGGGTGACAGAAAATATCTGATAATGATGAATCATCAGACACCTTTTGACCAGTTCTTTATCGCTATGTCTTTCAGAGGACCTGTTTATTACATAGCTACAGAAGATATATTTTCTCTCGGATGGGTTTCTTCCCTGCTGAAATGGGCTGTTGAGCCTATTCCAATCAAAAAACAGACCACCGATATTCACGCGGTTATGAACTGTATGCGTGTTGCCAAGGAAGGCGGCACTATTGCCCTTGCTCCTGAAGGAAACCGCACCTATGACGGCAGAACGGTTTATATAAATCCTGCTATTGCAAAACTTGCAAAAAAACTTAAAATGCCTATTGCCTTTTATCGTATTGAAGGTGGTTACGGCGTTGAACCGCGCTGGAGTGATGTTGCCCGCAAAGGTAAAATAAAAGCATATGTTTCCAAGGTTGTTGAACCCGAAGATTACAAGTCAATGAACGATGCTGAATTTTATAATCTTATCTGCAGGGAACTTTATGTCAATGAAGCTGTTGCAGATACCGAGTATCATCACAAACAGTTGGCCGAATATATGGAACGTCTGGTTTATGTGTGTCCTTACTGCGGTCTGAGTGTTTTCGAAAGTCACGATGATATTGTAGAATGTAAAAAATGTAAAAAGCAGATAAGATATCTGCCAACAAAAGAACTTAAAGGCATAGGCTTTGAGTTTCCTTTCCGCTTTATTGCACAGTGGTATGACTATCAGAATGATTTTGTAAACAACCTGGATTTGGCAAGTTACACATCCAACGCTATGTATACAGACAATGTACGGCTTTCTGAAGTTATTGTTTATAAAAACAAACAACTTATGCGTGAAAACTGCGAAATCAAATTGTATGGAGACAGAATTGCTGTTGACGAAAACAGTGATAATGCCCTTATATTCCCTTTCAGTGAAATTTCCGCGCTTTCCGTTCTTGGCAGAAATAAAGCCAATATCTATCATAATGACCGTGTTTATCAGCTTAAAGGTGACAAACGATTCAATGCCATTAAATATGTAAACATTTATTACAGATATAAAAACATAACTAAAGGAGAAGAAGATGGAAAATTTTTGGGATTATAGTGTGTGGGGTTCACTTAACCTTATTGCAATTTTACTTTTAAGTCTGCTGCTTGCAAATACACTTAAAAGAAAAATCATGTTTTTGCGTATGTCGCTTATACCTACTTCCGTTCTTGGCGGTGCTATTCTGCTTGCAATAAGCGGTTTTTACAAACTGTTTACCGGCAATGTGTTTTTTGACACTATGTTCTTCGGCGGTCGCGGTATGGCTACTCTGGAAATTATTACATATCATTGTCTTGCACTTGGTTTCATAGCTTCCGCTTTTAAAACTTCTGACAACAAAATGACAAAACAGCGCGGAGCTGAAATATTCAACACCGGTGTAACAACAGTTTCCACCTATCTCATTCAGGCAGTTTTTGGTTTTGGAGTTACCATCATAGCTGCTCTTATTTCCAAAGATTTCTTTGCAGCTGCAGGCCTTATTCTGCCTTTCGGTTATGGTCAGGGTACCGGTCAGGCTCTCAACTATGGTAATATTTACGAAACACAGTTCGGCTTTGTCGGTGGCAAAAGCTTTGGTCTTACTGTCGCTGCCTTTGGTTTTATCAGTGCAGCACTTGGCGGTGTAATTCACCTTAATCTCCTTAAAAAAAGAGGAAAAATCAATTGGGTAAACTCTGAAGAGTCTGTATTTGACAGCCTTTCTTCCGAAGAAATTCAGACAAACAACGAAATCCCTATGGAAGGCAGCATTGACAAACTTACTGTTCAGATTGCTTTTGTGCTTGTAGCTTACCTTGTTTCATATTTTATGATGTGTGGTCTGGGCAATCTTCTGCCAGGGATGAAAAGTGTAATTTTCGGTTTCAACTTCCTGCTTGGTGTTCTCTCTGCAACAGTTATCAAATCTGTAGTAAAATGGCTCAGAAAAACAAAACTGATGAACAGACAGTATCTCAACAACTTCCTTATGACAAGAACGAGCAACTTTTTCTTTGACATAATGATTGTTGCAGGTATTGCTGCTATCCGTCTTGGCATATTCCAGCAGTACTGGGCTGTTCTGCTTATTCTTGGTATCGGCGGCGCCCTTATTACATATTTTTATATTGGATTTGTGTGCAGAAAGCTCTTCCCTGATTACGAAAACGAACAGTTTGTTGCTATGTACGGTATGCTTACAGGTACAGCAAGCACAGGTATTGTTCTTCTGCGAGAAATTGACAACGGATTTAAAACACCTGTAGCTGATAACCTTGTTTATCAGAACTTCCCTGCCATTGTTTTCGGTTTCCCTATCATGCTGCTTGCAACACTTGCACCTGTAAAACCATATCTTACACTCGTCCTTCTTCTCGGATTTTTTATTATTATGAACATCATTCTTTTCCGCAGTATGATTTTCAAAAAGAAATCTGACAAAACAAAGGTTTAGTATATGAAAAAAGTTAGAATAACTGCTGTGCGCAAAGCACATTATCAGGATTTGATTGATATGTACGAAAATCCCATACAGCACGCTTGTGATGTAACCGAAGGACAGATATGGATTGCAAACGGTTGGCAGCAGCCTGCCGGTATGTGCACCAGTGCGTGGGAAAGCATCTCGCCTTTTGTTATGGCCTTATCCCATGGCGGAGAAAACTTTTATGACGGATGGATGAAAAATCCAAAGTCTGCTATGATATCCTGTAATGACGGATTCAGACCGGTAAGTTTTCTGCTTGAAACCATGGATGATGATGCAGAATAGAATAATTAATACTTAAAAACAGCAAAACCGATTGGATGCAGGTCCAATCGGTTTTTTACATTATTATTCAGATTGCATATAAATCATATCAATACCCTTTTGCAGCAGTTCTCCGCTTATCATACCTGTTGCCTGTGCGATTACATATCCTTCTGCATCAATGAAAAAGGTTGTAGGCAGTGAATATACTCCATAAGTGTATGCTGCATCATATTCTGTATCAAAGTATACCGGAAAAGTATACCCTGCTTCTTCAATAAATTCTTTTGCGATTTCTACAGTTTCCCTGCTTCCGTCTGTCATATTTACTATAAGAAAATTTATATCTTCGCCATATTCTTTATACTTTTCTTCAAAATCAGGCATTTCCATTTTACACGGACCGCACCAGCTTGCCCAGAAGTTGACTACTGTTGGTTTGCCCTCAAAATCAGAAAGATTTACACTGTTTCCGTCCCAGTCAGTTACTGTAAAATCAGGGGCTTCAATTTCAGGTATATCCTGTGCATCTTCTGCCGGTGCTGTTTCTTCTGTTTCAGGCACAAGACCAGCTTCATAATCTGCTTTTTCTGCCAGTCTGCCATAAGCAAAACCTGCTGCACCTATCAAAGCCACAAAAGCTACAGCTAGAAATATCAAGTTTCTTTTAGTTTTCATATTATTCTCCCGTCTTTCAGCTTAAAAAAGCCAGTAATCTGCCAATATCACCTGTTGCCATCAATATACCTACAATCACAAGAAATACTCCGCATATTTTATTGATTATATCATAATTGCGCTTTATCCAGCAGAAGGTTTCTTTTAAACCATCTATGAGAACAGCGCTGATAATAAAAGGAATTCCCAATCCCATAGAATATGCCAGCAGCATAAGCATTCCCTCTAATATATGTGCCTGCTGAGAGGCCAATGCCAGTGCTGAACCCAGAAAAACTCCTACACATGGTGTCCAGCCTATAGAGAAAACTGCACCGAATATAAATGCAGAAATAAAACTCATATTGTTTACATCAGCAGATATTCTTCTGCCATTGAATATGCTGAATTTTAATAGCCCTATATAATTAAATCCAAAAATGATAACTATACTGCCCAGGATAATATTTACAATGGTACTGTACTCTTTTAAAAATCTTCCTGCCGTTCCTGCAAGTGCCCCCATCAAAATAAATACAACTGTAAATCCAAGAACAAATCCTGCTGCATTCACAACAGTCTTTTTGGTGTTTCTTTGTCCGCCTCCTGCAAAATAAGAAATATATATCGGCAGCATAGGAAGAAGACACGGTGATATAAAAGTGATTATCCCCTCTAAAAATGAAATTATATACTGCATATGGTCTCCTGTTCTTTATTTAATTTTATACAATTATATATTATATATTATAATAAAAATTTAACATATTACAAATATTTTGTATGTGATATACTCACATAGTTTCCAGTTATTATCAGTATATTTTATCAATATTAACTATAGCCAAACAAACCACAATATGTTATGATATATGGGTAACAAAAACACAATATATATGAGGTGAACAATGAATAACATCAAAGTATTGATTTCTTCAATCCTTGCCGGCACATGCATTGGCTTTGGCGGCGTAATTTATCTTATGAGCGAAAACAAGGTAATCGGCTCTATGTTCTTTGCCATAGGTCTGCTTACCATCTGCTCTTACGGATTGCATCTTTATACAGGTAAAGTTTGTTATGTTTGTCAGAACGATAAAAAATTCACTTTGCAGATTCCGGTTATCTGGTTTGGCAATCTTATTGGCACAGGTATAATAGCTCTTATTTCAATGGCTACCCGCAACGGTGCAAAACTTTCTGCTGCAGCACAGGGGCTTTGTGATGTAAAGATGGCAGACAGCTATATCAGCCTTTTTATGCTTGGTATCTTCTGTAACATTATGATTTACATTGCAGTTGAAGGATACAATAAAATCCAGTATGAAATGGGCAAATATCTTTCTCTTTTCCTTGGCGTTATGGTATTTATCCTCAGTGGTTTTGAACACAGCATCGCAGATATGTTCTATTTCTGGATGTGTATGAACTGGAGCGTTGAATCAGTTATCCGTCTTATCATTATTACTCTCGGCAATGCCGTTGGCGGTATTATATTTGCCGAAGTTAAGCGCTACGTTTGTACAAAATAATTTAACTTTACAGGTGATATAATTGAAACTTACAATGCTTGGCACAGGCAGTGCCGCTGTAAAAAACTGTTACAACACTTGTTTTGTTTTTTCGGATAACAATGAATATTTTCTGGTTGATGCTGGTGGCGGAAATCAGATTTTAAAAATTCTCGATGAACAAAACATAAATATCACTGACCTTAATCATATATTTATAACTCACAGCCACACAGACCATATTTTGGGCGCTGTGTGGCTTGTGCGTATGATAGGTCAGGCAATAAACTATGATGGATGTAACAGACAATTTAATATATACTGCCACGACGAAGCTGCAGATGCATTAAAAACAATCTGCTGTGCAACACTTCCGGCAAGTGTAACAAAACATTTTGGCGGTCAGATTGCTGTAAACATTCTTGAAGACGGAGATATGTATCATATATTAAACTGTGATATTGAATTTTTTGATATCAAATCCGATAAAACCAAACAATTTGGTTTTATTATGAATTCTCCTTCTGATAAAAAAATTGTATGCTGTGGTGACGAACCTTTGTCAGAAGATATTTTTGAAAAGGCTTCCTGCTGTGACTGGCTTATGCATGAGGCATTCTGTCTTTACAGTGAGCGCGATATATTCAAGCCATATCAAAAATTTCACAGCACAGTAAAAGATGCCTGTGAAATTGCAGAAAAGCTTAATGTAAAAAATCTTATTCTCTACCACACCGAAGACAGTCATATCGAAAACCGCAAAATTCTTTACTCTACCGAAGGAAAACAATATTATACCGGCAATCTTGTTATCCCTGATGATGGTGAACAAATTAAAATATAAAAAAACAGCAAACAGATTATTATATAAAAATCTGTTTGCTATTTTATTTTGCCAAAATAATGCCAATATATTTAACTTTCAATTTGTGAAATATGTCCTTTGAAATTAAAAACAAGAATCTGATATAATATTATTATAACTACATCAAAAGGAGAAGTTTGACATGGCAGATAAATTTAATGTAAATGACTATGTTATATACGGTAAAAGTGGCTTGTGCTTTGTAAAAGAGATTAAAAAAATGCGTATGGCAAATGGTCCTTTATCTGAATATTATGTTTTAAACTCAGCAAACGGTAATGCTGTTACGATATATGTTCCCTGCGATAAAGAAAACCTTGTGGCAAAAATGCGCAGACCTTTGACAAAGGATGAAATTGATGCTATTTTGACAGAAGCAAAAGGGCAGCATATAAACTGGATTGACAACAACAATGAACGCGCTGATTATTTCAAAAAAATCAGCGACAGCGACAATTACCGCGACTGGCTTTTGCTTGTAGGCTGCATACATATGAAAAAAAGAGAAAAAGCCGCAAACGGAAAACATCTTTCTTCAAAAGATGAAACCACCTTAAAACTGCTTGAAAAACTTATAGAAGATGAATTCTGCCATTCACTTAACCTTGATAACAGTCAGATCTCTGATTATATTCAGAAAAAATTAGAGAGAAGTTAATAAATATAAAATAAAAAAAGCATCAAAAACATCCGTTTTCAATGCTTTTTTGGTGGAGACGATCGGGATCGAACCGACTACCTCTTGAATGCCATTCAAGCGCTCTCCCAGGTGAGCTACGCCCCCAAATGATAAAATATGGTTAAAAGTACTGTTTAACTGTTGTTATGTACCTTTATTTATTATTTTATTGTTTAATAATTATATCACATATTTTTGTATAAATCAACTAAAACATAAAATCAGTGTGCTTTTTGTGTGCTTTTTACACAACAGCATGTGGGGTACTTAAAACTGCACATTATTATTGTTGGTTAATATTATATACTTAAGGTGATTGTCTTCCACACTTTTTTGAAAATAAAGAAAAATGAGTTCACTTGTGAACGACACCAGCGATGTTTCGAAAGGTCGTAGGAAAACCTTTGCATCGCTGACACCAAGAATTATAAGAAGCGAAGCGAACATAATTCTGGTGAAAAGCTGTAAAGGTTTTCTTACTATAATATTATGGGGGAAATATTAACATTATATAAGTAACAAAAAACTTTTCCCCTTATTATTTATAATTTTTTCAAAACAAACATATTGTAGTCTGGTGAATCTTTATGGTTACTACATTGTTTCGTAGTATAACCAACAAGTTTAAAGGCGCTATTATGTTGTTTATAATTACTTTTTATTTTTTTATTTAAAAAATCCAGTGCCTCATTTCGTTCTTCCTTTGTCATCACAGAACCTTCTGCCAACCCTTTTTCTTTCAAATACATTTCAAACAGCATATCCAAAGGAGTAAACTCATATTCGTTGTAATAGAAAGGCATACCCCAGAAATAATCAATTTCAGAATGATTGTATTTCATTATATCATCAATGAGAATTTCAAACTCTTTAAAAGCATTTACGCAGGTTTCTTTACCTTGCTTTCTTCCTTTATAAAATACAAATTTATCTTCATATGTACTGTATTTTAGATATGGAAAACTGCTCAAGATTTCATTTATACTTTTTCTTAATTCATCATTCATATATCTGTTTTCAAGAGAATAATCTTTAGCATTACACCATGCATCGAAAGCTTTATTAACAGATGCAACATTAGCTTTAGACATATAGTATGACAATTCATATTTAGGATAAGATGTTACATGCTGTTTTGCGTCAACTGCGATATATAACCAATCAACTCCCGAACGAATTCTGCCATACATTTGCATTAGCTCATCATCCCAATGACTTTCTGCATACATTACCCATCTGTAGTTTTCATTGTTGATATTTATCCCTTCTTTATTCTTGGATGTGGTAATGAAAATCTTTATGTTTTCAGGTAAGTCCTCGTTAGTTTTTAAATGTGCTTCTGTATATACCTTATTACGAAGTATTGTTTCTGAAAAATTGCTATCTTTATCATCAATAGTTGTATTATTATCAATGGTATCGTATTTAAGGCTATAAGACACAGCAATAATATCTTCAGGAATTCCAGCTTCGATAAGCCTTGGGATAATTGTGTCATACATCGTTTTTACATGATTAACAAAATATACAATTTTATAATCACCAAACTTATTGTGGTTATAATGTGCAATTATATCATCAATACAACCATCACAAGTACTGATGGCAATATGCTTTGGCATTAAATTTTTGCAAACTTCTCTTAAATCCAAACAATTAACCTTACTTGTATCTTTTAACGGAATCAGCTTAAATATAGGTTTTGGTGTTGCAGTCATTAGCACAATAGGCAAAGTTGTCATTTTATATGTTGCTTTCAGAAAATCAAGTACATAAAAAGGGGCATCTGAATAAGTTGCATCTGTTGCCAAAGAATGTGCTTCATCCAAAACAATCACATCAAAAAATCTCCATAAATATGATTGCTCATTTTCTTTCACAAACACATTTTTCATGTACCATTCTATCTGACTATTTGAACATATGCAGCTTTGGCTGATTTTATTATTTTCTATACTATCTGCGAGCGCTTTTTCTTCTAAGTGTGATATTCTTAAACACTTGTCAAGTTTCATTTGCTCAACTCGTTCCTCAACTTTGGCTTTCCTTGAGGTAATTAACAAAACTCGTTTATCTTTCATCAGAACATTTTCAGACCAGTAGTTTTTACCCGAACCTACCCCTGAATAAACATATACAAGTTTATATGGTTCAATATCTTTCCTATAATCAACATTATTGGCAACTGTTTTTTTGTATTTATCTTCACACATATTTTTTCTCCTTTTTGTTATAATCTTGTTCCTTTTCCTATATCATAGCGCAATAATTTTATATGTCAAATCCTTCGTTATATCAAAAAACACCTCGGATTCCGTAAGGAATCCTTGGTGTTTTTTAACTTTTGAGTTATTTAAACTTGATTTAAATTAACAACAAAACGCAACATTAGTACAAATTTTTTTATTTATCCCAGCAAAGCATTAGCATTTATCTGTTCGATGGTCTTTCTTATGCCTTGCCATACTGTTAAATCTGTAAATACCTCGACAACACTGCCTCTGTCAGTAAATGGAGCACTCATAAGAACAGACATATCTTTCATAAGACCATTGTGAACAATGTACTCAACAATCTGGTTTACAAAGTAAATCTGTCTGTCATCCAGCACTGTTTCATCAAGATACTGTGCAAAAGCTGTCTTGGCAGCGGTCATATCCAAACCAACAAGTTCACGTACAAACTCACCAAGTGGCTTCTGACCATATTCTGCTTCATAATCCTGTTTTGTGCCGAGTTCACTCCAAAGAATATCTTCAAGCTGTTTAATATCCAAAGCTGTAAGTTGCTGGTTTGATTTAAGCTTTGCAATAACAAGATTGTCTTGATGCTGACGAACATAATACTCTGCTTTTGCTTTGTAATTTTTAAGGTCGTCGTTATCAAGTTCAGACTCGTTTTCCACCATATCAATTATATCATCGATAAAGTGTGTATCGTACATTGCACCCTCCCTTGGTATGTACTTAATCAAATCACGCAAAGCTTCACGGATATGTTCAAACTCGTTAATACCAGCATCTTCAACGTAGGATGTGTGCAGTATTTTCTGGATAAGGTCTTCTTTTTCTTTGATGGCTGGGATTGTACCACCCATCTTCTTAAGAGCATTAACCTTTTTGAACAGTTCAGTTCTGCCACGTGCATATTTTTTGCCGACAAGATAAGCCAATTCAATGCCATACATCAAATGGTCAAAACGTACAGCTTTTGCATCAGTGTCATAAGGCTGAATAAGCGGTGCAAGTTCCTGTCCCATAATCAAGGTGTTTTCATATGTCAGTGTATTGTAGTTATCAGCGTTTGCGTAAAGTTCAACATATTTAAGATGTTGACGAACAGCAAAGTTTTCTTTGTTAAGTTCACGCACACTGTTAACCATATCATCAACTAGTTCTTTTCTGAACTGGATAAAGTCTGGTGTCTGATAATCCAAATCCTGCAACTTGTAAGCAATCTGTGCTTTAAGATGGAAAACAGCACCCTGCAAAGCAATCATATTAGGCACAGGTTTCGGTGTTGAGAAACGGAAGAAGTCAAAGTTATTGCAGAAATCAAAGATATAAAATATCTCTTTATCCTTGCCGTCAATAAGCAGTGGACAAAGACGTGTACCACGACCAATCATCTGCCAGAATTTCGCCTTACTCATTACCTTTTTGAAGAAAACAAGGTTAAGCACTTCTGGAACGTCAATGCCAGTATCAAGCATATCTACCGAAATTGCAATTTGTGGCATCTTTCTTGGGTCAGAAAATTCATCAATAGCACTCTGTGCATATGTCATATAGTTATCAATAACCTTTGCATAACTTGGCAGGTGCGGATATTCCTTGCCAAATACCTCAAGGATTTTCTCTGCGTGTTCGTGATTTTTGGCAAAGATAATCGTTTTACCGATTTTCTGTCCATAATCCACTTTCAGGCCTTTTGTCATCAAAATATTAAGCACCTGACGGATTGTATCTTCGTTGAACACCCATGTATTCAATGCAGAAGAATTTATCTTATCTGGCAATTCTCCGTTTTCATCGGTAAAAGTTGCTTCATATTCAGCTTTTTCTTCATCAGTAAGGTCTTCGTATGCAATGCCTTCTTCAATGAATTTCAGCTTTGTTTCTACGGAGATATAATCAACAAGGTAGCCATCTTTTACAGCCTGTGCAAGGTCGTAAGCATATGTTGGCATACCATTTGCAAGTTCAAATACTTCGTATGTGTTCTTGTCGATTTCATCTTTAGGCGTTGCGGTTAACCCTACAATAGGAGCATCAAAGTAATTAAATATATCTCTGTATTTATTATAAATTGAGCGATGTGCTTCATCGCATATAATCAGGTCAAAGTGACCTACTGTATAAAGCTTGTTGTTATCTTCATCCTTAACATTATCAATGACATTCATCATTGTCTGATAAGTGGAGAAAACACAGTGTGCATCGTAGTTGTCTTTTTCTTCGCAGAGATTTGTAACAGACAGGTCAGGCAGTAAGTTAACAAAGCTGCGTTTTGCCTGTGTTACAAGGGAGTTTCTGTCTGCAAGGAAAAGTATATTTTTCACCCAGCCGTGCTGCAGCAGAACATCACACAGAGCCATAACTGTTCTGGTTTTGCCGCTGCCTGTAGCCATAACAAGCAAGGCTTTGCGGCGATTGTCTGTATCAAAAGATTTGCAAACAGCTTTGATTGCAGCCTCCTGATAGTAACGGCCTGCGATGTTTCTGTTTACATAAACATTTTTAAGGCTTGTCTTTAAAGTGCGAAGATTAAACAGCTTTTCAAGGTCTCGGCGGGAATACACCGCTGCCACCTTGCGTTCAGGGTAATATTTATCATCCCAAATGCGTGTATCAAAACCGTTGGAAAGGAAGATAACAGGCCTGCGTCCGTATTTCTTTTCCAGCAAATCGGCATACAGTTTTGCCTGCTGTCTGCCTTTGGAAACATCAACACAGGTGCGTTTTGCTTCCAGAACAGCAAGTGGTTTGTTGTCCTGACCAAACAGAACATAATCGGCATAACCAACCTCTGACTGATTAGGCATACCAGAAAGTTCAAACTCGTTGAACCAATCTTTGCCCTCTGTCCAGCCTGCATCACGGAGCATATAGTCGATGTAGATTTTTCTTGTTTTGTATTCAGAAATATCCAACGGTTTTGGAACGTAAGTCTGCTGACGCTGCTGACGTGTGGCGGTCAGTTCTTCTTTAAGCTGTTCGTTTTCTTTTACAAGCTTTTCGAAGTCCACATCATAATCCTTTACCACAACAGGGGCTGTGTGCTGCCCGAGCAGTGCAGGGTTAAATGTGCGTTCTTCGTACTCTGTACTGTAACAGTAAGAAACAAAATCCAGGAAGATAAACAGGTTTTCGAGGCATAGTTTTGCTTCGTCAAGGGAAACCTTGCGGCTACCGTGAGCACTGCTGTTGCCAACTTTGCGGATTAAATCCATACGCTGCCAGATATCTTCGCCTACAATGTCACGGAAATCGCTGTCGTTCATAAGACCACGAAGATTTTCCTGATATGGCGGCATAACAAGAGAGCTGTCAGCGGAATACATCCATTTGACAGCAAACTCCATCGCCCTGCGACAGTTTATAACACAGGAATCAGCATCTATATGTAAGATTTTTTCCGCAGTTATCGCCACATCAGCAAAACTTGCAAACTGCTCGTCTTGTTTTAAAAAATCAAAGTTGGTCATAATATCACCCACGTTCTTAATGATGTTAACTATTTTCTAATGAAATATAACCCTTTACCCTTTGAACCTAATGGTTCATTAATGTGTATTTTAGGTTGGTTATCAACTTTTTTGTTTATCTCTGCAAACTGTGAAGCAATTTTATCAAGCTCTGCTTGTGTTATTTGTTCAGCGCCTACTTTATCCAACATTCTATTTATTATCATTACCAGTTGTAATTGATGGTTAGCAACCGCTTGGTTAATTAAGTATGAACTCCTATTTATTTCATCTAATAAAACTTTTGTTTTTTTATAATTTTCTTCACTTTGTTTTGATTCTTTGTGAGCATACCATATAGAATACACAGCAAGAATAATAGACATAATCCCTACTGCCAAAGATAATATATCCATATTGTTCTCCTATTTCCAAACATTAAAATTATCCAAAATATTGTTGCATTAATGATTTTTTGAGTGCTTCAAGCTGTTCCAAGGATTTCTGTATTGCCAATTTTGATTTGTCGGTCTGTTCGACAAAGGCGGCAAACTGTTCTTGTTTGGTCTTATCAGCCACAATGACCTCTACTTTGTTAAGTGTCTTGACAGCCAATCCTGGTTGTGCCGCACCTGTATGATATCTGTACAAATCCATCAGTTTAAGTAAATGATATACCCAAACCGAATTATCATTCTTTAGCAGTGATACAAGTACAGCGTGTTCTGTTGCGTGGAAGTCACCAGTAGCATACTGAACATTTCCGCATAAAGCACCTTGTCTGCCAATGATTGGATAATCTCCCGTGTATGATTTTTCTTTCACATAACCACGAATGCCATTACCGCCATAGCAGGGAATCTCATACGCAGCTTCCTGAAAGTCGTGTATATCGTCTGCTGCTGTGGTAATCCCTGCCTTCAAACCAAAACGCTGTTCCATTTTTTCTGTTGGGAGATTATTGCTGTTGGTTATTGGGTCGCCAAACAGTTCGATAAATCGGGATTTTACAAACTCGTCCAGTTTTGAAAGTTGCTTTTTTCGTAAATCTATTATCAAATCAATTTTTTCAAAAATTTCTACAATCCTATTTTGACAACAAATATCAACAACTGGAATTTCCATATTTCTTATATCTTTTAATGATAAGAATTTTTGAGTTCCACCACGATTGTTTTCTGTAACATATCGATAAAAATTATCACTTTTTAGGAAGTAATAAACATATTTATTGTTAATACTATCATTTGGAAATTTTATTAAGGCAACATTCTTAATTGCAAAATCACTATATTCTCCCACTAAAAACGGATTTCCTATAGTCCCTATCATCGGCATAATAATATCGCCACTTTCAACGTTTGAACGGTCATTAATTTTATAATAATCCTCTTTTGATATGTAATTGATAGTGGATAAGTTGAGTTTTCCATCTATTATATTTTTTGATGTTACCAGTGGATATCCTTCTAATACATATTGGGGAGAATCATGTGTACCATCTCGCACATCACATACATCACATAATTTAGTCACCATAATGCACCTTTTTCAAAATTATTCCAATATTTAATCACTGAAAATATTTATCATATTTAAATTGTAAATGTATCTTTAAAAATAACAAACAAATCAGCTATTGTTGTTTTATACATCCATGGTATTATCAAAGATAATGCCGTTATCACTATAGCACAAACAGCTACTACATATTCTTTGTTTGTTATCAAATCTATCTCGTTTTCTGCTATCCTAAAAAGTTGCGCGAACATAAATACTGCAATTGCAGTTGAAATACAAGGTATAATATCTGCACCACAAAAAGCACACACAAATATAATTATAGACATTACATAAAGTATAAATCTAATAATCATGATTCCGCCTATAGTTACTGTTTTTATTAACGAATCAACAGCACTAAAATACTTCATGTTTTCTTTATTTAAAAACAAAATCTTTATAATCACTTTTATGGCATTAAAAAATTCTCGTATTTTTCTCCAAATTTTGTTATCGATATATGAGAAATCTTTTTCTCCAAGCACTTCTTTGCGTTTTTCCATTAATTCCGTGTGCTTCTTTTTTTCTTCTGCTATCAATTTTTCTTTTTCTATTTTATCTGCTTTTTGCTGTGCTTTTACAATAGCTTCAGCAAGTTTGTTATAATCAAATATCTCTTTTGGTGACTGTCCTTTTGTAGAATAGTAATTTATAAATTCTTCTTCACATTCAACTACTATTTCTTCTTCTTTTAAACTTACAACAAATGGTTCTTGTGATTTTTTTGCAGTTTCTTGTGCAAGAAATGATGATGTAAAAACATAATAATCCGGATTTATGTTATCAAAATTATCAGGAAAAAGAATTGTACCATTTTCAACTTTAAAAGAAACATTTATTTTATGGTTATTCCAAATATTTATTTTTTCAGATTGTTTTTTGATGGATATTCTTTTCATCTTTTCCAAAAGTTTAACTAATAATTGTATACCATTAACACCATTCAATAATGCTGTCATTTCATCTCTGGTAAAAAAAGCCACAATCCCATCAACTAACATATCTATAGAAGCATTTGTTGTAACTAATTTATGTGGGTTGAAGTATATATTTATATTTTCACAAATGCTGCTAATTTCTTTCTTGTCTTCATCTGTTAATAAAGTATAATAATAATTTAATACCATGTTTTCTCCTTTGTACTACAGCATCTCCTCCAGCTCTGCCAAGCCTTTTGTAATCTCAATTTCCAGTTCGTGGAGCTGTGCCATAATTTCGGTTGTGGACGGATATTCCACCGCTACATATTCTGTCTTTTTATATTTGTTTATAGACAAATCATAACCATTATCAACAATTTCCTGTTTTGGCACAAAGAAAGATTGTTCTGTTCTTTCCCTGTCTGTTTCCTTGTCAAGATTATGGAATCTTTCGATAATATCAGAAATATCGTTTTCTGCCACAGGTGTGCGTTTGTCATCAAGGCTTAAACCGTCTGCCTGCATATCATAAAACCACACATTGTCTGTGCCGCCGTGACCTGTTTTGGTAAACACAAGTATGGCTGTGGAAACACCTGCATAAGGTTTGAAAACACCACTTGGCATAGAGATAACGGCTTCCAGTCTGTTGCCATCGATAATTTCTTTTCTGATTGCTTTATGAGCATTGGAAGAACCAAACAGCACGCCATCAGGAACGATACATGCACATCTGCCGCCAACTTTAAGCATACGCAGGAACAAAGCAAGGAACAGCAGCTCTGTTTTCTTGGTTTTGCAAACTTTAAGCAAATCAGCCGCAACGATATCATAGTCCAGACTGCCTTTAAAAGGTGGGTTTGCAAGAATAAGGGTATATTTGTCGTGGTCAGGGTTTTGGTCAGAAAGGCTGTCGCGGTACTCAATATATGGGTTGTCCACACCGTGCTTCATCATATTCATAGCACCAATACGCAGCATTGTTCTGTCCATATCATAGCCATGAAACATATGGTTCATATAGTGGTCACGGTTAATGCGGTTAAAGAAAATTTCTTCCTTGTGGTGTTCACGCAGATATTCACCAGCTGTCACCAAAAAGCCGCCTGTGCCACAAGCCGGGTCGCAGATAACATCTGTTGGCTTTGGCTGCATCATTTCAACAATCATTTTGATAATATGACGAGGTGTGCGGAACTGACCATTAAGACCACTGCTGGAAATTTTGGAAAGAAGATATTCGTATACATCACCTGTGATATCAGCATCTTCTTTCTGTGCTCTTTCCATAAGGTCAAATATTTTATCCAGTGCATCAATAACCTTTGAAAGCAGCAGCGGTGTTGGAATTTTGAAAATGGCATCATCCATATATTTGGAGTAAGCACTGTTTTTGTCGCTGTGCAGATTTTTGATAAAAGGGAAAACCCATTCCTGCACTATTGCGTACATTCTTCTTGCATCAATATCCTTGAAGAATGACCATTTAAGCTGTCTGCCTTCAATGGTTCTGTCACCGATAGATACTTCACCTGCAAAGATGCTGTCATAAGGCAAACCAAGCATTACGCTTTCTTTTTCTCGCATAATATCAGATTTATCAAGGTCGTGGATAAACATAAGGTATGTTATCTGTTCAATTACATCCAAAGGATTTGCAAGACCACCTGCCGCAAACATATCCCAAAGACTGTCTATTTTATTTCTAAGTTCGCCTATAACCATAAGTAACCTCTTATTTTAAATATATTTATACATTATAAAGTATAGCATACAACATCTTTTTTTAAAAGGGAAAACCTATATATTGTGTAACTTCTACGATTATTTTGCCGAAAAACAACAACATATTTGATTAATGATTTATTGATGTTTTGCGATATTTTCAGGCAAAAGAAAAAAGGGGGAATTTCCCCCCTTTATATTATAAGTTAAATATTTCCCCCATTTTTGAAACAGCATTTTGCATTCTGTTTAAATCAGCACCTACATAAAAGTTCAATGTGGTACTTGAATTTGTATGTCCAAGAATCTCCTGTATGCTTTTAATGTCTGCCCCACTGCTCAACATAAGTGTTGCACAAGTGTGGCGCAGGTCATGTGGTGACATATCAGGCAGACCATTGTTTTTCATAAACAGTTTTATTCTTTTGGTTACTGTATCAGGGTAACGTGGAACAAGTGCTGATTCAATGCTGTGAAATATATAATGTTCATTTTTTACTTGTGGACTTAAGCTTTTCAAGTCATTTAAGCGTTCTATTACAAAATCAGTAATAGGTATAACCCTGATACTATTGCTTGTTTTTGGTGTGTTTACGCTTATTCCAGAAAGAGTTGTGTATGTAACATTACGCTGTATACTTATTGTTTTAGCTTTGAAATCAATATCCTGCCATTGTAATCCTAACAGTTCCCCTCTTCGTATTCCCGTAAAGATAAACAAGTATATGATGCATTGAAATTCCAAAGGATATGTCTTTAAATCAGCAAATATTTTCTGCACCTGTTCCTGTGTAAGTGCATCAACCTTTTTCTTTGTTAATGTAGGACAATCCACTTTATCCATAGGATTCTTTAAAATGAAATCCTGTTTTAAAGCATAATCAAAAATCAACGCTAGAACACAATAATGATGTTTTATTGTTTTATCTGACAGCGGTTTCCCCTGTGATGTTTTATATTCAGTACGGAGATATATCAGGTATTTCTGAATTTCTATACCCGTAATAGTCTGTAATGCTCTGCCTTTAAAGTATTCATTGATTTTATTGGTAATGTGCTGATAGAACTCTATGGTTGTAGCTTTATGGTTGCCATCACACACAAATACAGGAAACCATACACCATTAACAAATTGTGTGAACTCTGTACGAGTTAGTTGTATATTGCGTTCAACTACTCTTTCAGGATTCTCAAGGTCTTTCTCATATTCTTGCCTTACTGTTTTTTCCCATTCAGCAGCGGCTTTCTCGGCAGCTTTCTGATACTTTGATGGTGTCAGCTTTTCACTGGGTTTCCATGTAGTATATCGCATCACTTGTTTGCCAAACTCATCCTTGCCAAGATATGTTCTGAACTTATACGATACTATTTTGCCACCCTTTTTGTTTTCAATAATTGTTGCCATAATATTCCTTTCTTAAAGGAATTCATAACAACAGTGTGCTTTTTAGTGTGCTTTTTTGCTAAAATCACATTTAAACAGCTTATAAAAATAAAAAAAGTATTGAAAAACATAGTCTTCAATACTTTAAAATGCATAATTTTATATTTCTAGGGTTTTACTACCTCTTGAATGCCATTCAAGCGCTCTCCCAGGTGAGCTACGCCCCCAAATCAGTAATGTGCTTAAAAGGTTTTTAACCGTCGCAAAACAGCCCTTATAATCACCATTAATTTTACTGAACTATTATATCATATCTCTTTATAAAAATCAATAAAATTATACAAGCAGAATGATAAAACCGCCCGGAAAATATCCGGGCGGTTTTACTTTGTATGGTTTGCATACTGTTATACATTAAATTGTTATTTTGAAGTAATGCTTACAACTGTGCTGTATGCACTGTTTGCATTTGTGTTGCTGTGCACTGCCACAACTTTGTAGAAATATTTTTTGCCTTTTACAGCATTTTTGTTTGTTGTGCTTGTTCCTGCCACTGTGTTAATCAGAGTATATGTACCATTCTGTGCTGTGGAACGGTAAATCTGATATTTTACAGCACCTTCAACCTTATTCCAGCTGATGACTGGTTTACCTGTTGTACCGATTTTTACTGTTACTGTTGGTCTTGCATCGCTGATAACTGTTATACCTGCTGGCATTGTTATATCTGTAAGTGAACCAAAATCCTTGAATGCCATTGGTCCTACAGATGTTATGCCTTCTTCTATAACAACTGTTCTGATATCCGATGCATACTCAGCCCACAGACTGCTTGTCATTGTTCCGCTACCGCTGATAACAAGTCTGTCTCCTGTGCCGTCGCTGTCTGTATCATAGACTGCATATACCGCATTATCCCCGCAGCTGCCGGATGTGATTTTTGTGCCGTGTTCATCGATTACAAGCTGAATGTCTGCAACCTCGTTTAAAGAAGATTCTTCTGCAGACTCATCCACTTTTGTTGTTTCTGTTGTAATCTGTGTTTCTGATGACACGTCCTCAGATTCAGTCTGTTCCTGCCCTGTTTGCAGAACATCTGATGCTGATTCCTCTGATGTGTTTTCAGTATCTTCTATTGTTTCCTGTGTCACAATTATCGGTGCACCTTCAACAGCATATACTGCTGGTGCAAAATACGAAAACACCATAACAACAGAAATCATCATAGAAACTATACGTTTTAACATGATTATTTCTCCTTTGGTTATATTGGCTATATTTATAAAAAATTGCATAATATACTAGTATAATTATATTATTTCAGCTTTAAATTTTCAATAGTGCGCAATCTATTTTAATGATTGCATCATTTTTTTATTCTATAATGTAAATACAGATTGCTGTTAAAATAAATAATGTCATTATACTTTTGCAAAATAAAAATCCACCGGTCGAACAAACCGGTGGATTTCCATTTTGATTTAATTGCGACATATTATATGCCGTCTTTTGATGACTTGAATTAACCGAGAGCAACCATGCTGAAAACGAGTGCGAACAAAGCAACTGTTTCACAAAGACCAACAACAGTGATGTACTGTGAGAAACCTTTGCCTGTTTCTGCAAGAGCGTCTGCACCTGCAGCACCTGCTTTACCCTGTGCAACAGCGGAAAGTGCCATAGCTACACCTGCAGAAATGCCAAGACCAAGAAGGAATGCTGGGTCAGCATTTGCAGATTTCATCTGCTGCATAAGAAGGAAGCCGTAAATTGTCTGTGTAAGTGGAGCACCAGCAAAAACTGTAAGAATAAATGGTGCCACTTTATTTACCATATAACATTTTTTCCATGCGCCAATTGCTGCCTGACCAGCTGCGCCGATACCAATTGCTGAACCTGTTGCAGCAATACCCATAACCAAAGCTGTACCTAAAGCTCCGAAATCCATAATAATACTCCTTTAAAATCAAATTATTCTTCAAATGGTTTAAATTTATGACCGCTCCACGACATACCAAGATGTGAGGAGAATTCCAATGTGTTAAGACGGATACCATGAACTATAACAGAAAGAACGTTAAGAATCATGTTGAGACCGTGACCGAACACCAGAAGGAAAATAGCAAGTATCATAAACATGAAATTGCCAAACAATGGACCGGCAAGTTCGTTTACTGTTGCGGAAATTGCCGCACCTGCAAGACCTACAGCCCAAAGACGTATATAAGAAACGATATCGCTGAAAAGGTTGAATATACCAAGCAATACCGAAACGATGTTGGTAAGACTTTCGAGTATAGATTTTAAAATGCTTCCTTCGTAGTTTGCAAATATAAAGCTGAGTACAAAACCTACAGCAACAAATACGATAGCAACTGTACCTACAGGAATGCCACTAATCACAAGACCCATACTGAAAACTTCGCCGCTTACTACAAAGCTGAGAACAACATAGAACATACCGATAAGTTCGATTGCTGCACCTATATCGCCCACTACTTTAAGTGATTTTCTGTTTGTTATAGCACATTTAATGTGAGCTATCAGCAACTGAATAAGTGCAAGTACAAAGCAGAATATCTGCAGATTCTGCGCTGTTGTAAGCCCAACTTTGCCCTGTGTCCAGAACGGATACCAGATTTTATCTGCATATACGTTTGAAATTACAGGAATGGAAAGTCCTTTAAGCCACTGTGGCAAATGGTCAGGTGTAAGACCGAACCATGTGCATGTAAGGGTGCCCCAGATGATTGTGGACAGACCAAAAAGACCGATAAGAAGGAATACCGGTGCTGCCGGCTTTTTGGAAGCAAGTGATTTTACAATCGGAACTGCGGCAACTGCTGTAATTATCAGACCGTATCCGCCGTCACCAAAAATCATACCAAAGAATACAAGGATAAATGCCAGGAACCAGGCAGAAATGTCATATTCGTAATATCCAGGTATTGTGTTAAGGAAGTCTGTAAGAGGATAGATAAGACTTACAAACTTGTTGTTTTTAAGTTTTGTAGGTACGTTGTCTTCTTCTGTAGGATCTTCAACAACAATACCCCAGCAATTTTCTTTTGCTGCCGCTTTAAAGCTTTCAATATTTTCTGCTTCAATATAGCCTTTAAAGTACGCAACAGAAAGATTGCTTTCACCGTTGTCTGTCAGACTTTCATCTGCCATACCTGTAGCATAAACTTCAAATTCGATTTCTTTTTCATATGCTTTAACGGCATTTTTCATGCCTTTAACATAACCCGCATAAGAAACTATTTTTTCATCTATGCTGCTGATGGATGCTTCCAGTTCGTCAATTTTTGCCTGCATTTCTGCAGTTGACATTTTTGGAAATTCAAAACGGTAGTTGTTAATACGTGCAAGAACTTCTTCCTCTTCTTCTGCACCTGTTTTGATTACAAGGCATTTTACAGAAGTTTTTGTTTCTTCAAGACGGATTGTTTTTACATTTTCGCCCAAAGTTTCGTAATCTGCTTTTGGTATTTCGTAAATTGCAATATCAACACCTTTTGATGCAAGATATTTAATCTTTTCAGGTTCGATATCGCCCCAGTCTTTAAGACGTTCGATTTCTGTTTTAAGTGAAATCTGTTCTGCCTGATATGTTTTTTTGCTTTCTGCAAGAACAGCAACTTCTTTTGCAGCTGCGATTGCTTCAGCATCAGTCACATCATTTACTTCTTTGTTTTTCTTTACTTTTTCTTCTATGCTGAAAATACTGTTTTCAATCATAGAAATCTGCTCTTTAAGCTCGCTTATGCGGCCGCCTGTACCTTCGGTCATTTCGATGTGCATAAGGCCCATTTTGCGAAGTTTTTTAAGAGTATCAGCTTTTTTATCCCCCATAATAATAAGGGATACTTTCTTCATAGGTACAATCATAACGAGTACACCTCACTTTCGGAAGCTGCAGCATTTCTGATTGCTACCTTGCGTTTTGAAATTTTGGAACGAACAACAGCATTAACCTGCTGGTCCGCCATATAAATAGATATCTTTTTGATATTCTCTTCTGTTTCAGGGATTTTAACCTTTTCGAACAAGTTAACTCTCTGGGAGGTAGAACGAAGCTCTGCCTCCAGAAGTCTGACCTGTTCATCCAACACTTCTGCCTCAAGGTCAAGTGACATTGCTTTTTCCATATGGTTTGCAGCTATGTCAACCCAGAGTGGAGTTTCATACAAGTCGTAATCGCCTCTGGAAAAATCTGCTCCGTCAAAAGTAGGAATTGCAACACCTGCAATATTTCCCATACCTTTGCGTATATTACTTACAGTGATTACACCTTCAGGAAAAGCTTCTTTTTCACAGAATACAGCAATCCAGGAGTGGAAGCCTTTTTCAAGTGCTTCTTTCTCCGCTCTTACTGCCTTGGCCTTGGCTTCAATTGTGCGGATTTCCGCCTGAAGCTGCTGTTTTTTAAGTGTCAGAGTAGGCAAATATCTCCGGTACATTTTGAGAGCATCTTTTTGTACCTTTAACTCGTTTTTAGTAAGTTTGATTTTTGCCAAAATCTTTGTCCCCCTTATTTAGCAGGCCAGAATTCTTCAATAAGGTCTGATTTCAGGCCGGTTTCGTCTTTTTCGAAACATTCAGCAAGAATTGTCCAACCCATATCAAGAGAATCTTCAAGTGACATATTAACTGACAAATCCATAAGTTTGTTTTCGAAAAGTGCGCCGTATTTAAGCAGCTTTTCGTCCCAGCGGCTCATTGCAAAACCCATGTTTTTCTTTTCGATTGTTTCTTTGTAAGAAGAGTACAAACGAATCATACCATCCATGAGTGCGCGGTGGTCTTTACGTGTTTTGCTGTTAACGTTCTGTTTAAGACGGGAAAGAGAACCAAATGGTTCGATACGGCCGCCTTTGAGGTAGTACTGACCTTCTGTGATGTAGCCTGTGTTGTCAGGTACAGGGTGTGTAACGTCGTCACCAGGCATTGTTGTAACAGCAAGAACTGTAACAGAACCGGAATTAGCAAAGTCAACAGCTTTTTCGTAACGGGAAGCAAGCTGGGAATAAAGGTCGCCAGGATAACCACGGTTAGATGGAACCTGTTCCTGAGTAATAGCAATTTCTTTCATTGCGTCAGCAAAGTTTGTCATGTCTGTGAGAAGCACCAGTACGTCCTTATCCTGAAGAGCAAACTGTTCTGCTACTGCAAGGGACATATCAGGAATCATCATACATTCAACTGTAGGGTCGGATGCTGTGTGGATAAACATAACTGTTTTGCTGAGAGCGCCGCCTTTGGACAATTCTTCTTTAAAGTAGAGGAAGTCGTCGTATTTAAGGCCCATACCGCCAAGAACGATAACATCAGCTTCAGCCTGCATAGCAATACGTGCAAGAAGCTGGTTGTATGGTTCACCGGAGATGGAGAAGATAGGCAGTTTCTGAGAAACAACCAATGTGTTGAACATGTCAATCATTGGGATGTTTGTTCTCATCATACGGTTTGCAAGGATACGACGGCTAGGGTTAACAGATGGACCGCCGATTGGCTGCATATTTTCTGTAAGAACAGGGCCCTTGTCTCTTGGTTCACCTGAACCGTTGAAGATACGGCCAAGAAGGTCTTCGCTGAAGGAAACGCGCATATCGCGGCCTAAAAAGCGAACTTCATCACCTGTGGAAACACCTTTACCGCCTGCAAAAACCTGAAGGGAAACAACGTCACCTTCGATTTTGTTTACTTCTGCAAGGGATTTGCCGAAACGTGTAGTAATCTGAGCCAATTCCTTGTATTTTACATCTTTTGCCTTTACGGTAATAACGTTACCAGTGATAGATTCAATTTTATTAAATACTTTATTCATTGTTACTCACCACCATTTAATAAAAGCTCTGCCTCACGGCCCAGGTTGCCTTTGCCTTCTGCATAAAGTGCATCAATATCACCTTCTGCTTTTCTGAATGCTTCGCTTTCAAATTCTGTGTAGTTCCAGTCGATAAATCTCTGACGCATGCGGTTGATAAAGCCACGTGCTTCATCTTTGTTGCCCAGTTCATATTCACTGCCAAGAACTTTTACAAGTTTGTCTGTAACATACTGCTGACGTGTTCTGCCGCAGTTTGCTTCGATAAGGTCGAAAGAGTTCTGCTGGAGATATACTGCATCCAGCATATCGGATTTAAGATATGTTACATAGTCTGTAAGGCTTGTACCTTCTTCACCAACAACCTTCATCATGGAACCGATGTCATAGCCGTGGCTGAGAACTTTTTTGCAGAAACCAATTTTCTTGGAATCTACAACACCTGTATATTTGGACCAGGAGATAACCGGGTCAATAGCAGGATATTTACGTGCGTCAGAACGTTCACGGGACAAACCATGGAAAGCACCAACAACTTTAAGTGTAGCCTGTGTTACAGGTTCTTCAAAGTTACCGCCGGCTGGAGAAACTGTACCGCCGATAGTAACAGAACCTGTGCTGCCGTCAGGAAGACGAACATAACCTGCTCTTTCATAGAAAGCAGCAATGTAGGATTCAAGATATGCAGGGAATGCTTCTTCACCTGGGATTTCTTCAAGACGACCAGACATTTCACGGAGAGCCTGTGCCCAACGGGATGTGGAGTCTGCAAGAAGAAGAACGTTAAGACCCATCTGACGATAGTATTCAGCCATTGTTACGGAAGTGTAAACAGAAGCTTCACGGGAAGCAACAGGCATGGAAGATGTATTACAGATGATGATTGTACGTTCCATAAGTGAGCGGCCTGTTTTAGGGTCGATCAGTTCAGGGAATTCTGTAAGTGTTTCAACAACTTCACCTGCACGTTCACCACAAGCTGCAATGATAACGATGTCAACGTCAGCATATTTGGATGTTGTGTGCTGAAGAACTGTTTTGCCTGCGCCGAAAGGACCAGGAGTACAGTAAGTACCACCTTTTGCTACCGGGAAGAAAGAGTCGATAAGACGAACCTTTGTTTCCATTGTTTCAACAGGTGCAAGTCTTTCGCTGTAGCAGTTAACTGCACGTTTTACAGGCCATTTAAATGTCATTGTAAGAGGAATTTCGCGACCTCTTTCGTCTGTAACAACTGCTACTGTTTCATTTATTGTGTATTCACCTTTTTCTGCAATGGATTTGATTGTATAGTTACCAAGCAGATTGAAAGGAATAAAGATTTTGTGTACAAAAGCTCCTTCCGGAACTGTACCGAAATATTCACCTGCGCGCAAAGTATCGCCAACTTTTGCTACCGGTGTAAATTCCCATTTCTTTTCAGAATTCAGAGCCTCTACATAAACGCCGCGTTCAAGGAACCAGCCAGCCTGTTCTGCCAGAAGAGGCAGTGGGTTCTGAAGTCCGTCGTAAACCTGACCAAGAAGACCAGGACCGAGCTGTGCAGACAGCATATCACCGGTGAACTCTACTTCATCACCGCATTTTACGCCGTTTGTCATTTCATATACCTGAATCTGTGCGATATTTCCGCGAATACGGATAACTTCACTTTTAAGTGCTGTGTCGCCAACTTTAACAAAACAAATTTCGTTCATGGAAACATTGTTTTCAAATTCGACAGACACCAAGTTACCGTTAACGCTTACAACTTTGCCTATATTTGCTGTCATTGAATAGCCTCCAACCTTTCTCCGTTCATAATGGAGTTATAAATATTTTTATATGCGGTTTCTCCTGTTTCCGCATTAAACTGTCTCATACGAGAAATCAGTTTCAATTTAAGACCGTAGTAAAATACAGCGTCTTCCGAAAAACCATCAAGTGGTCTGAGTGTGTCCAGAAAATCCAGACGGTAACGGTTGAGTAATTTTTCTGCCTCCAGAGGGCTTTCCATTTCAACCGCTGTACGTGCCACTTTCATAAGTTCAACAGGGAAATTTTTATTTTCTGCATCAAATGTCTTTTTCATTTTTTCTGCACGAGCCTTGGCAAGAGCAAATCGCAGTTCGCGTTCGCCTTTGTTCCATGCTTCAATCAAATCAGAAGTTGATTCTTCATATTCCCTTGGCGGTGCAATTGTGAGTTTGCTTATTTCATGCTGCGCTTTTTTACCTAAAAAACTCTGGCAAAGCTCTAAAAATCTTTCCTCTGTAATAGGAAGTGCCACATTTTCATTTATACCATCCAATGATGGCAGCTGCGACATAAAATAAATATTAGCCATATTATTCAGCCTCTTTCAGAAGTGCTGTAACTTTTGGGCTGAGGTAGCTGGAGAGCATTTCTACAACCGCTTCAGCAGAGTAATCATAGTAAGCTCCGCCGTTGTTTACAGCTATACGGAATCCTCCGTCAAAATTATCGTTTGCTTTGAATGTAACGCCGTTGATCATTTTTTCTTTAAGACCAGCAAGAAGTGTTTCTTCAAGAGATTTAAGATCTTCACTGTTCATAATAACTGTGATGTCTTCTGCATCTGGTTTTCCTGCCCAGCCTTCAACAGCTGTCATTACGAGCTTCGCAAAAGCTTCAGAGGAATAAACTGCTGTTACATTTCCTGCAACGATAGCATTTGCTTCTTTTGCAACGCTTTCTCTGAAGGAAATGAGCAGGTTACGGCCAGCCTGACGGATAGCATCTTCACTGGATTTAACCATTCTGTCGTTTTCGTTTTTAGCATTTACAAGATATTTTTCTGCTTCTGCTTTTGCTTCGGAAATGATTTTTTCAGCTTCAGCCTTTGCTGCTTTAAGCACAGCTTCTGCTTCTGTTGCGGCAGCTTCTACACCATCTCTTTTAATCTGATCTATAAGTTCCTGCAATTGTATTTCCATAACGCATTCTCCTTTTTATGTTATTTAATAAATTACTATATTTATAATTCCTATTAAAAGCACATATTTAAAACATTGCTTTTATACGAATTTTAAACCTAATGTTAAGCTGCTTGTCATACACCGCAATATACAAACATACTTTTCATAAATACAATTTTACATTAAAAAATTCATTATGTCTACTGTTTTTTATAATTTAACATATAGATTTGTGAAAAAAATGACATTTTTTTATAAAAATTATATATTATTTACTATATCATTTATACCTTTTAATAAACATAATCTTCAATTTACTTTATTTAAGGTAAATTTAGTCTTAGCTATCAATAACATCAGTGTATCTTTCGCAAGTATTTTTTGTATATATTAAACAATCAGATATACATTTTATTGCCAATATGCCCAAAACAAAAAAAAGACTGGCTCATAAGAGCCAGTCTTTAAAAATAACTGTTTGATATTATACCAATACACCAAGGAATACGCCGCAGAATACGAGTGCAACGATTGTCATCAATTTGATAAGGATGTTGATGGATGGACCGGATGTATCTTTGAATGGGTCACCAACTGTGTCGCCGATAACAGCTGCTGCATGAGCATCGCTGCCTTTGCCACCGTGGTTGCCGTTTTCAATGTATTTTTTAGCGTTATCCCATGCACCACCAGCGTTGGACATGAAGATAGCCATAAGAACACCAGTTACGAGGGAACCAGCAAGCATACCGCCAACTGCTTCTGTACCAAAGAGGAAACCAACAAGAACTGGAGCTACAACTGCCATGATACCTGGAACGAGCATTTCTTTAAGAGCTGCTGTTGTGGAGATAGCAACGCAGGATTTGTAGTCAGGTCTGCCTGTACCTTCGAGGATGCCTGGGATTGTTCTGAACTGACGACGAACTTCTTCAATCATGGAGTAAGCTGCTTTGGAAACGGATTCCATTGTGAAAGCAGAGAACAAGAATGGAAGCATACCACCGATGAAGAGACCGATGATTGTTGTTGGGTTGAGAAGGTCGATAGCGTTGAGCTGAACTGCTTCTGCGTAGGAAACGAAGAGAGCAAGAGCTGTAAGAGCTGCGGAACCGATAGCAAAACCTTTACCGATAGCTGCTGTTGTGTTACCAACTGCGTCAAGGCTGTCTGTGATTTCACGAACGGATTCGTCAAGACCGGACATTTCTGCAATACCACCAGCGTTGTCGGAGATTGGACCGTAAGCGTCAACAGCAACAGTGATACCAGTTGTGGAGAGCATACCTACAGCTGCAAGAGCGATACCGTAGAGGCCGCAGAATTTAAATGCAAAGAAGATACCAACGCAGATGAGAAGAATTGGCACTGCTGTGGACATCATACCAACTGCGAGACCAGAGATAATTGTTGTAGCAGGACCTGTTTCGGACTGTTCAGCAATTTTCTTAACGGATTTGTAGTCACCGGATGTGTAGATTTCTGTAACAATACCGATGAGAAGACCTGGGATAAGACCAGCAATGATAGCAAGAGCTGGTGCGAATGTGCCAAAGAATACTTTTGCAAGAACAAAAGAACCTACAACTACGATTGCGTCAGCTGTATATTCACCCATGTTGAGTGCTTTCTGTGGGCTGCCGCCTTCTTTACCACGTACAAAGAATGTACCGATGATAGAAGCAACAATACCGAGGGAAGAAAGAAGTACTGGGTAGATAACTGCACCGCCATCGATAAGTACTGTATTGCTGTTAGCCCATACAAGACCAAGTGTGATTGCGGAGATGAGGGAACCTACATAAGATTCGAAAAGGTCAGCACCCATACCTGCAACGTCACCTACGTTGTCGCCTACGTTGTCAGCGATAACTGCAGGGTTACGTGGGTCGTCTTCTGGGATACCAGCTTCAACTTTACCAACAAGGTCAGCACCAACGTCTGCAGCTTTTGTGTAGATACCGCCACCAACACGTGCAAAGAGAGCGATGGAAGAAGCACCAAGGGAGAAGCCGAAGAGGATGTCAGCGTTACCTGTGATTGCATAGATAGCTGCAACACCAAGGAGACCGAGACCTACAACGCACATACCCATAACTGCACCACCGGAGAATGCAACGGAAAGTGCTTTTGCCATACCGTTATCTTTTGCAGCTGCTGCTGTTCTAACGTTAGCTTTTGTAGCAACGTTCATACCACAGTAACCTGCGATTGTGGAGAACAAAGCACCAATAACAAAGCAAACTGCTGTAGGAACGTTTCTGATAAGACAGAGAACAACGAAAAGTGCTACTGCAAAAATAACCAAAATTTTATATTCTGCAAACAAGAAAGCTCTAGCGCCTTCTGCAATTGAGCCGGAGATTTCTTTCATTCTTTCTGTGCCTGCATCCTGTTTGTTAATTCTGGATGTAAGTACAAAAGCAAAGATGAGAGCGAGAACGCCAGCTGCTACTGCTAAAAACATCAAATTCACAACTAATTCCTCCTGTTGAAATAATAATACATAAAATTTAATGCCTAACAATTATATACAAAATCAATAATTTTTACAAGCCTTTTTTGACAAAAAAGTAATAAATTGTGCAAATTTTGTTTAAAAAAACACCATTTCCCCTTTTTTTGAGAAAATGGTGTTGTTTTTTGGTTAAATTGCTGACAACTATCTGTTGATAAATGCAGCAAATGCTTCGTATGTTGCATAAACGTCAAGTTTGGAAACAATTTCAAATGGTGCATGCATGCTCATAACTGCAACACCGATGTCAACTGTTGTGATATCGCATTCTGCAACAAAGCGTGCAACTGTGCCGCCGCCGCCCTGGTCGATTTTGCCAAGTTCCTGACTCTGCCAGCAAACGCCTTTGGAATCAAACAACGCAATCATTTCTGCCATAAATTCTGCGCCGCAGTCGTTTGTGCCGCCTTTGCCGCCGGAACCTGTGTATTTTGTAAGTACAGCACCTTTGTTAAGGTAGCAGGAGTTGTTTGCTTCGTAAGCACTTGCAAATGTTGGGTCGTATGCAGCACCAACGTCTGCAGAGAGACATTTGGAGTTCTGAAGTGCTGTAAGGTAGTTTACACCCTGCATCATTGCAAGATTTGTAATAAAGTTTTTGAGGTAGTCAGCCTGAAGACCTGTTGCACCTGTGGAACCGATTTCTTCTTTGTCAGCAAGAATTGTAACTGTTGTTTTTGTTGGATTTTTTGTTTCGAGTTCAGCCATAACAGATGTGTATGCACAAACACGGTCATCGTGGCCGTAGCCGCCAACCATGCTTCTGTCAAAACCAACATCTCTTGCTTTACCTGCAGGAACAACTTCTACTTCAGCACGGAGGAAATCTTTTTCTGTGATACCGTATTTTTCGTTGAGGTAAACAAGTGTTGCAAGTTTAACTGCTTCTTTTACATCTTCACCGTCTTCGTCAACAAATGGAAGAGAACCAACGATAACGTTCATTTCTTCACCAAGGAGAACATCGTTCATTTTGCGTTCTCTCTGGTCTTTGCCAAGATGTGGGAGAAGGTCAGAGATGCAGAAAACAGGGTCGTTTTCATCTTCACCAACATTGATTTCAACAAAAGAACCATCTTCCTTGTAGATAACACCGTGAAGTGCAAGTGGTGTTACTGCCCACTGATATCTTTTTACACCACCATAGTAGTGTGTTTTGAGGTAGCTGATTTCGCTTGCTTCGTAGAGTGGGTTTGGTTTGAGGTCAAGGCGTGGTACGTCGATGTGGCTTGCAACGATGTGTGTGCCGTTATCCACTGTAAGCTGACCGATAGTGGAAAGGATAAGTGCACGGTTGCGGTTGTTGAGGTAAACCTTGTCACCTGCTTTGTAAGTTTTTGTTGCATCGTATTCTGTGTAGCCGTTTGCCTGTGCCATTTTGATAATCTGGCTTACTGCTTCGCGTTCTGTTTTGCATACAGAGAGAAATTCTTTGTATTCTTCACAGAACTTCTGGCTTTTTTCCCACATTTCAGGGTGTGTTCTGGAAATGTGGTCTACAGAAAATGTGAGTTCTTTTTGTAAATCTTTAGCGCTTTTCATTCTAAAAATCTCCTTCCGAAGTGTTATATAATTCCTGATAAGCATTATATGATTTGTTTATCTTATAAACGTAGTTTTCCATCTGTGTGTATGGAAACTGCGTCAATATTTCAGTATTGTATTCTTCCAGCAGTTTATCCACTGTCCCCCATCCGCTGTGGTAGGCTGCTGCCGCCGTACTGATATCACCGTTGTATCTTTCGAGATTTCGTGCCATATAGTATGTGCCAAAACGGATTGCTGTGTCAGGATTGTACAAATCCTCAAACACAAGGTTTTCTTTAGGACACAGTTTAAGCTTTATCCATGCAAATGCTTCTTCGGTAATCTGTGTAAGACCTATTGCATCGGCATTGGATTTTGCATTGGGGTCAAAACCGCTTTCGGTTTTTATAACAGCAAGTATGAGATATTTATCCACTCCGAATTCTTCGGCATATTTCTCAACGCTGTCCATATATTTAAGCGGATACACAGCCTGCTTTACTTGCAGGATTTCATTCTCGATGAAAGATTTAACCCCCAGTGCCGCAATGGCCAGTATCACTATTACAAGCAGAAGTCTTAAATGTTTTATCCCAAATTCCCCCTTTAAAGGTTTTTCAAGGATTTTATAATATAATCCCCCTGATTTTTGAGTTCCTCAAGTGTTGTATTGTTGTAAACAAGATAGTCCGCTTTGTTTAACAAAGTTTCAAGCTTTGTCTGCTTGGCTATACGGTTCTGTGCCTGCTGCAAATTGATACCGTCACGTTTGATAAGTCTTTCATACTGACGTTCACGGTCACAGAGAATAACAATAAATTTATCACAATATTTTTCAAAATCGTGACCGATAATCACCGCACCGTCCACGATTACAATATTATTGCCGTTTTTGAGATAATTATCTGCAGCGGTCAGTATTTTATTTATAATAAACGGATGTGTTATATCTGTGAGTTTCTGAAGATTTTCAGGTGTGGAAAAAGCTTTTTTAGCAAGCAGCTGCTTGTCTATAACACCGTTATCCAAAATATCTGCGCCAAAAAATTCACACAGCTTCAGCTGACAGTCAACATCACTGTGTATTTCTTTTGCAACTTCATCACAGTCTATAACAGGCAGACCATTGTCTTTAAAATAGTTTGCAAGACTGGATTTGCCCACACCGCTCTGACCTGTAAGTGCAACGATAAGTTTTTCTTTCATTATATATTACTTCTTTCTTAATATACGCACTAATAAGAATATAAAAACAACAATTATTGCCGCTATTATAAGTTTTATGTACGGAACGGGCAGATACATTTCGGCCGATGGCAATATCAGAACAAGTGATGGAAGCCACACCAGCATAATAACAGCAATCATCGCCAAAAAACTGGTTGTTCCTAAAGAATGAAATGCCATAAAACCATTGAACATTCCTGTACCCGATGCAATAAACGCCAACAATGCACCAAACCACAGATACAAACCTATGATTTTTAAAAATTTTTTCATTATAAATTCACCACTCTGAATTCTGCCGAACGCAGAAGTCTGTTATAGACCGCAAGACCCACATCGTCCATTGTAGGCATAATTGCATAAGCTTTTTCTGCACCGATTTCATCAAGATGTCTCAATGCAGTAAAAAGTCCCGCAGCCTGTGATACACTGTTATTTTCTTTGCCGTAAGCTACACACTGACAATTAAGATTTGGTATAAATTCTTCAAAGCAGAATGCTACTGCACCGTCTGCTTCCACTTTTTCTTTGTATTTTTCAAAGGAAGCATTGATGATTGTAACCTCGCATTTAGGTGCATAGTGCTTGTGTTTAAGCCCCGGTGAAAGCACCTTGTCATCGGACAAAAGTTCTTCTGTAATACCTTTGGACAATTCTACCTTTTTGCCCAGTACTTCACTTATCTGTGCCTGTGTTACATAACCGGGACGAAAGATAATCGGTGTTTCCCCTGCCAGTGAAACCACTGTGGATTCAACCCCTACATTACAGCTTCCGCCGTCAATAATCATAGGTATTCTTCCCTTTAAATCTTCATACACATACTGCGCATTTGTAGGACTTGGTCTGCCGGAACGATTTGCACTTGGACCGGCCAGCGGCAATCCTGTTTTTGAAATCACTTCAAGGATAACCGGTGTTCTTGGCATACGGATGCCAACTGTATCAAGACCTGCACTTACTTCCTCAGGAATGATATCTGATTTTTTCAATATAATTGTGAGAGGACCGGGCCAGAAAGCTTCTGCAAGCTTTACTGCATCCTCTGTAACCTCTGCAGCAACCCTGTGCAGCATATCATAGTCACAGATATGAACAATCAGCGGGTTATCCATAGGGCGTTCTTTTGCCTTGAAAATATTTTCGCAGGCAACAGAATCTGTCGCATCGGCAAAGAGACCATAAACTGTCTCGGTCGGCAATGCAACAGGCTGTTTTTCCTTTATAAGTTGGCAGGCGGTTTCAATAGCCTGCTGTGATGGCTGTGCCAACAAGGTTTCCATTAGTTTTCCTCTGCTCTTTTAAGCTTTTCTGCCTGGTCTACTGTTACAAGGCTGTCGATAACTTCGTCAAGGTCGCCATTGAGAATCTGTTCAAGGCGGTAAAGTGTAAGACCGATACGGTGGTCTGTAAGACGTCCCTGCGGATAGTTGTAGGTTCTGATGCGTTCACTGCGGTCGCCTGTACCAACCTGGCTTTTGCGTGCTTCTGCAACTTCTGCGTCCTGTTTTGCCTTTTCAATGTCATAAAGACGGGAACGGAGCACCTTGAGGGCTTTATCCTTGTTTTTGTGCTGTGAACGTTCATCCTGACATTCAACAACAAGACCTGTTGGAAGATGTGTTACACGGATAGCGGAAGATGTTTTGTTGATGTGCTGACCGCCTGCACCGGAAGAACGGAATGTGTCGATTTTCAAGTCTGCAGGGTTGATGTCGATTTCAACATCATCAACTTCCAGCATTACAGCAACTGTAACAGTGGATGTATGGATACGGCCCTGTGTTTCTGTGTCCGGAACACGCTGAACACGGTGAACACCACTTTCAAATTTGAAACGGCTATAAACACTGTCGCCTTCAACGGAAAAACTTACTTCTTTAAATCCACCAAGTTCTGTTTCGTTAAGGGAGAGTATTTCTGTTTTCCAGCCCTTGCTGTCAGCATACATATTGTACATACGGTAAAGGTTGTAAGCAAAAAGTGCTGCTTCTTCGCCGCCTGCACCGCCGCGGATTTCAATGATAACGTTGCGGTCGTCATCTTCGTCTTTTGGAAGAAGAAGAATTTTAAGCTCTTCACCGCATTTTTCCATTGTTTCTTTGCCTTCTTCATACTGCATCTGAACAATTTCTTTAAATTCAGGGTCAAGACCGCCTTCGTCCAGCATTTCCTTTGCTTCTTCAAAATTGTTTTTTGCAGATGTATATTCGTCAAATTTTTCCACAATAGGTGTAAGGTTTTTATACTCTTTCATCAGGTCCTTATAACGCTTGTTATCATTGATAACAGTAGGGTCCATAAGGAGCTGATTGATTTCGTCATATCTGTTTTTTACGTCTACAAGTTTTTCAAACATCTAAAGTTTCTCCATTTTTAATATATTGCATTTATTATTGACTATTCCTGAGGGGTGATGATTTTTTTAATGTTTTTTTCTATTTTTGAACGTGCAACCATAACCTCCCTGCCGCATTTTGTGCAACGGATTTTAAAATCTGCACCTATACGCAGCACCAGAAATTCACTGTTCTGACAGGGATGAGGTTTTTTTGTAACTATAATATCATTCACCTTTACGTCCATAAATTTCACCGCCCATTATTATTCAGAATAATTGTATCATAAAGTATATAACTTGGCAATTGGCTATTTTAAAGTATTATATTGTTTTTTTACTGCATATATTTAGTAAAAAACGACTATTTAAGGAAGGTATTATTTTATGGAATATATGCAGGAGATGAATGTTGCATCCGCCTCGGTTTTTACTCTGGAGACCCTGCTTGATGCCTACACCAGCGAAACTGTACTTTTTGCAAAAGCACTTGTGTATGACCGCGGAAAAGGACTGAAATTCAATCTTGGCGGATACGAAGCTTTTATGCCCAGCAGTGAGGTATACCTGTCTTTTGACAGCAACAATATCAAAGAAGCCGCCATAGCCACAAGAGTAAATAAAATTGTATGCTTTGTCGTTACATCTGTAACGCACAAGGGCGCGGAATACTGTTTTGAAATATCCCGTAAAAAAGCACAGCAGAAGGCGTTTGACAACTATATAAGTACTTTGCAAAACGGCGATATTATTCCCTGCTGTATAACTCATATCGACCGTTTTGGCGCTTTTTGTGATATTGGCTATGGAATAAGCGCCCTTTTGCCGATTGATTTTATTTCTGTTTCAAGAATACAAAGCCCCGATGACAGATTTACTGTAGGGCAAAACATTTATGCATGTATAAAAAACATAGATGCTGACGGAAGGATTGTGCTGAGCCACAAGGAACTGCTTGGCACCTGGATGGAGAATGCCGGGTATTTTAAAGCAGGAACCTCAACCACAGGCATTGTGCGCAGTGTAGAAACCTACGGTATATTTATTGAACTTGCCCCCAATCTTGCAGGCCTTGCAGAAAGCTGCGAGGGAATAAAAACCGGTGATGTTGTAAATGTTTACATAAAAAATATTCTGCCCGACAAAATGAAAATAAAGCTGGTGATTATAAGCACCCTCAAAGAAGAAACTTTCTTTCCTGAAATAAAATACTTTAAAACCGAAGGCAGAATTACACACTGGAAATATTCAACAGAAAATTGTGCCAAACTGATTGAGACGGTATTTTAAAATCTGCACCGCCTCTTCTCCCCTTTTACTTTTTGCAGCAAAAAGGCTCCGGATAAACCGGAGCCTTAATTTTTATTGATTTTTACAGTTTCAAGCCAATGTTAAGCCACAAACAGATAGATAACCGTTGCAACAAGACCTAAACCGAAAAGCAGCAGGCTGTATGCCAGGCTTTCTGTAATTCGGAAAGACGGTGCAGCCACACCTTCTTCCTGCAGTGTCCTTTTGCCTTCCCAGAAAGTTTGCGGTACTTTTGCATCTGTAAAGAAGAGTTTACGGATTACAAGCAGTACCATTTCCGGAAGTTTATCGATAATTCTGCCGATAAAACCAAAAATATTCGGCAGCACTGTAAACACCAGTGGTTTCCACAAAAGATTTTCAACTGTAAGTTTCTGATTCCAAGGATTAATATATTTTTTATCCTTTGTAATAACAGTAAACTGTGCAACAACAAAGTACAAAACTGCACCGATTGCAAGGGAGATTACCGCACCTTTAAGGTTAACCCAGCTGAAATAATGCACAGCGTGGTCAAGCGGATGAACACCCATAAATTCAGCTGTAAGGGCAGCAATTTTATCAAGTGTATGGTGAGGCAAAGCACCGAATGCAAAGATAAGTGCGCTTACTGCACCTATAACAACACCTGTACGTTTGGAAACGTAAGCTTTGTGGAGATGCCATTCTTTTGTCGGATTTTTTACAAAGAGACAGATAAACAGTTTTGTCATATATGCCACTGTAAAGCCACCGCTCACAAGGAAGATGATTTCAGCAAACTGGAAGAAACCTGTTGCTACTTGTACTTCGTGGAGGAAATGGATTTTTTCCACGATACCTTCGTGAAGAAGTGTCTTGCTGATGTAACCGTTAAATCCAGGCACACCCATAATACCAAGTGCAGCTGTGCCAAAACAGATTGTAAGCAGTTTTTTGCCCTTGCCAAAGCCCTGAACTTCGTTGAGGTTGAGGCTGTGTGTGTTCTGATAAACGATACCTGCACAGGTAAAAAGCACAAGCTTAATCATTGTGTGGTTAATCATGTGCAGAACTGTACCATATGCTGCAATTGCACCGTGTTCTCCAAGGAACTGTGTCATTGCCACACCGATAACGATAAAGCCAATCTGTGACATAGATGAATATGCCAGAGTTTCTTTAAGGTTTGTGGACATAAATGCACACAGTGCACCAAGAAACATTGTGAGAATGCCTATGCAAAGCACAAACATCGCCCATTTTTCGTTGCCCTGCATAACGCGGCTTGTAACCACGATTGCACCGAACACACCTGTTTTGATAAGAATACCGGAAAGTGCTGCAGATGCAGGTGCAGGTGCTGCCGGGTGAGCTTTTGGCAGCCAGCCGTTAAGCGGGAACATACCCGCTTTTGCAGCAAAACCAAAGAAAATAAGGAATGCAACAACAAAAAGGAAGTTTTGATTTTCAAAGCCTGCAACAGCAGCAGCGATTTCGTCAATTACTACTGTACCCGCAATGTTTGAAAGTATAAAAATGCCTGTAAGTGTTACAAGACCACCGATAACTGCTACAGACAGATAGCTGTTGCCTGCTTCGATTGATTCCCTGTCCTGGTTGTGAACTACAAGCGGATAGCTTGCAAATGACATAGCTTCAAAGAAGATAAACATTGTGTAAAGGTCATTTGCAAGGAACATGCCAAGTGTTGCACCAAATGTGATTGCCCAGAAAGTGTAGTATCTGCGCAGATTCTGTGGTGCATGGTCAAAATATTCATCAGAGAACACGCTGGAACCAACCCAGATAAGGCTTGTTGCAACAGCCTGAAGAATGCCGAAACCGTTGATTTTAAAGTTTACGCCAACACCTGCAAACCATGTGAGTGAAACCACCTGACTGTCAACCATATCAAGATTGAACATCAGATAAAGACAAGCTGCAAGTTCTGCAACAGAAACCGCAACCATTGCAAGGTTGAGTGTTTTTGTGTTTTTAACCGCCATAGGCAAAAAGCCCATAAGCATCGGTACAAACACCATAAGCAAAAGCATAATTTTAATATCCATAATTAAAATACTCCTTTCGCTACAGTTTCAAGGAAATTGAACAAAGGTGTTGCCCAGAATGTAACAGAAACCATAACTGCTGTGATAACTGCCATAGGGCCCCACAGTCTTACAGGTGCTTCTTTTACATGGTCAAGACTTTCCATTTCAAAATCTTTTGACGGGAAATAAGCCTTTGTGATAATTTCCAGAAGATAGATTGCTGTCATAAATGCAGAGAACATAAGTGCGCATACACCAAGGAATGGCAGAATGTTGCCTGCGGACATTTCTTTAACCGCTGCAGTTGCAAGTGTGAATTTGGACAGGAAACCTGCAAGCGGCGGAATACCGATAAGTGATACAGAAGAAATTGTGAAAAGAGCAAAAGTTTTTGGCATTTTGTATGCAAAACCTTCGATATCGTCCACAAATTCCTTGTGGTTGGTATAAAGAATTGCACCTGCTGTGTAGAACAGAACAATCTTTACAATACCATGGAACAGCATATGGCTCATACTGCCTTTAAAGCTGTCAGCAGTCATAAGTGTGATGCCGAAAACAATGTATGCCAGCTGGCTTACTGTGGAATAAGCAAGACGGCGTTTGAGGTGACGGCTTCTTACTGCGGACCAAGAACCAAAGCAGACTGTGATGATTGCCATTGTCATAACCACATTCTGTACCCATGTGCCTCTGAGGAAATCAGCACCAAAGAAGTAGAATGTTGTACGCATAATAGCAAATACACCTGCTTTAACAACCGCAACAGCGTGAAGAAGTGCTGTTACTGTTGTTGGTGCAACAGAAGCTGCAGGCAGCCATCCGTGCAGAGGAAATACTGCTGCTTTAACACCAAAACCGATAAACATAAACAGGTATGCAACAAGCAGAACAGGTTCGTTTACTGTTACAATACCGCCGTAGCTGAATTCAATACTGCCGTTAAAGTACATCATAAGCATCATACCTACAAAGGAAAGGCTTGCGCCGCCTACAGAGTAGATAAGATACTTTTTACCTGCATATTCTGCACGCTTGTCCATTGAATGTGTAACCAATGGAAGTGTGATAAATGTAAGTGCTTCGTAGCAAAGATACATTGTAAGCATATTTGCACTGAACGCAAGACCTACTGTAACACCGAATGTCATAAGGTAGAATGCAAAGAATTTCTGCATTTTGCCTTCGTGATGCATATATTCGGATGCATAAACTGTAGCAAGAGGCCACAAAAAGCTTACCATTGCTGCAAACACACAGCCAAGGCCGTCAATTTTAAATTTGATGCCCAAAACATCTGTAAAGTCAAACACATTTACAGATGCACCGCGCATCGCAAAAAGCATTGCAAACACGATTACACTGTTGATTGCTGTACAGATGATAGAATATTTTGTTCGTTTTTCGTCGTTTTCAAATTTGATATGCAAAGATGCATAGCCCAGTGCCAAAGGAAGCAGTACAGGCAGCAAAACAAGATAGTTATTCATTTGTCTGTCCCCTCCTTACATTACTGATGCCGCAATGTCTGCGATTACACCAAGCACTGCATCCGGAAAAATACCCATAGCAAAGATAAGTACTGTAAGGATGAGCATTGGTACAAACATTGTCGCATTGATATCACAGTTTTCGCATATTTCAAGGTCTTTGTGCGCAAACAAAGCCTTGCTGCTTACAGACCAGATATAGCCTGCTGTAAGCAATGCAGAAACCATAATTATTATAAAACCGATAAACTCCAGCACTGCAAAATTGCCGTTGAGTGCTGCCTGTGCAAGACAGAATTTGCTTACAAAACCACCTGTAAGCGGTACACCTGCAAGGGACATACCGGCAAGTGTAAACAGCGCAAATGTTTTTGGCATAGCCTTGCCAAGACCTGTAAGTTCGCTTACATATCGTTTGCCTGTTTTGTATGTAATGGCGCCTGATGTAAGGAACAGTACATTTTTGGAAAGTGCATGGAAAAGAATCTGCAGAACTGCACCTGCCAGACCAAATGCACTGAGTGTCATAACACCAAACACTGCATAGGAAACCTGACTGACACTGGAATATGCCACACGGCGCTGGAAAAGTTTTTCCTTGTATGCCATCATGGAACCCATAAAGATTGTTGTGATGGAAAGTGCAAGTACAGCAAACTGAACCCAGCTGCCGCGAAGTACATCTGCACCCACCACAAAATAAACAATACGGATGATTGCAAGCACACCTGTTTTTGCAATTGCACCACTGAGCACAGCACTTGCCGGTGCCGGTGACTGCACATATGCATAAGGAATCCAGGAGTGCAACGGGAACATACCTGCCTTACAGCTGAAACCAAGAATTGCAATAAATGTGATAAGTGCAACAATCGGCATTCTGCCGCCAAGTTCCATAACAAGGCTGCCGCCTGCAGTAAATTCTTTTACTCTGATAAGGTTGCTGCCGTAGAAAGCCATAATTGCAACAAGACCGCAAAGTGCACCGAAAATGGAGTAATAGATATATTTTTTTGCTGCAGCGATGCTTTCTTTGCTCTGATTGTTAAGTACAAACACAAAGCTTGTCAGACTCATCATTTCAAAGAATGTATAGAATGTAAACGGGTTTGCAGCAAAGGAAACACCGATAACTGCACCCAGAGCCATAAGATAAAAACCTAAAAAGCGTTTTTCATTTGGCTGTGTTTTGAAATATTCACGGCTGTAGATACCAACAATCAGCCAGATTGCAGCAAACATTGTGGAAAAGAATGCCGCAAGCCAGTCAATGGAAAATGCAATTGACATACCCATTGGCAGATTGAGCATGGAACATCTGCTGCCGAAATTAAGAATATTTGACACAACTGTTACTGCCGCTGTAAATGCCAGCACAGCTGTTGTGAAATTGCGTATTTCTGCACTGTCTTCAAGTTTAGAAAACAATAATCCTGCACCTGAAAGAACAGGCATTATTATTGCCAATAAAATAAGAAAATTCATATATGCCGTCCTTTCATCAGATTAACAGACCCATACCGATTGTGATAACATCCATAACCGGCTGGTAGAACAAACCAAGTGCCACATTAACAATGATAAATATTACCATTGCAAAAGCATAGCTTGCAGAGTTTTTATGCTTTTCAATTATTTCGCCTTCATTTTTTGAGAAAATAACTGCGATTGCACGGATATAATAAAGTGCATTGAGAACTGTACTTACTGCAAGTGCAAACAGTGCCACCCACATCTTTGCACCCATATCCATTGCTGCCATTGACAGGTAATATTTTGCACCGAAGCCGGCAAAAAACGGAATACCTATCATAGACAAACTACCTATGAGAAATGCAACTGCTGCAAGAGGATTGCGGTAAGCCGCACCTCTTAAATGACCCCAGTCTTTTTTATGATGACTTGCAGATGCAAGACCGCCTGCGGAGCTGAACAGCATAGGTTTTGTTATTGCATGAACAATGATGTGGAAACATGCCGCAATAAGACCTGCCATATTGCCAAGACCGATGCCAAGATAGATATACCCCATCTGTGCAACGGAAGAAAAAGCAATCATACGCTTGATGTGGTTTTCCTGAATTGCCTTTACGGAACCTACAATCATGGCAAGCACAGCCATTACAAACAGAATATTAACAGCTTTAAGCTGAACAACAATATCAAGCCCCACTACCCTTACAATAATCTTGATAAGCATAATGATATAGCCTTTGAGAACAAGTCCTGAAAGGATAGCACTGGAAGCTGTTGTTGCACTGCCGTGTGCATGGCTGAGCCATGTGTGGAACGGGAACAGTGCACTTTTGATTGCCATAGCAACACAAACAAGACCAAGCACAACTGTAAGAGGAACCTGATAGCTGCCTGTCTGGAAAAGTTTTACTATTGCTTCGTGTGCAGGCACCATAAGCAGCTGACCTGTAATACCGTATACAAGCACAATAGAAAGCAGGAAAAGGCCGGAACCAAGCAAACTCATAATAAGATATCTCATTGTGGCTGCAAGTGTTTTTCCGTTTTCTTTTGCCATAACAATTGCACATGCTGCAATTGTATTGATTTCTACAAATACATAGGCTGTAAACAGGTCGTTTGTATATACAAGCGCAAACAGTGAAGACAAAAGCAGATTAATCATTATATAGAAATAATGTATATTTTTTGTCTTTACATCTTCAAAAATTTCTGTTTTACCGGATATAAGAGAGAAAAGTGTTACAAATGAAAACACCGTTCCCATAAGTGCTTCCAATGGACCAAAACGGATTTCGTTGCCCCATGGAGCAGGATAGTGACCCATCATATATGTAAAATACTGTGGGTCTTTGATAAGGAACATCAGCAATGTACCGTTAAGGACAAGTGTTGCTGTGATAATAACTGTATTGATACGGAAAGCCCACTTGTTGTTCACCATAGAAGTGAGGATACCGCCAAACATTGTAATCAGAATACAGAAAAACGGAAAGTTAGCTATAAATGGCATCTTAGTCAGCCTCCTGTCCCGCTTTAAACATAATTTCGTCAATGTTTAAAGTGTTGTATTTTCTGTAAAGTCTCTGTACGAGAGACAAAGATATGGCTGTAACACTTACGGAAACAACAATACCTGTAAGAACAAGGCTGCTTGGGATTGGATTGATATATGTTTCCATAGCCAAATCACCATTTACGATGATTGGTGCAAGCTTGCCTTCGATGTAGCCTTTTGCTGCAAGGAAAAGATAGATTGCTGTATCCATAATGTTAAGACCGATAATCTTTTTGATAAGGTTTGGATGCAGCAGCATTGTTGTAAAACCAATGCCGAACAAAACCATAGCTGCAGCTTCGTAGTAGTTCACAAATAAATTAGGACCCATTTTAAATTTCCTCCTTTGTGAATAATGCATAGAAGCTGTACATAGTCATTGTAACAACAAAACCAACAGCAATATTAAGCGGCAGAATAAGACCTGCGGAGATAATTCTGCCCGGTGTGCCCGGATTGATGATGGAATGCAGGTGGTTTGCACCTGTAAAGAAAGAGTATCCTTTTGCAACAGCATAGAATGTAAGGGAAACAAAAGTTACAATTTTGATAACTTTCTCTGTAAGGATAGGTCTCACCTTTCTGTAACCGAATGCAGATGAGAACAGAATAAGGCTTGCGCCCATAATTGCGCCGCCGGAGAAGCCACCACCAGGAGACAAGTGACCGTTGAGTACAACATAGATACCCAGCATAAGGTTGAATGGAACAAGCACCTTTGCAAGACTTTTGAGAACAGGGTCACGTTTTGGGTTATAGTTTTCCAGCATTTCTTCGGTTTTGCCCTTTTTGCCCTTTTTCATAAGCATCATAACACTGCAGGATGCAACAAAAAGCACACAGCTTTCGCCGAATGTATCAAATGCACGGTAGTCGAGAATAACACCTGCAACAATATTTACTGCGCCTGTTTCTTCCATACCCTTTTCGATATAACGTTCGGTAACTTCGTTGTTTACAGGGTTTGCATATTCACCGTAAGGCGGCAGATAGGAAACTGTCAGCAGCAGTGCACCAATAATAATTGATGCTATAAGAACAGCAGCAACTATATAAGCACTTTTAAAAGTCTGGTAGCCGCTTTTTTCGTACCATTTATAGTATCGTTCGGCCACTGTTTTTTCTTTATGGGTGGATTCTCTGCGGATTTCTTCTTCTTTTGCTTTAGGTTCAAAAGAAACTTCTCCGTCCATAAAGCGCACAAGAGCAGAAACAAATCTGTTATTCTTCATCAGGTTCATCCTCCTCTTTAAGCTGTTTTACATTTTTCAGTGTTATATAGAACAGAACACCTGTTACGCCTGCACCCACAGCAGCTTCTGTGATTGCAAGGTCAGGCGAGCGCAGCAGCAGCCATATAACACACATAATCGCACTGTATGATTCAAAAATCATTACTGTTGAAAAAAGATTTTCTGCAAAGCAGGTTGCTATTGCACAGATAATAAGGAATACCAGCAGTATAATCTCAAATGCTATCATGACTTACTACCTCGCATTCATCAAGAATATCTTCGTTTGCAATTGTCTCTGTTCTTGCAAGGAAATGCGAGCACACAGGGCTTGCAACAAAGAAAAATATAATCATAACAAAAAGTTTAAGGCTTATCATATTAAAGCCTGTTTTGATTACAAGGCCGACAAGCACAAGAATAGCCCCCATTGTATCCGCTGTAGCACCAACCTGCATACGGTTAAGCACATAGCTGAAACGATAGTTACCAACAAGGGCAGTAATAATAACATTTACACCTGCAAGAATAAACAGTGCAGAAAGAATAAGTCTAAACATTTTTATCCTCCCCTTTTACATTTTCAAGCTGTTCTTTAAGGTTGGCAAGGTCATTTGCCTTTTCTTTTTTATGGCTGCGGAGATAAGCCTTGCAAAGAATAACAACCGAAATAAAACCAAGCACCGCATAGATAAGTGCTATATCAACGATATAGTTTTCACCCTGCATTACAGCTATAAAGCTTATAAACAGCATAACAACTGTGCTGATACTGTTTATAGCAAGAATTCTGTCTGCAAAATGAGGACCGATGATTGTTCTGACAAAATAGCCGAAAACAACAACCATAAGCAGAACAAGCATACATATAATAAAGCCGTTATATATAGTTTCAGCCACAGATATTTCCCTCCATCTTTTTAAGCAGTTTTATAAATACAGAATCCTCTATACCTTCTGCAAGGGTATAATCCAGCGCATGTACACAAAAATGATTGTCATCTACATCTACTGTAATTGTACCCGGTGTGATTGTAATTGAATTTGCCAGAACAAAACGCAGAAATTCGCTTTCGATATCAACATCAAAAAACACCATCTGCGGCTGGATTTCAATTTTCCGGCTGTATACACGTTTGTACACTGTAATTGCAGCCTTGAATATCTCGATAATCAGAACAATAAAATACACCAGTATCCACAATAGGTTTTTTGCAACAAACATCTCGTATTTTGGCGAATATTCAAGATATCTGCACATAAACCAGAAAATTGCAGCGGACAGTACAACACCAAAAATAAGTATTTCTGTTGTAATTTTACCGTTGAGGATTATCCAGAATAACAGTAATAAAATATACATTCTTTTCTCCTATTTTTCTCATATAAATTTATTTAAAAAGCATCTGCATACAACCCAAAACAGTTGTATAAAATTATATTATATAAGATATATAATCATTAGCTTTTGCTTATAATATCCTATAACATCGCAAATCCGTGCCGACAAAACCTTGTCAGCACGGATTGTACACTCAGTTAAATATTACAGTCTTAATCTCTTTCGATTTTAATGCCTGTTATTTTTTTGTTTGTTGAATTATCAGGTGAATTGTTTTCTGAGTTATGTTCTTTTATATCTTTATTGATAAAAAAGAATAGTATTTCTCGAAGCACTACAATGGCACCAAGCATGGCAACTTCTTCCCATGTTCTTACGATAACGGTTCTCAGAATTTCTGCTGCCATTTTAAACTCAAGGCCGGTCACCATTGCCGTGCCAAGGTCGTGGCGCAGCGCTGATGTGTTTCCGTCCATAAAAAATGCTTTGAGATAGTCCTTAAATGCTTTTAATGCACCCGTTACAATAATAAAAATACCTATAATTTCAATAATATGGATAACAACAGGCAGATACTCATGCAACAAATGTTCCAGCATTTTAATTTACCTCTTTAATTTATTATTTGTTAGGTACAGATTCCCAGTCTTTGAGGAATTTTGCAATACCTGCATCTGTAAGTGGGTGTTTTGTCATCTGTTCGATAACTTTGTATGGAACAGTTGCAATGTGTGCACCTGCAAGTGCAGAGGAAGTAACATGAATTGGGTTTCTGATGGAAGCAGAGATGATTTCTGTTTCGATACCGTGGATATTGAAGATTTCTGCAACTTCGCTGATAAGGTTGATACCTTCCTGACCTACGTCGTCAAGACGGCCAACAAATGGGCTAACATATGTAGCACCAGCTCTTGCTGCAAGCAAAGCCTGTGTTGCGGAGAAGATAAGTGTTACGTTTGTTTTGATGCCTTTGGAAGCAAGAACTTTAACTGCTTTGAGACCTTCGAGGCACATTGGAAGTTTGATAACGATATTTGGATGAATTTTTACGAGTTCCAGAGCTTCTTCAACCATTTTGCTGCTTTCAAGGGAGATAACTTCTGCAGAGATAGGGCCATCAACGATAGATGTGATTTCTTTAACTACTTCTTCAAAAATTCTGCCTTCTTTTGCAATAAGGGATGGGTTTGTTGTAACGCCGCAGATAACGCCAAGGTCATTTGCTTTTCTGATTTCGTCCACATTAGCTGTATCGATAAAAAGTTTCATAATTTACCTCCATGAAAATAATATGTTGAAACAATTTTTATTCAGTATTAAAAACACTTTTCAAGGTATGATATCATACTTTTTTCAATTTTACAATAGTTCTTTACAACTAAATGTAAAAATAGTAGAATAATAACTGACCTTATTATGTAAGGAGGTTTATACAATGGACAATAATACTGCTTTTTCTGCCGGTGTGCGCTTTGGCGGGCTTACCGACAGAACTGAAATAAAAATTCTGGTATGCTATCTGCTTACAGGTGCAAAACAGCCTCTGACCGAACAGCAGATTGTCGATACCGTAATCGGACAGCAGCTGGCAAACTATTTTGAACTGCTTGATGCCCTGTCTCATCTTACAGAACAAAATCTTGTAACCGAACATGACGGTATGTATTCGATAACCGAAGACGGCAAGGAAATTTCCCGTCAGCTGGAAAAAGTTATTCCTTTTTCCGTAAGGGAACGCGCCTACAAAGCAGTTATCGAAATACTGCAGTACGATGCTCTGAAAAAACAGAACAAGACAAAAATCACTGCTGTTGAAGGCGGCGGATTTAACCTGAACTGCACTATTGAAGATGAAAATTTTGTACTGTTCTCCTGCGATTTATTTATGCCTAACGAAAAAAGTGCCCTGACAGCACAGGAAAGTTTTATCAAATACGGACAGGACATTTTTAAATGTATTCTTGGCATAACCACATCCAATCCTGCAATGTACAAAGATTTTCTGGAAAGCCAGAACAAATAAAACACAAAAATTCCGGCCTTAAAAGGCCGGAATTTTTTATGTAACTGATTTATTCTTCAACTATTTCTGCTTCAGGAGCATTTTTCTTAACGGATTCTACACCGTTAAGGCAGCTTGCTTTTGCCTTGTAGCCTTCGCTTGCAGCAATAACCTGACCATTTGTTGCCTTGAGGCGGAAACGGAATTCTCCTGCCTTGTCTTCGTAAACTTCAAATTTAGGATGTTTTTCTGTTGCAAAACCTTCAACTGTCTGGTCTTCAACTGCTGCCACAGGAGCATTTTTTGCAACACTTGCGATGCCTTTTCTGCATGCTGCTTCGGATTCGTATACTTCGCTTGTTGCGATTACTTCGCCATTGCCTGCTTTCAGATTGAAAACAAGACCTGTTTTGGTTTTTCTGATTACAAATTTACCCATATAAATGTCCTCCTTGTTATTTGGTTGCAAACAACTGCAAACAACTGTTTATAATTATAATATATAATATCGCACAAAATTTTTCAAGAAAAACCTTCAGATTTTGTAAATAACAGACAACTATTTGTTCTCCTGCATTTCGGGCAGCATATCCCATGTGCGTTTTGGCATAAAATTCATACGGCAACGAGGGTTATATCTTTCTTTTATTGCTATGGTATCATAAAACAGTTTCCACAGCTTTTGCATATCCTTTTCGTCTTCCTCCACAGGAGGCAGCTCAATATTGTCAGCCCTGACAACAGTTGCCTGTTTCTGATTATAGAGAAAAGCCTGCTTGTTTGCCGCATCGTAAATCATAAAATTCTGGTGTGCAAACCTCTGTGAAAAGTGATATGCAATCAATGGCACAATTCTGTTTTTTGGTTTTATAACCGCAATATAAGCATCTTCTGCCTTGTAAAACCGCGTTATTCCAAGATACAGATGTTTTTCCCTTTTCAGATGACGGTGAGCTTTACGCAGCCAGTCAACATCACTGTCTTCCACCATCTGATATATACCCGCACCTTTTTTAAAGCCTTTTACAACATACTGCAGCATATGGTATTCCTTTTCCCTGCCATAGCAAAGCATACATTCCTGTAAAAATCTTACTGTATAGGGTGATATCTGTTCTTCAATTGCTTTTCGCACCTTGTCCGCTTTATATCTGTCTGTTTCTATAGTAACAAACTGATAAAAGCTTGTTTCTATATCATCTTCGCATACTATCTCAACAGGATTGAACGAAGAATAATAATACTCGTGTACACAGCACAGAAATCCGTCAAAAGTTCCGTCATAAACAAAAATCACATCTGTCCGCTGACGCATTTGTATATATCTCCTTTCGTAACTGTATCAAACATACTTATCTGTTCCACATTACCTGCAACCGGTTGTTTTTCACTTGCTATAAGATATCTTTCGGCATTGTCACGGTCTATCTTCACATATGGTGCAGCCTTGCCCTTGCAGGTGATGAAAAACTGTGCACGTTTAAGCACCACACCTATTTTTTTAAGACCATCAAAATCAAGATAGGCTACCCGCCGTGCCGCAACTATGCGTTTTGCACTTGTTACACCTATTCCAGGAACACGCAGCAGCAGTTCATAAGGTGCTTTGTTTATTTCTACAGGAAACAGATGCATATTGTTAAGTGCCCAGTTACATTTAGGGTCCAAAAACTCGTTGAACATTGTATGTTCGTCGTCCAGCAGTTCTTCGGCACGGAAATGATAAAAACGCAGCAGCCAGTCCGCCTGATACAGACGGTGTTCGCGAAGCAGCGGCGGCTTTGTGTCTGTTGCAGGCAGCAGTCTGTCCTCATTTACGGGGATATATGCCGAAAAGAAGACCCTTTTCAGACTGAATTTGTCATACAGCCCCTGTGTAAGGCGCAGAATATGCAGGTCACTTTCTCCGCTTGCTCCCACAATCATCTGTGTGGACTGCCCTGCCGGTGCAAACTTTGGTGCATAACGGTACAGGGCAAGTTCCTGTTTTGACTGTTCGGCATGCTGTGCAATTGAACGCATAGGTGTAAGTATATTTGCCTTGGATTTCTGCGGCGCCAGCTTTGCAAGACTTTCGGCACTTGGCAGTTCGATATTTACACTTACGCGGTCAGCCAGCAAGCCCACCTGCTGTACAAGTTCAGGGCTTGTTCCAGGAATAACCTTTGCGTGTATATATCCGTTAAACCCGTATTCATACCTCAGTATACTTAGGGATTTTATTATAAGTTCCATCGTGTAATCTGCATTTTTTATAACACCTGAAGACAAAAACAGCCCCTCTATATAGTTGCGGCGGTAAAAATTTATAGTTAAATCAGCAAGTTCCCTAGGTGTAAAGGCTGTACGCTTTACATCATTGCTTTTACGGTTGATGCAGAATGCACAGTCAAATTCGCAGTAGTTTGTATATAAAACCTTTAACAGCGATATGCATCTGCCGTCTGCCGACCAGCTGTGGCAGATACCGCATTTCATAGCATTGCCGATACTGCCTCCTTTTCCTCTTTGCGAACCGCTTGATGTACAGGCTGCGTCATATTTTGCCGCATCGGTAAGTATTTCCAGTTTTTCAAATATATCCACAGATATCCCTCCGCAAACAGAATTCAAAAAATTACGATAGTCTTTTCAACATATGTAAAATTTATACCTGTATATATTTTAACACCTGTCAGTTGTATTTTCAATATTTTATTACAACTTTTAGTTGTAATATATTGCTATTGTCGTTTTTTGATGATAATATAATTGTATATTTATATGTGCGAGGTTATTTATATGTCTATTGAACGCGTGAGAGAATATATGAAAGAATTCGGCAGAGAAAATGATATTCTTGAATTTGAAGTTTCCAGTGCAACAGTTGCCCTTGCCGCACAGGCTTTAGGTACAGAGCCGGGACGGATTGCCAAAACTCTTTCCTTTAAAAAAGATGATGGCTGTATCCTTATCGTAACAGCCGGCGATGTTAAAATTGACAACTCCAAATACAAGCACAAATTTGGTCTTAAAGCAAAGATGCTTACCGCAGAAGAAGCTGTTGAACTTATCGGTCATGCTGTTGGCGGTGTATGTCCTTTTGCAGTAAACAATGGTGTTATCGGAATTTACATTGACGAGAGCATAAAAAAATACGAAACTGTTTACCCTGCCTGCGGTTCTTCCAACAGTGCAATAAAACTCACCCCTGACGAGCTGTTCAGCCTCAGCAAAGCAACAGAATGGGTTGATGTTACAAAACTTATTGAAGCATAATGTTACAAACAAAAAATCCTTACCGGCTTGCACCGGTAAGGATTTATCTTTTATAAAAACTATTTCTGCAGCTGCCTGTCTTTTTTGTGCTGCCAGATTTCGCACAGCATTGCACCGCCGATAATTACAAATGCACCTGCTATCTGTATTGGTGACATATTTTCGTTGAGGAAAAATGCCGAGAAAAACAATGTGGAAACAGGGTCCAGAAAGCTGAGCATAGCCACAGAATACGCAGGCATCTTCTGCAGGGACATAAAATACAGCCAGTAACATACACCTGTATGGAAAAGACAGAGTATGGCAAGGAAAATCATGCCTTTAAAGTCAATTCTGAATATTTCGCCCACAGAGCTTGTCACCATTGTATAAGGTATAAGCACCAAAGATGCACATGCAAGCTGAATGAGAGTTACCTCCAGCCCGCTGAAACCTTTGACCTTTTTATTGGTAATTGTAACAGATGCGTAAAGCACCGCAGACATAAGACCGAAAACAACACCCTTTGCAGAACCTACTTCAAAAGACTGCAGGTTTACCATTGCCATACCAATCATCGCTGTTGCAACACCGATAATTTTTGCGCTTGTTAGTTTTTCTTTGAGAATAAATGCAGAAGCAATAATAACAAATGCAGGTGCACAGTAATATGTAAGTGTTGCTATGCTTACAGGCACATAATTGTATGCTTCGAAAAGCAAAACCCAGTTGAAACCGATTGCAAAACCTGCATATAAAAGATACGGCAGATATTTTTTAAGGTTCTGCATATCCATTTTATTTTTTTGAAGAATATATACAACCAGAAGGAAAAGACTGCCCACAAAGGCTCTTGCAAGAGAAATCTGCACACTTGACAGCGGAATATTTTTTACAAATATTCCAAGAGACCCCCAGGTTATCATTGACAGAATAACATAAAAATAATATTTCATAAAAATTCTCTCTTCGCTTTTAAACTATTGTATTACAGTTTATCATTTATTTTGATTGTTTACAACCTTTATACAAAAAATATATGAATATTTTAGCTACCTTTTTACTATAAATTTTCACAAAACTGATGTATAATTATTATAATAAACAGTTAAGTGGTAAGAATGGAGGTCGTATTATGAAACTTACTTTTTTAGGTGCTTGCCACGAGGTTACGGGAAGTCTGATTCTGCTTGAAGCAGCAGGCAAAAAAATTGTTATTGACTGCGGCATGGAGCAGGGCAAGGATATTTTTGAAAACGTAGATTTGCCGGTTGCTGCAGGAGAGGTTGATTATCTGCTGCTTACTCACGCACATATCGACCATTCGGGGCATATTCCTCTTCTTGTAAAACGCGGTTTCAAAGGAGAAATTCACTCCACAGATTCCACTATGGATCTTTGTCAGATTATGCTGCGTGACTCTGCTCATATACAGGAATCTGAAGCCGAATGGCGCAACCGCAAAAACAAACGTGCTGCAAAAGAACTTGTTGAACCATTGTACTCCACAGATGATGCTGTTGCCGCAATGGAAATGTTTGTACCTCATGCCTACAAAGAAAAGTTTACTCTCTGTGATGGTATTGAAGTAAACTTTATCGATGCAGGTCATCTTCTGGGCTCCTCTTCAATTGAAGTGTGGGTAACAGAAAACGGTGTTACCAAAAAGATTGTCTTCTCCGGAGACATAGGCAACATCAATCAGCCTATCATCAATGACCCGCAGTATATTGATACTGCTGACTATGTGGTTATGGAATCCACATACGGCAACCGCAATCACGGCAAAACACCTGATTATATAAAATCTCTGTCAGAGATACTCAACCGCACCTTCGCCCGTGGCGGCAATGTTGTAATTCCATCCTTTGCTGTTGGCAGAACACAGGAAATGCTTTATTTTTTCCGTGAAATAAAAGAAAAAGGTCTTGTTACTCCACAAAACTTTACAGTTTATGTTGACAGCCCTCTCGCAATTGAAGCGACAAATGTTTTCAAGGCCGGAACCTCTGATTTCTTTGATACAGAAATGAATGCCCTGCTGGAACGCGGTGCAAATCCACTGCAGTTTGACGGACTTAAAGTTGCTCTTTCCGCTGAAGAATCCAAACTTATCAACTTTGATACATCTCCTAAAGTTATCATCTCTGCAAGCGGCATGTGTGAAGCAGGCAGAATACGCCATCACCTCAAGCACAATCTGTGGAGAGGAGAAAGCACTGTTCTGTTTGTAGGTTATCAGGCAATAAACAGTCTTGGTCGCAAAATCTATGACGGTGCACCTAACGTTAAACTGTTCAACGAAACCATTGATGTTGAAGCTGAAATTCTGCACCTTGACGGTATAAGCGGTCACGCAGACAACAACGGTCTTCTCCGCTGGATTGAAGCTATACAGAACAAACCTCAGAAGGTATTTGTTGTTCACGGTGACGATGATGCGGTGGTTGATTTTACACAGCAGCTTGTTGACAGAGGCTTCGACGCAACAGCACCTTATTCAGGCGCAGTTTATGACCTTGAAAAAGACTGCTACGAAATTATTGCAGACCCTGTTGCCATTACTAAAAAATCCGCTGCTACCGCACGCGCAGACAGTGTTTTCAGCAAACTTGTTGCTGCAGGCAAACGTCTTGCTGCTGTTATCCAGCGCAACAAGGGCGGTGCAAACAAAGACCTTGCAAAATTCACAAGTCAGATTGAAGCACTTTGTGATAAATGGGACAGATAGTTCTGAACTGTTAAAAACAATATATACAGAAAGCCCGCGGCACTGTGCTGCGGGCTTTGTTTTGTTATGCTATATTTTTATACTGCCGATATAATAGTGTCCTTTGATTTCCTTTGGATTTTCTGTTTTGAAAAATTCAAAGGTTTCCTTATTTTCCTCATAAATATGTGCCAGTGCAATACCCATATCTATTTTGTTCATTTTGCCAAGAACTTTGTGGATAAGGTATTTTGTGATGCAGTAAACATGTATTGTTTCGTTGTCGTGAACAAAAAACCACGGCTGACTGTTAACAGCACTTGGTGCCAGACGTGCACATTCCAGGCGGCCATCTTCCATATCACTGATTTCTGAAAGAGCTCTGCGTTTGAACTCGTCAACTTCCTTGCGGTACTCCTCGCCTTCAGGTATTCCGAATCCCATCATCATAACACATTCCATACCGCTGTGCTTTTCAAGAATTTCTCTGCCTGCGTTAAGTTTGCCAAGCCCAAGCCAGCAGGTACCTATACCTTTTGACTGCATATACAATTCAACCTGCTGAAAGATAAAACCAAGGTTTTCCCTTGCACCGTCCACTTCTTCGGTGAACATTGCAATATAGTGCGTTGCCCGCCAGTTCTGTACACATTTCACTTTATCAGTGCCGATAATCTCCCAGCCGAACCTGATATGAGGGTACAGAGGTTTTGCGCCTTGTATTGCTTTTTCAATATCCTGCAGTATTTCGGGTTTCAAAAGTTCTTCTGAATAACTGCGGAAGGATTTTCTGCAATAGATTGCTTCTTTTGTGTTCATAGATATCTCACCTTTTCTAACGGGTAAAATTTTTCATAAATTCTTTTTTCTTCATATTTGAATAAACAAAATCAAAATATCTGTTTATTTTTTCTGAATATTCGTTTTTATTGCTGTAACTGTAAATATTTTCGTTTTTGTCCTGATATTTACCATATGATGTCACCACAGGCACATCACGGGACAATTCAAGAATATATTTATAATATCCGCAAAGTTCTGAGCCGGCAATACTGCACACAAGAGGCGCAACAAAAGGCATTGCAAGCCTGTGCGGCAGTTGTATCTCCGACAAATCGGTGCTGTTTGACCAGATTACATATGGCACACTGCGCAGCAGAAGTTCTTTTTCGTCTTCGCTGTACCTGCTGTCAATTATATTTTTTGCAAAATCCGGTGCGTGGTCTCCCATCATACACAAAACAACGTCTCTGTCTGATTTTTCAAAATATTCTATAATTTTTTCAAAAGCTTTATCGCTTAGCTGCATACAGCTTAAAAACTCGTTTATCTTGCCTGTTTCTGCCCCGAAATCCTTTTTGATATTTACTGTGTTTTCTTCCGGTTTGTTGAAGATATAGCCGCCGTGATTCTGTATTGTAAGCAGATATGCAAATCGCGGACCCTCGCCCATATTTTCGTACATTTTTATAAAATTACTGTATGCGCTTTCATCTGTTGCAAACTGACGGGAACCAAAATGCTGTATATCTGTGTAATCTTCGATAAAACAGCTTTTGTCAAAGCCAAGATTTTTATAGCCCGCTGTTCTGCTGTAGTTGCTGCCGGGAGCTGGGTGTGTTGCCAGAGTGGTGTATCCGTTCGATTTCAGATAAGCTGCCACTGAATTGGAATCTTTTATATCAATGCTGTAAAAAGGTGTTATATTAGGCGCTGTATACAGAGAATTTGATGTCAGAAATTCGTATTCCGATTTATTTGTGCCGCCGCCTACTGCAGGACATACGGCATATCCTCTTGCTGCGTTTTCAAGTGAATTTATATATTCAAGTGTTTTTTCGCCTGTATCGGTAATTTTGTTCAGATCAAACAGAGTTTCGTTAAGAATAAATATAATATCAGGAGTTTTGCCTGCGCCTGCTTCCGGTGCATTATAGTTTTTTGCAAACTGCTGTGTTTCTTTTTCATCATATCCTTCAACAGGCTGAACAATATTCAGCAGTCTTACTGTACTTTGTACAAAACCCGAAATATACCCTGCTTCTGATATTATTTTTGTCCACGGCCAGGTGACGATATCCTTTGGAACCAAAGAATTTTTTTTAAGATAAATACAATAAAACACCCATACAAACAACAGCAACAGTACTGCTGTTTTTTTTCTGCTTAAATCTGTTGCAACATATACCAACCATACATTGGCAGCATAAATCTGCATAGCCGCCGAAATTATTACAGCTATAACGGATGTATCAACATTTATTTTATAGGCAGAAAGCACATTAAGTGCTGTGCCTGCATTTTTTATTATATCCATTGTAAACGGTGTTCCATGCATATCGTAAACATAATGATTTGCTATGGCAAGAACCGATATAACCAGTGCCGATACTGTGTATGCTGCTTTTATGTTATTGAACAAAAAAAGCAATATAAAATCAAAAAACATATAGGTGAATATACCTGTAAATATGTATTTGAATTTTACTTTTGAATTTTTGCTGTGTGCAGCAATTTCTACCGCAAAATACTGCAAAGCAGACACAATCAGTACTGCACTTGAAAAAACAATAGCTTTCATTGAACCACACCTTATTAAATCTGAATTCTAAAATATCATCTGTACAAGTATCATATATGCAACCGTACCGCCTGCAATAGACAAAAGCATCTGTCTTTTCCATAAGTGAAGTGCAGTTGTAATACCGATTGCAATAAACTCCGGCAGACCGTGACTGCCGCTGAAAATATGCACATTTTTAAGGCAGTATACCACAAGCATACTGAAAATTGCCGCAGGCAGCACATTGCCAAGATACTTTATAAACTTCGGCGGCTGTGATTTTTCGTTAAACACCATAAACGGCAAAAAACGTGTAAGCATTGTGCCAAATGCAAGCAATGCTATGGAAAACAAAATCTGTGCTGTTGTCATCACTGCCCGTAACCTGCCTTTTCAATAGGTTTGCGGAATATCCCAAGCAGTGCAAGAATGCACAGCATTGTCGGGATAAGAAAACTTTCAGCGCCAAAAATCACAAGACAGGCAACCGAAGCCACCGCACCGATTATTGCTGACCAGTGTTTTTTATCCTTTAACCACTGTTCGATAAAAATAACCACAAACATGGCTGTCATTGCAAAATCCAGTCCTTCAGTGTTAAAGGTGATAAAATTGCCGAGAAGTGCACCAACAGCAGTGCCTCCAACCCAGTAGCCCCAGTCAAGCAGAGTTACCCAAAGCATAAACCAGCCTTTATCAACACCAGCCGGTGCATCGGTGGAGCAGTTTATTGAAAAGGTTTCATCACTCATACCAAAAACAAGGAAAAACTTTTTCCATCCGGTATTTTTATAGCGTTCTATCATTGTTATGCCGTAAAAAAGATGTCTTGCCTGCACCATAAGTGCAACTGCAAACACCTCAACAGGTGCAAAAGCACTAAGCAGCATTGCCACCGCAGCAAACTGCAGGGAGCCGCCGTAAACCACAAGACTTATAAGTATCGGACACCAGGCAGGAAAACCTGATACAGTCATAAGCACGCCATAGGATATGCCCAAAAAAGTAAATCCCGTAAACACAGGAATTGTATAAGGAAAAGCTGCCTTTAAAGCCCTTGAAACCTTCTTCTGCTTTTCCATTTTCTCACCTTCTTATGTAAAATCTGTTAAAAATCAAATCTGCCCTGCATTTTATTTTGCAGGGACAGATTGTAATGGAATATTTGCTGTGTTATTTGTTGGCCTGTTTGTATTCGATGTATTCATCATAGGTCATAAGTTTATCCACGATTGTACCGTCTTCCTTGATTTCTATGATACGGTTTGCAATAGTTTCGATAAACTGGTGGTCATGGCTGGAGAAAAGAACTGTGCCTTTAAAATCCACAATGCCGTTGTTTACTGCTGTAATGGATTCAAGGTCAAGGTGGTTTGTAGGCTGGTCAAGCATAATAACGTTTGCTTCTTTCATCATCATGCGGGACAGCATACATCTAACCTTTTCACCGCCGGAGAGAACATTAACCTTTTTGTAAACATCATCTCCGCTGAAAAGCATACGTCCAAGGAAACCGCGGAGGAAGCTTTCGGTCTGGTCTTTGGAATACTGGCGCAGCCATTCCACAAGATTCATATCGTTGCCTTCAAAGAAAGCTGTATTGTCTTTAGGGAAATAGCTGCGGGAAGTACTTACACCCCATTTGATAAAACCGCTGTCAGGTGTGAGTTCTTCATTGAGAACCTTGAACAAAGCTGTCTGACCTGCTTCGTTGTCACCAACAAGGGCAATTTTATCAAGACGATTAATGTAGAAAGATACATTGTTGAGAACTTTTACGCCGTCAATTGTAACTGTAAGGTCACGCACTTCAAGAACGTCTTTGCCAACTTCCCTGTCCTGTACAAAATTTACAAAAGGATATTTACGGCTGGATGCAGGCATTTCTTCCAGCTGGATATTATCGAGAATTTTCTTTCTGGATGTAGCCTGTTTGGATTTGGATTTGTTTGCAGAGAAGCGGCGGATAAATTCCTCCAGCTGTCTGATTTTTTCTTCTTTTTTCTTGTTCTGGTTTTTGATAAGCTGGTTCATCAGCTGGCTGGATTCGTACCAGAAATCATAGTTGCCTGCGTACATTTTAACCTTGTTGTAATCGATATCAACAGTGTGTGTACATACTGCATTGAGGAAGTGACGGTCGTGGGATACAACAAGTACTGTGCCAGGAAAATCGATAATGAATTCTTCAAGCCATGCAATAGCATCTATGTCAAGATGGTTGGTAGGTTCGTCCAGCAGGATAATGCTTGGCTTGCCAAACAGTGCTTTTGCAAGAAGAACTTTAACCTTGTCACGGCCGTTGAGGTTTTTCATCTGTGTATAGTGGAATTCCTTATCCACGCCAAGACCGTTAAGAAGCTGGAGAACTTCTGTTTCTGCTTCCCATCCGTCAAGTTCGGCAAATTCACCTTCAAGTTCGGCTGCACGTTCACCGTCTGCCTCGCTGAAGTCAGGTTTGTTGTAAAGTTCGTCCTTTTCTTTCATAATTTCATAAAGGCGAGGGTTGCCCATAATTACAACATCTGTTACATAATATTCATCAAATTTAAAATGGTCCTGTTCCAGAACAGACATTCTTGCGTTTTTATCAAGAAAAATTTCGCCTTTTGTAGGCTCACGCTGACCGGAAAGGAATTTGAGCAAAGTGGATTTGCCTGCGCCGTTTGCACCGATAATACCGTAACAGTTGCCTTCCTTGAAATCAAGGTTAACATCTTTAAACAAAACCTGTCCGTCAAACTCGTGTGTAAGCTCTTTTACTGATAACATAGTTTCTCCTTTATCAACTGATATATAAACTTATTTATAAACATAATTATACATTTAACATTTTCTCAAATAGCTGTGCAAATGTCAACTGTTTCGGATTATTATCCGCAAAATTCAGATTACCTATGTAACCTGTTTGCAATATATTTCATAGAATAAACCAAAGGAGGATTTATCTATGTCAGAAATAAATACAACTCAGAACAACTACCCTGCTTATCCCGGCACACCCCTTCGTGTTGGCAGCAGCGGAAACAATGTAAGAATCATGCAGCAGTATCTGAACGGACTTGGCGTGGTTTATACTGCGGTAAACCGCCTTTCCACAGACGGCAAATTTGGCGCTGCAACACAGAATGCTGTTATCCGCTTTCAGAAACAGTTTTCACTTTCTGCTGACGGTGTAATTGGTCAGAACACCTGGAATGCTATTGTTGCCGTTTATCTGTCTGTGGCTGCCTACCGTCCCGTTGATGTTACAACAAAATATCCGGGAGTGATATCTGCAGGGTCATCCGGTGACCATGTACGTTTTATACAAAGTTATCTTAATGCTGTCAGAAGGCAGTACAACTACACCTGGCCTTTACTTACCGTTGACGGCAGGTTTGGTGCCAATACCGCTCTTGCAGTGGCCGGCTACCAGTCCTCATATAATCTGTCTGTTGACGGAAAAGTAGGAAGAAATACCTGGGCAAGTATGATTCCTGAATTCAATAAAGTTATAAAGATGTAAAATAAAAAATTACGGCAAGGTTTAAAACACCTTGCCTTTTTTGTTGAACTTATATGATATATATTGTATTATTATATATAGTTCAATTAAAACATACGGAGGTAACAATGAATATTGCTCTTTTAGGTTTCGGTGTTGTATGCGGCGGTGTATATGACATTCTTAAAAACATGCCTGAATACAACGTAAAAAAAATACTTATACGCAACCCTGCAAAACTGACAATGGATTGCATGACTCTTGATTTTGCAGATATTGAAAATGACAGTGAAATCGACCTTGTTGTTGAAGCTATCGGCGGGCTTCACCCTGCAAGAGAGTATATTCTTGCTGCCCTGAATGCAAAAAAACATGTTGTAACTGCCAACAAAGCTGTTGTTGCCGCTTATTTTGACGAATTTGTTGCAGCCGCAAAGGAAAACGGCGTTAAATTTATGGTGGAAGCAACCAGCGGCGGCGGTATTCCATGGATAAAAAATCTGCAGCGTGTCGGCAGAATCGACAAAGTGACAAAACTGCACGGCATTATGAACGGCACATCAAACTTTATACTTTCTGCAATGACATGTGAAGGCAAGGATTTTAGCGATGTTCTTAAAACCGCACAGGAGCTGGGTTATGCCGAAGCTGACCCTTCTGCTGATATTGACGGTGATGATGTGCGCAATAAATGTGCCATCTCTGCCGCAATTGCTTTTGATACAAAAGTTGATGTCAACAGCATTATGCAGGCAGGTATAAGACATATCACAAAAGCTGATATCGACTGGTTTAAAGAAAACGGGCTTGTATGCAAACTGTTTGCAACCGCTGTATGTGACAAAGACAATTTTGATGCTGTTGTTGAGCCTGTTCTGCTTGGATGTGATACTGTTGAAGCAAACGTACCAAAAAACTATAACATAACCTGTCTTTACGGCGAAACTATAGGTGAAGTTAAACTGTATGGTCAGGGCGCAGGCGGATTGCCTACAGGCAATGCAATTGTGCAGGATATTATCGATATCAATACAAACAATGCATTTGATATTTCATTCGGCAAAGAAATGAACAAGGCTGAAATTATCAGAGGAAAATACTATATCCGTATACCTGCAGGTCTTGAAAATTATACAGAGTTCATTGGTGATATAACAGAAAAAACATTTACCCTTGGCGATGACACAGTTGTTGTAACAACAGAAACAACTCCTGCAAAAATACACAGTCTGCTTGATGCAAACAAGGACAAGGCTGTTTTTGTTGCAAGATATTTCTAATATAAATTAATTTAAGAAACATTTAAAACAGAGGAATTTGGCATTTATTCCTCTGTTTTTATTTTCAGATAAAATTCAGCCTATTTTACAAAAACTTTACAAAACTTTGCATACATCATTTACACTGATTTATTAAACTTGTTACTGTCGGAAATATGAACTGTTCCGATATATATGTTAATGTAAAATCTTGAGGAAAAAATTATGAGTATTTTTAATGCATTCACACTGCTTGGCGGCCTTGCAATGTTCCTTTACGGTATGGACGTTATGGGCAAAGGTCTTGAAAAACAGGCAGGCAGCAAACTTCATTCCATTCTGGAAACACTTACATCCAGCCCACTTAAAGGTTTCTTTCTGGGTATGATTGTAACAGCTGTTATCCAGTCTTCTTCCGCTACAACTGTTATGGTTGTTGGTTTTGTTAACTCCGGCTTTATGACTCTCCGTCAGGCAATCGGTGTTATTATGGGTGCCAACGTTGGTACAACAATCACCGCCTGGGTTCTGTCCCTTTCCGGTATTCAGGGCGACAGTTTCTTTATGACACTGATGAAACCATCCACATTCTCCCCTATCCTTGCCTTTATCGGTATTGTTCTTTATATGGCTGCAAAAAAAGACAGCAAAAAGAATATCGGTACAATCCTGCTTGGTTTTGCAATTCTTATGACAGGTATGGACCTTATGTCCGGTGCTGTAAAACCACTTGCTAATGTACCTGAATTTACACAGCTTTTCACACTCTTTACAAACCCTGTTCTTGGTCTTGTAGTTGGCGCATTGCTTACTGCTGTTATTCAGTCTTCTTCTGCTTCTGTTGGTATTCTCCAGGCTCTTTCCGTTACAGGTGCTGTAACATACGGCAGTGCATTGCCTATTATCATGGGGCAGAACATCGGTACTTGTGTAACCGCACTTCTCTCCTGCTTTGGCGCAAACAAAAATGCAAGACGTACAGCAGTTGTTCACTTCTACTTCAACGTAATCGGTTCTGTAGGCTTTATGATTGCATTCTACGCACTTAATGCAGTTATCGGTTTCTCCTTTATCAGCGACAGCATCAATGCTGCGGGCATTGCTGTTATCCACACACTCTTTAACGTAACAGCTACTGCAATTCTTCTTCCGCTTAACCGTGTGCTTGAAAAACTTGCTTATATGACAATTAAAGATGACGAAGGCGAAAAAGAAAAATTCCAGATTCTGGACGAACGTCTTATCCTTACACCTGCTATCGCTATCGAACAGAGTAAAAAAGCTTTGCGCAGTATGGCAAGCGAAGCAAGCACTTCCCTTATCAAAGCAGTTTCCATGCTGGATAAATGGGATGATGCTTCCGCCGAGGAAATTGCAATCAGTGAAAAGAAAGTTGACAAATACGAAGATACTCTCAGCACTTATCTGCTTAAAGTATCTGCACAGGACCTCAGTGTTAAAGACAGTACTGAACTTACAAAAATCCTGCACATTGTAGGCGACTTTGAACGTATCAGTGACCATTCACTTGCTATCAGCCGCATCGGTGAAGAAATGAACACTAAAAATATTAAATTCTCCACACAGGCTAACGAAGAAATCAAAGTGCTTAAAGACGCTGTTATGGAAGTTCTCTCTCTTACAATGGAAGCATTTGTAAAAGAAAATGCTGATTCTGCATACCAGGTTCAGCCAATGGAACGTGTTATCCACGAAATTGCAAGAGAAATCAAAAACCTGCATATCGAAAGACTTAAAAACAACAGCTGTACAATTGAACTGGGCTTTGTTCTCTCTGACCTTCTTAACAACTGCAAACGTGTAGCAGACCACTGCTCCAACATTGCTATTGCTCTTATCGAAGCTGAAACAGAAAGCTTTGCACCACACGATTATGTAAAAACACTTAAACGTGACAATGCCGAAAGCTACTATGCATTGCTTGACAATATGAGAGCACAGTACAAAATTTAATTGACAAAATATATTCAATCCAATATAATGATATGGTGCTGTTAAAAGTAACGGCACCATATTTAGTATGCGGGCGTGGCGGAATTGGCAGACGCGCCAGACTTAGGATCTGGTGTCTACGACGTGGGGGTTCAAGTCCCTTCGCCCGCACCATAAAGTAAAAAAGTGGCTATTTTAGCCACTTTTTTTGTTATTCAATACCATTTACACAAGAACTGTACAAGAATTTTCAGAAAATTCAAAACAAATTTTTTACAGTTTATCTGTCAAACAAAATCATACCAAACAGATAAAGTTTATCCTCTGACCATGCAAATTCCATACACGCAGTTTTTGCAAGTTTTGTAACATTTATACAGTATGCAGAAATACAGCTTATTTTTTTATCCGGAAAAGCGCAGGGTTCACCTAATGTACATTTGCACGGATTGCACAGCGGACAGCCGCCATAACCAAGGTGAATCACATCATATCCTTCTTCTTTCATTTCTTCCATAACAGAAATTACCGAATAGTTAACCGATTGTTTTGCTTTCTGAACAACTTCTTTATCGTCGTATCCGTTTATATCGTATATTTTCTGCAACACAAGAGCTGAATTTTTTGACAAAATCTTTCTGTGCAGTTCTGCCGGAGTGCCGCTATCAGGCGGACAGGAATAATTTGCACCATATTTGCCACACAAATTATCTTCGCAATAACTGCGAAAAGTATAATCCACTGCAATGTCTTTAGTGGAAATAACTGCTGAATTAAAACCATTTTCCTGTGCTATTTGCATAAGTTCTTTATCTGTCATAACTGCCTCCTGTCTCTGTAAAATATCAGTTCTTTACTCCGAAAATATCAAAGAACCACCACTTTGTCAACATTAATATTTTTAGGTTTTCAGCTATTATTTCAATTCAACGTAACCTAATTAAGAAAAAACTTTAAATTTGGGTATTCACTTTTATATAAAATAAATATATAATAAATAAAATAGAGTGTATATTTTAGATTATGTATCCGGCGGAGGCAAAAAATAAGATGATCACTATTAGAGAAGTTGCTAAGTTAGCAGGTGTTTCTGCATCCACGGTATCACGTGTGATAAACGGAACGGCAAAAGTAGATTCAGATAAAAAAGAGCGTATCCTTCGCATTATTGAGGAAACAGGTTTTGTTCCCAATGAAGCAGCAAGAACTCTTTTTCGCAAATCTGCAAAAACCATCGGACTTATTGTACCGTCTATTCGTAACCCTTATTTTACAGAATTGGCTGCTTATATAGATGATTTTTCTTTACAGTGTGGTTTTCGCCCGTTCTTATGCAACACTGGTTACGATCCTGAAAAGGAAAAGGCTGCACTGCAAATGCTCATAAGCATGAAAGCAGATGCTATTATAGTAGCATCCTGCAGCGAATATATCAAAGAAGCCATAAAAAACTGCCCAGTCCCGGTGGTATCATTGGATGCCATGTGGTCCGGACCGGAAGTAGCCGCCTGCATCCATTGCGACTATTATGAAGGTGGACGTATGGCAACAGAGCATTTGATTGAAAGTGGTTGCCATAATATTGTTTGTATCAAAGGACCTCAGTACCGGTATTCTGCCCGCTACCGTTATCAGGGATATCTGGACGTTTGCAAAGAGCATAACATTCCTGAGCAGACTGTAGAATGTGACTACGACTTTAATCAGGGTTTGGCTATGACAGAGGAACTGTTGAAAAAATACCCGGAAGTAGATGGTATTATTGCTTGTAACGATATTGTAGCTATTTCCACCTACAAAGTATTGTATGAACAAAATATCTCTGTGCCAGGTCAAGTTCAGATCGTTGGTTTTGATAATATTTCCTTTTCGAAACTGTTGTCACCGGAACTTACCACAATTATCCAGCCGATAAAAGAAATGGCAGAAAAAGCAGTGGAATTGATTGCAAACAACGAACTGACAGAATTATCTGATAAAAAGTTTATTTTCCCGGTCTCCCTTATTGCACGGCAAACAACTAAATAAAGCTACCCTTTGTGAGTACATCTCGCAGAGGGTATTTTTTTATGCACACCTGTATACTGCCGTGATATAGATCAAAAATAAAGACAATGAGCACAATGTATAATTACATGTTTACCCAAATATACAAAACATAGAAAATAGGAAGTTATATTGACATTTTGTTTTGTAAATAATATTATGTATTATATATGAAACGGGTTTCATTGCAAATGAAATCAAGTCGCCGAAAGGAGAATAGAATGAAAAAAGCAGGAATTCTTAATAGTGACATTTCACGTGTTCTGTCCTACCTTGGTCACACAGATACCATCTGTATTGGTGACTGCGGTCTTCCTATTCCGGACTGTACAGAACGTATTGATCTTGCACTCTGTTTTGGAGAACCAACATTTATGAGAACACTTTCTGTTGTTGCAGGCGATATGAAAGTGGAAAAGATTGTTCTGGCTGAAGAAATTAAAACCCAGAATCCAAAAGTTCTCAAAGAAATCGAAGAACTCTTTGCAGGACAGAATGTGGAGACAGAATTTGTTTCCCATACTGAACTTAAAGAGCAGACAAAAGATTGTAAAGCAGTAATCAGAACCGGTGAAACAACACCATATGCAAATATTATTTTGCAGGCCGGCTGCATTTTTGCTTAATTTTAGGAGGCTTAAAAAGTATGAATATTGAGATGAGAGGCATCAACAAGTCCTTTGGCTCCAACCAGGTTCTTAAAGATGCCGGCTTTGTGCTCAAAGATGGCGAAGTTCATGCTCTTATGGGCGAAAACGGTGCGGGTAAATCCACTCTTATGAAGATTCTTACAGGCGTTTACACAAAAGACGCAGGTACAATCCTTGTTGACGGCGTGGAAGTTAACTATAAAAATCCGCAGGAAGCTGAAAAAGCAGGTATCGTTTTCATCTATCAGGAAATCAACTCCCTTTTTGACCTTACCGTAGAAGAAAACCTTTTCATGGGTAAGGAAATCACAAAGGGCTTTGGCATCTGCGACAAAAAAGCCATGCGCAAAAAAGCCCAGGACTTTATGGATAAACTGGGCGTTTCCATTCCAATCGATGCTGTAATGGGCGATTTGTCCGTTGGTCAGCAGCAGATGGTGGAAATCTGTAAAGCACTTATGGTGGACGCAAAAGTTCTTATCATGGACGAACCTACAGCTGCACTTACACAGAGCGAAACCGAAGTTCTGTTTGAGGTTATGAAAGGTCTTGTTGCAAAAGGTGTTTCCATAGTTTACATTTCTCACCGTATGGAAGAAATTTTTGAACTGTGCGACAGAATTACAATTCTCCGTGACGGTTCCTACATAGGCACAGAATATATCAAGGACATCACAATGGATGATGTTGTTAAAATGATGATTGGCCGTGAAATCGGCGAACGCTTCCCACAGCGCGATGTAAAAATCGGCGAAGAAGTTCTCCGTGTAGAAAACCTCAACCACCCAAGATACTTTAAAGATGTAAACTTCTCCGTAAAAGCAGGTGAAGTTCTGGGTGTATCAGGTCTTATGGGTGCAGGCCGTACAGAAATTATGCATGCAATCTTCGGCAATATGGAAGGTGCAACAGGTAAAATCTTTATCGACGGCAAAGAAGTTTCCATTGCAAACCCAAGAGATGCTATCAAAGAAGGCATTGGTTTCATCACAGAAGACAGAAAAACAGAAGGTCTTCTCCTTGAAAAACCAATCAGCGACAATATCGAAGTTGCAAACCTTAAAAAGGTTTCTGTACGAAATATTCTCAGCCCTAAAAAACAGGTTGAACTTGTTAAACGCGGTATTGAAGAATTCCGCATCAAATGTTTTGGTCCTCAGCATGAATGTAACAACCTTTCCGGCGGTAACCAGCAGAAGGTTGTTCTTGCAAAATGGATTTACAAAGACCCAAAAATTCTTATTCTTGACGAACCTACACGCGGTGTAGACATCGGCGCTAAAAAAGAAATTTACAGTGTTATAAACGACCTTGCAGCAAAAGGTGTTGCAGTTATCCTTGTTTCCTCCGAACTTCCTGAAGTTCTCGGTATGTCCGACAGAATTATGGTAGTACACGAAGGTCATGTAACAGGTATTATTGATGCAGCAACAGCTGACCAGGAAAAAGTTATGACATTGGCAACAGGAGGAAGTTTATAATGAAAAAGGAAAAAAATATAGGTGCCATAGTTGGCGAATATGGTGCTTTTATTGCGCTGTTGATTTTGTTCGTACTTCTCAGCGTTATCAGCCCGGAATTCCGTCAGCCAAGCAACCTGCTTAACCTTTTGCGTCAGGCATCCTTTAACGGCCTTATCGCATTTGGTATGACTTGTGTTATCCTTGCAGACGGTATCGACCTTTCCGTTGGCTCCGTATTTGCACTCAGTGCAGTTATCTGTGCTGAACTTATTATGATGGGTATGCCTGCTATCGTATGTATCTGCGGTGCTCTTATTGCAGGTACACTTATGGGCGTACTCAGTGGTCTTCTCGTTACAAAAGGCCGTTTGCAGCCATTTATCGCTACATTGGTAACAATGACAGCTTATCGTGGTCTTGCCAAAATTCTCACAGATGCAAAACCTATCTCCCGTCTTGCAGAAAGCCTTACAAGCGGTTCTTTCCTGTTCAAAGCTCTTGGTAAAGGTAACCTTGTTCCAATCTTTGCACAGAACATCAAATTCCCTATTCCTGCAGTTATTTTGCTTCTCTCCTTTGCTATTTTCTACTTTATGCTTAACAAAACAACATACGGCAGAAAAGTTTACGCAACAGGTTCCAACGCAAAATGTGCAAACCTTGTTGGTGTTAATACACAGAAAATTAAAATTTCCACATACGCAATTTCCGGCTTTATGTCCGCTCTTGCAGGTTTGATGATGATTTCCCGTGTTAACTCTGCACAGCCAACACTTGGTACAAGCTACGAACTTGATGCTATCGCTGCAGTTGCTCTCGGTGGTACATCCATGAGCGGCGGCCGCGGTAAAATCAGCGGCACAGTAGCAGGTGTTCTTATCATTGCTGCTCTTAACAACGGTCTTAACATCCTTGGTGTTCAGTCTTACTATCAGGACGTTATCAAAGCTATCGTTATCCTCGTTGCTGTTCTTTCCGACCGCAAGAGATAACCCTATTTGGATTGGAGATTAAAAAATGAAAAAAATATTATCATTGATTCTCAGCTTTGCTATGGTCCTCTCCATGACAGGCTGTATGATTACAATTGACGGCGAAGAAAATCTTGGCCAGACAAGTGCCGCAGCAAGCGGTACAATCGGTCTTTCTGTTTCCACACAGAACAACCCATTCTTTGTAACTCTCGTTGAAGGTGCACAGGCACAGGCTGACAAACTTGGTGTTGAACTCAGCGTTGCTGATGCAGGCGATGACGTTACAAAACAGACATCCGACATCGAAGACCTTGTTGCAAAAGGTATTTCCGTTCTTATCGTTAACCCTGTTGACTCTGACGCTGTTACAGGCGCAGTTGAAGCAGCTATGGCAAAAGGCGTTAAAGTTATCAGCGTTGACCGTGCGGTTAACGGCGTAGAAATCGCTTGTCAGATTGCTTCCGACAACGTTCTCGGTGCAGAACTTGCAACACAGTACATCGTTGATACACTTGGCGAAGGTGCTAAAGTTGCTGAACTTGAAGGTATCCCGGGTGCTTCCGCTGCTATCGACAGAAGCGCAGGTTTCCACAATGTAGCAGATGCTAAACTTGATGTTGTTGCAAAACAGACAGCTAACTTTGACAGAACAGAAGGTATGTCCGTAATGGAAAACATCCTTCAGGCAAGCGGCGATGTTCAGGCTGTATTTGCAGCAAATGACGAAATGGCTCTTGGTGCTGTTGAAGCTATCAGCGGCGCAGGCAAAGATATCATGGTTGTTGGTTTTGACGCAACAGATGATGCTATCGAAGCTATCAAAGCAGGTAAAATGGCTGGTACAATCGCACAGCAGCCTGCACTTATCGGTTCCACAGCTGTAGACAATGCAGTTAAACTTATCGCTGGCGAAACAATCCCAGCTTCTATCCCGGTTGAAGTTACACTTGTAAACAAAGACAATGCAGACAGCTTTGGTGCTCCTGCAAAAGTTGAAATCGTTGGCAACGGCTCCATCGGTCTTGCAGTTTCCACACAGAACAACCCATTCTTCGTAACACTTGTTGAAGGCGCACAGGCAGCTGCAGACAAACTTGGTGTTTCCCTCACAGTTGCTGACGCAGGCGACGACGTTACAAAACAGGTTTCCAACGTAGAAGACCTTGTTGCTACAGGTATCTCCGTTCTTATCATCAACCCGGTTGACTCCGACGCTGTAACAGGCGTAGTTGAAGCAGCTATGGCTAAAGGCGTTCATGTTATCTCCGTTGACCGCGCAGTTAACGGCGTTGACATTGCCTGTCAGATTGCTTCCGACAACGTTCTCGGTGCAGAACTTGCAACACAGTACATCGTTGATACACTTGGCGAAGGCGCTAAAGTTGCAGAACTTGAAGGTATCCCAGGTGCTTCCGCAGCTATTGAAAGAAGCGCAGGTTTCCACAATGTAGCAGATACAAAACTTGACGTTGTTGCAAAACAGACAGCTAACTTTGACAGAACACAGGGTATGTCCGTAATGGAAAACATGCTTCAGGCTAACGGCGACATTCAGGCTGTATTTGCAGCAAATGACGAAATGGCTCTTGGTGCAGTTGAAGCTATCAGCGGCGCAGGCAAACAGATTATGGTAATGGGCTTTGATGCAACAGACGATGCTATCGAAGCTATCAAAGCAGGTAAAATGGCTGGTACAATTGCACAGCAGCCTGCACTTATCGGTTCCACAGCTGTAGAAAACGCTGTAACACTTATCGGCGGTACAGCAATTGCTAAATCTATCCCTGTTGAAGTTACACTTATCACAGCAGCAAACGCAAAATAATACGGAGGCCCGGATATGAAAGTATTATGTATAGGCTCCATGAATCTGGACTTTGTTTACAGTGTTGACCATATTGTTCAGCCCGGAGAAACAGAAGCTTCCTACAGCCTTGATGTATTTCTCGGCGGTAAAGGTATGAACCAGTCTGTTGCTCTTGCAAAAGCAGGCGCAGAAATCTACCACGCAGGCCTTATCGGTGAAGACGGCAAAGTTTTCCTCGATGCTTGTGTTGAACATAATGTAAACGGCAAACATATCCAGATTGTTGAAGGCAAAACAGGCCATGCCATTATTCAGCGTGACAAAAATGCACAGAACTGTATTCTTCTCTTCGGTGGTGCAAACCAGATGCTTACAGAAGAATATGTAGACGGCGTTCTTAACGATTTTGAAGCAGGAGATATCCTCCTGCTCCAGAACGAAGTAAATATGCTGCCTTATATCGTGGACAAAGCTTACGAAAAAGGTATGCAGATTGCCATCAATCCTTCCCCGTTTGACGAAAAACTCAGCAAAGTTGATATGAGCAAAATATCTATCTTCCTGCTTAACGAAGTTGAAGGCGAACAGGTTACAGGGCTTAAAGACCCTGATGAAATTATCGCAAAACTGCTGGATATGTATCCAAATGCAAGAATTGTGCTTACTCTTGGTAAAGACGGCGCAGTTTATGCTGATAAGGAACAGAAACATTTCCAGCCGATTTTCAAGGTAAAAGCAGTTGACACAACAGCTGCAGGCGACACTTTCAGCGGTTATTTCCTTGCTGCAATCAGCGAAGGCATTGAAGTGCCAAAAGCACTCCGAATGGCTGCAAAAGCTTCTTCCATTGCTGTAACAAGAGAAGGTGCAGTACCTTCCATCCCGCTCAGAGTCGAAGTTGAAACTGCTCTGGCTGAATAAATAATTTAAAAGCAAAATCCTCATCGGAACAATTACCGATGAGGATTTTTATTTGTTATCTGTTATTCATAATATAATATGATCAGAACTATTGTATTTCTCAGTGGCAGCTGTGTTCTCCACAGTTGTGTTCACCGCAGTTGTGACCTTCGCCATGATGGTGTTCACCGTGGTGGCTGCACTGTACATCTGCATTAAAGCTGAGAGTACCTGCGATAAATGCAGCCACAGCTTTATCTGCATCACCGCTTACTCCTCCATAAAGTTTTACACCCGCATTTGCAAGTGCTGTTTTGGCGCCGCCGCCGATACCGCCGCAGATAAGCACATCTGCACCTACTGCTGCAAGTATGCCTGCAAGAGCACCGTGGCCGTGGCCGTTTGTATTTATTATTCTACAGGCTGTTACATTGCCGTCCTGTACATCGTAAAGTTTAAACTGTTCTGTATGTCCGAAATGCTGAAATATCATTCCGTTTTCATATGTAACTGCTATTCTCATTGTGTCTTCTCCTTTTTCTTCTGCAGTATATTTCTCTTTATAACAGCTGTCATACCCACAGTGCATATTATGCCCGTCACACAGTTGAAAATCACCGCCTTCTATTTTCAGCTGCAATCCATACACAATTACATCTGCCAGTTTTTTGCGGGCAGAAGCATAAATCTGCTGAATGGTGGTGCGTGCAACATTCATTGAACGGCTGCACTCTTCCTGCGAAAAACCTTCACCGTCAATAAGCCGTATAGTTTCATATTCATCTATTGTCAGTATCACTGCATCTCCCCGCTGCTCTGTGTTTTCCGGTACAAACAAAATGCTGTGCGGATATCTGCATACTCTTCTGCATTTGCGTGGTCTTGGCATTCATTCACTCCGTTATGACAAATTTTATATTGTTATAATACTCTCGTTTTTGACATATGTCAATAACTCTGTATCTGATATATCTGCACAAACTGCCTGTTGCCTGATGTGTAAATATAAACTATAATATACACAATATATATTTTTCTGATAAATGGAGGTGTTTGTGTGTCCGGTTATTCCGAGAAAACATTTTCGACAGATATAGGTAAAATACATTACTGGATATCTTTTAAAGACAATCGTGCCCCATGGCTTGTTATGTTGCCAGGGCTTACTGCCGACCACAGATTATTTGACAGACAGACCGAAGCCCTTGCAGAAAAATACAACTGTTTTTGCTGGGATGCACCTGCCCATGGTAAATCACGGCCTTTTGAGCTTAAATTCACAATGGAAGATATATGCAATTACCTGCATAATATTTTTGATGACGAAAATATAAACAGGCCTGTTTTTATAGGTCAGTCTCTTGGAGGTTATATAAGTCAGTACTATATGGAAATGTTCCCCGATAATGTCAGTGGCTTTATATCCATAGATTCCTGCTCGTTGAAGCGCAAATACTACACAAACTGGGAACTTGCACTGCTCAAAAAAACCAAATGGATGTATATGTCCATTCCGTGGAAACTGCTTGTAAAATGGGGTTCGTGTGGCACTGCAACAAGCGAGTATGGCCGACAGCTTATGAAACAGTTTATGACAGATTATCAAAAGGAAGAATACTGCTGTCTTGCCGACTACGGATACCGTATTCTTGCCGATGCAGTTGAAGCTGACAAAAAATACGATATTACCTGCCCTGTCCTGCTTATATGCGGTGAAAAAGATAATGCAGGCAGTGCAAAAAGCTACAACAGACGCTGGGCAAAGCAGGATGGTCACAGACTTGTGTGGCTGAAAAATGCCGGCCATAATGCCAACACCGATGTCCCTGATGAAGTAAACAGAATAATTGATGCTTTTGTAAGCAGTATTTTTAAAGAGGTATAATATGATTTCCAAAGAAACATTCGAAATGGTAACCAGATTCCGCGATGACAGAAACTGGAAACAGTTTCATAACCCAAAAGACCTTGCCATATCAATAAATCTTGAAGCAAGTGAACTTCTGGAAATTTTTCAGTGGAGTGGTGATGACCTTTTCTGCAGCGAAAAAATTGAAAGAATAAAGGAAGAACTTGCAGATACTGTAAACTACTGCATTCTGCTTGCTGATGCCTGCAATATAGACCTTGATTCAACAATCAGGGATAAAGTGGCTAAAAATGCCGTGAAATATCCTGTGGAAAAAGCTTACGGAAACAAAGAAAAATACACCGAACTAAAAGAAAATTTCAAAAGTGAATAGCTAAAAGCGACAGAAGATGCTTATCTCTTCTGTCGCTTTTTCAATCTATTTTTTATTATCAATTCCCATAAGTACTGCACCAAAGTATTTTCTGTTTTCTATAAATTTCTCTATGCTCTTACCAAGATTATCCGGTCCCTTTGAATTGCGGTAGGTATTGTATCCCACAAAACCTTCCGGTGTATTATGCAGCGCAATAAAATGAGCCCCAAGCTTTGCACCTCTGCGCCACCAGAAGTACATAATGCACACGTCAGCTTTTGCCGCAACTGTATCAAACTGTGATTTTTTAGCTGTCACCTTTACAGGAAATCCGAACTTTTTGAAAAACATAGCCGGCGACAGAACAAATGTCCCTGTATTGCCGTTCAACAGTGGTATCTGCCGTTTAAAATAGTTTATCAGCATATCTGCATCCGGTTTATACCCCATCAGTCTCAACGCATTGTAAACCGCAATCCATCCGCAGCCGGTGGCTGCACTGGAACGAAGACCATAACGCCATTTATCCTTTGGAATGTCCCGCTGGCAATATATCATTTTGTCATTTATATCCATATTATCACCGACCCTTCTATATCAATTATACTATGTGTATTTATACAGCACAAGAAATATATAAATCTAAATTTATTGTGAAAAATAACCGGCTTTATATGTTTTTATTCCATATATATGATATAATAAATAATTAATCAGCAACACATTACTGTTCGGGGAGATATTTATGGCATTTATCGAATTTAAAAATGTATGCAAATCATATACAATGGGTGAAGTTGAGATTAAAGCACTGGATAATATCAATTTTACCATAGACAAAGGCGAATTTGTTGTTATTCTTGGCGCCAGCGGTGCAGGCAAAACAACCATTCTCAATCTGCTTGGCGGTATGGACACCGTTACCAGCGGCAGCATAAAGGTTGACGGCAAGGATATTTCATCCGCAAACGAAAAACAGCTTTGTGAATACCGCCGCCATGATATAGGATTTGTTTTTCAGTTCTATAATCTTGTACAGAACCTCACTGCCATAGAAAATGTTGAACTTGCCCGTCAGATATGCAAAAATCCGCTGGACAGCACCCTCGTTCTTGAAATGGTTGGGCTGGAAAACCGCCAGAACAACTTTCCTTCACAGCTTTCAGGCGGCGAACAGCAGCGTGTTGCAATAGCACGTGCTGTTGCAAAAAATCCAAAATTGCTGCTGTGTGACGAACCTACTGGTGCGCTGGACTATGTTACAGGCAAACATGTGCTCAAAGTTTTGCAGGATATGTCTGTTGAACACAATATGACTGTTGTTATGATTACACACAATGCAGCTCTTGCAGACATGGGACAAAAAATCATCAAAGTACGAAGCGGACGTATTGATGACATTATGATAAATGAAAATCCTAAGAAAGTTGAGGATATTGAGTACTGATGTTTCAGAAAGATACCTTTCGTTTAATCAGAAAAACTTTAAAACGTTTTATAACCCTTTTTCTGATTGTTCTGATTGGTGTCGGATTCATGGTAGGGTTAATGTCTTCGGCACCGACTATGCGAATGAGCGTAGACAAATATTTTGACGATACAAATTTTATGGATATTCAGCTTTACTCCTCCTATGGTTTTGATGACCGTGACATTGAAGCATTGGAAAAAGCTGAAAACGTTGACGAACTTTTTGCCACAAAATTTGCAGACGTATTTTTAAAAAACAACACCGGCACGGTTGTTACCCGTGTGCAGGAACTTGACAGCAATATAAACAGATACGAACTTATCGAAGGACGTATGCCGCAAAAAACCAACGAGGCTCTTGCCCTTGGTTCCTCATCCTTTGGTGCCTATTTTAAGGTTGGTGACAAGGCGGAAGTTTATCTTGAAGATGAGGATTTATCCAAAACCCTCAGCTGCACCGAGTATGATATTGTAGGTATTGTTAAAACACCTCAGTATATGGCTTCAAGCCGCGAGGTTTCCACTTTAAACAATCTCAATCTTTCAACCGTCATCTTTATTGATAACAGCAACTTTTTAAACGATTACTATACTTCTGTATATCTGACCTTTAAAGATTCCAAAGCCCTTTCCTGCTTTGACGATGAATACACCGATTTTATCGAAGAAAACATCGATATCCTTCGTGATGTAACCGATAAACAGGAAAATGTGCGTAAACAGGAAATAATCAAAGAAATAACAGAAGAAATAGAAAATGGCGAAAAAGAGCTGGAAGAAAAAATTGCCGATGCACAAAAAGAAATTGATGACGGCAGAAAAAAGCTCGAAGATGCAAATATACAGATTCTTGTAGGTGAAGCCCAGCTTGAAAGCAGCGAAAAGCAGATGTCTGCAGGTGAAGAAGAAATTGCCAGAAACAAAGAACTGCTGCAGGATGCTGAACGTCAGATTGATGATGCAAAAAAACAGATTGCCGAACAGTCCGGTATGAGTTATGAAGAAGCTGCCGCATCTATAAAAGCTGCATACGGGGTATATACAATGGTCGATTCTGCCCTTGGCAACCCCGAAGGCACACCCGAAGAAGCCATTGACAACGAAATTGCAGCTAAAAACAGCGAAATTGATAAACTGCAGAAAGAAAATAACGCCCTGAAAACAGAAAACAACAAGCTTGAAAAGCGCAACACCGTACTGACTGCAGAAATCAAAGCTCTTGAAAAAGAAATAGAAAATCTGAAAAACACTCCTGAATCAGACAGTAACGAAAATTCCGACAGCGAGAGCAATGAAAATTCTGACAGTGAAAGCTCCGGCAACGAAAATTCGGACAGCAGCGATAATTCGGATAATGAAAGCTCTGACAGCAGTGAAAATTCTGACAGTTCTTCCGACTCATATGCTGATTCAGTATTTAACGGCAATGCTGCAGCGATAAAAGAAAAAGAAATCGAACTTGCCGCCAAAAAAGCTGAGCTGGAAGCAAATAAACAGAAAATAAACAGCAACAAAGCAGCTATTGAAGAAAACGAAGAAAAAATCAATACTCTGCGTGCAGAAATTGTTGAACTGCAGGGTATCAAATCTGTTCTGAATGACGAAAATCTGCAGGAGATACAGTCGCTGATTGACAATATGTTCAACGGAGATGTAACTGCAGCATACAACGGTATACTTCAGCTGGAAGCTGCACAGACAGAAATCGAATACGGAAAACGACAGCTTGCTGCTGCAAAAGCCGAACTTGAAGCAGGCAGAATTCAGATTGAAGAAGCAAAAAAACAGCTTGAAGACGGCAAAAAAGAATATAAAGACGGTCTTTCCGAACTTGAAGATGCCCAGCAGGAACTGGACAAAGAATACGAAAAAGCCCGTATAGACCTTGACAAGGCAAAACAGGAACTCGCCGACCTTCCGGAAGCAGAATGGATGATTCTGGACCGCGAAGAACATTATTCTTCAGCAATGTATAAAAACAATGCCGACCAGATGAAACGTATAGGCAACGTGTTCCCTATGCTGTTCTGTCTTGTTGCCGCACTTGTTTGTATGACAACCATGAAGCGCCTTGTTGACGAACAGCGTTCACAGATAGGTGTTTTCAGCGCTTTGGGGTTCTCCAAAGGTAAAATAATCAGCAAGTATGTCCTCTATGCTTTAAGTGCCAGCCTGCTTGGCAGCAGCATCGGCATCCCAATAGGTGTATTGAGTCTGCCATGGGTTATATATTTCTGTTGGCAGATGATGTATGACCTGCCGCCTATGGTGCTTACAATGCCTGCATATATAGCTGTTATCGGTGTGGGACTATTCACTTTGCTTATGGTATGGGTTACATTTACTGTTGTTCGCGGTACTCTTAAGGAATGCCCAAGCCAGCTTATGCGTCCAAAAGCTCCGAGAACTGCAAAAAAGGTATTTCTGGAAAACATTCCGTTTATCTGGAAACGCCTGTCCTTCACATCAAAAGTTACATCCCGAAATATCATACGTTACAAAAGCCGTTTCTTTATGACAGTAATCGGTGTTGCCGGCTGTACAAGTCTGCTGGTGCTGGGATTTGCCATAAAAGGTTCTATAGGTCAGGTAATAACCCGTCAGTATGGCGATATACTGCATTATGACCTTACTGTAACCATGGAAGACAGTGACTATCTTGACAGCATATACGAACAGCTGCTGGATGACCGCAATGTTGAATATGCCGTCCCGTTTATGACATATTCTGCTATGGCAAAATCCGACGATGAGGAAAAAGCCATTCAGGTTTATGTGATGGATGACAGAGATATTTATGATGTTATAGCTTTGAGAGACAAAAAGACAAAAGAAAGACTGTCCGTTCGTGACGGCGCTGTAATCAGTGAAAAATATGCAAAACTGTGCAACATCAAAGTCGGTGACACCATTGAGGTTGAATCTTCCAACGGAATTAAAAAAGATATCGAAGTAAGCGGAATATGCGAAATGTATACACAGCATTATATGTTTATAGGCGACAAATATTACGAAGATATCTTTGGCGAAACTGTTTACTGCAACAACATAGCTGTAGACTGTATAAACAGCAGCGAGCTTATGGCAAAATTTGAAGACACCAAAGGTATAAAAACCATTGCAGATTTTGCTGACACTATTGCCACCTTCTCCTCTATGCTTGATACACTTGATATCATCGTTGTGGTTATTATTGTTGCTGCCGGCAGCCTTGCTCTTGTTGTTATTATGAACCTTACCGAAGTTAATATTTCTGAACGTATACGCGAAATTGCAACTCTTAAAGTGCTTGGTTTTAACAACAAAGAGGTTTATTCTTACATCTTTAAAGAGGTATTTATCCTTTCGCTTATCGGTATGGTATTAGGATTGCCTCTTGGCAAGCTTGAGCTGATATTTGTTATGGATATCATCGAGATGGAAATGGTAATGTTCAGCACAGTTATTGAACCGCTTACATATCTGTACGGCTTCTGCATTATCATGCTGTTTACAATAATGGTTATAATGCTTATGCGCAAAACCCTGCGCAATGTAGAGATGGTAGAATCCCTCAAGAGTGTTGAATAGTCAATTACTATAGCAAAATAAAAATCCTGAGCGGTTATGCTCAGGATTTTTTATTATTTCAACAGGTCCATAAGCAGACTTGCTGCATCGGCAATATCAATGCCTTTGTCATCACGAAAGCAATACCACCGATGGCACTCTCTGAAGCTGATTGCCATTAATGGTTACTGTTGTTTCTTCTTCTTCCGCTAATACCTGCATACCTTCATAAAGGCCCATCTGAATGTTAGTACCACCGG
>JAFVOU010000039.1 GCA_017505635.1 Oscillospiraceae bacterium | reverse complement strand
ATGCTACCCTACCTATAACTAAACATTTACAGTTGCATGTGGCCTATTGTTTTTAGCCGTTAAATATTTTATAACTATTAAATAGCGATACAAATTGTTCGAAACTAATATTGTTTATATCATATATTCTCGCATATTTTAAAGCTTTATTAAATTGATTTTTTGTAAACAGTTTTTCATACTCTTTGTTAACCCATTTCATTACAAAAGTTTCATATTTTTTTCTCTCTTTAAATGCCATTTTTGCTGGCTTTCTTTTTAATACAATTAATGCGCTATCCACTTTAGGTTTTGGATGGAAATAATACCTGGGAATTTTTGCTAATATAGAAATATCTACCTCTGCCATTAACAGCAATGCTAGTGATCTGTTTGTATCTAATAACATTTTAGCAAAACCATATTCTACTATTAAATAACTTATTGTGGCTGAACTTTCAAAAACAATTTTTCGAATTATATTTGTGCTTATGTTGTAAGGTATGCTGCCAAATATTTTATATGGATTGTGGCTAGGAAATGTAAATTTTAGTATATCATCATTTACTATTTGATAGTTAGGATAATTTAAGAGCTTATTACGAGTTACCTCACATAATTTAGAATCAATTTCTATCGCCGTAACAAAATTACATCTCTTTACCAATTCAGCAGTAAAATGACCTTTCCCTGCACCTATTTCAAAGATGTTATCTTTTTCATCTAAACTTATGCAATTCATTATTTTTTCTATGTGATATTTTGAAGTAATAAAATTTTGACTATCTTTTATATTTACTTTGTTCATTATAACCTCTCCTTAAAGGTTATAATGAATTCATATCAACAATTCATTATAACCTTTTATTTTTCATTTGGTTGATAATGAACTGTTTCTATTACAAAAATTGAGTATAAACCCATTAGAAAACCTCCTTAATTTATTGCATCTCTTTTCGAATATTTATTCATTAATTCCTCTAACCCTGCTTCGGATGTTAGAATTTCAAGATTATCAAATATTTCCTCTCCGCTCCAGTTCCACCACTCTAGCTTTAGTAAGAATTCAATCTTTTCGTCACTAAAGCGTTTTTTGATAAACTTAGCTGGATTCCCACCATATATTGAATAGGGTTCAACACTTTTCACTACTGTTGAATTAGCGGCAATAATCGCACCATCACCAATTATAACACCTGGCATAATGGTTACATTTTGACCAATCCAGACATCATTACCAATCACAGTATCTCCCTTAAAAGGAAGTTGTTCTATTGTAGGAGTAACCTTTTCCCATCCACAGCCAAAGATATTAAAGGGATAGGTTGTGATTCCATCCATTCTATGATTTGCACCATTCATAATAAACTTCACACCCTCTGCTATTGCGCAGAACTTGCCTATTATCAGTTTATCTCCAAGAAATTCATAATGATGCTCTATATTATCATAAAATTTCTCTGGTGAATTTTTATGATCACTATAGTAGGTGTAATCTCCAATCTCAACATTGGGTCTTTTCGGTAGGTTACTTAAATAACAAACAGTTTTTATGTTTTCATTTGGATATAGTTTTTTCTTATCTGATCCTATCATAGGATACACCTCTCTTTCATACTTTTATATATTTTCTATCGTGTTTTATATGATTCATTATTTTGATACCATAGCAAAGCATCCTTTTCTAGTTGCTTTACAAATGCATCCTTACCAGTGCAGTAGCCTTCAATATCCTCCGAGAATCGATAAGCCAGCTCCATCTTTAATTCACCATACTCTAAAGCGATGTCTGGATGTGTACGCAGAAAGTCCCTTACTGCTATATGCCTATTAATATCTTTGTGATTGCTTTGCTCAAAAATATGAATCTGGTGTGTCCTGTTATCGCCGCCTTTGCGGAAATATCTACGTCCTTCAATACCAAACTCACCCATACACTCATAACCAATCGCTACAAATTCTTTGTTATGCTTATCAACCAAACTAATATTTGTCACTACGGGCATTATATCAATGATTGATTTAGCGGCTAACCCTTTGACTGCTGTACTGCCAATATGGTAAACCTCCACCAATATATCCTTCAATATATTCTTTATCTTCTGTGATTCATTTTCATACTCTACTTCCCAAAAGGGGTCGTACGGAACTACTCGTATAAACAATATAAACCCTCCAATCTCATTCTCAACGAATAATATTTTTAGAAAAAAGTCTTTATACTTTTTAACAATGGAGCCGCCAGCCAGAACAGACTATACTGACCAGCGACTACCTTAAATTTAATGTTTCAGATTTATTTTCTTATCTCTAATTTCATAAACTACATCAGCTACATTTTCGAGTAAGCGTTTATCGTGGGTGATAAACACGATAGTTCCGGCATACTCCTTCATTAGTATTTCCAAAGCCTCTAAACTTGGTATGTCAAGGAAGTTACTGGGTTCATCCATTAGTAGGATGTTATATCTACCCATGAGCATTTTAGCTAGCAACAATTTTATAATTTCTCCACCGCTTAAAACAGATAAGCTTTTTCCAATATCGTTCTGTTTGAACCCCATAGATGCTAGCACTGAACGAATTTCTGATATATTGTAATCACAATCCTCCTGCATAAACTCCATGACATTCTGATTACTGTTGTACTTGTAACCATTCTGTGCAAAGTAACCTATTTTTGCCTTAGGTGAAATAGAAATTCCTTCTTCATGGTTTAAGATCATTTGGATTAAAGTTGTTTTTCCGGTTCCATTACCACCAGTTAACGCCACTTTTGCTCCTAGAGGAATTTGAAAAGATGCATTTTCAAACAGTGCCTTATCCCCAAATATTTTATTAATTTCCGTACCGACTATAGGGTATGGATTATGGAGCTCCAATGCTTTACTTTGCCTGAAACGAATTCTGCGAATGTCTTCCGGAGCTTCTACATTTCCTAAGGCTGCAATCCTGTGCTCTAGGGATTTAGCGGCATTATGCATCTTTTTTTCCTTACTTCCTATTGATTTTTGATGAGCTAAACGCCCTCCGCCTTCAGTACTTTTTTTCTTTGAAGCACCTTTCGCCTTCTGTTCTATTTTACGAGCCTGTTTTCGCTTTTCCTCCGCAGCCCTTTCCAATCGGGCACGTTCCGCAATAAATTGTTCGTATTCTGCAGCTTGGCTCTTGCGTTCTTCCTCTTTCTGACGAAGATAATCAGAATAGTTTCCCCAATACTCAGTGATTTTGCCATCTTTCAGTTCCCATATTTTATCTACTATTTCATCAAGAAAATAGCGGTCATGGCTAATAACTAACAGTGCACCTGTAAAATATTTTAGCTGTCCAATTAGAAAATCAATTCCTTCACGGTCTAAATGGCTCGTAGGTTCATCCGCTAAAATACCATGAACCTGTGCCGATAAGGCCTGTGCTATTTTAAGCCTTGTTTCTTCACCACCGCTCATGGTCTGTATATCTAATTGCTCAACACCGAGCTTGCCTACAAGTGCAAAATCTTTTTCCACCTGCAAAGTTACTTCGTCCAACTGGGGAATATAGGCAAGTTCACCCAGACGATTCATTTTACATCCTGGGGGAGTTAATTCTCCTAAAAGTACCCTGAGTAAAGTGCTTTTTCCAGCACCATTTGCTCCTACTAAACCAATACGGTCATAATCATATACTTCTAATTCATTTATATCTAAAACATCGCGTCCTTTGAATTCCACACGAATGTCTTTTGCTTTTAATATCAATTCCATAACATTTCCTCCTGTCTATAATCGCATGTTTTCTTTTGCTTGTACGCAGGGAAAACCCTGCGATTTTAGCAGGAAGAATTACATGAAAATTAAATACATAAATATGGTCCCTCCTATGAATTTTGTTTTAAATCTAATTTTCTAACCTCAGTTATCATGGGGCAAGCTATGGCAATGCCAATAATTAAAACACCTGATAGTAAAAACCAATGATTTACACCGATTCTATCAGCAAAGAACCCAGATAGAATTAACCCAATTGGCATAGCAAGTGACATGATACTTCCGGTCAAAGAAAATACACGTCCTAAATATTCAGGCTTAATTTTCTCCTGAAAAAGAGCTGTTTGCACACCGCTATAAAATGGCACCGAAAGCCCCATTATTGCACAGCAAACTACAAATATTACAAATCCATTTGGAGGAAGTATTCCCGAAACGGCTAAACTGGCCCCCATTATAAAAAAAGAACTTGTTATTAGTAATACACGCTTTTCGAAGCTCCCTAATCTTCCTAACAATAAGCCTCCTGCTAACATTCCAGATGCAAAGGAAATTTCCGTAATAGAAATATGCACAGGTGTTCCATTAAAGTAATCCATGCTTATTAAAGGAAATAGTGCATTAATTGGCATATAAACAAAAGTATATAGTGTTCCTAAGAGTAATAAGGCAAACAATCCTTTGTTTTGTCTCAGAACGACAATTCCTTCTTTCATTTCTCTTATGAAATTTGGTTCCAAACTTTGCACTCGATCACCCAGCTTAGGTATACGTACAATTGCTACCGTAATAGATGCAATCACAGCACCCAATACGTCGATGGCAATAATAGCATTTAAATCCCAAACGGAGTATAAGAGTGCTGCAACTGCCGGACTAACAATATAGCTTATAGACTGCAAAGACTGACTATAGCCTGCGCATTTCGTTAGCTGCTCTTCTGGTACTAAAAGTGGTGTAACCGAATTGAGTGCTGGGGTATGAAAAGCTGTTCCAATGCTACGGATAAACAATACTATCATAACCATCCAGACAGGTAGCTCCATATAGAATGCAACAATAGCAAGCACTGCACCAGCTGCTGCGATAATTAAATCAGCACCAATCATTATCTTCTTCCTATCATGACGATCCACTAGCACACCAATTGCAGGTCCAAAGACCGCATAGGGTAAAAAACCTACTAGTGAAGCCATAGACAAGACCATCGCAGATCCAGTTTTTTCTGTAAGGTAAAAAATAATCGCCATTTGCAGGATGGCACTAGTGATTAATGATACTGCTTGCCCTGCCCATATTGTATAAAACTTAAGTTTCCAATTGTTGTATTTTTCCATTTATATTATCTCCTGCATATTATTTTGCTTGAATTTCTATTTTGAATAGCATTCTAGGCAATAAAAAATGCAGGCCTAAATCCACAATGTGGCTTTTGGTCTGCATACATACAATTTGGAAACATTCATATTAAAGACATAGTTAAATAAAGGTATAGTTTAATAACCTATATCCTCACCGTAACTAATGAATGCTCAATATCGTATAAATAAGCACAACAAAAAAGCCTATCATCGGGGATAGATTCTGCTTTTTTTATTGCCAGCTTATCTTAAACGCATTGAGGCTGTCATAGTTTCGGTTCCTCCTAAACTCTTATTTGTATCAGCATATATTTTAACACAATAAGTTGTTTTAAGCAACGTTTAAAATTGAAAAAAGCCACGGACAGCGATAGCAAAATACGCAATACCGTCAATGGTCTCGATGAACAGTGCAAGCACTGCCATTGACGGTATTTCTTTATTTTGCTTATGAGCAGACAAGGGCAGTAAGCCAAAAGCTGGCTTACCGCCCCAATCACTCATTCTGTTATGCGTAGATAATCTCGCTGTAAATGATTTCTCTAACTCTGGACTGAATTTCATTCATTTTCTGTACCCACAGCATAGCATTATCTGCTTTCAGTTGCTCGGTCACATTTTCCTGCTCTGCAATTTGCTTTGTCAGCAGGAGCAAACGCTCCTGTGCCTGTCTGTCAATATCTGCAAGGTAGGAGTTTAGTGTACCCTCAATCAGCATTGTGGTATAGAGGAACTGCTTATGCTCCTTTAGATACTGCTTGTGGCGTTGTCCCCACAAACCGATAGGCTGTGTTTCTTCTTCGGAAAGTATCAGACAAGGGATATAATAATCTCCCTGCAATTCATACCATAAACCATTACTCTCATCAAAAATGTACTTGTCCATATAATAAATCCTCCAGTATAATATATTCGCACATACGTCACAGTTCTCCGATTGCCACATTCTGTTATATCTTGTTATCAGATTTTCTTTCCCTTGTGTTTGCCCTTATCAGCTTCCAAGGGAAGAATAAGCATAAGTGAAATCGTATAATAAGTTAAGGTGAGCATTTTGCGATAAACTCTTTATTTTCAAGGCTTTTGGAGGATTTTATTAAAACCCTGTGAGGGTTAATAACCACTTATAAAATTGTGGTTTTCAAATTCAAGTTTGACGAATAGATTGGTATGTAGAAATTTACACATTTGTTTGATACAATACTATTAGATAAATTTGAATTTGGCGGAGGATACCTGATGATTGGCAGCACGGTTAAAGTAATCGTTGATAGACCGCTTGGAACTTTCCATCCCAAGCATAAAGACATTTATTACTCTGTCAACTATGGGTATATTCCTGGGGTGATAGCACCAGATGGAAAAGAACAAGATGCATACATACTCGGTGTAAATCAGCCTGTTAAAGAGTTTATAGGAAAAGTAATTGCAATTATTCATAGATATGATGATGTTGAGGAAAAATTGGTCGTTGCACCAGAAGATACTTCTTTTACAAAAGATGAAATTATGCGGCAGATTGATTTTCAAGAACAATACTTTCGTACAGAAATCAGAATGTAAAATTTCAATTTTACGAACAATTTATGTCATACTGAGCGAAGTGAAGTATCTCTCCGTCTGCTCAAAATAATATCTGTGCAAACCGAGAGATTCTTCGGAAAAGCCTCAGAATGACATGAATTCCAATAAGTCGAACAGTTAATATCAAACAGTTATATAAAAATATGCTCTCTCTGTCAATTTGAAAAGAGAGAGCTTTTTTATTTTCAGGAAAAGGTATAATGGCGGTTGAAAGATTGCAATAGCATGCTTGACAATCCAAACAAAATGTACTAATATTAATAAGGATATGTACTAATATAAGTATATACCGATAAAAACACAAAGGCTGTGACAAAGACAGTACCTTTAAAACGAAATTCCAAGAGAGTGCGGGTTAGGTGAGAGCCGCATAAAAGTAGTTTTTCAGGGAACATCACTTTCGAGCTGCGGGGCTGAACACCTATGGTAATTAAGCCGCGACGGTATTTCACCGTTATTGGAAAAGCATATGATAGTATGTTGTAATAGGTGGTTTATAAACAAAGATTATTTTGTCTTTGTCCTGTTAACAATGGGACAAAGGCTTTTTTTATTTTTAAATAATTTGTTACAGATACATCAAAACACAAAAATTTTTATGGAGGAATGAAAAATGTACAAAAAAGTACCTACCGACTTAAACTTTGTGCAGAGAGAAAAAGAAGTGCTCGATTTCTGGAAAGAAAACCAGATTTTTGAAAAGAGCATGGAACAGACAAAACAGGGCCCAACCTACACATTCTATGACGGCCCGCCAACAGCTAACGGCAAACCACACATCGGCCACGTTCTCACACGTGTTATCAAGGATATGATTCCAAGATACCACACAATGAAAGGCGAATTCGTGCCAAGAAAAGCAGGCTGGGACACACATGGTCTGCCTGTTGAACTTGAAGTTGAAAAACTTGTTGGCATCAACGGCAAGGAACAGATTGAAGCTTACGGTCTTGAACCATTTATCGGCAAATGTAAAGAAAGCGTTTGGAAATACAAAGGTATGTGGGAAGATTTTTCCGGTACAGTTGGTTTCTGGGCTGATATGGACGACCCATATGTAACATATCACGACGACTTTATCGAAAGTGAATGGTGGGCACTCAAAGAAATCTGGAACAAAGGCCTGCTTTACAAAGGCTTTAAAATTGTTCCTTACTGCCCACGCTGCGGCACACCGCTGTCCAGCCACGAAGTAGCACAGGGCTACAAAGATGTAAAAGAACGTTCTGCAATCGTTAAATTCAAAGTTAAGGATGAAGACGCTTACATCCTTGCATGGACAACAACACCTTGGACACTTCCTTCCAACGTTGCACTCTGTGTAAACCCAAAAGAAGAATACGTTAAGGTAAAAATGGTTGAAGAAGGCGAAGTTTACTATATGGCTCACGCTCTCTGCGACAAAATCCTTGGCGAAGGCAAATACGAAGTTGTTGAAACATATGTTGGTACAGACCTTGAATACAAGGAATATGAACCACTTTGGAACTTTGTATCCCCAAAAGAAAAATGCTGGTATGTAACCTGCGACAGCTATGTAACACTTACAGACGGTACAGGTGTTGTTCACATTGCACCTGCATTTGGTGAAGACGACGCAAACGTTGGCCGCAAATACAACCTGCCACTTGTTCAGCTTGTTGACGGCAAAGGCGAAATGACAGCCGAAACAAAATGGGAAGGTATGTTCTGCAAAAAAGCAGACGAAGAAATTCTCAAAGACCTCAGAGAAACAGGCAAGCTCTTTGCTGCACCTAAATTTGAACACAGCTACCCACACTGCTGGCGCTGTGACACACCACTTATCTACTATGCACGCGAAACATGGTTCATTAAAATGACAGCTGTTCGCGAAAATCTTATCCGCAACAACAACACAATCAACTGGATTCCGGAATCTATCGGCAAAGGCCGTTTTGGCGACTGGCTTGAAAACGTTCAGGACTGGGGTATCTCCCGTAACAGATACTGGGGCACACCTCTCAACATCTGGGAATGTGAATGCGGCCACAAACACGCAATCGGCAGCAAGGAAGAACTCCGTGCAATGAGCCCTAACTGCCCTGAAGAAATTGAACTTCACAGACCATTTATCGACGAAGTTACAATCACCTGTCCGGAATGCGGCAAGCAGATGAAACGTGTACCGGAAGTTATTGACTGCTGGTTTGACTCCGGCTCCATGCCATTTGCACAGCATCACTATCCGTTCGAAAACCACGACCTGTTTGAAGCACAGTTCCCTGCAAACTTTATCAGTGAAGCTGTTGACCAGACACGCGGCTGGTTCTACTCACTGCTTGCAATCTCCACATTGCTCTTTGACAAGGCACCGTTCAAAAACGTAATCGTTCTCGGTCATGTTCAGGACGAAAACGGTCAGAAGATGTCCAAATCCAAAGGCAACGCAGTAGACCCGTTTGATGCTCTTGAAACATACGGTGCCGACGCAATCCGCTGGTACTTCTATGCAAACAGCGCACCATGGCTTCCAAACCGTTTCCACGGCAAGGCAGTTACAGAATATCAGCGCAAATTTATGGGTACACTCTGGAATGTTTACGCATTCTTTGCACTCTATGCTGATATCGATAAATTTGACCCAACAAAATACACACTTGATAAAGCAAGTCTTTCTGTAATGGACCGTTGGCTCCTCTCCCGCCTCAACAGCACAGTTAAAGCAGTTGACGACCATCTTGCAAACTACCGCATCCCTGAAACAGCAAAGGTTCTTCAGGAATTTGTTGACGATATGTCCAACTGGTATGTTCGCCGCAGCCGTGAACGCTTCTGGGCAAAAGGTATGGAACAGGATAAAGTTAACGCTTATATGACACTCTGGACAGCGCTTGTTACACTGTCCGAAATCAGCGCACCGATGATTCCGTTTATGACAGAACAGATTTATCAGAACCTTGTGCGCACAACAGATGAAAATGCACCACTGTCTGTTCACCTCTGTTCTTTCCCTGAATGTGATGAAAGCTTTATCGATGCTGACCTTGAAGCTGATATGGCTCTTGTACTGGAAGTTGCAACACTTGCAAGAAGTGCACGTAACGTTTCCGGTATCAAAAACCGTCAGCCACTCAGCAAAATGTATGTAAAAGCTGAACGCGAACTCAACGATTACTACAAAGCAATCCTTGCAGACGAGCTCAACGTAAAAGAAGTTGAAGAAATCAGCGACGCAAGCGGTTACATCAGCTACAACTTCAAACCACAGCTCAAGACACTTGGTCCAAAATACGGCAAACGCCTTGGCGAAATCCGCACAATGCTGGCTGAACTTGACGGCGGCAAAGCTAAAGCTGAACTTGATGCAAACGGTCAGATTGTTCTTGCAAGTCCAAACGGCGACATCACACTTACAGCAGAAGACCTTCTTATCGAAACAAAACAGACAGAAGGTTTTGAATCTGTTGCAGACAACAACGTTATCGTTGCACTTGATACTCATCTTACAGATGCACTTATCGAAGAAGGTTTTGTACGCGAAATCATCTCCAAACTCCAGACAATGCGTAAAGATGCAGACTTTGAAGTTATGGACCACATCGATGTATTTGTAAGTGGCAACGAAAAAGTGGAAGCTGTTATGATGGCAAATGCAGATACAATCAAAGAAAACGTTCTTGCAGATGCAGTTACAGTTGCAACAGCAGAAGGCTTTACAAAAGACTGGGATATCAACGGCGAAAAAGTTGTATTTACAGTAGTTAAAAAGTAAAAAGTAACTTTAAAAGAGACGATTTTTAAAATCGTCTCTTTTTTTGTGCAGAAAACTGTTGACAGATATATCGATTGCCGATATAATAAAGACGATAAAACTATATCGGTTAACGATATATCGGTTGCCGAAAGGAGATAACAATGGCAAATAATCAGGGGGCACTTACCGAAGCGGTATATTATATACTGTTATCACTGGTAAAAAGCAATCACGGCTATGGCATAATGCAGAATGTTCAGCAACTTTCAAATGGCAGAATCACCCTTGCGGCAGGCACGTTGTACGGGGCAATAAACACTTTGCTGGACAAAGGCTGGATAGAAGCCCTGCCGGAAATTAAAGACAGCAGAAAAAAAGAATATGTTATAACAGCAACAGGCACAGAGGTTCTTAAAACAGAAATAAACCGTCTTGAAGAACTTCTCATCAATGGTAAAAACATACTGGGAGAATAGATTATGAAAAAGACAATACACAAATTATTCTGGGCATGGCAGTTTGAAGAAGAGGAAAAATGGCTGAATGAAATGGCAGCTGAAGGCTGGGTACTTACAGATGTAGGTTATTGCAGATACGAATTTGAACCTTGCGAAAAAGGGGAATATCAGTACAAGCTGGAATATCTTGCAAATCGTCCGGGTGATAAACACAGCCTTAAATATATAAATTTTATCGAAGAAACAGGTGCAGAATATGTGGGCAATTGTCTGAAGTGGGCATATTTCCGCAAAAAGGTTGCAGAGGGAGAGATTTTTGATATCTATTCCGACAGAAACTCAAAGATAAAATATTTCGAACGTATAACAGGTGTTATCGGTGGGCTTGCAATTGCAAACCTGATTATAGGTGTAGTCAATGTTATTATTGCACTGTTTGACGGTCAGTTTGTAAATATGATGGGAATTTTGAATATTGTCCTTGCAGCATTCCTCTATGGCGGATACAAGAAGATAAACAATAAATGCAATACTATCGTGCAGGAACATACATTGTTTGAATAATCAAAATAAAAACAGCAGTGAACTTTGTGTTCACTGCTGTAATTTTTTTTACAATAATATATCAGTTTGCTTTTGCATCAGCTTTTTCTTTTGGTTTTCTCATTGTGAGGGATATGCGTTTTTTGTTTACGTCAACACTTAATACCCAAACTGTTACAATGTCACCGACTTTAAGCATTTCGCTTGGATGTTTGATGTATTTGTCACAAATCTGGCTGATGTGCACAAGACCGTCCTGATGCACGCCGATGTCCACAAATGCACCAAAGTCGATAACGTTGCGCACTGTACCTGTAAGTTCCATACCTGCAACAAGGTCGTTCATATCGAGAATGTCTGTTCTCAAAAGTGGTTTTGGCAGTTCGTCACGCATATCACGGCCCGGTTTGATAAGTTCTGCCACAATATCTTTAAGGGTAGGAACACCTGTGCCAAGCTGCTGGGCCAGTTTTTCAAGACCAATTTTTTCAACAGCTTTTTCAAGACCTGCAATTTTTTCTGTGCCGATGTCATCTGTTGTGTAGCCAACAGCATTAAGCAGCTGCTTTGCAACATCGTAGCTTTCAGGGTGTACAGAAGAGGAATCAAGCTTGTCCTTTGCACCCGGAATTCTCAAAAAGCCTGCGGAAAGCAGATATGCTTTAGGACCAAGTTTGCTTACTTTAAGCAGCTGGTTTCTCTTTGTGAATTCACCGTTTTCTTCGCGGTATGCAACAATGTTTTTTGCTATGGCTTTGTTAAGACCGGACACTCTTTCCAGAAGCGGTGCAGAAGCTGTGTTGAGGTCAACACCAACTGTGTTTACACAATATTCAACCACGCCGTCAAGGCTTTCTTCCAATCGCTGTTTTGGCATATCGTGCTGATACTGGCCAACACCTATGGATTTAGGGTCAATTTTAACAAGTTCTGCAAGAGGGTCCTGCAGACGTCTTGCAATGGAAACCGCACTTCTCAGTTCTACTGTAAACTGTGGAAATTCTGCAGCAGCAAGCTTGGAAGCAGAGTAAACGGAAGCACCTGCTTCGCTTACAACTGCATAGCTTACAGGTTTGTCGATTTCTTTAAGCAAAGAAGCCACAAACATTTCGGTTTCCTTTGTTGCTGTGCCGTTGCCGATAGAGATAATATCAACATTGTGTTTTGCAATAAGTGTTTTAAGCTGTTTTTTAGCTTTGTCTTTGTCGTGATGGTCAAGTGTCATATATACAACACCTGTGTCCAGCACCTTGCCTGTTGCATCAACAACAGCCATTTTACAGCCTGTGCGGTAACCAGGGTCAAGTGCAAGGCAGGTTTTGCCTTTTACAGGAGGCACAAGCAAAAGCTGTTTAAGGTTGTCGCCAAACAGCTTGATAGCACCTTCGCAGGCTTTTTCGGTAAGGCTGTTGCGGATTTCGGTATCAAGGCTTGGGTGAAGCAGACGGCTGTAACCGTCGGCAATAGCTTCCTTAACCACCTGTGCACATTTTGAGTCATTTTCGATGTACAGTTTTTCAATTTCTGCAATTGCAGCGATTGTGTCAACAGTGATGTTAACTTTAAGAAAACCTTCCTTTTCGCCGCGGTCAACTGCAAGCACACGGTGAGATGCAATTCTGTTTACCTTTTCGCTGAAATCGTAATACTGTGTGTAAACACTGTCAACTTCTTCGTCGCCTTTGCTTGTCACTTCGCCTGTGCGTGTGTAAAGAGCTTTCAGGGCTTTGCGCACATTTGTGTTGTCAGATACATCTTCCGCAATAATATCCATAGCGCCTTTAAGAGCATCTTCTGCAGTTGCAACGCCTTTTTCTTCGTTTATATATTCTGCGGCAAGGTCCATTGGCACTGCCAGCGGGCGCTGTTCCAGAATTTCCTTTGCAAGTGGTTCAAGACCTTTTTCCTTTGCAACGGAGGCGCGTGTTTTTCTCTTTGGTTTGAACGGACGGTAGATATCTTCCACTTCGCTGAGAGTTTTTGCGCGGCTTAACATATCCATAATTTCATCGGTCATCTTTTCCTGTTCGGTGATTGATTTGATAACCTCTTCCTTGCGCTGTTCAAGGTTGCGCAGATATGTAAGGCGGTCAAAGATTTCCCTTAAAATCTGGTCGTCCAGTTCTCCTGTTTTTTCTTTTCTGTAACGGGCGATAAAAGGAATTGTACAGCCTTCGTCCATAAGTGCAACACTGTTTTCAATCTGCCACACTTCCTTTTTAAATTCACTTGCCAGAACTTTGATAATTTCCATTAAATTTTAACCTTCTTTTTTAAAATTAGTACTGAATAGATTATATAAATACCCAAACCTGTAAAGTTCAGGAATATACCTGTTTTAAGATACGGTGTTTCATAGGTAAACACAATTTCGTTTTCTCCGGCAGGTGCATAAACTGCAGACATACCGTTGTTTACCTCTATAATTTCGCTTATATGTCCGTTTACATAAGCTGTAAAACCTTCGTCAAAAGGCACGGAATAGAATACGAGATTTGCATGGTCAAGATAAATTTCCGACACAAAACCGTCCTTTGTCTGTTCAAAATAATGTGCTGCAGATAAATTTCTGTCAGCAACATCGGACTCAAAGGCAGAAAACGATGTGTCTTCCAGCGAGGTATCGCTTAGTTTTTCAAGTGAAAGCTTATACACATCCACAAGGGTTTCATCCACCATTACTGCGCGCAGCATAATATTGCTGCGGTTTTCTTTTTTTACGGTGTTCATCTGCTGCGGAGTTACAAAATAATCGTATGTAAACCCCATAGGGATGAAATACTTGTTTTCCAGTATATTGTACGGACGGATAATACTGTGCTCTCTGTAAATATCGGCATAACCTTCATTTTCGTAAAAGTTTTCAAGTTCATGTGTAGGAGTAAGCAGATATTTAACCGACAGAAGACTGCGCAAAGCATAGTTTTCGTAAGGCGGTTTGCTGCTTACTGTACGGCTGACACCAACATAAGGATAAAAGTCCATTACAGAAGGAGAAACGGTGCTGTTGAAAAACTGTATCACGGGTTTGTCAAGAAACAATCCCAGATTGCTGTAGCACTGATATGCATCCATACGATAGTTGCTTTGACTGTCTTCAAGCTTAAAACTGTCCAGCACGGTGTAGTTCTGCTTTATATAGTTTGCATCATTTCTGGGCAGCTTGGTAAGAGCCATATGTGTAATGCCAAACAGACATACGCACACAAGAGTGCCAATAAGCAGTTTCTGCGGATAAAGGGCGGTGTCCCGATAGTTTTTCACAACTGCATATGCAAGGTACAAACTTATGATGCTTACCATAAATATAAGCCAGAACACAGCGGTTTCTTCCTGCAGTCCAAGGTGGAAAACACCGTCTTTATCTTTTATTGGGGTAAGTGCATAGATGCAGAAAACTGCGGTAAAGGCAGCTGTAATTTTTAAACCGTAAAAGATGATTTTCCTGCACAGGGTAAAACTGTGCATATTCATTGCCGCCAGTATAAGCAGCGGCATGTAGAACCAGCGTGCATAATAGTTGTCGTTGAACGCATAAAAGCTGCTGTTGAGCACAGGAACAAAGGCAAATACTATGCAGCAGGTAAATATTTTTGTAAATGCGGATTTTTTGAAAAATCTGCGGAATATAAAGTAGCCGAACATTCCGCCCATAACCACAAAGGCAGAAAGACTTGTCCATTTTATATCCCCGTCGGTGAACAAAGTCGGGGAATAGGGAACATCAGGGGGATAGAATGCCGACATCAAGATGGCAAGATACTGCTGAACAGTATCATAAAGCCACAGTGCAAAGCCGCTGTGCATCTGTGTGCTGCGGGGGTTGTTGACAATGCTCATTACAGAGGGCACAGCCAGCACAATTCCGCAAAGGCAGCCAAGCAGACTTTCAAATGCCAGAAGTAAGAATTCTTTTATATTTACTGAATATTCTTTTGTGATAACCTTGCAGATAAAGTAGATAAACAGAAAAACAACCTGACCTGCAAAGAAAAAATAGTTGTTAAGCAGATTTACCGCAACAAAAACAACAAACAGTCCGCGGCGTCTGTTGTATACAAACTCATCAAGGCTCCACAGCAGAAAGGGAAAAAACGCAACTGCTTCAAGAAAATGGTTGAAGAATATATTGTAAACCGCAAAGCCGGAAAACGCATACAGTATTGCGCCCACAAAGGCAAAGTTTACATCCTTTGCATAACGGCGCAGAAACAGAAATGCGCCCAGAGCTGCCACGGCAAATTTCAGCATAAGCCAAAGAGGCAGAAGATACGGCACAGCCCTGTAAGGAAAAATACAGCTCAGCCAGAAAAAGGGAGAACCAAGCAGATAAAACGAGTAGCTGGTTACAAAGGAAGAGCCAAGGTCGGTATTCCAGCTCCAGTTCATACTGCCTTCCTGCACAGCACGCACAGCATTCATATAAAAAGGTATCTGCTGACTGTTGAAATCCCCTGCATAAAGGAAAAAGCCCTTATCTATAACAAGAAATGGCAGAAAGATGCACAGAGCACAGAGAAAGCCCAGTATAAAAATTCTGAAAGCTGATTTTTGGTATAAGCTTTTCAATCTGCACCTCGCTATATCTTTGCAAGTTCATCAAGACAAAGTGCATAGCTTGGCAGCATATTCTCCATAAAATAGCTTACCTCAGGCAGATTCATATCCTCAAGGGATTTTTTTGTGCTTTCGTATGCAAGCTTGAATTCGCTGTTGCCGCACTGAAGTTCTTCCATACATTTTATAAGTGCAGAAAATTTGTCTGCAGCCTTCAGAATTTTTTGTTCGCGTTCGTTCAGCATATTTGCCTTTACAAAAGGAACAATATATTTTCTTACTGCAGGGTCAATGGTTTCCACCATCTTGTCGGTTGCCTTGGCCTCCATATCCTTGTATGCCTTTTTAAGCACATCGTCATTATATTTAACAGGTGTAGGCATATCACCCGTAAGAATTTCGCTTATATCGTGGTAAAGGCTGCAGATAACAATGTTCTTTTCTTCCACATCAGCACCAAATTTTTCCTTTGCAACTGCCGCAAGGGTGTGTGCAATCTGCATCACTTCGGTGGTGTGTTCGGCAAGATATTCCGGGCGGCTCTGCCGCATAAGACTCCAGCGGGGAATGTATTTTATACGTGATACAAGTGCGTTGAAATTAAACATTTTCCTTTAACACCTCTTTTACAAGATTTTCGGCATCTTCATATTTTGAAAGACTGTTTGTAAGATAGCGCAGATGTGCCGCACCTCGCAGCCCTTTCATATAAAGTGCTGCCTGACCTCTGCTTTTTTTCATGCCAAGATATTCGCCGTTAACCTCGCACAGCTGTTTAACGTGCCACAAAAGCAGTTCCATTCTTTCGTTAACAGTAAGGTCTGCACTTACAGGTCTGCCCTCAAGTGCTTCTTTAATCTGACGGAAAATCCACGGACGGCTCAAAGCCTCTCTGCCCACCATAACATAGTCACAGCCGGTGTAGTCCATCATTCTTATTGCATCTTCTGGGCAGGTGATGTCACCGTTGCCGATAACAGGAATGTTTACTGCCTGTTTTACCTGTTTTATGATATCAAGGTCGATGCCGGGCTGATACATCTCCTGGCGTGTGCGGGCGTGCACAGTTATAAAACTTACGCCAACAGCTTCACAGCGCTTTGCAAGTTCAACAGCGGTGAGATAATTTTCGTCCCAGCCCTTGCGCATTTTAACGCTTACAGGCAGTCCGTTTGCATTTTCCACCACGGTTTTTGCAATTTGCTGGGCAATTTCGGGGGTTTTCATCAGTGCACTGCCACTGCCGTTGTTAACAATTTTAGGTGCAGGACAGCCCATATTTATATCTATAAAATCCGGTTTATGATCCAGAACGTGTTTTGTGGCAGACACAAAATCGTTTGGTTCAAAACCGAAAAGCTGAACGCCATAAGGGGCCTTATGGTCAAAAGTTTCCATAAGTTCGTGGCTTTTTTTATCGCCAAAGTACAAAGCCCGTGCACTTACCATTTCGCTTATGGTAAAACCTGCATCAAAATTATCTGCCGCTTTGCGCATAACAATATCGCAAAAGCCTGCCATAGGGGCAAGTACTGCCTTGTTTTGTATATTAAGACCTTTAATTTCCATAAAACCTCTCCGATAAAATGTTTATCACGATAGATAAATAGTATACCATAAAATGATAAATTGTGGTATACTATTTAAATAACAATTTTATGCAAAAACTCACTTTCGGGAGATAAAATATGAAATTTCTTGCAATTGACGGCAACAGCATTTTAAACCGTGCATTTTACGGCATAAAACTGCTCACAACAAAGGACGGGCAGTACACCAATGCTATCTACGGTTTTCTCAATATACTTATAAAACTGGAACAGGAAATTAAACCGGATCACGTTGCGGTAGCTTTTGACCTTAAAGCCAAAACCTTCCGCCACAAAATGTTCGACGGCTACAAAGCAGGCCGCAAAGGTATGCCGGATGAACTTGCACAGCAGATGCCTGTGCTTAAAGAAATTCTTGCCGACCTTGGTTATACCATTGTGACAAAGGAAGGTTTTGAAGCTGACGATATTCTTGGCACAATAGCAAAAAGCTGCTCTGCCCGCGGTGATATCTGCTATATTGCAACGGGAGACCGCGACAGCCTGCAGCTTGTGGACGACAATATTTATGTTGCCCTTGCTACAACACAGATGGGCAAAGGCAGCACACAGATAATGGATAAAGAAGCTGTTTTTGAAAAATATGGCCTCTATCCTGACAAACTTATCGACCTTAAAGCACTTATGGGGGATACATCCGACAATATCCCTGGTGTAAAAGGTGTGGGTGAAAAAACAGCTGTTACACTTTTGCAGAATTTTGGCAGTCTTGACGGTGTTTACGAAAATATCGGCGATGCAAAAATCAAAAAAGGTGTGCGCGAAAAACTTGTTGCAGACAAGGAAATGGCTTATCTTTCCAGAATTCTCGGTACAATCAAATGTGATGTTGATATCGAAACAAACCCTGAATCTTATGAAAAACAGCCTGCAAATGCCGATAAGGTTAACAGAACACTTAAAAGCCTTGAAATGTTCTCCCTTGCCGAAAAGCTGGTGCCACAGCACAGTGTTGAAAATTTAAACCTTTTTGATGTTGTGGAAAGTGCACTTGATACAGTTGCAGTAAAAGAATTTGACAACACACTCAGCAAAGCAATAGTTTATCAGAATGGTGATAAATTTATTGTAATGTGGAATAAAGATATATACAGCTGTGGTGGCGACAGCGTTGTCCTCAAAGAATTTTTAGAGGATGAAAGCAAGGAAAAAATCGCCTATGACAGTAAAGCGCTTTACACTTTTGCACTTGCAAAGGGAATAGATGTAAAAAATGTTGCATTCTGTATGAAACTGGCGGCATATCTTGCAAATCCGCTGGCGGCAAGTTACGATTTTGAACGTATCTCTGCTTCTGCAGATGCCGTTGCAGAATTTGAATGCGAAGACAGCTTTGCGCCTTTTGCACAGCAGGTTTATAACCACTACAAAGAATTTGTGGAAAAGGAAAATCAGCAGCAGCTTTTGTACGAAATTGAAATGCCGCTTGCAAAAGTTCTGGCAGAAATGGAATACCAGGGCTTTGGTGTAGATAAAGCTGCCCTTGAAGAATTTGGCACAATGCTCCGCGAACAGCTGGCAAAAGACCTTGACAATGTTTACGGAATGGTTGGCTATCAGTTTAACCTCAACAGCCCTAAACAGCTTGGCAAAGCACTTTTTGAAGACCTTGGTCTGCCTGCAGGCAAAAAGACAAAAAGCGGTTATTCCACAAATGCCGAAGTGCTTGAAGGATTGAGAAAATATCATCCTGTAATCGACAAAATTTTAAACTACCGCACATATCAGAAACTTAACTCCACATATGTAGAGGGGCTTAAAGATAAAATCCGTGAAGACGGCAGAATACACACCACCTTCAACCAGACCGAAACCCGCACAGGCCGTATTTCTTCGGGCGAACCTAATCTGCAGAATATCCCTGTGCGTACCGAATTGGGGCAGGAACTGCGAAAGTTCTTTGTTGCCAGGGAAGGTCATGTGCTTGTGGATGCTGACTATTCGCAGATTGAACTGCGAATTCTTGCCCATATCAGCGGCGATGAAAATATGAGGGAAGCCTTTATCAACAATGCTGATATTCACACACAGACAGCGGCAAAAATTATGAAGCTTGATGTTGAGGATGTAACACCGCAGATACGTTCCCGTGCAAAGGCGGTTAACTTTGGCATTGTTTACGGCATAGGTGCATTCAGTCTTGCAAAGGATGTGGGTATAACAGTAAAGGAAGCAAGCCAGTTTATAGCAAACTACCTTGATACATTTACAGGTGTCAGGGAATATATGAACACCATTACACAGTTTGCCAAAGACAACGGATATGTTGCAACTTTGTACAACCGCAAGCGTATCCTGCCCGAAATCAACAACTCCAACCGCAACATTCAGGAGATGGGCAAACGTATGGCAATGAACACACCTATTCAGGGCACAAGTGCGGATATAATCAAAATTGCAATGGTAAAGGTGGCAAAACGCCTTAAAGACGAAGGTATGCAGGCAAAACTTATCCTGCAGGTACACGACGAACTTATTGTCGAAGCACCTGTTGAAGAAGCGGACAAAGCAGCATCAATTCTTGTGGAAGAAATGCAGAACGCCGCACAGCTCAGTGTGCCGCTTAAAGTTGATGTAAACAAGGGGGAAAACTGGTATGCTGCCAAAGGTTAGAACTTTTACATCTGCTGATGTGGACACAGTAAGTGCAATTTTTACCGGTATTCCCGACGGCTGGAGCAGGAATGCACTGGCAGAAAGCCTTGCAAATGACAGTATAAAAAGTTTTGTTCTTGAAGATAAAAACGCTGTGGTTGCTTTTGCTTCCTATCTTGTGGCAGACGACGCAGAACTTGTTTTTATCGTTACCGACAAAACAAAACTGCGCAAAGGCTATGGTAAATTTTTACTTGGTGAAACTTTGAACAGTTTAAATCTGCCCTGTGTGCTTGAAGTGCGGGAAAGCAACACCCCTGCCATAAAACTTTACGAAAGCTTTGGTTTTGAACTGCTTGGCAAACGTAAAAATTTTTATCAGAATCCAACCGAAGCTGCCCTTATTTACAAAAGGGAAGTATAAGGGTATAATTAAATGTTGTAAAAATATTCCTTTAATATTAGCGAAAGGACATCTATGTTAGTTTTAGGTATCGAATCCAGCTGTGACGAAACAGCTGCTTCCATAGTAAAGGACGGAAGAGAAATTCTTTCCAATATAGTTTATTCACAGGCAGAAGAACACGGCCTTTACGGCGGTGTTGTGCCGGAAATTGCATCCCGCCGCCATATCGATGCGGTAAGCGAGGTTGTGCAGAAATGTTTTGACGAGGCAAACCTCACAGTCAATGATATCGACGCAATTGCCTGCACATTTGCACCGGGGCTTATCGGTGCTTTGCTTGTGGGGGTTAACTTTGCAAAAGGTTTAAGCTTTGCAAGCGGCAAACCTCTTGTGCCAACCCATCATATCCGCGGTCATATTGCGGCATTGTATCTTACAAACAAAGACCTTAAACCGCCATTTATCTGCCTTGTTGCATCGGGCGGTCACAGCCACATTGTTGCAGTTGAGGACTACACAAAGTTCCGTGTTATCGGCAGAACAATCGATGATGCGGCAGGCGAAGCTTTTGACAAGGTAAGCCGTACACTTGGTCTTGGCTATCCTGGCGGTCCTGCAGTGTCCAAAGCTGCACTTACAGGTGATAAAACAAAATACAAACTGCCTACACCGCACACAGAAAATAAATACGATGTAAGTTTCAGCGGCCTTAAAACGGCGGTTATCAACACTTTCAATACAAATAATATGAAAGGTGAAGAAACAGATATCAACAGCCTTGCTGCAAGCTTTGAAGAAAAAATCAGTCAGATTCTTTCCGACAACCTTGTAAATGCAGCAGAAGAATTTGGCTTTGATACAATTGCAATTGCCGGCGGCGTTGCGGCAAACCGCCGTCTGCGCGAACTTATCACCGAAAAGGCAAAAGGCAAGCGCTTTGTTTCGCCGGAACTGTCACTCTGCGGTGACAATGGCGCCATGATTGCCGCACAGGGTTATTATGAATATCTGTCAGGCAATATCGGCGATGTAAAACTTAACGGTATGGCAAATCTGGATATAGATTACCGCTAGGCACTTGACAATTTGTATAAAATAGATATACTTGATAATAAGTATAAATATAGAGCAGATTATATCTGCCTGAAATATCTAAGGAGAACTACTATGGTTTTTGAAAAATTGAGAGAAATCATCTCTGAACAGCTCGAAATCAGCGAAGAATTGATTACAATGGAATCCAACCTTATGGAAGACTTCGATGCCGATAGCCTCGACCTCGTTGATCTTGTTATGTCTGTAGAAGATGAATTTGGCGTGGAAGTTCCCGAAGAAGCTGTTGAAAACTTGAAAACAGTGGGCGACGTTGTTAAATTTATCGAAGAAAACAAGTAAATTTAAAAAAAGTAACTATATTTTGCCCCTTATAATTTATAAGGGGCAAATTTTATGAAAGAGGGAAATAAAATGGCAAAAGACAACAAATTGGTTAAAAGTATTACCAGCCGTGACGAAGATTTCGCACAGTGGTATACAGACATCTGCCTTAAAGCAGAACTCGTAGACTATTCAACAGCTAAAGGCTTTGTTTATGTACGTCCATATGGCTATGCAATCTGGGAAAATATCCAGAAATGCCTCGACAGACGTTTCAAAGAAACAGACCACGTAAATATGGCATTGCCACTGCTTATTCCTGAAAGCCTGCTTCAGAAAGAAAAAGACCACGTTAACGGTTTTGCACCTGAAGTTGCATGGGTAACATACGGCGGTAAAGAAAAACTGGAAGAACGTATGTGCGTTCGTCCAACATCCGAAGTTCTCTTCTGTGAACACTGGAAAAACGTGCTTCAGTCCTACCGTCAGCTTCCATTCCTTTACAACCAGTGGGGCAGCGTTGTAAGATGGGAAAAAACAACACGTCCATTCCTCCGCAGCCGCGAATTCTGGTGGCAGGAAGGTCACACACTTCACGAAACAGCAGAAGAAGCACAGGCAGAAACACTTCAGCAGCTTGATATCTATGCTTCCTTCCTTGAAGAAGAAGCTATGATTCCTGTTATCAAAGGCAGAAAAACAGACAGCGAAAAATTTGCAGGCGCAGAAGCAACATACACAGTTGAAGCAATGATGCACGATGGTAAAGCACTGCAGTCCGGCACAAGCCACTACTTCGGTGACGGTTTTGCACGCGCATTCGACATCACATTTGCAGACAGAAACAACGGACGTTCCTTCCCACACCAGACTTCCTGGGGTATGTCCACACGTATCATCGGTGCTATCATTATGACACACGGTGATGACGAAGGTCTTGTTCTTCCACCGGCACTTGCACCACATCAGCTTGTTATCATCCCAATTGCACAGCACAAGGAAGGCGTTCTTGACAAAGCAAACGAACTTAAAGACCGTCTCAAATCCCTTTACCGTGTAAAACTTGATGATACAGACAACCAGCCAGGCTGGAAATTTGCTGAATACGAAATGAAAGGTGTGCCAATCCGTCTGGAAATCGGTCCAAAGGATATCGAAAAGAACCAGTGTGTTCTTGTTCGCCGTGACACACGCGAAAAAATCTTTGTATCTCTTGACAACCTTGAAGCAGAACTTGAAAGAGTATTCAAAGAATATGCAGATGCACTTTATGCACGCGCAAAAGAAAACCTTGTTACAAGAACAGTAGAACTTGAAAAACTGGAAGATATCATTGCTCAGGCAGATAAAAACGATGGTTTTATCAAGGCTCACTGGTGCGGCAGCGCAGAATGCGAAGAAGCTATGAAAGAAAAAGCAGGTCTTTCCTCCAGATGTATGCCATTTGGCGAACAGGGTGTTAAAAAAGGTGTTTGCCCAATTTGCGGCAAAGAAACAGACACTATTGTTGTTTGGGGCAAAGCTTACTAATATTGCATAAACATTTAAAGGCAGGGAAATCCCTGCCTTTTGTTTTGTTGCAAACTTTTTATATCTATAGTAAAATATTTTTATATTCAAAAATAAAACGGAAAAGAGATATTCTATATGAAAACAGCTCTTGTTACAGGCGCAAGCAAAGGTATCGGCCGTCAGATTGCCCTTACCCTTTCACAAAACGGTTACACTGTTATCGGCACATATAACTCCACTTTGGTGGAAGATGCCGAAAACAACATTATCTATAAAAAGTGCAATGTGGCAGATTATGCCGACGTTTCTTCTTTGTTTGCATATATAAAAGATAATCACAAAACTCTTGATGCGGTGGTTAACTGTGCAGGTGTAAGCTGGGTTGGACTCCTGCAGGATATGACCGAAGAAGAAATTGCAAAACTTGTGGGGATAAACCTTAACGGCACAATCTTTATTTGTCAGCAGGCGGCATCCGTTATGGTAAAACAGCACAGCGGCAATATTGTAAACATATCATCAATATGGGGCAACAATGGTGCAAGCTGCGAGGCGGTTTATTCTGCAACCAAAGGCGGTATAAATGCATTCAGCAAGGCACTTGCACAGGAACTTGCACCAAGCGGTATCCGTGTAAATGCAGTTTGCCCTGGTGTTATAAAAACAGATATGCTTAACTGCTTCAGTGAAGAAGATTTGCAGTCCCTTGCAGAAGAAACACCACTGGGACGCATCGGCACAGTGCAGGATGTGGCAGATATGGTGGAGTTTATTCTCAGCGATAAGGCAAAATTTGTAACAGGCCAGATAATCACCGTTGACGGCGGTTTTGCGATGTAAAGCTTAATCATAAAATTTGTAACAAAAAATTTGTAACAAAAGCAACCGTAAACAGTTGGTTTACGGTTGCTTTTGCTTTTGAAATTATATTTTGTCTGCAATTTTCTCGCTGAAATTGGCATATATTTCAATCATTTTTTCTGCAAGGGATTTGTCCGACAGAAATTTTTTAAGTTCGGCATTGCTGCCGTGAATAAGATAGTTTTTAACTTCGTATCCGGAATTGTCAGGGAATGTGGCATATATTTCCAGTGCGCGCAGTTCATCGCCTTTAAAACTTTGCACAATGCGCAGGCCACAGCTTTTCATATGCCATTTTTTGATAATATTATTAAAATGAACCTGATATCCGTTTATCTTTCCTTTTTCGTCGATATGTTCTTCCAGCTGGGCTATAAGATGTTCACAGCATCTGCTGCAAAGAAGCGAAAGATCAGATAAAGTTTTATTGTCCGGGCAATTTGAGTTTGTCATAATATGTTCCTCTTATTAATATATTTCGTCTGTATATATAATATCTTTTGCAATAATACTCTGCATAGAATTGTCAATTTCAACAGTTAGTTTATCAAGTCTGTTGACAATAGGATTTTCCTGATACACAGGACGAAGAATTGTAATACTGTTATAGAAATCTTTTGAAAGCTGCATTTTGGCTTTATAGTCTGCAGCCGAAACACATTTTTCACCATTGACCTCTATAATAATATCACCGGGCATCAAATATGACTCGTTATAATAATCAATGTTGCCATAATAATCAGTGTTATCATATCCGGTGACAATAGCACCGCCAAAGGTTCCGTTTTCTGCCATATATTCAAGAAGCAAAAAAAGACCATAACTTACATCTGATGTATAAAAATCATCCTGAATGGCTTTGTTCTGCCACATACAGACACAGCTGTAGGCTCCGTCAAAGTCTTCAAGGGCAATTAGATGTGTCATTTTGGAATAAACCTGGTCTGCAGTGTCGCTGTAGTTGCAGCTGAATGCTGAAATAAGGTTTTCTCTTGGAGTAAGGGAACTGTCCATATATTCCAACTGCAACAGTGCTGTCTCTTCGCTGTATCCCATCTCGGTAAAGGCAGAAACTACATATTCCCTGAAATGATTCTTTTTATTATTATTGATGCGGAAGGTAATAAGAGTGATAGTGGCTAAAGCGGTGACAGTCAGACATATGCAAAGTTTTCTGAAAAAAGGTTTGCATATAAAATTTTTTATGTGGGATGGTCTGCTTTTAAAAAACTCCTGCAGCTTTGATATAAAAGCATCAAAAAACTGGCTGTTTGCCTCCAGGCCGTTGTACCTTGGCAAAGTTGCAATGCTTTCGGGAAGATTGTCGGGAAAAGTAAATCCGCGCAAAAGTATCGGCACAATGTTTTTGCCTTTTTTTATGGCGTATTCAATTTCGTTTTTTACCCAGTCGCCCTTGTTTACACAGCGGTCAAGGGCGTTAGGGGACAGAACAATTATAAAATCTTTACAGCTGTCTATAACATCATACAGTTTTGTATTGAAATCTCCCGAGCGCAGTGATTCCACGTCAAAAAACACACTGTATCCAAGTTCTGTCAGTTTGTCGTATATCACCCTTGCGGTGTATTCTCCGCCGTCACGGCGATAGGATATAAAAACATCATATTTAATATTATAATCCATAACAGGTTCCTTACAGTTATTTTAAGAGAACAGATAGGTTATATTGTCGCGGTCTTTCTGTTTTTCCGCATCATCAAGCTTGGCATAGGGCATAAGGTCATTGTGTATATGCTTTGCATCCCGTTCGGCTTTATCGGCAGGCTTGCCGTAGGTCCAGTTGTTAATCCAGTAGTATCTGCACCAGCGGATATGCTCGAGCTCGCTTAATCTTTCAAACCACTCGGCTGACATTGTTTCGGGGGTCAGCCCCTGATTTTCTGCTGTAAGTATTGCACGCTGAATATCATTGTGGTCTGCGGCGCTGATATTGGAATAGCGCAGAAATGTGCTTAAGCTTTTCCATTGGGATTCGCGGTTTTCTGCTGTCATGGCTACACCGCAGTAAAGGTTAGCATATCTCAGATTAAGTGTTTTTGCTTTTTCAAACAGGGTTGCATCAAAAATCTTATCAAGATTATAAGCAAATCCTTTCCATTTAAAGTTGACAAGGCGGCTGCTGTTTTCCAGAATATCTGTGCTGTAATCAGCAGCATTGAATACATATATTTTTTCGCACTTTGTCGCAAGAAGCAGGTTTCTTATCAGTTCTGCCTGCATTGGCTGCTGCAGCACAACAACCATATCACAGCTGTTCAAAAGGTCAATCTGTTCGTGCCACTGGCCTTTTTCAAAGTTTATATTATCACTTATGTGTGGGTTAAGCTCATGATATATGTTGCAAAAGCCCTGTTCATTGCCGAAGATGTGATAATCTATCTGCTGGTCGGGGGAGAAAATATTGTTCTGCACTGCACTAAGCAAAACTTCTTTGCCAAGTCTGCCAAAGCCGATAAAAGCAATTTTAAGTTTGTGGCCTTTGGCTTTGGAAAGGGAATATATACAGTGCTTTTTCCAGAATTCTGCAGCGGCAAGTTCTTCGGTGCAGAAAAGGTGCAGATTGTGATATGCCACAGTTTTGGCCGATAGGGCGTCGCATTTTGCAAATACGTCACGGTCGCCGATTGCCGTACGGTTTCTGTCGAAAAATGCAAGGTTTTCTTCCTCGCTGTCAAGCAGAATATATCTGTCGGCATCAATAAATTTGTCGTTGCCGTCTATACCGTTTGTGCCAAGCTGTTTAAGCATGGTTTCCTTTTCGGTTTCGGGGCCGTATACTGCAGTGCTGTGCCCTTTGATGTGGGCAACACTGTTTAAAAATGTGCGGCGTATGTAGTTAACGGCAATCATAATTCCGCTTGCAGTGGCAACAGGGGCTGTCCAGCGTGCAATTTCAATCCATATGTTAGGAGCTACTTCTGCACCGCAAAGCAGATACAGCTGGCAGGTTATATACATGGACTGCAAAAGTGGACGTCCGTCAACCATGTAAAAACCAACCAGACCAAGAATAAAAGGTACAGCAAGAAGGATAAATTTTATTATACGTGATGCTTTTCTGTTCATAGAAATTCCCCCGTAATATGTAATATATGATAATATATTATTCTAACATCTGCACAGATACTTTTGCAACAAAAAAGGCTATTGATATATTTACATACCAATAGCCTTTTGTTAAATTTGTTAAATGCGGATATAATCTGTCAGTTTTCTTCACTTACAACAACAATTACCCCGGCTGGCAGGCAGGAGGCACTTTCGCCGTCAAAGCTTATTTCGCCAAAACCTTCGCACAGGTGGTCAGGGCACTGGCTGTTTTCAAAGTGAATCTTGCCGTCTTTAACAACAAGGGTTACAGGCAGTGTTGTCTGTATATGGTAGGTTTCGTCAACGGAAAGGTCAATTTCCATTCTGTCCTTTTTGCCTTCAAAGTTGATGTCAACAATAGCTTTGCTGCCTTCGGTTTTTGTTGCATTCATAAAAAGCATGCCTGCAACACCTGCAATCAGCACAAGGCCGATAAGAATTGTGTTTATATTAAAAAACTTTTTCATTGGTGTAATCCTTTCAAATATATCCAAAATATCATATCACATATAATTGTATAACACAAATGTTTTCTGTTGTAATTGTGTGAAAATTTTTGTATACTGTTAATAGTAAAATATGTATTTTCATACAAAGGAGTAATGTTATGGAAAATCTTCACAATAAAGTTATAGAATTTGTAAAAGCAAACGAACGCAACATCGTTCAGGATATCAAGGATATCTGTGCAATCAAAAGTCTGCTTGGCCCTGCAGAAGAAAATGCACCATTCGGCAAAGCAAACCGTGAATGCCTTGACCTCGCTCTTGCAATGAGCCGCCGTCTTGGCCTTGATGCTGTAGACTGCGAAGGCTATATGGGTTATGCAGAAGTTAAAGGCGAAAAGGAAGAATATATCGCTTCCATTGCTCACCTTGACGTTGTGCCGGAAGGCAATGGCTGGAAAGCTGACCCGTTTGTAGTACGAGAAACAGAAGACGGCTGGCTTATCGGCCGTGGCGTATGCGACGACAAAGGCCCTGCAGTGCTTACAATGTATATGCTTAAATTCTTTAAGGACAACTACGAAACTTTGCCTTATACTCTCCGTGCGCTTTTTGGCTGCGAAGAAGAAACAGGTATGCGTGACCTTGAATACTATCTCGAACACTACAAAGCACCTGTGTTTGCATTTACACCGGATGCAAACTTCCCTGTATGCTGCGGTGAAAAAGGTCAGGCATCAGGCGACCTTATCAGTGCTAAAATCGAAAACGGCAACGTTGTGGATTTTACAGCAGGTGTTGCCTCCAATGTTATTCCGGACCGCGCATCCCTTACAGTAAAAACAAACGGCAAAGAACTGCCTGCAGCAGACGGCATCGAAATTACAGCAGACGGCGAAACTGCTACACTTAAAGCATTTGGCATCGGCGGCCACGCTGCAATGCCGGAAGGCACAAAAAATGCAATCGGTATGCTGGTTAACTATTGTCTGGACAACGAACTTCTCACTGCAGAAGAAACTGTTTATTTCAATTTCCTTCGTGACCTCAACAGCTCCAACTACGGCGAAGGTGTGGGCATTGCTTCTGATGACGGTATTTTTGAACCGCTTACCTGCATTGGCGGTATGATGAAAATCGAAGACGGCCGCTTTGTGCAGAACTTCAACTGCCGTTTCCCAACATCCATCACAGGCGAAGAAATTGCAAAAATTCTTGGCGAACGTCTTGCAGCAATCGGCGGCACAACTGCAAATATCAACACAGTTGCCCCATTCTATGTGGATAAAGACGGTGCACCAATCCAGGCTTTGCTCACCGCTTACAACGAAGCAACAGGCAAAAACGAACAGCCTTATACAATCGGCGGCGGCACATATGCACGCCATTTCCCTGCAGCTGCAGCATTTGGCGTTGAACCTTGTGCAAGCGAACCAGATTATTTCCCGGATTTCATCGGTCCTGTTCACGGTGCAGAAGAAGGTTATGACATCAAAGGCTTTATGAAAGCGCTGGAAATTCTTATCCTTGCAACAGCAAAACTTATGGAAATTGAGTTCTGATAATTTATTATATGTACAGCAAAGAGTATCTGTTTTATGACAGATACTCTTTTTTATATTGTCATTAAATAAAGATATAATATGGGCTCAAAATGCCATATTTTGTAATATTCTGAAATAAAATAACATAATGTATATAAATATATGTAAAATATGAAAATTTTGTCAGTATTATTGACAACAGCACAGTATATGTTTATTATAAAAATACAACAACTGTGCTAACTGAACTAATACAGTGAATACAGATAAACACAGAGGGGGGAACTTATGTTTATACTGGATTTAAAAAGCCGTGTGCCGATATACGAACAGCTTAAGACAAGAACTCTTGAGCTTATAATGGCAGGCGTGCTGAGTCAGGACAGCCAGCTGCCCTCGGTGCGCAGCCTTGCGCGTGAGCTTGGCGTTAACCCAAATACAATACAAAAAGCCTATCAGGATATGGAAAAAGAAGGAATTATATATTCCGTTGCAGGCAAGGGAAGCTTTGTCAACAATATTATAGGCGTTAAGGAAAAGGAAAAAGAAGCAGCACAGACAAATCTTAAACAGATTTTAAGTCAGCTTAAACGCTGCGGCACCGACAAGGCACAGATATTGTCCCTTGTGGAAGAAATCTTCGCAGAGGAGGAACACTTATGATTGCTACGAAGAATTTTACAAAAACTTTCGGCAGTAAAAATGCTGTTGAAAATCTTGATATATCTATTGAAAAGGGAAGAATTTACGGTCTTGTAGGCACAAACGGCAGCGGCAAAAGCACATTTCTGCGCACTGTATGCGGTGTTTATTATCCCGACGGCGGCAGTGTAACTGTTGACGGAGAAGAAGTTTACGAAAATGTTGCCGCAAAAAGCAAGGTGTTTTTTGTAAGTGACGATATGTATTTTCTGCCAAACAGCAGCATCGAAAGTATGTCACAGCTGTACAAAGGCATTTACCCAACCTGGAATCAGGAAAAATATGACAAACTTACAGATAAATTTCCAATAGATAAAAACAAAAAGGTTAAAAACTTTTCCAAAGGTATGAAACGTCAGGCGGCTATCATTCTGGCTTTAAGCTGTCAGCCTGAATATCTGTTATTGGACGAAGCTTTTGACGGCCTTGACCCTGTTATCCGTGTTGCGGTGCGAAAGCTTATTGCCGAAGAAGTGCTGGAAAGAAATATGACAGTTATCATCTCCAGCCACAATCTGCGCGAACTGGAAGATTTTTGCGATACAGTGGGCATTCTCCATAACGGTAGACTTATTATGCAGCACACAATGGACACCCTGTCCGACCGTTACTGCAAGGCGCAGGTGGTTATCGACAAAAACAGCACAGTGCTTGATAATTTTAAACACGAAAAAGTGCTTTCAGTCAAAAAGAGCGGCAGCATCTACACAGTTACCTGTGCAATGAGCTGTGATGAGGCAGAAAAATTCCTTGGCAGATTTAATCCTGTGTTTATGGATTATATCCCGCTTACACTTGAAGAAGTATTTGTATCAGAAATGGAGGCGATAGGTTATGACACCAACAACATTATATTCTGATAAAAAACTTTTTGTTTCCTTTTACAAAAATGCCCTCAGCCGAATCAGAGGCGTGGCGGTTATATACGGCATACTGATGTTTATAACATATCCTATGTTCTATCTTATCAACATTGCCGAAGCCATGCAGCGCCTTGCACTTGGTCAGCGCTATTACGGCTTTGAAGGTTTTCTTGATATGTATACAGCAAGCTCGCTGTTTTTCTTTGCTGTTGTTGCAGCAGCGGTTGTGTCGCTGAGTGCTATATCCAACAGCTTTATGCACAGCAAAAAAGCAGTTGATGTTTTCCATGCACTGCCTGTGCGCCGCCCTGTAATGCTGCTTGCAAACTTTGCGGCGGTTTCCACAGCAATGTTTGTGCTGGAAGCAGTTTGCTATCTGATAGTTGGCATTACAAGTGCATTTACCATTCCTATTCCGTTTATTCCGCTTATTGGCGAGTTTATCCGTGTTTTTGTGCTTACAATGGCAATTGCGGCGATTGCGGCATTCTGTGCAGTCTGTGCCAATACAGCACTGGACGCTGCAATCTTTACGGCGGCATTCAATGCTGTTGTGCCATGTTATACAGCCCTTATAATTGCACTGCTTGACGTGTTTATCAAAGGCTTTGTTGCAGATAATGCAGTTTTGCAGTTCAGTTTAAGATTTTCTCCTGTATGTATGCTGTATCAGACATATTTTTACGATGTAATCAGCTATACAGTATTGAACAATATAATCTATCTTGTATTTACGGCATTGGTTCTTGCGTTTTCCTGTCACATCTATGTAAAACGCAAAAGCGAACGCGCACAGAGCAACAACACATCTGCTTTCATCTATCGCTTTATCGTAACAGCGGCAAGTGTTGGCGGCGGTGCATTCTGGGGCTTTGTGTTTGCCGAACTGTTTGGCTGGGGCGACCGCAGAACAGCCACAAACGTAATTATCAGCTGTCTGTTTACAGCGGTTATTTATCTTATATTCAATGCAATCACAACCCGCCGTGTAAACCCTGGTAAAAAAGGCTTTGTATGGATGGCGGCAAGTCTTGCACTTACACTTGGGCTGTTTGCAAGTGTTACAACAGGTTTCTTTGGAATGGAAACCTATCTGCCTTTAATTGACGAAATTCAAAACGTGCGCATCTACTATGGCGGTGACTATGACAATATTTCCCGTTATGTGCCGGACGAAAATGGCAGATACCGCTATGTACGCGGCGGCAACGAGGGTGTGGTGCTGGAAAAAGCCGAAGATATTGCGGTTATCCACAATATGCACCGTGAAATAATAGACGGATTTACATCTGACAACAGACTGACAGAAACACAGTATGTAAGCCGTGTCCGTTTTGAAGTGGAATACACTCTCGACAGCGGCAGAGTTGTAAAACGCGATTATTACACCGAAGTGCCGGAAAGTGTAATAAGAGATTTTACACTTATCGATGATATGGAAAGCTTTAAACGTCAGATGGCACCAATGCTTATTTCCCCTGCAAGCGACCTTGAATTTTTCGAAATCAAGGACGGTTTTGGCAAAAATCATATGAGACTGGAACTCACCGGCAGTGAAAAGGAAATGCTGTACAATGCTATTGCACAGGATACCTTAAACCGCACTTCACAGATGAAAAAGCAGCACAATGAAATGTCCCTTGCAAAAATTTCTCTGCGATATAAAACTGTAGAGACAGACAGGAACGGCATTGTGCTCAGCGAAAATTCTGCATCGATACCGGCTGCTTCGGTACATTACACCTATGAAACTGTGGCAAATATCGAAGAACTGTACAGCGGTGTATGCTTTGAGGTTACATCTTCCAGCATCAATACAATAAAGGCCCTCAATCAGCTTGGTCTTGAAAAATACACAACCCTTGCACAGCCACAGGGCATAAAAGCGGTTGTTGCTATAAGCGGTTCGCCTTATTATGATACAAGGAGTGCAAATTTCTGGCTTAGCGCAAAATCCTTTGATGATTTAGGCTTTGCTGACCATATCAACTGGACAGAAAACCAGAAAGGCTATTTTGACCCACAGCAGGTTGCACAGATTGCCGACAGCTGTACAAGCACAATCTACGGCCCGTCAATCAAAGAAAGAGAGCCGCTCTTTATGGTGTTGTTTGTAAACGAAGATATTGACCTGCGATATATTTATGACGAGCAGCCCGAGGTTATCTGTTACTATATGACCTATGACAATGCACCACAGTTTGTAAAGGACGAATTTGCAAAATATATCTATGATGGCGGTTATGTAATTAAATAGCCATATTATTTCTTAAAAAAACAAAACCTGTACACATCAGTGGAATGTGTACAGGTTTTTTGTTGCAAGGGAACAAAGGTAATGGTAATATTATTGTATATAATTTATTTTTTATAAAGGGGGCAAAACCTTTGAAAAAACTGTTTGCTTTACTGCTTGCGGGTGCACTGTGTTTTACAGCCTGTGCAGCCGACCCAAAAGAAGAAAAAACCGAAATTACACTTTTTCATGCAACAGATATGCACTATCTGTCACCGCAGCTTACCGATAATTCCGATGCTTTTGTGCAGATGCTATTGGACGGCGACGGCAAAATGACACATCTGTGCGAAGAAATCTGCAATGCATTTACAGAGCAGGTTATTGCTGCAAAGCCTGACGCAGTGCTTATAAGCGGGGATATTACCTTTAACGGCGAAAAATTAAGTCACGAGGATTTTATCCTTAAACTTAAAAAGATAGAAGAAGCAGGTGTTGATGTTATTGCTATTCCCGGCAATCACGATGTGGAATACCCTTTCAGCCGTGGTTACGAAGGCAACAACAGCTACAAGGCAGAATATACAACCGAAGCCGACTTTATTGAATACTATAAAAATTTCGGCCCTGATATTGCCTATACAAAATCAGCAGACGGTTTAAGCTATATTGCAAAGCTGGGCAAAAACATCTATGTTGCGGCAATTTATACACCGCAAAGCTTTATGACAGGCGTACCTGGTGTTGAAAAGGAAACACTGGACTGGCTTGACGGCGAACTTGCAAAGCTTGATGCCGATGCAAAGATAATTACACTTACCCATCAGAATATCACAAACCATTATCCTGACGATGATTTCAGCTATAAGTACACCCTTGCAAACAACGAAGAACTGGTGGAAATCTACGATAAATACGGAGTGGATTTAAACCTTAGCGGTCACATTCATCTGCAGCACATCGGGCAGACCGAAAGCGGAATAACCGATATTGCCACATCATCCCTTACAATACGCGAATGTCAGTACGGAGTAATACGCATAACACCTGAAAAGATGTTCTACAATACAGAAAAGGTTGATGTTCAGGGCTGGGCAGCGGCAAACGGCATAACAGATGAGGTTTTTGCAGAGTTTGACAAGTATAATGACGAATTTTATTTTACATCTGCCTATGCAAAGGCACTTTCTTCCCTTGAAGAAGCAAAACTTACAGATGAAGAAAAAGATGCTCTTGCAGCACTGTGGGCAAACTTTAATGTGCACTATTTTGCGGGCACGGTAAACGAGTTTTATCCCCGGATGCTGGAAAGCGAGGGATACAGAATATGGCAGGAAAAAGGTCTGGACAGCAACTGGAACTTTGCCTACATAACAACAGCACTGGGCGATATTGACCTTGAAAAACCTCAGACAAGCTGGGAAAAGACATTCTGATAATTCAATATAATAAATGAACAACAAAAAGCCTGTATCACCTTTTGATGATACAGGCTTTGCTTTTTATAATCGATGGTGGTACGTTGTAGGGTAAGTCGGGTAAAGATTATTCTTCAGTTTCATCGTTGTGGTTTATTCTGTAGCTGAGTGCCATAAGGCTGTCACGCAGGTGAACATTTTCCACTATCAGAGACTTGTCGTAGATGCTGAAATCGTAATGTGTAAAATTCCATATGCCTTTTACACCTGTGCATGAAAGAACAGGCGCAAATTTTTCTGCAGCAGATTTAGGGATGCACATAATTATAAGGTCAACTTTATTTTCGCTGCAATATTCCACAATGGTATCAGCATCAGAAATTTTTATATTGTGCAGGCTTTTGCCTACAAGATTGAGGTTGTTGTCAAAAATTGCGGTAAGGTTTACACCGTCAGCTTCGTTCAGCACAAAGTTGGCTATTGTCGCACCAAGGCTGCCGGCACCTACAAGAACGGCATTGATGCTGTCATTTGGAAACAGCAGATGTGCAATTTCGTCATACAGCAATTCAACACTGTAACCAATGCCCTGCTGACCAAAACCGCCAAAACAGTTGAAGTCCTGACGAACCTGGCTTGGAGTGGAGCCCATAATTTCTGCCAGCTGACTGGAAGAAACTCTGGTTTTACCGGCAGATTTAAGTTCTGTTATGTATCGGAAATATCTTGGTAACCGTCGGATAACAGGTAATGAAACTTTTGGATTTGTCATACAGCACCACCTTGAAAGATTGTATAAAATATTTTAATTTATTTTACAATTAATGCCCGACTTTGTCAAATTTTTGCACAAGTTCTGATGATATAAAATATTTTTTCGTACATAATAACAAAAAAGGAGACTTTAATTATGGAAAATATAGATAAAAAACAATCTGAGATTGAAGAAACAGGGCTTTTGCAGACTACGAAGGGTAAATATCCTGTACACTGCCTTACAATAATAGGACAGATAGAAGGCCATTTCGAAGCAAACAATCAGATGAAAACAACAAAATACGAGCATGTTATCCCACAGCTTGTTGATGTGCAGGAAAATCCTGAAATTGAGGGGCTGCTTGTTATTCTTAATACTGTTGGCGGTGATGTAGAGGCAGGTCTTGCCATTGCCGAACTTATCCGTGGCATAACCAAGCCTACTGCAAGCATTGTGCTTGGGGGTGGGCATTCAATAGGTATACCTCTGGCTGTAAGTGCCGACCGCTCGTTTATCGTTCCCACTGCCACAATGACAATTCATCCGGTACGTCACAGTGGCACAGTGCTGGCAACAGGGCAGACTATGAATTATCTTGATTCCATACAGGAAAGGGTGACGGGTTTTGTGGCCGGAAATTCTAAAATAAGCAAAAGCAGATTTACAAAGCTTATGACAAAAACCAACGAGCTGATAATGGATATCGGTACAGCGGTGGATGGTGAAACAGCGGTAAAAGAGGGGATTATTGACCAGATAGGGTGTATAGGTGATGCACTGGATTTCCTGTATGGTGAAATTGAAAAACGAAAGGATAAATCATAAAAATTTCACAAAATTTATCTGATGCAAAAAAATGGCTTTACAGGCGGATTTGCGGGGAAGGCTTTGTAAGGTGAGCCAAAATCCCACAATTTATCTATTTTATTTTAAACAAAAATATGCTATCATATAATGTAAAGTTAAATTGGGCAGATATGCCCATTACATAGATTTATACTTTCAGCACAGATTAATTATAAAATTTTACGGAGTTAAATTATGCCAAAAAACACAGGTAAAAAAAGTACCGGCAGGACAACAGCCGGGACAGGCAGCAAAAAACGGGGCAGACCGTCCAAGGCAGAAATGAAAAAAGCCGAAATCAACCGCGCCTGGAGCATTGTTATTTTTGCTTTGGGTATCCTATGGCTGGGCATCTGCTTTGTGCCGGGTGAAGCTGTATGGGAACAGATTAAAATTGCCACTTTCGGCGCATTCGGCACAGTAAACTATTTTATAGGTATAATGCTTATCTACCTTGCAGTTCTCACCGCTATGGGCAGACCTGTAAAGTGGAAAATGGTGGAGACTGCTGTATGTATTATGCTTATTTCCAGCCTTATACATATTCTCGGCACAGCCTTTACAGCCGAAGAAGCCCGTGTGCTTACAATAAAGGGATTGTATGAACAGGGTGCACCACTTACATTTACAGGCGGTGCAGTTGCAGGCTTTATCACAATACCGCTTATTACCAATATGGGCATAGCCCCTGCGGCAATTGTTGTGGCAGTGCTTACCCTTGTTTTTGTTATGATGCTTACCGACACAACACCTTATGATGTGTACAAACGCACAAAGGCAGAAGCTGAAAAACAGAAAGCTGACCTTGAAAAATCCATGGCAGATGCAAAGGAACACCGTGCTGCAAAACAGGCCGAAAGGGAAAAACTTGCTGCTGAAAAGGCACAGGCAGAAAAAGCAGCTGTACAGCAGGAAAAACCAAAATCAAGAACCAGAAAAATTGACTTTGAAATTGATGACCCTGTTGCAGAAAAAGACGATATTGTTGGTGTTGCAGCAGTAAATGGCTTTGACGAAACCTTCAGTGATGTTCATATGCAGAAGCAGCTTGAACAGCAGAAGATTGAAGAGATTATGAAAAAGCTTAATCTCACAAACGATAAGGAAGAACCAAAAGAAGAGGAACAGCCACAGCACCCAGCTGAAGAAGCAAAAGCAGAAGGCGAAAACACAAACGGAGAAAATGCCGAAACAAAACCTTATGTGTACCGCAAACCTCCGATTACTCTTTTTGACCGTCCGTCAAGAAAATCTGCAGGCGATGTGGAGAACGAACTTAAAACCAACGCACAGCTGCTGGTTGATACCCTTGCAAGTTTTGGTGTACAGACAAAAATTATCGACATCTCCCGTGGTCCTTCGGTAACAAGATACGAACTTCAGCCACTTGCCGGTGTTAAGATAAGCAAAATCACAAACCTGGCAGATGATATTGCTTTAAATCTTGCGGCAAGCGGTGTGCGTATTGAAGCACCTATTCCAAACAAGGCTGCAGTGGGCATCGAGGTGCCTAACAAAGCTTCCAGTTCTGTAAATATCCGTTCTATTTTCGAAAGCAAGGAGTTCAAGGAAAGCAAATCACCGCTTTCAATTGCGCTTGGTGTGGATATTGCAGGCAATGTGGTGGTGGCTGACCTTACAAGAATGCCTCATCTGCTTATTGCAGGTTCCACAGGCAGTGGTAAATCCGTATGTATAAATGCGGTTATCACAAGCTTCCTTTACAAATCTTCTCCTGAAGATGTAAAACTTATCCTTATCGACCCTAAGGTCGTTGAACTTGCCGAATACAATGGCATTCCGCATCTGCTTATGCCGGTTGTAACCGAGCCTAAAAAAGCGGCAGGCGCGCTTGGCAGTGCTGTTGCCGAAATGGAAAAACGTTATAAACTCTTTGCCGAAACAGGTGTAAGAGAAATAAAAAGCTACAACAAACTTGCCGAAACAAGGGAAGACCTTGAAAAACTGCCTTATGTGGCAATCGTTATTGACGAACTTGCAGACCTTATGATGGTTGCAGGCAAAGAGGTGGAAGACTATATCTGCCGTATCGCACAGAAAGCCCGTGCAGCAGGTATGCATCTTATCGTTGCAACACAGCGTCCGTCTGTTGATGTAATCACAGGTCTTATCAAGGCAAACATCCCTGCAAGAATTGCCTTTGCGGTTTCTTCTCAGGTAGACAGCCGCACAATTCTTGACGGCGGCGGTGCAGAAAAACTGCTTGGTATGGGCGATATGCTCTATCTGCCGCTGGGTGCATCAAAACCTATACGCGTTCAGGGTACTTATGTTAAGGATGATGAAATCGGCAAGGTTATCGATTTTATCAAAACCGACTATGTAGCAAGCTACAACGAAGAGATGATTTCTTCTATGGAAAATATTGCGGCTGCTTCCACAAAGGGTGGGGCTGCAGCTTCCGACGGCGGCGAACAGCGTGATGAAATGATACACAAGGCAATAGAAACCGTTGTTGATGCGGGACAGGCTTCCACAAGCTTGTTGCAGAGAAAACTTAAACTTGGCTATGCACGCGCAGCACGCATTATGGACGAAATGGAAGAAATGGGTATCATTGGCCCGTACGAAGGTTCAAAACCACGTCAGGTGCTTATCACAAAGGCACAGTGGCTGGAAATGATGGTAAACAATAATAACGAACAGTAAAATATAACTATGACAGAAAAATTATTACCTATTACTTATAACGAAATGCTTGAGGCTGGCTTTGACCAGCCTGATTTCGTGGTTGTGGGCGGCGATGCCTATGTTGACCACCCAAGTTTTGGCACAGCGGTTATCGCCCGCATTATCGATGCACTGGGTTTTAACGTATGTGTTCTGCCGCAGCCAAAATTCAATAACTGCGAAGATTTTAAACGTTTTGGCAAGCCTAAATACGGCTTTTTGATTGGCAGCGGCAACGTTGACAGTATGGTTACACACTATACAGTTGCAAAAAAACGCCGTGATACCGATGACTATTCCGCAGGCGGCAAGCAGGGCAAACGCCCTGACCGTGCGGTTACGGTTTATACACAGCTGGCAAAACAGGCTTATCCCGACCTGCCGGTAATTATCGGCGGCATTGAAGCATCACTCAGACGTTTTGCCCATTATGATTACTGGTCAGACAGTGTTATGCCGTCTGTTCTGCTGGACAGCGGTGCAGATCTGCTCAGCTTTGGTATGAGCGAACGTCAGACAGCCGAGATTGTTCAGCGCCTTGCAAAGGGCGAAGACATAAAAACAATGCACGACATTCCGGGCACCTGCTGGCTGGGACATCAGTGGGAACTGCCGACAGGCTATGCCGAATGTGCAAGTTTTAAAAAGGTAAGCGAAGATAAAATCAGCTATTCCAAAGCTACAAAGGTTCAGATGGAAAATCAGGACCATATCAATGGCAAGGTTGTTGTGCAGAAACAGACAAACGACCTGTACCTTGTACAGAACAAACCAGCAAAGCCATTGTACCGCAAGGAACTAGATGCACTTTTTGCACTGCCTTTTACCCGTACATATCCAAAAATCTACGATGAAGAAGGCGGGCTTAACTCTATCCAGGAGGTAAGTTTCTCCATTATACATAACCGTGGCTGTTTCGGTGGCTGCAATTTCTGTGCAATCACAATGCACCAGGGACGTTTTGTAACCAGCCGCAGCCATGAAAGTGTACTGGCGGAAGCAGAAAAAATTGCAGCTTCCCCCGACTTTAAAGGTTATATACACGATGTGGGCGGCCCTACTGCCGATTTCCGCATACCAAGCTGTAAAAAGCAGGTTAAGGAAGGATTATGTCCTGACAGAAAATGCCTTGCACCAACCCCTTGTCCTCACCTGCAGGTGGACCACAGTGATTACCTTGAACTGCTTCGCAAAATCCGTGCAGTAAAAGGTGTAAAACGCGTTTTTGTCCGCAGCGGTCTGCGATATGACTATATTATGCACGATAAAGACGACAGTTTTTTCAAAGAACTTGTACAGCACCATGTAAGCGGTCAGCTTAAAGTTGCACCGGAACATTTTGCACCAAAAACACTTGAATGCATGGGCAAACCTGCTTTGGGACTGTACGATAAATTCCAGAACAAGTTCTATCAGATAACAAAGAAAATCGGCAAGGAACAGTATCTTGTGCCTTATCTTATGTCCAGTCACCCGGGCAGCACACTTAAAGATGCTGTTCTGCTGGCAGAATATCTTGCAAAACACAAAATCAGACCTGAACAGGTGCAGGATTTTTATCCTACACCGGGTACAGTTTCCACATCAATGTACTACACAGGTCTTGACCCGTTTACACTCAAGCCTGTTTATGTGGCGAAAACTTCCCAGGAAAAAGCAACACAGCGTGCATTGCTGCAATATTATAATCCCAAAAATTCACAGGTTGTGCGCGAGGCACTGAAACAGGTGCACAGAGAAGACCTTATACCTGTTCTTGTGGGCAGTAAAAAAACAAAATCCGAAATTGCCTATGCAGCATCAAATCCAAAGCGCAAAAATGTTCCTGTTAAAAACTGGCAGGAAGTGCAGAGACAAAACCAGAAAAACGCAAAAGGTAAAAGATGAAGCAAAAACTGAAAGGCAGACTTAAAAAAGCAGTATATATAGCAGTTGTAAGCTTTATAGGATATGTTCTTGTTCATCTGGGCATAGTTGATGCAAAAACAATCAGGTGGTCTGACGGATATCCGGTTACAATTCAGACGGCAGGGGATACGGTTTCGGTTATCAGCACAGGGCAGTCGGACAGTGCTCTTATCTCAAGCGGCGGCAAATTCTGCCTTATTGATGCAGGAGAAACCTACAGCGGACATATCGGAGTGGAAGAATATTTAAGATATGCAGGAGTAAAAGAGATTGAACTTCTGGTCATAACTCATTTTCACTATGACCATACCAGCGAACTGCTTGATATAATGGACAGTTTTAAGATTAAAAACATCGTTATACCAAATCTTTCAAAGGAAAACGTGCCTACCGATGATTACTTTAAAGTTTTTCTCAGCAAAGTAGAACAAAAGGGTATAAATCTTAAACCTGCAGTAAAGGGAAATGAATATACTGTGGGCAATGGTAAATTGACAATTCTTGCCGATACCTATAACGACCTTACAATAAATGATACATCGGTGGCTGCACTTTTCACTCAGGGAGAGTTTACATATCTTTCCACAGGTGACGGAGAAGCAGAATACGAAAAACGTCTGCTTGATGATTTCAGAGGCAAAGTAACTGTGCTTGCTGCAGGTCATCACGGTTCAGGCGATGCAAGTACCGAAGAATTTATAAAAGCGGTAATGCCTGATTTTGTGGCAATTTCAGCAGGCAAAAACAATGATTACGGTCACCCGCACAAAAGGGTGACAGAACTTTTTGATAAAATGGGCATACCGTATGCTGTAACGGCACAAAAGGGTACAATTGTTTACTCGATAACTGAAAATAAGCTTTTGGAAAACGGTATTTTATAGGAGGCAGCAATGTTTTACAGTGTAATACAGATAAAAGGAAAAATGATACTTACACAGGACCCATACGGTGACCTGCAGGTGTTCACAGATGATTTTTTTGATTATGAGGTAAAGGAAAACGACCTTGTTTATCTGGAAAACGGTATGTTCCACCTTGCAAAGGAAGAAACTGAAAAGCAGCAGCAGGAAAACTGGGACAAAATGCAGGAACTGTTTGATAAGTAAAAAAATAATCCGTCAGTACACAGCGTACTGACGGATTTTGTTTGCTGATTATTTGTCTTTGTTTACGTTTTCCTTGTACAGTTCTTCACAAAGCATCTGTGTATGCAGTTTGTGAGCAAAAGCAATAACGGTGTTGCGCACAAGCAGTCTTGCCATTTTGTTGCTGCTGCCGCTGTCTTTGGACAGTGGCTCGTTGGCAAATGTGCTTTTAAGTGCGTTTTCCAGCTCGGTGCATATATAGTTGTAGCTGGTTTTCATATCAAAAATTGCATTCTGTACAGCAAGCAGTTTGCCTATTTCCTGTATGGAGTACATCTGTTTTGCAAGACAGATTTCCATAAGCAGAATAACATGCTCGCGGGAATATCTCTTTTTTACAGTAGCAGGCAGAACTCCTTGCTTTACATAGTTGTTAACCATGGAAGTGGTAAGTATTTTTTCACTTGACTGTACAAAGAGTGGTGTCAGTATTTTTTCAATATAAGCCAGCAACTGATCCATATATAAATCAATATCCGGAATTTCATCATATCTTGGCATATGAAAATCCTGAAATTTATTTGTCATAACTATTTACCTCACCGCGTTTAATATGATAAAATATCATAAATAATATAATTTGTATGAATATGGCTGTTAAATCTTAAACATATATTAAAATAAAAACAAACTTTTGTCAATGTTATATTTATTTGTTGACATAATAATTTTTCTAGTGTAATATAGTTTTGAAAACCACATTGATTTATGTGAAAAAGGGGTAAAAAATTATGACATGGAACATCGTTCTTGATTCCAGCTGTGACCTTATGCCGCAGCATGCATTTAAAAATGCAGATCTGAAAATTGCACCGCTTACAATACGTGTAGGCAACAAAGAGTTTGTGGACGATGAAACCATAGATGTTCCTGCATTGCTGGATGCAATGGATAAGGAAAAAACCGCATCCTCTACAGCATGCCCTCCTCCAAATGCATTTTATGAACATTTTATAACAGCAGACAACACCATATGCATCTGTATCACAAGCAATTTAAGCGGTACATACAATGCGGCGCTCAATGCAGCAGAAATGGTTAAGGAAGAATATCCTGAAAAGAACGTTTACGTTGTAAACAGCTGGTCAACAGCAGGCGAGATGGTGCTTATTGCACGTTATGCAGACCAGCTTATCGGAGAAGGTCTTGACTTTGCTGAAATTGTTGAAAAAGTTGAAGCATATGCAAAAGAAGTACGCCTTATATTCACTCTGGAAAAATTTGACAACCTTATAAAGGCCGGCCGTATGAAACCTTTGGTTGGCAAAGTTGTTGCTGCCCTCGGCATTCATCTTGTTGCACAGGCAAGCACAGAGGGAACAGTAGAACTTATGTTCAAGGTGCGCGGTGACGATAAAACCCTTGAAAAGATGGTTGACTATATGAACGAACAGAAGGATATGACAGGAAAACCTGTTTTTATCAGTCACTGCAACAATCTTAAAGCTGTAGAAAGAATAAAAGCGCTTATCAGAGAAAAATGTAAAACAGACGATATTACAGTAACCCACTGCAAGGGGCTTACATCTTTCTATGCAATGGAAAAAGGTCTGTTAATCGGTTATTAATTTTCTTAACATAAAAGTATCACCGCATTTTTCCTTTATAATATCAACACAGCAGTATCCGCCTTCAAGCAGGGCGGATATTGCTTTTGTATCCTTTGCTTTTACATTCCGTGATTCACAGCCGGCATCGGTACAGTAAATATTTTCGCAGGGAAATACTGCTTTGGCAAAAATATAATGTACTACCAGATTGTCAAGTCCGCGCAGCTTTATCATTGTATATCCTGCCGAGAATAAAGGTTCAAGGCCGTAACACATTTTAAGTGGAATGCTGTGCAGTATATATTTCAGCCCCTGACGGAAGGTCTGCATATAAACCACGTTAAGAAAAGCGGTATAAAGACCATTGGGGGCAGACATTTCATCTCTGAAAAACTGTTTTTCATCATCGGAAAGATGTCTGAAATCTGTACCGATATATCCCATATACATATATCCGGAGGGGTCTGCAATAAAATCCGAAAGGGAAGAAAAGGTGTTGCTGTCTTTAAAAAAATCACTTTCCGCAGGAAAAAAATAGCAGCAGGCAATCATTTTTCCATCTTTAAAAGCACCCCATATTTCACCGTACAGCAATACATCATATATAAATTTTTCATTGACCGGATTGTAATACAGCCGGTCATATTTTTTATAACAGTTGATTATATTATCAGAATCCTGCTTGAACAGTCTGCGCATTACAATTCTTTTTGCTGTTGTTTCGTTGGTCAGAGTCATACTACACCGCCTTATATATATTCAGTACATTAATTATATGTATATAAGCGGCAGATTATTATAAAAATATGCAAAAACAAAAACAGAGCTTTTTCAAGCTCTGTTTCTGCGTAGAAAATTTGTATGGATATTTCTAAGAGGAAAAGTTACAAATTAAAGTTTTGCAAAACCCTGTTCGAGGTCAGCGATGATGTCTTCTACGTTTTCAAGACCAACGGAAAGTCTTACGAGACCTTCTGGGATACCTGCTGCTGCAAGTTCTTCTGGACCGTATGTAGAGTGTGTCATGGAAGCTGGATGTTCGATAAGTGTTTCAGCATCGCCAAGGGAAACTGCAAGTGTGCAGAGTTCAAGGCTGTTAACAAATTTGGAACCAGCAGCACGACCGCCTTTAACTTCGAAGGAGATCATTGCACCAAAGTCGCGCATCTGTTTTGCAGCAACTTCGTGGTTTTTGTGGCTTGCAAGACCTGGGTAGTAAACTTTTTCAACCATTGGGTGGTTGTCAAGGTATTCAGCAATTTTTCTGCCGGATTCGCAGTGTCTCTGCATTCTGATTTCGAATGTTTTGAGACCGCGGAGGATAAGGAATGCTTCCTGTGGGCCAAGAACAGAACCTGTCATATCTTTTACACCGAACATTCTAACCTGGCTTACGAAGTCAGCTTTACCGGAAACGAAACCAGCGATAACGTCGCCATGGCCGTTGAGGTATTTTGTTGCGGAGTAAACAACAACGTCAGCACCAAGAGCAAGTGGGCTCTGGAGGTATGGAGAAGCAAATGTGTTGTCGCAGATAACTTTGATTTCTGGGTTGTATGCGTGTGCTGCTTCTGCTACTGCTGCGATGTCAGCAATTTTAAGGTTAGGGTTTGCTGGTGTTTCGAGGTATACAGCAACTGTGTTTTCTTTGAGAGCTGCTTTAACTGCTTCGATGTCAGCTGTGTCGATGAATGTTACTTCAACACCGTATCTTGTAAGACCGTGAGCAAGAAGAGCATATGTACAGCCGTAGAGTGTACCGTCAGCAACGATGTGTGCGCCAGCTTTTGCTACTGTCCAGAGTGTGGAGGAGATAGCACCCATACCGGAAGCTGTTGCAAGTGTTGCTTCTGCACCGTCAAGAGCAGCAATTTTTGCTTCAAGAACGGAAGATGTTGGGTTGCCAAGACGGGAGTAGATGTAACCAGCTTCCTGGCCGGAGAATCTTGCAGCACCCTGTTCGCAGGATTCAAATACGAATGTAGATGTCTGGTAGATTGGCATTGTCAAAGCGCCGTACTGTTTGTCATGAACGTTACCAGCATGAACAGCTTTTGTGCCAAAACCTTTGTTTGTGTAGTCCATAGTTAAAACTCCTTCTAAAAATATAAATACAATGTTATATAAGTGCTTTAAGCACTGGCGTACAGATAAAATGATAAAAGATATATTTAAAAAATATAGCACATTTGATAAAAAATATATTAATCACATATCTTTTAATGTTCATTTTGTATCTTAATATTATAATAGCACAGTCAATTTAATAACGCTATCATTTTATTTCTATACCCAGTTATCGCTTTTTCAGATAGTCTTCACAATTGGATATATCTAAAAGCGATAACTGGTTATGTAAAACTTATGGTTGAAATGTTGTTAATAATTTGGTAATATAAAATAAACAATTTAGCTATAAAACTTTACGAAACTGTATAAACTGCACAATTCTGAAATAGTTGGGTAAAAGTTTTATTGAAATTGAAAAAACGTATTATTAAAAAGGAGGATTATCTTATTATGAGTAATCAGAAAAAAGGTAACGGTTTGGCTTTGATTCCACTTCTTATCTTTATCGTTATCTATCTCGGCGCAGGTCTTATCCTGCAGGCTAAGGGTGTTGAAATGGCATTCTACCAGTTCCCATCCCCAGTAGCTCTCTTCTTTGCTGTTATCGTAGCATTCCTTATGTTCAAAGGTACAGTTGAAGAAAACTTCTCTGACTTTGCTAAAGGCTGCGGTCAGGAAGACATCATCATCATGCTGATGGTTTACCTCTTCGCAGGCGGTTTCTCCGCAGTTGCTTCCGCAATGGGCGGCGTTAGCTCCACAGTTAACCTTGGTGTTAAATTTATTCCAGCACCAATGCTCATTCCAGGTCTGTTTGTTATCGCAGCATTCCTTGGTGTAGCAACAGGTACATCCATGGGTACAGTTTCCGCACTTATCCCAATCGCTCTCGGCGTTGCAGACGTTGCAGGTCTTAACATTCCTCTCGCTGTAGCAGCTGTTATCGGCGGCGCTATGTTCGGTGACAACCTCTCCATGATTTCCGACACAACAATCGCTGCTACAAGAACACAGGGTGTTGAAATGAAAGATAAATTCCGTGTTAACGGTCTTATCGCAGCTCCAGCAGCTCTTATCACAGTTATTCTTCTTGCTATCTTCGGCAGACCAGAAACAGCTGTTGCTCCAGAAGTTCTTGAATTCTCCATCATCAAAGTTCTTCCATACGTTCTCGTTCTTGTTCTCGCAATCGTAGGCCTCAACGTATTCGTAACACTTGCAGTAGGTATCTTCTCCGCAGGTATCATCGGTATGGTAGGCGGCGAACTCACAATCCTTACATTCGCTTCCAACATCTACTCCGGTTTCACAGGCATGGCAGAAGTATTCTTCCTCTCCCTCTTCATGGGCGGTTTGTCTTACATGGTTACTAAACAGGGTGGTCTTGAATGGCTCCTTGGCAAAATCCAGACATTCATCAAAGGCAAAACATCTGCTCAGTTCGGTATCGCAGCTCTCACAGCAGCAGCTGACCTTGCAACAGCTAACAACACAGTTTCCATAATCATCGTTGGCCCAATTGCAAAAGGTATCGCAAACGAATACAAAGTTGACCCAAGAAAAACAGCTTCTATCCTCGACATCACATCCTGTATCTTCCAGGGTGCTATCCCTTACGGTGCTCAGATCCTCGTTGCAGGTTCCCTCGCAGCAGCAGCTGGCTACTCCGTAGGTCCAATGGATATCATCCCACTTCTCTGGTACCAGGGTCTCCTCGTTGTTACAATGATCGTTTCCTTCTTCGTACCATACGCAGATGGTTGCATGAGAAAAGATCCATGGGATTGGGAACATGACTGTGCATCTTCCAAAGTAGCTGCTAAATAATTGTTAAACAATAATTAAGTAAATACTTAAATTTAAACGACAGAGCAGCTTTTGCTCTGTCGTTTTTTAAAAAATATTGCAGATTTCTCTGTAGAAAATTTGCAGATAATTTTATACAAATAGCACAAAAACAAAAGCAAAAGTGCGCCATTGACACACAGTTGTAAACGGCAAAAAAATATTTTAATTAAAAATTTAACAATCTGTAAATTTGCACTAATTTACAGTTAAATCACTGTTAAAATACCTATTGCCAAAATGCGCTGTTTGTATTATACTAAAGGTAACCTAAATATTTATTATATGGTTTGATATAACTTTTTTTTATGAAAATGAAAGAGGGTTATAGCATTCTGTATGTAAAAATCTAGGTGACAAAATCAATAATGCAGTTTATTAAATTGCTTTATAATAATAAGAATTTCTTACATATGTAACATATGAACATATGTGAGAAACCTTGTTGGAATAACAATTTTTATAAAATTGCCAAAAATTGAAAGGGGATTAAAAATGAAAAAACTCACAGAAATCCGTTGGCACGGTAGAGGTGGCCAGGGTGCTAAAACAGCTTCCCTCCTCCTTGCAGACGTAGCATTCAGCACAGGTCTCTACATTCAGGGTTTCCCAGAATACGGTCCTGAAAGAATGGGTGCTCCAATCACAGCTTACAACAGATTGTGCAACGAACCACTCCGCGTTCACTCCAACATCTACTACCCAGACTATGTAGCAGTTGTTGACGAAACATTGCTTGCATCTGTTGACGTAACAGCAGGTCTTAAAAAAGAAGGCGCTATCGTTATCAACACAGCTAAAAACCCAGAAGAAGTTCTTCCATTGCTCAAAGGCTACGAAGGCAAGGTTTACACAATCGATGCTGCAAAAATTTCCATTGCAACAATCGGCAAAAACATTCCTAACACACCAATGCTCGCTGCAGTAGTTAAAGCAAGCGGCGTTATGAGCGAAGAAGAATTCCTTGGCAACATGGAAGCTTCCCTCAGACACAAATTTGCATCCAAACCAGAAGTTATCGAAAGCAACATGGAAGCATTGAGAGTTTCCCTTAAGGAGGTAAAGCTTTATGAAAGATAATTTGATGAAGCACATTAACGAACAGAACGCTTGGCACGAACTTACACCAGGCGGTATGATTTACGGCTCCGGCAACTCCGAACACTTCAACACAGGTGAATGGAGAGTTGCTATCCCAACATTTATCGAAGACAAATGCAAACAGTGTCTGCTTTGCGTTCCTGTATGTCCAGACAGCTCTATTCCAGTTGTAGATTCCAAACGACTTGACTTTGACTTTGAACACTGCAAAGGCTGTGGTATCTGCTACAAAGTATGTCCATTTGATGCAATCACATTCAAGAAAATCGGCGAATAGGAGGAAATTTAAATGGCTATCAGAGAAAGATTATCCGGTAACGAAGCAGTTTCCATAGCTATCAGACAGGTTAACCCAGATGTTATGGCTGCTTTCCCAATCACACCATCAACAGAAATTCCACAGTTTATCTCTCAGTATGTTGCTAACGGCACAATCGACACAGAATTCGTAGCAGTAGAATCCGAACATTCTGCAATGTCCGCATGTATGGGTTCCCAGGCTGCTGGTGCTCGTACAGTTACAGCAACATCTTCCTGTGGTCTTGCACTTATGTGGGAAATGCTCTACGTAGTAGCTTCCGCACGTCTCCCACTTACACTTTGCTGTATCAACCGTGCTCTTACAGGTCCTATCAACATCAACAACGACCACTCCGACTCTATGGGTGCTCGTGATGCTGGCTGGATTCAGATTTATGCTGAAAACGCACAGGAAGCATACGACAACTACATTCAGTGTGTAAGAATCGGTGAACACAAAGACGTTCAGCTCCCAGTTATGGCTTGCCAGGACGGCTTTATCACATCCCACGCTGTAGAAAACATCCTTCTCCTTGAAGATGCAGAAGTTAAAGCATTCGTAGGCGAATACGAACCAGAAAAATACCTTCTCAACGAAAAAGAAGCTGTTTCCATGGGTCCTTACGACATCGCTAACTACTACATGGAACACAAATACCAGCAGAAAGTTGCTCTTGATAACGCAAAACAGGTTATCTACGATGTAGCAGCTGAATTCGAAAAAATGTCCGGCAGAAAATACGGCATGATCGAAGAATACATGATGGAAGATGCAGAATATGCAATGGTTATCATCGGTTCTTCCGCTGGTACAGCTAAAGACGCTGTAGACAAAATGAGAGCAGAAGGCAAAAAAGTTGGTCTCGTTAAAGTTCGTGTATACCGTCCATTCCCAGAAGAAGAAATGGTTAAAGCACTCTCCGGCATGAAAGGCGTTGTTGTAATGGACAAAGCTGAAGGTTACTCCGCACTTGGCGGCCCTCTCGGCGCTGACGTTAAAGCAGCTCTCTTCGGCAGAACAAACGCTGTAGTTCTCAACATCGTTTACGGTCTTGGCGGTCGTGACGTTAGAGTTGAATCCATTGAAGAAGCTTACGGCAGACTCTTCGCAGCTGTTGAAGCAGGTGGCGTACCATTTGGTTATGACTACCTTGGTTTGAGAAAGTAGGAGGAATAGACAATGGCATATAATTTTAAACAGGAAATGAATAAACCTGAACGTCTTGCTGGCGGTCATAGACTTTGTGCTGGCTGTGGCGCAGGTATCGCAGTAAGAGGCGTTATGAGAGCTCTTAAACCAGAAGATAAAGCAGTTGTTTGCTCTGCTACTGGTTGTTTGGAAGTTTCCACATGTCTTTACCCATACACAGCATGGAACGATTCTTTCATCCACTCTGCATTTGAAAACTCTGCTGCAACAGTAAGTGGTTCCGAAGCTGCTTACATCGCTCTTAAGAAAAAAGGCAAAGTTAACGGCACATACAAATTCATCGCATTCGGCGGCGACGGCGGTACATACGATATCGGTTTCCAGTCCCTCTCCGGTGCTATGGAACGTGGCCACGATATGGTTTATGTTTGCTACGACAACGGCGCTTACATGAACACAGGTATCCAGAGATCTTCCGGTACACCTAAATATGCTGAAACAACTACATCTGCTGTTGGTAAATGCAGCCCAGGTAAAAAACAGATCCGTAAAGACCTCACAGAAGTTATCGCTTCTCACCACATCCCATACGTTGCACAGACAACATTCATCGGCAACTTCAAAGACCTGCATGAAAAAGCTGAAAAAGCTCTTTACACACCAGGTGCAGCATTCCTCAACATTCTTGCTCCATGTCCACGTGGTTGGAGATACAATGCTGAAGATATGATGACAATCACAAAACTTGCTGTAGAAACATGCTACTGGCCACTTTACGAAGTAATCGACGGCGAATACAAACTCAGCTACAGACCAAAAGTAAAACAGCCAATCGAAAACTTCCTCAAACCACAGGGCCGTTTCAAACACCTCTTCAAAAAAGGCAATGAAGACCTCATCGCTGAAATCCAGGCTGACGTTGACAAACGTTGGGAAGAACTCTTGAAACTCTGCGGCGAAGAAGTTTAATTCGCAAGATTTTAAGACCCTTTTATAACAATAAAGCGCTACTGCTTGCAGTAGCGCTTTTGTTTTTTGTTGTCATTGTGATATTTAACTGTTCAATATGGTTATTCCTGTATTGGTTCAAGCAACCATAGAATGTCATTTAGCCAAATACAAATTCTGTTATCATCTTTCCAATACGGCATTCCTGCGTTTCCAAAATTTGCTGTCTGGTCATCTGCCGGGATAATCCCGGAAACTATTTCAACAATATACCCGTCAGCATCTTCTGACGGCTTTTCTGTAACATCGTCGCAGTATTGATATAAAACGCCGTCAACCCTTGCAAGTAAAGGCAATTCATTTTCAGCAGGTCGTTTACAGGACAGCACGATGCCGGGCAAAATAACAACTATCAGACCGATGATGATATATTTCTTTTTCATACAATCGCACTCCTTTAAATTGTAATTTATGTCATTCTGAGGCTTTAGCCGAAGAATCTCCCGGTTTGAACAGACATTATTTTGAGCAGACAGAGAGATACTTCGCTTTGCTCAGTATGACAGTTTAAATTTATAAATTGTTCGTCAAATTGGGATTTTTCTAACATATAAAATATCTACTTATACAATACAAAACAAAAGCCAGTAACAACTGCAGCCTGATCGCTTTATCAGTCAGGCTGTTTTTTATCGTGGTATTTTTTCAATATATTATTTATTTCTGCTGCATCTTTTCGTATAGTACAAATATTATATTTTGTCACCAAAGCATAAATTCCTGTGAACAAGATGGTAAATGCAATAAGATTTTTTATACTTATTCCCATCCAATTTGTAGAAAACACTGTCACTGCAATACATATATACCATATCATAAAAGAAGATATGTAATAACTTTTTGCGGTTTTAAAATGTGCATTTGCCAGTATGCCAAATTCTATCGCTGATACGATAAATACACATACAACAATCGTAAGGAATTCCACATAAAAAATTTTTTCCGAAGAATCTCCAAATATATTACAAATTGCTGTAACTAACATAAATATAGTTATTACCAATGATGCGTTTGAAACAATTTTAACTATTATATTTTTCATTTTATTACCCCATTTCTGCCAGTTTTTCCTTAAGCTCAGGTATGTATCTTCTACTCGCTATAATCTTTTCATCATTATCAAGTTCAAGCATAACTCTGTGATTATCGTAAGCTTTCACACATTTTATTTTATGTATATTTACTGCACAATTTCGGCGTATTCTGACAAAACCGTTTTCAACGAACATTTTTTGAGCATTATCAAGTGACTGTCTAATTTCAAAAACACTATTTTCCGTGTAACAAAAAGTTTTTCCATCTACGGTCTCCAGATAATAAACGGTTGTTTTTAAAATACTAAACCTTTCATTGTTTTTGTATACGACAACCCGTTGTGTATATTTCTCTATATATTCCGCTAATTTTCTGATACCGTCTGTAGTTTCTCTGCATTTTATAATTACTGTAGTATGTTCTGTGTTACTGTTTTCCTCTATAATTGTACGCACGCCTTTCACCACCTTCCGTGATCTTAATATATCATCAGCGTATCTTCACCTCAACACTTATGTCTCTAAAATGCCTTTTACCAACCCCTAAATACCAACATCCCCTGCAGAACAAATACTCTGCAGGGGGATGCTTTTATTCAAATTGTCTTAACTGTATTGTATCAAACAAATGTGTAAATTTTCACATACCCATCTATTCGTCAAATTCAAATTTATCTAATCACTTATATATTATCATACAAAAAAACACCTCATACAAGAACAGGCACAGCCGTATCTGGCTGTGCCTGTTTTATGTTGTTGCGTGAATTACGCGTATATTAAATATTGTGTCTGTTATGATAATTTATTTATCCTCAAACTGCATATTGTAATATTTTGCGTACAGTCCGTTTTCTGCCAGCAATTCTGCGTGAGAACCCTGTTCCTTTATTCTGCCTTCTTCGATAACATAAATCTTATCCGCATTGCGGATTGTGCTCAGACGGTGGGCGATAACAAGTGTTGTTCTGCCTTCGCTTAACTGTTCAAGGCTGCGCTGAATGTATCTTTCGCTTTCGTTGTCCAGTGCGGAGGTTGCTTCGTCAAGAATAAGTATCGGTGGATTTTTTAGGAAAACCCTTGCAATGGAGATTCTCTGTTTCTGACCGCCGCTTAAACGAGTGCCTCGTTCGCCCACAAATGTGTTGTAGCCGTCAGGCAGACTTATGATAAAATCGTGGATGTTGGCTTTTTTAGCTGCTTCGATAATTTCTTCGTCTGTTGCACCTGCTTTGCCATAGGCGATATTGTCGCGGATTGTGCCGTAGAACATATACACATCCTGCTGAACAATACCGATATTCTGACGCAGGGATTTCTGTTTTATTTCTTTTATATCCTTGCCGTCCAGTTTTATACTGCCTTTTGTAACATCATAAAAACGTGGAATAAGACTGCATATTGTGGTTTTGCCGCCGCCGCTTGGACCTACAAGAGCAATTGTTTTGCCGCTTTCGATGGTCAGTGATATATCCTGCAGCACCTTTTCGTCATCATCATAGTTGAAACTTACATTGCTGAGGGTGATTTCGCCTTTTATGTCCCCAAGTTCAACAGCATCTGGGCTGTCCTGAATTTCAGGTGCAATGTCGATAACCTCTTTAAAACGTACGAAACCTGTATAGCCTTTCTGCAGCAGTTCGGTAAAGTCGATAAGCATGTCAACAGGTTTTAAGAAAATACCGATATAAAGGGCATAAAGTGCAAGGTCTGTGGCATCGATGCTGCCCTGTGCGATAAAGTAACCGCCAGCAACAAGTACGCTTGTATAGAGAATCCCCTGAAAGAAGCCGTTTGTTGCATGGTATGTACCCATTGCAAAATAGTTGTTTTCCTTTGTAACAAGAAATCTGTTGTTGCTTGTGCGGAATTTTTCCTGCTCAACGTGTTCGCCTGTAAAACTTTTTACAACGCGGATACCTGCAAGGGAGTCCTGTACAGAACTGTTTACACCTGCGATTTTTTTGCGGTTTTCCATAAACAGATGTTTCAGCTTGCGGTTCTGGCGGATGCAGAATGCTATCATAACGGCACATACTGCCATAAGAATAAGTGTCATCGGTATGTTTATAAACAGCAGAATACCAAAGCTGCCTATAATTTTAATGGTAGCAATAACAATATTTTCAGGACCGTGATGTGCAAGTTCGGTAACGTCAAAAAGGTCGTTTACAATCTTGCTCATCATTTCGCCGGTGTTGTTTTTGTCGTAATAGCTGAAAGAAAGCTTCTGATAGTGGTCAAACAGGTCCTGACGCATATCGCTTTCCATTCTTGCACCCATAATATGTCCCCAGCCTGTGATAAAGTACTGGCAGCCAAACTTTATGGCATACATAACAAGAAGTGCTATAGCTACAATTTTGAGGGAAGCGATGACCTGTTCGGCAGGACGGTTGAAAACGTTTTCGGTCAGATAATCCAGTATCTGCGGAAAAGCAAGGTCAATGGCACTTAAAAGCAGTGCACAGCCCATATCAACCCAGAACAAAACCCTGTAAGGTTTGTAGTAGGATATAAATTTTTTAAAAACTGACATATAAACCTCGTGGTATTTTTATATTCAAACAAATAAAAAACCTCTGAAACAGAGGTTTTTTTGCGTATTGAATTTTTGATTGATATTACTGTTCGTTTTCTTCTTCGCAGCAGCATGTGCCTTCAGCCTGTTCTTCGCAGCAGAATTCTTCTTCACAGCAGCAATCTTCGTCTTTAGGCATATAGTCTGCAAGATAGTCTTCGTTAAAGAGCATTTCTTCGTATTCTTTAAGGTTCTGTTCTTTCTTTTTAAGATAAGCTGTAACAGCAATCATAGCACCTGCAGCAGCAGCGAAAAAAGCGATTAAAGCAAAAATAGTGGATTTTTTCATAGATGTATTCTCCTTAACATTATTATTTTCATCAGTTGAAACATCTTCGGCGTTTACCGTAGATGTTTTGTCCGCTGCAAGCCTTTCGCGGTAAAATTTTACACCTTTAAGCACGCTGTCGGCTGCAAAATATTTTACCGACAAAATCATTTTATAAATCTCCAGCATACTTACGGCTGCATCGGGCACATTTTTTACAATTTTCAGTACAGAAAGCCTGTTCATACATATGCCTCCTATAATTTTATACATATATTATCGCACAAAAACAAAAAACATACAATATATTTTTAAGTTTTCTTTACAGTTTGGTAAAAAAACTTTTAAATTAATCAATAATATGATATTATATAATAGTATAAGTAGTACCTGACACTAATATTGTTCAAAAAATCAGTTTAAATATATAAAAATCTTTGTAAATAAGGTGGTATGATTATGGATTTCAGCAGCTTTTTTACATCCGTTGTCAGTGTTATAAACACTATCGAAATCTGGGATGTTATAGACGTACTTATCATGTCGTTTGTAATTTACCAGGTGCTTATGCTGGCAAAAAAATCCCGTATGAACCAGCTGTTAAAAGGTCTTCTGCTTCTGTTTGTCTTTTATGTTGTTGCAGCACAGCTGGGCCTTAAAACTGTGGTTTTTCTGCTTAACAATCTGCTGCAGTTCGGTTTTATAGGTGTCATTGTTGTGTTCCAGCCGGAGATACGCCGCGTGCTTGAACAGATGGGCCGTACCAGCATCTTTTCTCTGGGCATTTTTCAGAAAAAGGCACCGGAAGAGGAAGAAATTGACGAACTCAAAAAAACTATATCATCCATATGCGACAGCGCAAAATCAATGAGTGAAAGCCGTACAGGCGCACTTATGGTACTGGAACGTTTTTCCAACCTTGGCGAAATCAAGCGCAGCGGCACAATTGTAAATGCAGACATCACGCCGGAACTTATCGGTACAATTTTTTACGAAGGCTGTCCGCTGCATGACGGTGCTATGATTATCGACAACAACCGCATTGCAGCAGCAGGCTGTGTGCTGCCGCTTTCTGATAACTTTGAAATAAGCAAGGAACTGGGAACACGTCACCGTGCGGCATTGGGGCTGAGCGAGACATGCGACGCAGTTATTGTTGTGGTAAGCGAAGAAACAGGTGTTATTTCTGTGGCGAAAAACAGCATTCTCAGCCGCAATCTCAACAGACAAAGCCTGTACAATCTTCTCAGTAAAGAGTTTATCGAACCGATAGAAAATGCGTCTGAAAAGGCACAGCTTAAAAAGGCAAAGGAGAAGAAGAATGAAAAAAAGTAAAATGAAAATATTTCTTGATTCAAAATACTTTACAATGCTTCTGTCTTTTCTTATGGCTGTTGCAATATGGATTGTGGTGGTAACATTCTTCAGCACAGATGCAAGAACAACAATCAGGGAAGTTCCTATAGATATAGCCTACAACTCATCTTACCTCAATCTTGACCTGGAAATTATCGAACAGAGCATCGAAACAGTTGATGTTACAGTTGTTGGTCCGCGAGATGTTGTAGGTTCTCTTACAAAAGACGATATAATTGTTTATCCAAGTGTTAACAATGTAAAGATGGCAGGCAGATATGACTTGTCATTAAATGCGGTTAAAAAATCTGCAATCAAGGAATATCAGATAGAATCTCTCAGCAATTATCAGGTTGCTGTGCGTTTTGACCATCTTGCAGAAAAATCATTCAAAATAGATGTTGATATATCCAACCTTATAATTCCGGAAGACCTTATGGTTGATAAAGTTACAATCACTCCGGATAAAGTGACTGTCAAAGGTCCTGAAAACACAGTAAGCAAGATAGCAAAAGTTGTTGCAGCAGTGGAGCAGCAGGAACTCAGCCAGACAACAGTACTGCCGGCAACACTTGTTCTTTATGACGAAAACGATGTGGAACTTGACGCAACACATATTTCGTACGATGTGGAGGAATTCAACGTTACAGTTCCTGTGCTCAAGGAAATTACAGTGCCTGTAGTTATCGACTACACAAATGTTCCTTCCGGCTTTGATGTATCAACACTTAAAGTTGCACTTTCCCAGCAGGAAATCACCCTTGCAGTGCCAAGCCGCAGTGCAGACAGTGTAAATCAGTTTGTGGCAGGATACATTGATCTCAGCACTCTGGAACTTGATAAGGCATATGTATTTGATATAAAACTGCCAAGCGGCTACAAAAATGTAAAAGAAGTTGAAGAAATTTCCGCAACAGTATTGCCTGAAAACCTTGAATCAAAATCTGTAACAGTAAAGGAAATCAAGCTTATAAATGCAGGAGAACAGAAGGTCGAAGTGCTTACCGAAATTATCAACCATGTTGAAATTGTAGGTGACAAAAAGGTTGTGGAAGAACTTACCGATGACAGTGTAATAGCACAGCTTGACATGACACAGGTTGCACTTGCACAGGGACAGCAGACCGTTGAAGTGGAAATGATAATTCCGTCAACAGATGCTGCATTTGTTCGCGGCACATACTATGTAACAATCAAAAATTAATATGATTATAGTTAACAATATAAAACTTAATATCGAACAGCCAAAGCAGCAGGCGGTTGCTGTGGCTGTAAAAAAACTTAAACTGCAAAAAAGTGATATAAAAGATGCATTTGTCCACAAGATGTCGGTTGATGCCCGCAACGGTGTCAGATTTGTATACAGTGTGGGGATAAATCTTACAGACGAATCAAAAGAACAGCTTTTTGCAGGCAAAGACAAGGATATTTCTGTTAAACAGAAACAACCCCTTGTGATTGAAAAAGGCGAAAAAACGCTTAATACAAGGCCTGTTATCTGCGGTCTTGGTCCTGCAGGTCTGTTCTGTGCGCTGGTATTGGCACGTCAGGGTTTCAGACCGATTGTTCTGGAACAGGGTGAAGATGTGGACACACGCACCCGCACAGTAAAGAATTTTGAAAACACAGCAAAGCTTGATACACAAAGCAACATTCAGTTTGGTGAGGGCGGTGCAGGCACATTTTCTGACGGCAAGCTTACAACCCGCATAGGCGATTCCCGCTGTGGGTTTGTAACCGATACCCTTGTTGAATTTGGTGCACCCGGGGAGATAAAGCATATCGCAAAACCCCATATCGGCACCGACCTGCTGGTAAATGTAATAAAAAATATCCGCAACGAAATTATCCGCCTTGGCGGTGAAGTTCGTTTCTGTACAAAACTTACCGATATTTCGGTGAAAAACGGTGCAGTATATTCTGTTTCCACAACAAACGGAGACATCGGCACCGAACTGCTGGTTATGGCAACGGGACACAGCGCAAGGGATACATTCTTTATGTTAAAGGATAAATCTCTGCTGATGGAAGCAAAGCCTTTTTCGGTTGGGGTGCGAATTGAAAGCCTGCAGACGGAAATAGACAAAGGGCTTTATCACTCCCTTGCGGGACATCCGGCATTGCCTAAAGGCGAATATCAGCTGTCGCACAACACAAAAGGGCGCGGTGTGTACACATTCTGTATGTGTCCGGGCGGCAATGTGGTGGCTGCGGCAAGCGAAGAAAACACGGTTGTTGTAAATGGTATGAGTCTCCATGCCCGTGACGGCAGAAATGCCAACAGTGCTGTTGTGGTATCGGTTACTCCCCATGATTTTGACGGAGATTTTACCAAAGCAATTGCATTCCAGCGTCAGCTGGAGAAAAGAGCCTTTGAAATGGGTGGCAGAAACTACAAGGCACCTGCACAGACTGTGGATAATTTCCTCAGCGGCAAGGCAGGGCTTAACATAAACAGAGTTACACCAAGTTATCCTATAGGTGTAACCGAATGCGATATGGCAGATTTGTTCCCTGACCACATAACAAAGGAACTTAAAAATGCACTGCCTGCAATGAACCGCAAACTCAATGGTTTTGCAGAGGCGGACAGTGTGCTTACAGGTGTGGAAACCCGTACATCTTCCCCGGTAAGAATACTCCGCGGTGAAAACTGTCAGAGCAATATCAAAGGAATTTATCCATGCGGGGAAGGCGCAGGTTATGCCGGCGGCATAATGAGTGCAGCAGTGGACGGTGTGCGCATAGCACAGCAAATCTGCAGCGAATATACTGTAAAAAACTAATAATATACATTCAAGAGGTCTAAATGCTTTATAGAAAATGGCACAGCGAACAATTGAATATGGAGCAGGTAAACGGCCTGCAGCAGTCTCTTGGCATAAGCAGTCTGCTGGCAAAGGTGCTGGTAAGCAAAGGTGCTTCCAGTCGTGAAAAAGCCAGGGCAATGTTCTTTGAGACAACACAGCTGTCCGACCCGTATCTGATGAAAGATATGGACAAAGCGGTAAACCGTATACTCAGAGCTGTGGAAAACGGCGAAAAAATCGTTATCTATGGAGATTACGATGTGGACGGTGTGTGTGCAACGGCAACTTTGTTTACATGTCTTGAAAATATGGGTGCAAATGTTTTCTACAAACTGCCAAACAGAGAAAAGGACGGCTACGGCCTTAATGCAGCTATACTGCAAAGCCTTAAAAACAAAGGTGTGGACCTTGTTGTAACGGTGGACAACGGCATTGCAGCTATCAGCGAGGTGGAATTTGCCAACAGCATCGGTCTTGATATCATTATTACCGACCACCATCTGCCAAAAGGGGAAATTCCGGCAGCGCTTGCAGTGGTTGACCCGCTGAGAAAAGATGACGAAAGCCCTTGCAAAACCCTTTGCGGTGCAGGTGTTGCATTCAAGCTTGTATGCGCACTTGAACAGGCTGACCCAATGGAGATGCTGGAGTATTACGGGGATTTTGTGGCAGTTGGCACAATAGCAGACCTTATGCTTCTCGAGGGCGAAAACCGCACCATAGTAAAGGCTGGTCTTGCAATACTTAACGAAGGCACCCGTCAGGGCTTTGAAAGCCTTATCGAAATCTGTGGTTTAAGCGGCAGGGAAATTACCAGCGAAAGCGTTGCCTATGCAATTGCACCACGCATCAATGCAGCGGGCAGAATGGCAGACCCTACCGTTGCACTGGAACTGCTTTTAAGCGAAGACGAAGACGATGCACGCATGCTGGCACAGCAGCTGGAAACAGAAAACCAGAAGCGTCAGGATATACAGAACAGAATGGCAGAGGATATCACTCAGGAAATTCTTGCAGATGACACCTTTACCAAAGACCGTGTTATCGTTGTGTGGGGGCAGCATTATCACCCGGGTGTTGTGGGCATTGTTGCTTCCCGCCTGGTAGAAACCTACGCAAAGCCTGCCATCGTGCTTACCCGTGACGGAGAAAGCTATAAGGGCAGCGGCAGAAGTGTTGCATCATTCAATCTTCACCGTGCGCTTGAACAGACAAAAGAATGGCTTGTGCGCTATGGCGGTCACGAACTTGCGGCAGGCCTTACAATAGAAGAAGAAAATCTCGAAAATTTCCGCCGTGCAATCAACGAAATTGCAAACGATGTTACTGCATTGGCAAAAACCGAAAGCCTTTATGTTGACTGCTGTGCAACAGCAGAGGAAATATCGGTGGAAAGTGTTTCTCAGATAAGTGCTCTTGCACCTTTCGGCAACGGCAATCCAAATCCGCTTTTTATGGTGGAAAACGTGCAGATAACAGGCATATATCCTGTAAGTGACGGCAAACATCTGCGCCTTAAGGTAAAAGACGGCTCAAACTTTCTGCAGGGGGTTATGTTCAATGTATCTCCAAAAGAATTTGCGTATAATATAGGCGATTTTATTGATCTTACAGCAAACCTTTCCATATATGAAAGCAGTATGGGCAGTATGGTTTCTGTTAAAATAAAAGAGGTACGTCCTGCAAGTCTGTCCGATGATATAATCGACAGCTATGACCTGTATAAGCTTTATAAAAACAATCCTGATATCACAAAAGAGCAGAAACAGCGCCTTTGTCCTACACGTCAGGAGGTGGCGGATATCTACAGATATCTTGGTCACGGCAATGTTCCAAGTGATGACATTCGTCCGCTGTTTGTACATTTCAGCAGCATTGAAAGCGGTAGAATACAGATTGCAATTGATGTTATGCAGGAACTTGGTCTTATTGAAACTTCAGAGGAAAGCGGTAAAAACTGTTTTAAACTTATCAAAGTAACACAGAAGAAGGATTTGTTCTCCAGTGTTTATATAAAAGATTTACAAAATTAACCAACGGGTGGTGTAAGCATGAAATACGAAGAGCTTAAAAACCTTATAAACGAACATGGCGCAAAGCACTATGATGTGGAAACAATTGAAAAAGCCTACAGACTTGCAGAAAAAATGCACGAAGGGCAGTTCAGAAAAACAGGAGAAGCATATGTTGAGCATCCTGTAGCTGTGGCTGCAATAGTAATGGAACTTGGTCTTGATACAACAAGTATTGCCGCTGCATTGCTGCATGATGTTGTGGAAGACACAGATGTTACCCTTGAAGATATAGAAAAGGAATTTGGCAAGGAAACAGCACATCTTGTTGACGGTGTTACCAAATTGGGTAAAATTGCTTTGCTGACACAGGAAGAAGAACAGGCCGAAAACCTGCGCAAAATGCTGCTTGCCATGAGCCAGGATATCCGTGTTATGCTTATCAAACTGTGCGACCGTCTGCACAATATGCGCACATACCATGGATGGAAACCTCAGAAACAGCGCGATAAGGCTCTTGAAGTTATGGAAGTTTATGCGCCTATTGCCCACCGTCTGGGTATCAGCAATATCAAGGATGAACTGCAGGATATCTCTCTGCGCATTCTTGACCCTGTAGGTTATGAAGAAGTGAAAAACATTATTCAGCGCAATGGCAATGCACAGACAATTGTTGATACAATTGTTGAAGAGGTAAAAGGCAAGCTTGAAGAATACGGCCTTGGCGATGCAACAGTTATGGGCAGGGTAAAAAGTGTTTACGGTGTATACCGCAAGCTTTATATGCAGGGCAGAGAGCTCAACGATATTTATGATATCCATGCTGTGCGCATTATCCTCAACAACGTGGCAGAATGCTACAATGCGCTGATGCTTATGCACGATTTGTATCGTCCTATTCCGTCACGTTTCAAGGATTACATCTCCACACCTAAGGCCAATATGTACCAGTCCCTGCACACATCAGTAATCGGTAAAAAAGGTGTGCCTTTTGAAATCCAGATAAGAACATGGGATATGCACCACACAGCAGAATATGGTGTTGCAGCTCACTGGAAATACAAAACAGGTGTACATGGTCAGGATAATATGGAGGAAAAACTCACCTGGGTACGTCAGATTCTTGAAAGTCAGCAGGATTCTGATGATGCAAGTGAAATCCTCAGCGATATCAAAAACGAACTTATCCCTGATGACGTATTTGTATTTACACCAAAAGGTGACGTTATCAACCTGCCTTATGGTGCAACTATTATCGACTTTGCCTATGCAATTCACTCTGCTGTTGGCAACCGAATGACAGGTGCAAAGGTTAACGGACGTATTGTGCCTATCGACTACAAGGTAAATACAGGCGAAATTATAGAAATTATAACAGCAAAAGATAAAGGCCCAAGCAGAGACTGGCTTAATATCGTTACAACCAGCGAAGCCAAGAGCAAAATCCGTTCATGGTTTAAAAAAGAACGCAAGGAAGAAAACATTCAGGAAGGCAAGGAAGCCCTGGACCGTGAATTCCGCCGGGCACTTATCAATCTTGACGGTGAGGAATACACAAAATTTGTGGAAAACCTTGCAAAGAGAAACAAGGTAAACAATGCCGAAGAAATGTTTGCAGCCCTTGGTTATGGCGGTCTGCAGCTTGGCAAGGTTATGTTCAAAGCCAAGGAAGACTATGCCAAAATGCAGAAGGATTCCAAGGCAAACGAACCAAAAATCAAGACAGCACCTATCAAGCGCACAAAAAGCTCCAACGGTGTTATCGTGGAAGGACTGGACAACTGTCTTGTCAAATTCTCCAAATGCTGCAATCCTCTGCCGGGTGACCCTATTGTGGGCTTTATCACAAGAGGATTTGGTGTTTCTGTCCACAAACAGTCCTGTGTTCATGCACGTCCCGAACTGCGCGATGAAGAAAACGCAGGCCGCTGGGTGAATGCTTACTGGGCAGACAATATCCGCGAGGACTTCAAGGCTACACTCAATATCGTAGCACTTGAAACACCTATGATTGTAGGCGAGATATCCATGCTTATGACAAACAACAGAATTCCTGTTTTTGCCCTCAACGCACGTCAGATGCCTGACCACCGTATTGAAATGAGCATTACAATAGGTGTAAACAACACCGAACACCTTACAAGTGTTATCAACAAACTTTCCAAAAACAAAAATATCGTTTCTGTAATCAGAGGTTAATATAAAATGAGAGCAGTAGTACAAAGAGTAAAGGACGCCTGGATAACAGTAAACGGCGGCGAAAAACAGTATATGGAACAGGGCCTTGTGGTTCTGTTTGGTGTAAACGACACCGACGAAGCAAAGGACACAGCTGTTCTTGCCAAAAAAATCAGTGAACTGAGAATTTTTGAAGATGAAGACGGAAAAATGAACATTTCTGCACTTGATAAAAACTACAGCTGTATGGTTGTAAGCCAGTTTACACTGTTTGCCGACACCAAAAAAGGCAGACGCCCTTCATTTATCAAGGCTGCACGTCCTGAAAAGGCAATTCCTATCTACGAAAAATTCTTATCCGAAATCGAAACAGCAGGCTTTAAAAAGGTTATTCATGGCGAATTTGGTGCCGATATGCAGATTAACCTTACAAATGACGGTCCTGTTACAATTATTTTAGACACAGACGAATGGAAGGCACAGTAAATGAAAGTTTATCATCTTATGGGCAGTGCCCCTTATTACACAAACTGTTATCTGTTTACAGATAACACAGGCAATGCAGTGCTTTTTGACTGCAGCATCAGATGGGAAAAAATTGATGCAATCCTCAAAAACGACAATGCGCAGCTTAAAGCTGTGTTTATGACACACGGTCATCACGACCACCGCGAATGCATGGATGAACTGCGTCAAAACAGTGATGCGCCGATTTATATGGGACGTCAGGATATTCTGCAGTTTCATATGGAAGGTCTTAAAGAGTTTAAAGACAAGGAAACTTTTGAAATCGGTGAGATGAAAATCTTTGCATTCCACACACCTGGTCATACACCGGGAGGTTTCTGCTTCAAATGCGAAGATATGCTTATCAGCGGAGACACTCTTTTTGCAGGTACAATAGGCAGAACAGACCTGCCGGGCGGTGACTACGAAATTATTATGAAGTCCCTGGCTGTTATCGCAGAGATTGTTGGCAAACAAAATCCAAAGGTTATGCCGGGGCACGCACATTTTTCCACATTCCATCAGGAAAAGGTGCAGAATCCTTATTTAAAAGAGGCAATTAAGTGCTTATAATTTTAGATAATTTAAACAGTCATTACGAAATTGAACAGTTAACCCGTATGTTCACAAAGGATTTGTCGGTTGTTTATGGTGCAGAGAAACAGCACACAGAGCAGGCAGATATACTTACGGTAAGCAGACGGGATAAAACTGTTTGTGCAGAACTTACCTTTAACGGAAAAGTATATACCGATACACTTGAGGCAGATGACAGCGAGGACAAAATGATGCTGGACATCTGTGCGGCAGTTTATAATATGTATACTGAAGCATTCGGCAAAAAACTTGCCTGGGGTATGCTTACAGGGGTGCGCCCTGTGCGACTTATGCGCAATCTTTACAAAAAGCACGGGGACATCGAAAAGGTAAAGGATATCTTTAAAAATCAGTATTTCGTAACTGACGAAAAAATAAAGCTTTGCAGTGATATTTTCTCTCTGCAAAAGGATATAATTGATAACTGCAGACCAAACGATTACAGCCTGTACATTTCCATTCCGTTTTGTCCTACACGCTGCAGTTACTGTTCCTTTGTTTCAGTAGGCAGTACAAATGCAACAAAGCTTATGGAACAGTATGTGGAAAAACTGTGTGAGGAGATAAAATATACAGCACTCACAGCGCAAAAGGCAAAGCTTAACCTTAAAACAATCTACATCGGCGGCGGCACACCTACTGCGGTCAGTGCAGAACAGCTGGAGCGCATAATGCAGACAGTCAAAGATAATTTTGACCTTTCAAAGGTGGAAGAATACACTGTCGAGGCAGGACGCCCGGACTGTACAACAAGGGAAAAACTGCAGATTATAAAAAAACTTGGTGCCGACCGCGTATCTATAAATCCTCAGACTTTTTCTGACGAGGTGCTTAAAGCCATAGGCCGCAAACACACACATCAGGATTTTGTGGAATGCTATAAAACAGCAAGGGAAATCGGCTTTAAAAGCATCAATACCGACCTTATTGCAGGGCTTCCGCAAGATACAGTGGAAGGTTTTGAAAATTCCCTTAAAGGCTGTATCGAACTTGGTGCAGAAAATATAACAGTGCACACACTCACTCTTAAACGTGCATCAAATATTGTTACAAACAATCAGAACAACAGCTATGCAGACGTTGAACAGATGCTGGCAAAAAATGCAATGCTGGGAGAAAACGGATATGTGCCCTATTATATGTACCGTCAGAAATCCACACTGCAGAGCCTTGAAAATGTAGGTTTTTCACAACCTCATCACGAAAGTCTGTATAATATATATATAATGGAAGAAATACAGACTATAATCTCCTGCGGTGCGGGAGGAGTTACCAAGGTGGTTGGTTCAGACGGTGAACTTAAACGTATATACAACTACAAGTACCCAACAGAATATGTAAAGGATTTTGATACAATTTTAGCCCGAAAAGACGAGGTGATAGATGTATGCCGGCAATTTGGATTCCTAAACGATTAGTAGAAATTTCACTCATCAACGCAGCAGCAACCGACAAAAGCAGCTTTATAAGACACTGCGAGTTCGAATACGAATCCCGTGTTTATGCAGCAGCAAAGGAAATTGTTGCGGCAGACAGACATGTAATTATGCTTACAGGGCCGTCAGGCAGCGGCAAAACCACCACAAGCAATAAAATAGCCGAAAAACTGCGCACTATGGGCAAGCAGGCTCAGGTGCTGTCTATGGATGATTTTTACAAAAATCCTGAAGACTACCCACGCCTTGCCGACGGCACAAAAGACTACGAAAATGTTTATGCGGTGGATATTCCGCTTATGGACAAATGCCTTAACGAGCTTATCCTTACAGGAAAAACCGTTCTGCCTAAATTCGATTTTAAAACCGAACGCAGAATAGAAAACGCAACTCCCCTTGATATTGGTGACGGCTTTGTTATTGTGGAGGGTATTCACGCACTTAATCCTGTTGTGCTGGAAGGCCTTGACCGCAATCAGGTCTTCACAATCTATGCGGGTTTAAGGGAAGAATATTCCCATCAGGGCCAGCGCATCATTCCTACCCGTGACCTGCGTCTTGTACGACGGATGATTCGTGACCATAAATACCGCGGACATTCGCCGCAAAAGACAATTTCGATGTGGAACAGTGTATGCGAAGGCGAAGATAAATACATCAAACCATTCAAACCAAACGCGGATTTGCTGCTGGACACATCTTTCAGCTACGAAATACTTGTGGCTAATTCGGCACTTAAAAATCTTTCACACGATCTGGATGACAATACAGCGGAATCGCAGAGATTTGAACAGCTGCTTAAAGCATTTTCCAACTGTGATTTTATCCGCGAGGGTGATTTGCCGTCCGGTTCGATGCTTAAGGAATTTTACGGATTATAACATCAAAGGAGATATATATTATGAAATTTTTTGAAGAATTAATGGAATCTTCTGCAAAAGTGGCAGATAAGGTTGCAAAGGTAACAGGCGAATACATTGACAAAGGCAAGGAAAAAATCAACGAGTTTTCTTTGGAAAACGAACTTGGCAAAGCACAGAAACAGCTTGGTGCACTTGTGTATGCGCTGCACAAATCAGGCGAATCAAACGATGAACTTGTAAAACAGTACATCGAAGATATTGCAAAAATTGAAGCACAGCTTGAAGAAGTGCGCAAAGAAGCTGAAGAAGCTGAAGTGGAAGTTGTAAATTTCTGCTCCAACTGCGGTGCGCAGACAGGTATCGAAGATGCATTCTGCAAAAACTGCGGCAACAATCTTAAATAACAAAAAACGAAAAACCGCTCTGTTTTACAGGGCGGTTTTTCTGGTAAAAACTATATGATTAAAAAAATTTTACAAAAACATAAATTTGTTGAATTTTTTTGAAATTTGCTATTGACAATTTGATTTTTACAGTATATAATAATAAAGCTGTCGAACACGGAGAGATGTCTGAGTGGTCGAAGGTGCTCGCCTGGAACGCGGGTGTGCGGTAACACGCACCGAGGGTTCGAATCCCTCTCTCTCCGCCATCAAAAACCACCTCAACAGAGGTGGTTTTTTGTTATACAGTAAAAGTGGTTTTTTGATGAAACGGGATTCGAACCCGTGAGGGTTTTGGCGTAAAGAAAACAGTGTGGTACACTGTTTTCAGCCAAAAGAGCTTGAGCGGCAGCGAAAGCCAGTCAGTATGCAGGGCGATAGCCGTGCAGACGGCGAATCCCTCTCTCTCCGCCATCAAAAAGCCGCTCTATTGAGCGGCTTTTTTGTTATACAGTGAATTTTTGAAAAGGAGTGAAACATATAATGGAAACAGCAATCTGCAGTGACAGGCTGTCATACAGAAATATTCCGTCCTTCAACGACAACTGTTTTGATATTATCCGTCTTTTAGCTGCTTTTATAGTAATGTTTTCTCACTCATTCAAGTGGTTCGGTTTTGAAAAACCGATTTTTATGCTGTTTTTAACAGACGGGCAGGTAGGGGTTATAATTTTTTATGCACTCAGCGGATATCTGACCTATGCTTCGTATGACAGAATAGTTAAAAACAAAGGAAATGTCTGGTTGTTCTGGTATAAACGCATAGTGCGTATATATCCTGTTTATCTGCTGGTTTCGGCATTTATGGTTATTATAGACGCAGCAAGAGGCCTGAATATCCTGACATCAACATATATCATCCGCAGATTTTTGAATATAATGACCTTTGGCCTTATCTATGTGCCCGACGGCATATCAAACGGGGTTATATGGTCTTTGCGTGTTGAAGTTGTTTTTTATGTTATAGTACCGCTTATCTACGCAATTCTCAACAACAAGCGCCTTGTGTGGTGGATTGTAACAGTGGTTGCACTATGGCAGTTCAATGTTTGGGACACTCAGTTCCTCGGTTTTCTTGCGAAATTTCCTGTGATAAACATCCTGTCACGAATAGATAACCCTGCAATGTTTATGTACGAGTTTATTATCGGAAGCATGTTCTACTGTCACCGCGAAAAGCTTGTGGGCATATTCAGTCGAAAAGGCATTGTAATATCGCTTACCATTCTGTTTACAGTATGGACCTTCCTTTATGACAAATGCGGTATAGTGCCTAAATTCGGCGAGATGCACAACCCCGTTTATGGTATTGTAATTCCTTTTATCACAATAGGCCTCGGCTATGCATTCGGCAGATTCAGACTGAATTTTGACATATCCTACGGACTGTTCCTTGTGCATATGCTTGTTATCTACGAATTGCTGCGCTTTGAAAAAGGCGGCGTAATGTGGCTTTTTGCATCATGGATAATTATTGTGGCATTAAGTTTTGTGCTGCATTATGCATTTGAAAAGCCGGTAAAAGCAATCACATCAAAAATGGAAAAGAAGCTTGAAAAAAAGATTAACGCATAAAACACAGGAGCACACCGAAAAAACGGTGTGCTCTTTTATACTGCAGAAAATAAATACAGTTGATTTTTACTGTACAATGGTGTAAAATTTAATGGCGATATTATTGAAGCAATATCGGATTGTACAGTTAAATGGATATAAGAACCTGTCGGGCTGCTGCGCTTCGCAATAATACACACAGTGTAACAATTTAATATGCGCCTCCATAGTTAAATGGATATAACAAACCCCTCCTAAGGAACTTGTTACATCTTCCCATTATATTAGAAAAACACCTAAAATTGAATACGGGGTTATAGCTCAGTTGGATAGAGCGGTCGCCTCCTAAGCGACAGGTCGTGCGTTCGAGCCGCATTAACCCTGCCATAGTACTAAAAAATGCCTTGATTTTAGATAAATCAGGGCATTTTTTATGTTTTTAAGATAAGTTCGGATTTCAACGCGGAATACGAACTATTTTTGCTCTAAAGTGAATTTTTCTAATAAAAATCAATTTCTTCTAATAAGAATATTATACCATAATAAAGTTAATTTTTACTGTTTAAAATAGTAATAATTTTGCTGAGAAGTTCGGGGTCTTCTTTGCTTGAATTTACCAGTTTATCTATGTTCTGTTTTTCTTAGGTGGAAGATTATGGGTTTGTATCATCATAAACCACAATTTCTTCTCCTGCTTCATCAGGAATATGGGTGTTCCCATCTTCTGCTCCATCAGGAAGGTCGGTGTTCTCTTCTTCATCTTCTGCATTAGTTTGCTCTTCTTCATCAGTCTGCTCGTCTTCTACAGGCATATTGGCAGAGCGGTCTTCGCCTAAAAGGTTATCAATATAAGGGAAAGCCAAATCCAGCGCATGTTCCACCATCTGCACACCGTAAGGGGCAGAATTGGAAAGATAAGAGTAGGTATCTATAGGGCCTTCAGCCATTACATAATCGGTTTCATCGCTTTCTGTAATTTTTTCCTGCACAATTTTAAATGTGCTGTCAAAACTGTACTGAGTATCATATCTCTGAGTGTGACGTGACAGTACCTGATTTACAGTTGAAGTTTTGGTATCATATTGTTGATCAATGTCGAAACCTAATATACCTTCCTGATAATAACAAATATCCCAACCACATACAGAGCCTTCCTGAGCAGTTTCTACCGCCACATATGCCTCGATGTAAGCATACCTTATACCACTGCCGTCAAAACGGGTTTTGTAAAAACCTCCGTTTGAGTAAAAGTCATACACATCAAAAGGTGAAAGCAGGTCAATATAAATTACAATATCCCCACGGGATATACCGTATTTATCATTACAACGTTTTTGATCTTCATATGGACCGATGCGCAAAGCCTCAAAATCTGAACGTTCCATAATAACAGCCTCAGGGTATCGTGTGAGGACAGCATTTGTTATGGAAGGAAATTTATCAGGGGTGTACCACGCAAGATCACGACCATTGTCGGTTGTAAGATCAACATAAGTATGGTACCTGTAGTCGAATACCACAAAAATATCACGTCTTTCCTCAAGTGTCAGCTTGGCTGATGATGGCTGATCGCTTATAGTGGTTGTGATTTTATCCACCATATTGCCTTTTTCGGCTTCAATCAGGTTGTCGCCGTTTGGCAGATAAACACATGCGTTGCCATTTGCATCGGTAACAAAGCTTTCGGTTCTTTTGTCAGGATAGGTTGCTTTGCCCTTTGCCTGAGGCACAGGGCCTAAATCGCCCGAAACAAGAATATCGGTTTTATATCGCTTATGCGGACATTTTGTCCAGTCGAATTCAGGGCTTTCAACACCATTCCTTACCAGAGACAAGTAAAAATCTGCAAGGTCAAGGGTGAAACCCGGCAGATCAATACTGCCTTTTAAGATGCCTTGCTGTATAGAAGCTTGTTCTTTTGGCGCAAGTTTTTCTTTGCCTATGCCCAATCTGGCACCGCAGGAGCCTGTACCCACAATGCTCACTTTACCTGCTATGCACACATCGCAATCGTGCTTTGTGGATGGATTTGGGGTAAATGCATCCTCAAAAGGATCGTATTCACCTTTAAAACGTACAGGCAGTGCATATGTTCCGTAAAATTCTGCAAGGTTGCGGGAACTTTTTTGCCAGAAAGCAAGGTTGCGGATGCCCAAAGACATCTTGATTTTTGGTCCAAAATCAACAGTGCCCGACAGGTCCATAAGGTTTGAGTGCTTTTCTTTTTCGTAAAATTCGCTTTCGTTTCTGGCAGCGAAAGGCTGATTTCCACCCATACTTGCACTGAAGCCTATATCAACATCACCACTGTAGCCCCAACCGCCCGAGATACTGCCTGTTGTAGATACAGTTAAATAAAGTTCACTGCAGCACATAATAATAGGGCAATAAGGAATAGGCACAACAACCTCTGCCATAGGTAAGTTGCCGGATATTGAGCCGCTACCTGTAAAGTTTAAATTCCAGCCACTTTCGCCGTGAACAACCATGCTGCTGTCATAATAGTTATCTTTTGCAGAATAGCGGTATTTTATATCTATTGTTCTGAGATTGTAATATACACGGCCTTTTGCTGAAACATTGCCGCTTACGCTGAACCAGTTGTTAAAACCTGCCGAAGCTGAATAGTCATCGCTGGAAATATTAATAGCTGTGGAAAATGTTACAGGTCTTGGCAAATCCTGATTATCTATAATAACAGTTTTATCGCCTGAGTTTATATCCTTGTCCTTTTCAGGAGAAGTTTCGCTTACAACAATTTCGCTTTCCTGATTTTTGTTGGCAAGAGGAATAATGTCGAGGCCCTGTGTGGAAGGAAGATTCATAGGGGGAATTTCAATATCTTCCTCGGAAGGAGAAATATCTTCTTCAAGATTTCCGATATCCTGTATGGTTTCACCGTTTTCTGTAGTTTCTGAATCTTCAAAGATATCCGGAGCACCGTCATAGCTTACATCCACACCCTCAGCTATATTCTGCAGATACATTGTGTCGGTGCCGGTTACCATATCGATTTCCACATATGTAAATAAATCTTCAACTGTTGCAATCGCATCGTAAACCGTTACGTCATCACCATTGACTTCCACCTTTTTAACCTTAATGGCAATAGTCTGTGGAATATCTCCTTCAATTTCCATCCAGAAAATATCGCCTTTTTTAAGATTTTTAAGGCTGTCATCCGCATTTGAAAAAGTGTAGACGGAATTTTCCACATCGGCAGCTACAAGGGTGTTTTTATCGCTGGTATTTTTAAACTCCTGCACACCGTCAGAATATACCACAAAGTTTGTATCCTCGTCCTCTGCAAGCTGAACTACCTGATGATTTGGGAAATCATGAATGGTTTTGCTGAAAATTTCCTCAGGATTTTGCTCTTCAGGCATTTTGGTTTTGCCGCCGCAAGCGGATAAAAGTATTGATAATACCAACAAAACAGATATTATTCTTTTCATATATCATTCCCCGTTTCTGTTACAGGTTGTAAAAAAGGCACACTCTGAAAGAGTATTCCACTTTTTCTGTTTTACCTTTTCAATCAAGTGAAAAATAGTTTATTTAAAATGATTATATCATATTAATAAACAATTTGCACATTTATCGGATTTTCCTTCTAATAAACTTCAATATTTTTATTAGAAACTGATGGGTTTTTGTAGTAATTGATAGGTAGCATTTGCATTCCGCCAAGTATTGAAAACCCAGTAAAATAAAGGAAAACAGACTTTATCAGGCACTGACAGACACTATAACAAACTGAAAAATATTACACAAAATGTGACTCCTAAGGGTTAGTTGTGAGTTCGATTCTCGCTGGGGGTGCCAGAAATAAAAAGGTAGTCTTATCAAAAGACTACCTTTGTTTTTTTACAACTTAATTTCTGTCCATTTCCCGCTTTTAAATCTGCTTGCGTTCATCACGTTTCTGGTCAACTGGTCGCACAGTGTGCCAATCCAGGCACCTATAAGCCCAAGCCCCAAAGGATAACAGAATCCCCACGCAGCAAGAGGACGGATAATTGCAACACTTATAAAGGCAACTTTGGCAACGTATTTTGTATCACCTGCACCTTTAAGACAACCTGATGTGATAACCTGGTCTATCTGGAAAAACAGAATAACAGCAAGAATTTTTACAATTATACTGCCAAGGTTAATCATATTGATATCATCGGTAAACAGATAATATACATATCTGCCGCCAAAAACAAAAAATACACACAGAACAACTGCAAATATGCGTCCAAGACGTTTGCAGGCAAGGCCGTAAATTTTGGCAAGGTCACTGCGTTTTGCCCCAAGATTCATACCAACAAGCGAAACTGCCGCAACTGAAAATCCGTCACCGATTGCAAAGGACATATGCATACAGTTCATAGCTATCTGATGTGTTGCATAGGCCTGTGTGCCAAGGTTTGCAACTATCATGGAGAACATAAGAAACCCAAAACGGAAACAAAGCTGTTCGGTAAGTGTACCACCTGTAAGCTTTGCCATGGATTTGATAATATCCTTATTGAAAATCGGGCCTTTCATCATTCTTATATTCAGATAGCCGTCCTTGCTGCATATACTTGCAAGGGAGATTGCACAGGCTGCCATACTGCCAAGCACAGTTGCAATAGCAGCACCTCTCACACCCAAAGCAGGGAATCCAAATCTTCCGCCGATAAGCAGATAGTTGAAAACCACGTTTACCACATTGGAAACTATATTGGTGCGCATGGCAATTTTTGTTCTGCCAACGCCACGCTGTGCTGCATTAAGCACCATGGAGAACAGCTGAAAACAGCTGCAGCTCATAATAATGCGGAAATACTGTGTTGATGGCTCAATGGTATCAGGCTGTGCACCGCAGAAATTAAGCAGCGGAACAGCAGCTGCGGTAAATGTAACCGAAATAATGGCGATAAGTATTGCCGACACCACAAGTGCCTGTTTAAGCACCTTGTTTGCACCCTCGCGGTCGTTTTCGCCACGGCGTCTTGCAACAAGGGCAGAAACCGCAACGTTCATCGATATGATAATTGCAAAACCGATAAATTTAGGCTGTGTAGTAAGCCCTATAGCCGCAATGGCATATGTACCAAGGCTGGAAACCATAATATTGTCCACCATTGCAACAATACTTACCAGAAAAGATTCCAGCACAGCAGGCCATGCAATTGCTACAGTTTTGCGGAATATTGTTTCACCGCCGGGTAAATCTCCAAGAGGTTTGCTGCTGCCAAGCAGGCTTAAAGGATTAAAAATTTTATTTATCAGAACAATCACCCCTTAGCAAAAGATTGTATTCAATATATTCATTATACGCCTGCAGATTTTGATAATCAATAATTGTCAAAAAAATATCCGCACAGCAGACAGGTTGCTGTACGGATTTTATTTTATATTTTTTTAAACTGAAGATATTTTTTCATATAACCGCAGCTCTGGCACAAGGATTCAACAGCCTTGTGATTGGTAAAACCGTCATAAATGTTTTTGGCTCTTTTGCTGTTTATAATATTTTCAATTTCATCTTCAAAAATATTTCCAAGTGGCATATTGCCGTCTGCATCAAGGCAGCAGGGAACAACTGTGCCGTCTGCCAGTACTGCAATCTGATTGCGCAGACCATAGCAGAAGCCTTTGCATATTTCATTTGGAGAATTTTCTATGCTTGGCCAGCTGAACTGTTCTGACATACCAAGAAAAATGTTTTCTTTTAAACGGAAATTCTTTTTGCGGTTGCCTTCCATCGCAAAAAATGTTTCGTTAATTCTGTCATATATTTCACTGCCAAGGTCAAGGTTTTCACGCAGAAATTCTGTTATTTTAAAGTTGAAGCTGTTTGGGTCAGCAAGGCTTTCGCGGCTCATATTCCACAGTCTCAGTTCCACAACGGTTCTGCTGCCAAGAGCTTTTCTGCAGAAATCAGTTATATCTCCAAGATAATTTTCAAGGGATTTATTAAGGTCATTTGCTTCAAAGCTGTGCAGCGATATGCTTACATTGCGCACATCTTTCTGCAGAATAATATCGGCCTTTTTGCCAAGCAGAGTGCCGTTTGTAGTGATGTTTGGGCGTATGCCATAGCTGCTGCATATATCAAGAATTTCGGCAAATTCACTGTGAGCGGTAGGTTCTCCCATAAGATGCAGATAAAAGTTTTCGCCGATATGGTGTGTTCTGCTCAAAACAGTTTCAAAATTTTCTGCACTCATCTCTTTAAGCTGTCTTTTGTGCCCCGGGCAGAAGGTACAGTTAAGATTGCAGATATTGGTTATTTCGATATAAACCTTTTTATATTTTTTCATAAATAAACCTGTACAAAAATATCAGAAGCTGTAAAACCTCTGATATTTTATCCCATTATCTTTTTTTAAATCTTATATCTTCGCCAACAAAGAACAAGGTATCACAGCTGCCCAGCAGACGTGAAACAATTTTTTCGCCGTACTTTGCAGTAAGTGCTTTCTGGCTTGTAAGATTTGTGGAGAAGATACACGGTGCACCGTTAAGCATTCTTGTGTTGATTATATTGTAAAGAATGCTCAGCCCGTGTGCAGTCAAATATTCTGTGCCAAGGTCATCGAGGATAAAAAGGTCACAGTCAAGAATATCGCTTAAGATATTCTGTGTATCGTAGCGGTTGTTTTCAAACTGTTCAAACATGCTCTGACTGCTTGCGTACATAACAACAAAGCCTTTTTCTACACATTCTTCGGCAATTGCACAGGAAAGATGTGTTTTGCCAAGACCGGAAGAACCAAGCATAAGTATGCTGCGGCGGCTTCGGTTAAAGCTTTCGGCATATTTTTTGCAGTAGCTGAAAATCTGCTGCATCTGTCTGCGGGGGTTAATGCCTTTTTCGTCGGTGACATCAGGATAGTATTCAAGGCTGAACTGCTCAAAACTGGTTTTTGGTGCAGGGGAAAGGCTGGTAAGCATATTCTGACGCTGTTTTATAATCTCCTGTTTTAAGCAGCTGCATATTTTACCTTCTGCAAAACCTTTATCCTTGCATACAGGGCAGGTGTAGACGGGGTCAAGGTAATCTGCACTAAAGCCGTTTTCCACAAGCATTTTTCTTTTATTCTGTTCAAGTTCCAGCATCTGCTGTTTAAGCTTTGCAGCCCGTTCTTCGTTTTTAGCCAGCTTTGCCATGGTAAAATCTGCACCAAGAGCGGTTATTTCATAACCGATATCCTCAATCTGAGGCAATTTTGCAAATACTTCCTGCTGACGGCGCATAAGCAAACTGCTGTTTGCCTGACGGCGTCTTGCAAGGGTATCGTTTGCATTGGAAACAGTCTGGGTGTTTGTTGCCATAACTTTTCTCCCGTTTAATCTCTGAATACAGGAACGTTAGTGATGTTTTTGATAATCAAATCGTCCTGAGAATCTATATTACGTTTGCTTTGTGTAATGTTGGAAATTTCACTTTCAAGGTCTTTTGGTGTTTTATAGCCCTTCTGTGACCAGTTTTTCAGTATGCCGTTGCAGTAGGCGATGCCTGCAAGGCTGCCTGCACGGATAAAGCTTTCTTCAATCATATCAAAGCTCATATTGTATTTTTCCTGCCAGCGGTCGATAACCGTTTTTTCGCTGGTTTTAAGCTTTGTAATATCCAGCCCGAAAATTCTGCACACCTTTTCATAAACTTCGTTCCGCTTCTGCAGCAATCCAAGATATCTGTCTACGTCATTGCCGTTTTCAAATTTGTGTTTCTTCTGCCACGAACGGATAACTTTAAGGATATATGCAGGGCTGTACTCTTCAAGAGAAATGTAGTGCTGTGCAATTGGCAGGATAACATCCACAGGGATATTTTCTTCCAGATAAAGCGAAATAAACTGGTTTGTATAGTTTTCGCTTAAAGAGGATCCAAAGATAATCTGCAGATTCTGACACAGTGCCTTTACACCGGGGTCAGATGCCATTGTGGCGATAATTTCGCTGGACAAAGCCTTTTTCTTTTTAGGTTTTGCAGTTTCTTCTTCGCAGTGGATAAGCCCATGGTCAGCCCAGTACATAAGAGAAGATACTGCTGCAGAGTGGCTTATGTTCAGATCACTGCTTATTTTCAAAGGGTCGGTTTCCTCGTTTTTAATAACATAAAGGATAACTTTAAGGTCGTTGTTGCGGGCGTCGTACAGACCGTCAAAAACAGCATCAGGCACATATGTGCCCTTGAACTCGGATTTCATAAAAACAAATTTCACAGGCCGTGACGCCTCCTTTCAAAATATGTATATCTATTTTATATGTTTTTGCTTTAAGTGTCAATTGCAGTATAATATCACAAAACAGTTGCATTTTGCAAAAGTTTTTGTTAATATGTTTTGGAATAGTAATAAAAAGGGGTAAATATAATGGAATATACAAGAATGAACAAAGGCGTGTGCTCCAGAAGCACAAAAATTGTTATCGAAGACGGTATCATTAAAGATATCAAGGTTATCGGCGGCTGCAGCGGCAATATCGAAGGCATTTCCAGACTTGTTATAGGTATGAAAGCAGAAGATGTTGCAAAAAGAATGAAAGGTGTAAGATGCGGTTTTAAATCCACAAGCTGCCCTGACCAGATTGCTTTGGCAATTGAAGAAGCACTTGCAAAATAATTTTCAAATAATTGACAGCAGTAAGCCGGATTTTCCGGCTTATTTTTTTTATCCCGTAGCATAATCTATACAGGCAGTTTTATATTGTCTATTAATTTTGCAGGGAAACAGATTATGTACAGATTTAAAAATTTTTCAGAATGCGCAAACCGCAGTGTAAGCGCAGGAATTGACATAGCCCAGAAAATGGGACACCTTACCGTAGGCACCGAGCATATTCTGCTTGGCATAATGTCTCAGGGAAAAAATGATACAAACGACCTGCTGGAAAAATCCGGGATAGGTTTTTCGGCGGTATACAATGCTGTAACAGCGGTTATGGGCACAGGCAGGCAGAGCAGTCTGTGCCATGAGGATTTGTCCCTTAATGCCGTTACAGTTTTAAAACAGGCGGGAGAAATTGCCCGCAAAAACGGCAGATGGTCGGTGGACGTGTGCGAAATTATGCTGGCTGTAATGGCAAACGAAAACTGTATTGCCCGTCAGCTTGTGCTGATTTATGTAAAGGATGAACCCGGGTTTGTAAAAAAACTTGGAACAATAAGCGAAAAATTTGGTACACTGCAGTTTCAAAGTGCCCCTAAAAGAGAAGAAGAAAACAAAAAAGAATTTAAAAATCTCGAAAAATACGCAAAAAATCTTGTCAAACAGGCACAGACAACCCTGTTTGACCCTTGCCTTGAAAGGGACAGGGAGATACAGCGCATAATAGAAATTCTTTTGCGCAGGCAAAAAAACAATCCCTGTCTTGTGGGAGAGGCGGGAGTTGGAAAAACCGTTGTTGTGGAGGGGGTTGCAAACCTTATAGCACAGAAAAAGGTGCCGGCAGAGATGTGGAACAAGGTTATATATTCCCTTGATATAACCCAGCTTATTGCAGGTACAAAATACCGCGGCGATTTTGAGGACAGGCTGAAAAACATAATCGAGGAGGTAAGCGGGGACCGGGATGTTATTCTGTTTATCGATGAAATTCACATCATAGCAACGGCAGGTGCGGCAGAAGGAGCAATAGATGCAGCAAATATTCTTAAACCGGCCCTTGCAAGGGGAAAAGTGCAGGTTATCGGAGCAACAACCCTTGATGAATACCGGCGCATTATCGAAAAGGATTCGGCACTGGAACGGCGTTTCAGCAGGGTGGAGATAAACGAACCTACCGAGGAAGCAGCGGTGAAAATTTTATTGGGGCTGAAAGACAGATACGAAAAGCATCACGGCATATCCATATCGGACAAAGCACTTGAGGAGGCAGTAAAACTTACGGGCAGATATATACAGGGGCGTTACTGGCCGGATAAGACTGTGGACCTGCTGGACGAAGCCTGTGCCCGTGCAAAGCTTGCAAAACAGGATACTGTGGACGAGGCTGTTATGCAGAAGGTTATAAGTGACCAGACAAAAATCCCCGTCGAGCAGCTTACACGGCAGGAAAAAGAAAGGCTTTTAACACTGGAACAACAGTTGCAGAAAAATATTATAGGACAAGACAAAGCTGTAAAAGCGGTTGCTGATGCGGTTAAAAAGTGGCGTGTGGGCTTGCGGGAACAGGACAGACCCATTGCCTCATTCCTTTTTCTTGGTCCGACGGGGGTTGGCAAAACCCAGACCTGCAAAGTGCTGTCAAAATGTATTTACGGTGACGAAAAGGCAGTTATACGCATTGACTGCAGCGAATACGGTGAAAAAAACGATATAACCAAACTTATAGGTTCTCCTCCCGGATATGTAGGATATGATGACGGCGGAAAGCTGGAGAAGGAACTTCTGCCAAGACCTTACAGTGTGGTGCTGTTTGATGAAATAGAAAAGGCACATCCTGATTTTACAAATCTGCTGCTGCAGATACTTGATGACGGATTTGTAACAACAAGTACGGGAAAAACCGTCAGCTTTAAAAATGCAATTATAATTATGACATCCAATGTTGGAGCAAAACAGCTGCAGAGCAAAAGCTGTCAGCTTGGTTTTTCAAACGGCGGAGACAGCAAGGCAGAATTAAACAAAGACATAGTAAATACTGCACTTAAAGAAAAGTTTTCTCCGGAATTTATCGGACGCATAGACGAAGTTATAATTTTTGACCCGCTGACACAGAAAAATGTGGAAAAGATAGCTGCAATTATGCTTATGCAGCTCAAGGCAAGGCTTGAAAACCTGCACATAACACTTGACTGTTCGCCTGCACTTACGGCTTTTATATCAAAAAGGGGATACAGTCAGAGTTATGGCGCACGTCCGCTTAGAAAAGAAATAAGTGATACTGTAGAAAATTTCTTGTCAGAGGGTATATTTAATGGTAAAATAAAAGCTAATGATACCATCTATCTTGACGTAGAGGACGACAGGGTGGTTATGAAATAAAATTAGCGAGGTTTTACTATGAGAACTTTAACAAAATCCTATGTTGTAACAGACGATATGACAGCAAGCAGATTTGCAAGCGGCACACTTGATGTATTCGGTACACCTGCACTTATCGGTTGTATGGAAGATACAGCAAAAACACTTATGGACGAAGATCTTAAAGAAGGCGAAAGCAGTGTTGGTACAAAAGTTGGCACAACACATATTAAAGCAACAAAAGTTGGCGCAACAGTAACAGTTGAGGCAACTCTTGTTAAACAGGAAGGCAGAATGTACGACTTTGTTATCAAAGCTTACGAAGACGGTGTGCTTATCGGCGAAGGCGAACATACACGCGCAGTTATCAATGTAGAACGTTTTCTTGCAAAACTCAACAAATAATATGAAAGATAAAAAAACAGGCAAAAGCAAACGCTCATCACGTTTGCTTACCTTTTTATTGGCAGTTTTTACCGCAGTTTTTATAGGTTCGGGATTTATGCTTGCCAAAGAACTGCTGCAGAGAGAAAAAGAAAAATCTGCCTATGAACAGATGAACAATGAACTTCAGCAGGCGGTTGAACAGGCAACAGAACAGAAACAGGACGAAGATACTAATGCCGGTGAACTTGTTCTGGAACACTATGCAAAACTTAAAGAGCAGAACAAGGATTTTATTGGTTGGATTTCTATCGAAGGCACTCCCTTGAGCTACCCTGTTGTGCACACACCTGATGATACCGAATATTATCTGCGCCGTGCATTTGACGGCAGCTATGCAGTAAGCGGTACACCGTTTCTGGGTGAAGGCTGTGATGTAAACAGCACAAATGTGCTTATCTATGGCCATCGTATGAATGACGACACAATGTTTACAACTCTGCTGGACTATGCCGAAAAGGAATTCTGGGAAACTCACAGGGAAATCCGTTTTGACACGGTGGACAAGCTGCAGACCTACGAAGTTTTTGCAGCGTTCTACATCGAAATACCTGCAGAAGACAATCCTGATGCATTCCGCTGGTACAACTACAGCGGCAACATCAGCGGTGACAATTTTGCCGACTATGTAAGCAGAGTCAAAGCACATTCATATTACGATACAGAAATCAGCGTAACCGAGGGTGATAAGCTTATCACCCTGACAACCTGTGCCTACAACAACGAAACACACCGTTTTGTTGTTGTTGCAAAACTTAAGCAGTAAAGGGAAATATTATGAAACTTACAGTCCTCACCGACAACAATACATATATTGACCAATACTATCTTGGCGAGCCTGCCCTCAGTTTTTTCATAGAGCAGGACGGCAAAAATATTCTGTTTGACACAGGATACAGCGATGTGTTTATCAGAAATGCCGAAAAGCTTGATATTGATTTGTCGCTTACCGACTATATCGTGTTTTCACACGGGCATGATGACCACACAAAAGGGCTCAGCTGTTTTGAGAAAACCGATATTCCCGCAGCGCAGATTGTTGCCCACCCGGGATGTTTTGATAAAAAATATGTGGGTGATTTATATGTGGGTTCCCCTTACAGCAGAACGGAAATGGAAGAAGCCTTTGAATGCAATCTTACCGGCAAACCTTTTGAACTTTGCAGAAATCTATGGTATCTGGGAGAAATTCCAAGGGTTTTCGGTTACGAAAACGGCACAGTAGGTGAAGTTGAAGCTGACGGAACACGGACACCGGACAGTCTTTATGATGATACCGCCCTTGCCTACAAAAGCAAAAACGGGCTGTTTATCATCACAGGCTGTTCTCACAGCGGTATATGCAATATATGCCAATGGGCAAAGCAGGTCTGCGGCGAGGAGAAAATCTGCGGCATAATCGGCGGGTTTCATCTTTTCGGGGATGATGAAAAACTTGCCGGAACTGTAAAATATTTTGTCGAAAACAAAATCGAAATACTTTACCCATGCCATTGTGTTTCCCTTGCGGCAAAATGCAGAATGATGGAAAAGCTGAATGTAAAAGAAGTGGGCGTAAGCCTTGTTCTGGAAATTGAATAATATCTGCATTGGTGCAGAACAAAAATTAAAAGGCGGTACAAAAGTACCGCCTTTAAGTTTTTGTTATTTTTCTTCGATTGTGTATGTGAATTCGTATTCAGCCTGAAGAGCTTTAACTTTTTCTTCGTTGTCTTCGATAAAAGTTTTTGTGTAAACAGATTTACCCTGTTTTTTGTATTCGTCCATAATTTCCTGAAGTTTGCCCCAGCATTCTTCCTGTTTTTCGTAATCTTCAGCAAACTGGATGATAAATTCTCTGTGTTTAGGGATTCTTGCTTTCATATTAAAAAGTCTCCTTATTGTTTGATAATTCCTTAAAAGTATTGTAAACGCAAACTATTTTTAAGTCAATATAAAAATTTTTTGATTTTGAAGCGCAGGTATGGTAATATACTATCAGTAAATATAATTTAAGGCAGGTACAGTTATGGAACAGAAAATGCTCAGAAAATATGCCGAAATGGCAGTAAAAACAGGTATCAATATTCAGCCAAACCAGACTCTGGTTATCCGCTGCCCTATCCACGGCGCGGAATTTGCAAGGGAATGTGCGGCAGTTGCTTACGAAGCAGGTGCAAAGGAAGCTGTTGTTTTCTATCACGATGAACAGTTTAACCGCATCAGAATGGACAAAACAAGCAAGGAAGTGCTGTGCGATATCAAGGAATACCAGAAAATCCAGATGCTCAACTATGTAAACACCGACGGCGGTGCGGCATTTTTGTCCATAAGCAGCAGCGACCCTGAAATCTACAAAGGTCTTGATATGGAAAAAATCGACGAAGCTGCAAAAGCTGCATCCAAAGCACAGGAAGAATTCCGTGACTACACAATGAACAGCCGTGTGCAGTGGTGTGTTGTGGCAATTCCGTCCCAGCCTTGGGCAAAAAAGGTTTTCCCTGAACTTTCTGCAGAAGAAGCAGTGGAAAAACTGTGGCAGACAATCTTTAAGGTAAGCCGTCTTGAAGGTGACCCTGCAAAGAACTGGAAAGAATATACAGACAAACAGATGGTGCGCCGCAACAAACTTAACGAAATGAAACTTAAAACAGTGCACCTTACAAGCAAAAACGGCACAGACCTCTATGTTGGTCTTGCCGAAGACTGTGTATGGGGCGGCGGCAAGGATTTTACAACAGGCGGCAAGCCATATACAGTGGCAGGTACAGAATTTATTGCCAATATGCCTACCGAAGAAATCTTTACAGCACCGCACAGAGAGCGTGTTGACGGTATTGTTTACGGCACAAAGCCTTATGTTTACAATGGCAATCTTATCGAAGATTTTGTTGTTACATTTAAAGACGGCAGAGTGGTAGATTATGATGCAAAACAGGGCAAGGAACTGCTTGGCCAGCTGCTGGACAGCGACGAAGGTGCACGCAGCATAGGTGAAATTGCTTTTGTGCCTGCATCCAGCCCTATCAACCGCGAAAATGTGCTGTTCTACAACACTTTGTTTGACGAAAATGCAGCCTGCCATATTGCTTTTGGCGCAGCATATCCTGATACAGTTAAAGGCGGCAGCGAGATGAACAAGGAACAGCTTATGGCAAAAGGTGCAAACATCTCTGTTATCCACGAAGATGTTATGGTTGGTGCAGAGGATATGGACATTGTGGGCATAACATATGATGGTCAGGAAGTACAGATTTTCAAAGACGGCGAATGGGTATTTTAGTGCATTTTAATGAAGTTTATATATAATAATAAATATATAAATAAAATGCGAAAAAAACTGTTGCATTTTAAAAAACCTTGTGCTATATTATATGTGTAATATTTTGAAAGAAGGAGAGTGGGAAGTTCCCACTCTCTTGTTTTTAGAAAATTTTTTAAGGAGGCTATCGTTTTGGCAAAAGGCAGAAAAGCTACTGACATTGTTGAAGAAATTGTAAAACCTGTGTGCGATCAGCTGGGTTTAATCCTGTGGGACGTTCGCTTTGAAAAAGAAGGTCCGGACTGGTTCCTCAGAATTTATATTGACAAAGAGGGCGGTGTATTTATCGAGGACTGCGAAAATTTGTCCCGTACAGTTGACCCTATGATTGACGAAGCAGACCCAATCAGTCAGGCTTACTGGCTGGAAGTTTCCTCCGCCGGTCTTGGCAGAAAAATGACAAAAGAATTCCATTTCGAAGCTAAAAAAGGCGAAGAAGCACTGGCTAAAATGATAAGACCTACCGAAGACGGACTCAGAGAAATCCGTGGCACCATCGTTGGCTGCAAAGACGGTGTGGTTACACTGGACTGCGAAGACGGTCAGCGCCAGATTAATTTAAAAGATACATCATTTATAAAACTTACAGATGACGAAAACTTGTTTTAGGAGGATATAAGAAAAAATGAATAAAGAATTTTTCGAAGCATTAAACATTCTTGAAAAAGAAAAAGGTATCAAAAAATCAGTTCTTATCGAAAAAATCACAAAAGCTATGGAAGTTGCAGTAGAAAAAGACCTTGGTCTTGAAGGCAACGTAATGGTAATGGTTGACGACGAAAAACAGAAATTTGAAGTTTACGTTGTTAAAACAGTTGTGGAAGAAGTTGAAGACCCGGACACAGAAATTTCCCTTGCTGAAGTAAGAACACTCAAAGGCAAAGCAAGAACAAAACTTGGTGCTGAAGTTGCTCTTCCTCTCAAAACAAAGGACTTTGGCTACATCGCAATCGGTGCTGCTAAAAACGTTATCAAACAGGGCATCAAAGAAGCTGAAAAAGCACAGCTCTTTGAAGATATGCAGAGCAAATCCCAGGAAATCGTTACAGGTGTTGTTCTCCGTCAGAATGCAAAAAGCGGTGCACTTGTTCTTCAGGTTGGTTCCAATGAATTTATCCTTCCAAAAGATGAACAGATTCCTGGTGAAGAATACAATGCAGGCGACCACATCAAAGTTTACGTTGTTGATGTTCTCAGCGGTGAACGCGGTCCAAAAATCATGCTCAGCCGCACACATCCTGGTTTTGTAAAAAGAATGTTCGAACTCGAAGTTCCTGAAATCTTCGACGGCACAGTGGAAATCAAGGCTATCAGCCGCGAAGCAGGCGCAAGAACAAAAATCGCAGTTTGGTCCAAAGACGAAAACGTTGACGCAATCGGTGCCTGCATCGGTGCAAAACGTGCAAGAATTGACAATATCATCGCAGGTCTCGGCGGTGAAAAAATTGACATTGTAAAATACAGCGAAGACCCTGCAGAATTCATCTCCGCTGCACTTTCACCATCCAGCGTTTCCAGCGTGGAAATTCTTGGCGAAAATCCAAAATCCTGCAAAGTTTGTGTTCCTGATGAACAGCTTTCACTTGCAATCGGCAACAAAGGCCAGAATGCACGTCTTGCAGCACGTCTTACAGGCTTCAACATTGATATCCACCCACAGAGCGGATACTTTGGTGAATAATTGAAAAGAGGATTACAATATGGCTATAAGAAAAATCCCTCAGAGAAAATGTGTAGGATGCGGTACATCCAAAGACAAGAAGGAACTTATTCGTGTTGTAAAAAATGCCGAAGGTGAAATTTCCGTTGACCTGACAGGTAAAAAGAACGGCAGAGGGGCATATATATGTCACGATGCAGAATGTCTGAAAAAAGCAAAAAAAGCAGGCAGACTTGAAAAATCTTTTGAATGTCAGATATCCGAAGAAATATACGCAAGACTTATGCAGGAGATAGAAGCGGATGAATAAACTTTTATTTGCACTGTCCCTTGGCAAAAAGTCGGGAAAACTTATATATGGCTTTGACCCTGTAAAACAGGCGGTGGCAGACGGCACTGCAAAAATGGTGTTTGTAACTTCCGACACCAGTGAAAAAACACTTAAACGTGTACAGCAGTTCTGTCAGGGTATAATAGATGTAAATGTAACATCTCTCACCCAGTTTGAAGTTTCTCAGATAACAAACAAGCTTACAGGGGTTTTTGCAGTAATTGACGAAAACATCGCAGTTCTCTGCAAAAAGGCAATCAGCAGCGAGAAGGAGAGTAATTAATGGTAATTAAATATAAAGCAAGCAATCTTATTGAAGATTTTAACTTAAATGCCAAAACAACTCTGACAGAACTTTCAGAAATGTTTGGCTCAGAAATCAAAAAGGGCACAGTTCTTACAGAAGACCAGTGCAATATCGCTTTTGAACACTATACAAGACAGGCAAAAACAGCAGACTTTGCAAACTACCTTAACAAAAAGGCAGAAGCTCCAAAACAGGAAACAAAACCTGCTGCACCAAAAGCAGATAAAAAACCTGCTGCTCCAAAGCAGGACAAAAAGGCAGAACAGCCAAAACAGCAGCCTAAAAACAACGAGCCTCTCAAACGTGCAGACGGCACAATTGTAGAAGCAAAACAGCCAAAACAGAAACAGGAAAAACAGGAACCTGCAGTTAAACAGGAATTTGTAACAGTGACAGTTGACACACGTCAGAATAATGTTAACATGGACAAATTCAACGAAAGATACGACGAACTTGCAGGCACAAAATCCTTTGGCGGCGGCAACCGTAAAAATGCAAATATGGGCGGCGGCAAACAGAAATTCAACAAGAACAACAAAAACCAGAAACAGAACCCGTTTGCAAAGAAAAAACAGGAAACAGAAGCAGAACGTCTTGAACGTATGCATCTTGAAAAAGCAAGAAAAGCACAGCTTAAAGTTCAGATTCCTGACGAAATCACAGTTGGCGAACTTGCAACAAGACTTAAAGTTACAGCAAGCGAAGTTATCAAACGTCTTATGATGCTTGGTGTTATGGCTTCAATCAGCCAGGTTATCGACTTTGACACAGCATCCATCGTTGCAGAAGAACTTGGTGCAAAGGTAGAAAAAGAAGTTGTTGTAACAATCGAAGAAAGACTTTTCGAAGAAGTTGAAGACACAGCAGAAAACACAGAAAAACGTCCTCCTGTTGTAGTTGTTATGGGTCACGTTGACCATGGTAAAACATCCCTGCTTGACGCTATCAGAAAAACAAACGTTACTTCCGGCGAAGCTGGCGGTATCACACAGCACATTGGTGCTTATCAGGTTGTAGCAGGCGGCGAAACAATCACATTCCTCGACACACCTGGTCACGAAGCATTTACATCCATGCGTCAGCGCGGTGCTATGGTAACAGACATCGCTATCCTTGTTGTTGCAGCTGATGACGGTATCATGCCACAGACAGTTGAATCCATCAACCACGCAAAAGCAGCAGAAATTCCAATCATTGTTGCTATCAACAAAATCGACAAACCAACAGCTAACCCTGACAAAGTTAAACAGGAACTTACAGAATACGGTCTTGTTCCTGAAGAATGGGGCGGCGACACAATCTGTGTACCTGTTTCCGCAAAAATGGGTATCGGTATCGATGACCTTCTTGAAATGGTTAACCTTACAAGTGAAGTTAACGAATACAAAGCTAACCCTAACCGCCGTGCAAAAGGTGCAGTTATCGAAGCAAGACTTGACAAAGGTCTTGGTCCGGTTGCAACAATCCTTGTTCAGAATGGTACACTCCACAAAGGTGACGTTCTCATCGCAGGCACAGCAGTTGGCCGTGTCCGTGTAATGCAGAACGACAAGGGCGAAAGAATTGACGTTGCAGGTCCATCCACACCTGTTGAAATTACAGGTCTTACAGATGTTCCGTCTGCAGGCGACCTCTTTGATGCAGTAGAAGATGAAAAACTTGCAAGAGAACTTGCTGAAAAACGTCTTCAGTCCATCAAGGAAGAAAGATTCAACAGCGTACAGAAGGTAACTCTTGACAACCTCTTCAGCCAGATTGCTCAGGGCGAAATGAAAGAACTTCCAATAATCGTTAAAGCTGACGTTCAGGGTTCTGCAGAAGCTGTTAAACAGTCTCTTGAAAAACTCTCCAACGAAGAAGTTCGCGTTAAAGTTATCCACGCAGCAGTTGGTGCAGTAAACAAATCCGACGTTATGCTTGCTTCCGCTTCCAACGCTATCATCATCGGCTTCAACGTTCGTCCTGACGCAACAGCAAAAGCTGATGCAGAACACGACCAGGTAGAAATGCGTATGTACCGCGTTATCTACGATGCTCTTGAAGATGTTAAAGCTGCTATGAAAGGTATGCTTGCACCTAAATTCAGAGAAGTTGAACTTGGCCATGCAGAAGTTCGTAACGTATTCAAACTCTCCAGCGCAGGCACAGTTGCAGGCTGTTACGTTAAAGAAGGTAAAGTTGCACGTCATGCTAAAATCCGTGTTGTTCGCGACGGTATCGTAATTGCAGAAGATGAAATCCTCTCCCTCAAACGTTTCAAAGACGACCAGAGAGAAGTTGCTGCAGGTTACGAATGCGGTATCGGCCTTGAAAAATTCAACGATATCAAAGAAGGCGACATCTTCGAATCCTTCATTATGGAAGAATACCGCGAAGACTGATACTTCGGATAAAAAGAAACCACATTTAATATTAAACAACACCAAAGAGGGATACACCGTTTTGTGCGGTGTATCCTGATTAAAGGAGAAATATAACTATGGCTTCTACAAGAAGTGAAAGACTTAATGAAGATATCAAAAGAGAAATAATTTCCATTATCTCCCAGATGAAAGACCCACGCCTGCAGTGCTTCCTCACTGTTATGCGTGTGGAAACAGCACCTGACCTTACAAATGCAAAGGTTTACATCAGCGTTCTTGACGGTGAAGAAAAATGCGATGCAGCAATCAGGGTGCTCAACAAAAGTCAGGGCTTTATCAGAGGTGAACTTTCCAAACGTCTGCGCATCAAACGCAGCCCTGAATTCAACTTTGTCAAAGATGACGGTGCAGCATATGCACAGCGCATCAACGATATTATAAGGACTATCAACAATGATTAATAATGGTATTACAGCACAGCAGGCAGCAGAAAATCTGCTCAATGCAGACAATATTCTGCTTCTGTGCCATAAAAATCCTGACGGAGACACACTCGGCAGCGCAGGCGGACTTATGTTTGCTCTTAAAAAACTGGGCAAAATGTGTGCAATCTGCTGCAACGATGCCATTCCGCAGAAATATGATTTTCTCGGGCTGGAAGTGTTTGACGGCCAGTTTATTCCCGATTATATAGTAGCTGTTGATGTTGCAGATACAAGACTGCTTGGCGATAAACTGGCTGAATATGCAGACAATATTGACCTTTGCATCGACCATCATCCGTCCAATACAGAATATGCAAAAATGGTTTGCTGCGACGGCGCACTGCCTGCAGCGGCACAGCTGGTTCTGCAGGTTGTACAGGCTATGGGTGTGGAACTTGACGAAAATATTGCAAACTGTCTTTATACAGGCCTTATGACAGATACAGGCTGTTTCAAATACTCCGCAACAACAGCGGCAACACATATTGCGGCTTCTCAGCTTCTGGAAGCAGGTGCATGGCACGACTTTATTGCAAACCGCTTCTTTATGTCCAAAAACCGCAAGACAATTGCCCTTGAAAAACATGCACTCAATACACTGGAGTATTATTTTGAAGACAGATGCGCGGTTGTTGAGCTGCCTCTTGAGGTTCTCAGGGCAGTTGGTGCACAGCCAAGTGATGTTGAAGGTATTGCTGCAATGCCAAGAACAATCGAAGGTGTTGATGTAGGCATTACAATCCGTCAGTTAAGTGAAAGTGCATACAAGGTTTCCATCCGCACAAACGAAAAGGCAAATGCAAACGAAATTGCAGCAGGTCTTGGCGGCGGCGGCCACACAAAAGCCGCAGGCTGCGAAGTTATGGGCAGTATGGAAAGTGTTAAAAATGCAATACTCAGAGAGGTAGAAACAGCATTATGCAGATAGAAAAATGCGGCATAATTGTGCTTAACAAACCAACCGACTGGACAAGCTTTGACGTTATTGCAAAGGCAAGAGGTATTATCGGTTACCGCAAGCTTGGTCATGCCGGAACTCTGGACCCTATGGCTACGGGTGTTCTGCCAATTTTTATCGGCAGAGCAACCAAGGCTGTGGATATGCAGATAATAAAAGATAAGGAATATATTGCAACCTTTAAACTTGGTCTCAACACTGATACAGGTGATATTACAGGTGAGGTTATCAAAGAACGCGTTGTAACAGCCACAAAGGAAGATGTTCTTGCTGAAATGAAAAATTTCGAGGGCGAAATCGGACAGTATCCGCCTATGTATTCTGCAGTTAAGGTTAACGGTCAGCCGCTGTACAAGCTGGCAAGACAGGGCGTTACAGTGGAACGCAAACTGCGCAAAGCGGTAATAAAAGAGTTGGTTATGACCGGCTGCAACGAGGCAGAAAACACATATACAATCCGTGTACTCTGCAGTGAGGGCACATATATCCGCACACTTGTTGAGGATATGGGCGAAAATCTGGGCTGTGGTGCAGTGCTTACAGTGCTCTGCCGTACAAAAGCCTGTGGTTATACACTGGCTGATACAATCACACTTGAAGATTTGCAGAAGGCAAGAGACACCGACACAATTGACAGTCTTATAACCCCTGTTGATACAGTTTTTGCTCATCTGGACCGCATAGATATGTCCGATGAACTGGCAAAAAGGGTGATAAACGGTGCAAGAAGCCGTATATCCAAACCCGACGGTGATTATCGTGTATATCACAACAATCTGTTTATTGCAGTTGCAAATGTTACAGATAAAAAATTAAGTGTAGTAAAGCTTTTTGTTGATAAGGAGAATTAATTTGCAGGAAGTTTATGGAACACATTGGGTAAATACAAAAAATACCGCTGTTGCCATGGGTTATTTTGACGGTATACATATCGGGCATCAGTTTCTTATAGAACAGATGACAGAATATGCTACAAAAAACAATCTGGACAAAGCTGTGTTCACATTTACAAAAACGGTTAAACTTGGCCACAAAGGCAAAGATATTTTAAGTGTTTATCAAAAAGTAAATATAATGAAGGATATGGGGATAGACCTGTTCTATTCCCCCGATTTTCTGGAGTTTGCAAGCCTTACACCACAGCAGTTTGTAGACGATGTACTTATAAAATCAATGGGTGCAAAGGCGGTTTTCTGCGGCGAAAGTTTCTGCTTTGGCAAAAACCGCGCAGGCAATGTGCAGGTGCTAAGGGAACTGTGCAGCACAAGAAATGTAGAGGTTTTTATAGTGCCTACAGTGGAACTTGACGGCGTTACAGTCAGCAGCACGGAAATCCGTACTGCTCTTGAAAACGGCGACATAGAAAAGGCAAACAGTATGCTTGGCAGAACCTATGCCATAGACTTTGAGGTTGTTCACGGGAAAAAACTGGGCAGAACACTTGGTACGCCTACAATTAACCAGATTTTCCCCAACAGTATGTGCACACCCAAAGAAGGCGTTTATATAACAGTAACCGAAGTCAACGGCGAAAGATATCCTTCTGCTACAGGCTTTGGCAACCGTCCGACAGTTAACGGCAACAGCCTGAGCTGTGAAACCACTCTGGCGGGTTTTTCAGGTGATTTGTACAAAAAAAATATAAAAGTGGAATTTTATAAATATCTGTATGCTACACAAAAATTTGAAAATGTGCAGCAGTTAAAGGATATGATTCAGAGTGCACTGAAAAAATCCTGTGATTTTGCAGATTCCAACAATACACTGTAATGTAAGGCGATATATCTGTTAAATGATGTATCGCTTTAGATTTTGTTAAGGCAGTACGGTTATAATGTGCGGCTTAAAAGGGAAAAGTATGTATAAAAAATAATATCGGCGGCAATGACTGCTGCGGTTTTATTCTGCCTTGCAGGATGTTCTGTGCAGGAAACCGGTGCAGATATATCCTATGCTGCAGATACAGCGATAGTTGAAGAAGAAAAAAGCAAAAATAAAGAAACCGCATCTGCCTGTATAAAAGATGAAGGTGGTTTGCTTGATGATGAGCAGACACAGCTGTTTTATAATTTTGTATTTTGCTATGCAAATACATTAAAAGAAATACAGCCGACAGATGGAATTATCCGCTTAGCGCATATATCTATACATATCCGCGCCTTATACATATAGACGGACAGATTTAATTAACAAAAAATTTATAATTTTGCAGTTAAATATTTGTTTTTCTTATTTACAAACGGAACAACAAATGTTATAATATTTGAGCTGACCTGTAAATCGGTTTGAGGAACAAAGCTGTGTAACAGATGTTCACCCACCTCAGGCTGAGTTACAAGGCGAAATTTATTAAATGAAAGGTGAAAACAACTATGAACAAACAGGAAATTATTGCAGCATACGGCATGCACGAAGGTGACACAGGTTCTCCAGAAGTACAGATTGCTCTTCTCACAGCAAGAATCAACCACCTCACAGACCACCTCAAAACAAACAAACAGGACCACCACTCCCGTCGTGGCCTCTTCAAAATGGTAGGTCGCCGTCGTAACCTTTTGGCATACTTGCAGAAAACAGATATCGAAAGATACCGTGCAATCGTTGCTAAACTTGGTCTCCGTAAATAATTTAAAACAGCTAATAAGGCAGATGTTAACAGCATCTGCCTTTAAGTCTAAAAAGACACAGTAAATCAAACAAAAAAACCAGCAGGAAATTTATTATATTTAGCAGTAACTTGAGCCGTTAAAGTTATTTTAAGGGCTGAATTCATTGCTAAAAATGTAATTTTTCCTGTTGGGATACTAAAACAGGAGGAATAAAAAATGAGTTTTAGAGTATTTGAAACTACCTTTGCAGGTAGAAAGCTTGTTGTAGAAACAGGCAAAATGTGTGCTCTTTCCAATGGTTCCTGTCTTGTAAGATACGGCGAAACAGTTGTTCTTGCAAACGTAACTATGAGCGCAAACCCAAGAGAAGGCATCGACTTTTTCCCATTGTCTGTAGACTTTGAAGAAAAAATCTATGCTGTAGGCCGTATCCCAGGCTCCTTCCTCAGACGCGAAGGCCGTCCGGGCGAAAGCGCAATCCTTTCTTCCCGCGTTGTTGACAGACCAATGCGCCCACTTTTCCCAAAAGATATGCGCAACGATGTTTCCATCGTTATGACAGTTATGAGCGTTGAACCTGACTGCGACCCAGAAATTACAGGTATGCTCGGCGCTATCATCGCAACAGAAATCTCCGATGTTCCATTCAACGGCCCAATCGGCGGTATCTCTGTAGGTCTTGTTGATGACGAAATTGTTCTTATGCCAAGCGCAGAACAGAAAAAGACAAACAAACTTGATCTTACACTGGTTTGCAGCGAAGAAAAGGTTGTTATGATTGAAGCTGGCGCTGCTGAAGTTCCGGAAGACAAAATGCTGGAAGCTATCAGAACAGGTCACGAAGAAATCAAAAAATTCATCGAATTTGTAAAAGAAATCAAAGCTGAAATCGGCAAACCAAAATACGAATTCCAGCATATCGAAGTTGACCACGATATGTTCGAAGCAATCAAGGAATTTGCTATCGACAAGGTTAAATTTGCTCTTGATACAGACGACAAAAATGTTCGCGAAGCACGTCTTAACCCAATCTACACAGAAGTACACGAAAAATTTGACGAAATGTACCCTGAAAGAGCAGGCGAAATCGACGAATGTATGTACAAACTTCAGAAATTCATCGTTCGCCGCTGGCTTCTCGACGAAGGCAAACGTGTTGACGGCCGTGGTATCAACGAAATCCGTCCACTTGCTGCAGAAGTTGGTCTTCTCCCAAGAACACACGGTTCAGGTATGTTCACACGCGGTCAGACACAGGTTCTCACTGTTGCAACACTTGGCAGCGTAAAAGATGCACAGCTTATCGATGGTCTTCAGGACGTATACGAAAAGAAATACATGCACCAGTACAACTTCCCACCATACTCTGTTGGTGAAGCAAGACCACTCCGTTCTCCAGGCAGACGTGAAATCGGTCACGGTGCACTTGCTGAAAGAGCACTTGTTCCGGTACTTCCAAGCCAGGAAGAATTCCCATACACAATCAGACTTGTTTCTGAAATTCTTTCTTCCAACGGTTCCACAAGCCAGGGTTCCATCTGTGCTTCCACACTTGCTCTTATGGATGCAGGTGTTCCAATCAAAACACCTGTTGCAGGTATCTCTGTAGGTCTTATCACAGAAGGCGACCGCTGGATGACAATGCTTGACATTCAGGGCCTCGAAGACTTCTTCGGCGATATGGACTTTAAAGTTGGCGGTACACACAACGGTATCACAGCTATCCAGGTTGACATCAAAGTTGACGGTCTCACATACGAAATCATTGCTGAAGCATTCGAAAAATGCCGCAAAGCAAGACTTCACATTCTCGATGACATCATGATGCCTGTTATCGCAGAACCAAGAAAAGAACTTTCCAAATACGCTCCAAAAATGAAAGGTCTCAAAATTGACCCTGAAAAAATCAAGGACGTTATCGGTAAAGGCGGTAAAGTTATCCAGAAAATCTGCGCAGAATGCGAAGTTCAGATTGATATCGAAGAAGACGGCAGTGTATTTGTCAGCGGTATGGATACAGAAAAAATCAACCAGGCTATCAGCGTAATCAACACAATTGTGTTTGACCCTGAAGTTGGTGCAATCTACAAAGGCGTTGTAACAAGACTTATGAGCTTCGGTGCATTTGTTGAAATTGCTCCAGGCAAAGAAGGCCTTGTACACATCTCCAAACTTGCTGAAAAGAGAGTTGAAAAAGTTGAAGATGTTGTTAATGTAGGCGACGAAGTTATCGTTAAGGTAACAGAAATCGATGACCAGAACAGAATCAACCTCTCCAGAAAAGACGCTCTTGCTGAAATCGCAGCAAAAAAAGCACAGCAGAACTAATCAGAATGTGAAAAAAGGCAGGAATTTCCTGCCTTTTTCTTGTTTGTTAACAATTTCTTTTTGATTTATCGGATATTATATGTTATACTATATTAGTATTATTATGTAAAAGTATGTAAAATTTTATCTGAAAAGGAATTTGAGTATGGATAAAAAGAAAATAGATATTCAGGAAAATATAATCGATACAGAAAATCTTAAGGATACTGTAAAAATAACATATAAAGCAGATAAATCCGAAACTTCTGACAAATTTGCAAAGGAACAGGAAGCAGAAGTGGAAAAATATATCGGCAAAAAGGATATACGGTCAAAACATAAACGCCGCGTTATTGTGGGTGCGGTTATGTGTCTGCTTATGCTTGCAGGTGTTATTTCCATAGTTGCAGGCGGTGTAAAGGTTGCTGCAAAACTGTTGGATAACACAGCAGAAAAAGAAAAATACAATGCATTGCTTGCTACTCTTGTTGTAGCAGACCCTCTTCCGTTTGAATCACCTGACCAGGCAGACCAGACAATTCTGCTTTCCAGCAGTGTGTGGGCAGCTGTTATGAACGAAGATATGGAACAGTACGAAAAAGATGACTTTGGTCAGACATATCTTCCTGCAGTAGAAGTGGACCGTTACTTTACAAAAGTTTTCGGCACACAGCATACACTTACACATCAGAGCTTCTCTGAACAGGAAATCGAATTCACATACGATGAAGGAAAACAGGCTTATATTGTTCCAATCACAAGTTTCCCTACAGGTTTTACACCAAAGGTTGAAAAAATCAAACGCGGCAGCGGTGAAAAGATTGTTACAGTGGGATACATCTCACCTGCAACAAACTGGAACGACGATGCAAGCGGCAATGTTTCCAAATATGTAGACTACATCTTCCAGAAACAGGGCAGCGAATACTATCTTGTAGCAGTGCGCGAAAGTGCAATGCAGGTGGAACTTCCTGCAGTTGATTCACAGACAGAAAACAAGTAATATTATCGGGAATTGTCATATTGCTTTGCAGTATGGCAGTTCCTGTTTTGCATTTAAACGGAGGCAGATATGAAAAACAAAGAATATATGATGACACAGCTTAAACAGCTTATGGAAATCCCAAGTCCTACAGGTTACACAAAAAGGGTGCAGGATTATCTTATGAACGAACTTACAGCACTTGGTTTTGAACCATACACACTGCACAAAGGCGGTGTAATATGCTGTATTGGCGGTGAAGGCGAACCACTTATGCTTGCGGCACACGTTGACACACTTGGTGCGGTTGTTCACACAATAAAAGGCAATGGTGCACTCAATGTAACAACACTTGGCGGCCTTAATCCAAACAATGTGGAAACCGAAACTGTAACTGTTATCACACGCTTTAACGGCGAATACGAAGGGACATTCCAGATAGAAAACGCTTCTTCCCACGTTAACAACAAGGTTAATGACCCAAGAACATTTGACGGAAATATCGAAGTTCTGCTGGACGAACGTGTAAAATCTGCAGCAGATACAAAAGCACTTGGCATTGCAAACGGTGACTTTATTGCCCTTAATCCAAGATATACAGTAACATCAAAAGGTTACATCAAAAGCCGTTTTCTTGATGACAAAGCTTCTGCAGCGGTGCTTATGGCACTTGCAAAATCCGTTGCAGACGGGGAAGTAACACTTGGCAGAAAAGTGTACATCAACTTTACTGTTTACGAAGAAATTGGTCACGGCGGTTCAGCTGGTATCCCTGCAGATGTTAAGGATATGATAAGTGTTGATATGGGTTGTATTGGTGCAGGCCTTGAATGTGATGAAACACAGGTTTCCATCTGTGCAAAAGATGCAGGCGGCCCTTACAACTATGAAATCACAACAAAACTTATCGAACTTGCAAAAGCAAACGGCATTGATTATGCAGTTGACACATATCCATACTACGGTTCTGACGTTGAAGCAACTCTCCGTGCAGGTTACGATATCCGTCACGGTCTTATCGGTCCGGGTGTTTATGCATCCCACGGTTACGAAAGAAGCCATATCGACGGCCTTGTAAACACATATAAGCTGATTGAAGCATATGTAAGATAAGCGTGTTTATTATATAAGTTGGATTAATCAGATAAAACAATAAAACTTTCTTTTTGGTAAAAATACTAAAGAGAAAGTTTTTTTTGTAAAGTTTTGTGATTGATTAGATATTGTATATATGATAATATATATTTAAACAGAAAGGCGGTGTTTATATGAAACGTTTGTTGTTTGTATTTTTGTGTTTTGCTTTGGTCACAACATTAACAGCTTGCAGTTTTTCGGTTAATCTGACAGATATGCAGCAAAATCCGCAACACAGCACCACAGAGGTTATAACATCAGATTCAGAAACAGAAAATACAAATTTTGTCAGACAGATAGAATTGACACAGCGGGAAGAATTTTTTATTAATGCTTTTTCAACAGGCAACCGAAACAATGTAGTGTTTGAAATTTCAACCGAAGATTATACTGCATTTGAACTTAAAACCTATAAATTGGAAAACGGACAGTGGCAGTATACAAATAATTTCTGTAACGGCAAAATAAAAGATAAACTCACCTTGTTTGCTGTGGAATATTATCATCTGCCAAATATTAATTTTGCTTATGACAGCGGCAGTCTGGGTGGAGCATTTTATGATGACGATGTTTATGAGGCGGATTATAGTTATACATCACACAGGTCTGTAAATGAATATTTTGAAATTTCAGAAGAAGAAACTCCGATTATCGCATATCGCCGCATTAAATCAGGTGCAGAAGGCAGAGTAGCAAATACATCAGATTTTGCAACCCCAAAAGCAGTAACAGATGCAGATGAAAATGATGAATATTATATGATTACAATATCTTTTAGCAAATAAAAGGGGATAAGCATATGAAAAAGTATAAAATTTTACTACTTATTGTAATATTATTCTTGTTTTTTACTGCTTGTACAGATAATGGGATGACAGAAGAGGCAGATACAGAAAAAGATGTTGTGTTAAAAGAGTTGCAGCAGGAAAATGTTTTATCATCAGAAGAATATGTTTTTGACCTGTCCACTTGTGATGATGAAAAATATGTACAGTCTTTAAAAGACGGCAGATATATGGATGTGCACAGTGTGGAAGGCAGCGGCAAAATTTCTCTTGGAACAGAAGTTGACCAGCCTATTGGCGAGGGAAATGTTTGTCAGGTTATGTATTACAAAGAACTGGATTTTGAAAATTTTGAAATAATCCGAGTTACTGACGGTGCACAACCTTTTGAACGGAATGCAGTAAGATGGTTTGATTATAACAATAAGCGATATGTGTTAACCTGTGAAGTGGATGAAGAAAAGGGGACAGGAAATTCTTATTTAATCCTCGTTGACGGAGAAAACAAAACGGTTTTGTCAGAAAACTGGAATACCCTTGAAATTGTAACAACACTTAACGGCTATGTGATATTTGTAGAAATATCCGAAGAAAGTTTTTTCAATTACAGGATATATTCCATTGATAAGAACGACTTTATTTATGAAGAAGAAATGGAAAATTATATTGCATCTGACCGTTTTGCTTATATTGTTAATTTCTATAACGAAGCTGAACAGAGATATCTGCATTTTGACTGTGTAACAGGCAATATGTATGATGTTACCGAAAGTTATAACGATTTCCGAAAAGAACATCCTGAACTGGACAGCGCAAATGCTGTCGACTATCAGTATCTTACAAATAATACATATTATACATTTATGAATAATGATGGCTGGACGATATTTACGGAAGATATAAGAATAGATGGCATAAAACACGCTGATTTGGCAAACTGCAATCTGTATACATTTAAAACAGAAAATAATAATCTTATAGTTACAGAATACAGGTATCAATAACTATTAAAAATAATTTATACAAAACAAAGGGCACTCCGTTTGGAGTGCCCTTAATTTGTTTATTCAGTTTAACAAACCGTCAGTCAAGAATTAAAATTCCTGTTCTGTTCTCATGATGATTTCATCCTGAAGTGGTCTGTCAAGGTTTCTGAAGTAGTCAGAGTAACCAGCAACACGAACGATAAGGTCTTTGTATTCTTCTGGGTGTTCCTGAGCGTCGATAAGAAGTTCTTTATGAACAACGTTGAACTGTACATGGTGACCGTCCATGTTGAAGTATGTTCTGATGTAGTTAGCAAGCTGATCAAGACCTTCTTCGCCAGCGATTGTTTCTGGGAGGAATTTCTGGTTGAGCAATGTACCGCCTGTTTTGAGGTGGTCCATCTTAGCACAGGATTTGATAACTGCTGTTGGACCGTTAACGTCAGCACCTTTTTCTGGGGAGATACCTTCAGAAACTGGTTTGTGTGCAAGACGGCCGTTTGCAGAAGCGATCATAACGTCACCGAAGTAAACGTGACATGTTGTTGGCAGCATGTCAACTCTCCATGTACCGCCCTTCATATTTGGTCTGTCTGTGATTTCTTCCTGATAGAGGTAGAATACACGTTTCATAAGGTCATCAGCATAGTCATCATCGTTGCCGTATTTTGGTGTTTTGTTGCAAACGAGGTTGTGGATGTCTTCGTGACCAACAAAGTTGTCTTTCAATGCCTGGAGAAGTTCAGCCATTGTGAATTTCTTGTTGTCATATACATTGTATTTAACAGCTGCAAGACAGTCTGTGATTGTACCGATACCAACACCCTGGAGGTAGTTTGTATTGTAACGTGCACCACCAGCATTGTAGTCTTTACCTCTTGCGATACAGTCGTTTGTGATGATGGAGAGGAATGGAGCTGGCATGTATGTTGCAAAGATCTGTTCGATTACGTTGGAACCTTTAACTTTGATGTCTGCAAAGTGTTTGATCTGTTTTGCAAATGCATCCCAAAGTTCTTCAAATGTTTCAAAGTCTTCTGCGTTACCTGTCTGGAGACCAAGCTGTTTGCCTGTTCTCATATCAACACCGTTGAAGAGTGTAAGTTCGAAGATTTTTGGAATGTTGAAGTAACCCTGAAGGATGTAAGCTTCGTTACCGAAAGCACCTGTTTCAACACAGCCGGAGCAACCGCCGTTACGAGCATCTTCGATGGATTTGCCTGCGTTGAGCAATTCCTGAATGATAGCTTCTGTGTTGTAGAATGCTGGCTGACCCCAACCCTGACGAGCAATTTCACAAGCACGTTTAAGGAATTTCTGTGGGTTTTTGCGGGAAATCTGAACGTTGGAGTTTGGCTGAACCAATCTCATGTTGTCCATTGCATCAAGGATGATGTAGGAAACTTCTGTAACACCGTCATGACCTTCTGGTGTAACACCACCTGTGTTGATGTTAGCAAAGTCTGTGTATGTTGAAGATTCTTTAAGTGTGATACCAACTTTTGGAGGTGCTGGCTGGTTGTTGAATTTTACCCAGAGACATTCAAGAAGTTCAAGAGCAAAGTCTCTTGTAAGGATACCGTCTTCTGTATCTTTTTCATAGAATGGAGCAAGATGCTGGTCAAAGTGACCTGGTGAGTAAGCATCCCATGGGTTCAATTCGGATGTAACTGCAAGGTGGATAAACCAGTATGTCTGGATTGCCTGCCAGAATGTCTGTGGTTTGTGTGCTGGAACAACATCACAGTTAGCAGCGATCTGGAGAAGTTCTGCTTTTCTCTTTTCGTCTGTTTCTTCTTCAGCCATTTTTCTTGCAAGTTCGCCATAACGTTTACCAAGAACCATTACAGCTTCACAGGCAATGTGCATAGCGTTGAGCTGGTCTCTCTTGGAAACAGCATCAAGGTCATTGATGTAGTCAAGTTTTGCAAGTGCATCTTCGATATCTTT
>JAFVOU010000038.1 GCA_017505635.1 Oscillospiraceae bacterium | reverse complement strand
GGGAATGACGTGATTTTATCCACCGAAAATTGAAGTATTAACAAGGCATCGGTTGCATCGGTAAGAGCATCGTTATTTACGTCTCCTGCGGTGATTTGATCGGTGGTGAATGTAATTTTATCTACCGAATGTTGAAGCACGAGAAGGGCATCTTCCACCCCGATTTTTGCATCATTGTCAACGTCGCCGTAAACAATGATAATCTCTTCTATAACGGGCTCGTTTTGACTTAACGTAACGTTGCCAAGGAGCATATAGTTTACTTCGGTCATATTGGCATTGTTAAACCAGGTAAAACGGAGTATATTTATATTTTTCCAGTTGGCGGTGGTTGCCATTTCAACCTCTTTAAGGGGGATAACAATGGTGTGCCAACCTGCCTTCCATCCGCTTATATCGTTGTTTTGATTGTATCCATCCTCACCGCTGGTAATAAAGTTTACCTGAAAATTGTGGGTGCCTGTCATATCGTGAGGGAGATAAATATCTAAGGATAAATATTCATAATCTGAAAGGTCTTGAGAGGTGGGGAAATCATAAAACATCATACCGCCAACCTGTGTAGATGATGCCTTGCCGGTGGGGTCGTTAAAATTGAGTTTAAGGGATTTTTCTCCCCCACGTTTGCCGTTTGCGGTTTCAACGGTGGTGGCATAATGATTTGCGTTTACCCTTGTGTTTGTGGTGGACGTGCCATCGATGATAACCTTATCTTCCAAAACAACGGGTTCTTTTGGGGTATCATCCTCGGCCTCAAAACCGTTGTATCCACCCGCTTTGATAATGGGTTCAAAATCAACGTAGGCGTAGTTTGTATCGCATCTCGCGGATGAAACACCGTTTACCGAAAGGGATGACGAATACTGCCAAATATCGTATGCACCTTTGTAGTTGCACTTGGAATTGTATTCCGCAATCCAGGTGGTGTAGGCGGAGAGTTTAGACATATTTATATAGTTATTCGCGAAGTTTGTGTAGGTGTAAACACCGCAGAAATATCCTGCCTCTTCAAGAATTTGAAGCTCGGTCAAAACAAGATCGGCAACGTAATCTCTTGTATATTTTGAATATTTTGATGATTCCTCAACGTCGATGTAAATAGGCCATTCAAAGGTTTTGCCCTTAAGATTATTAACAAGGGTGTTTGCCTCTTTGGTGGCTTCGTCAATGTTATCGGCATAGGTGTAAAGATAGGCACCAACGGGGATACCTGCCGCCTTTGCACCGGCATAATATTCTTCAAATCGTTGGTTTTTGGTGTATTCGTATCCTGCTTGGATAATTACAAAATCCACCCCTGCGGCCTTGACCTTGTTCCAATCAATGTTGCCCTGATAGTGGGATACGTCTATGCCCCAAAGGGTTTCGGCAGATGCGATCTGGAAAGAAAGACCGCAAAGCGCCGACATTAAAATTCCAAAGCAAATAATAACGGATAAAATTTTTCTCATAAAATACCTCCAACTTTTGGTGTAAGTATTCCCAAAGAAGAGGGGAGAGGTCATCATTTTAATTATACCATAATAGTATACGTATGTCAATGTGGGGATGATAGAGAAGAAAATGAAGAGTAAAAAAGAAAAAACCTCAAACTTTCGTTAACTTCTTCACTATTAACTATTACTTTTTACCTTCCAAAAATCCCAAGATTTTTTGGTGGAGGTAATAGTGAAGAGTGAATAGGTAATAAGTAAAAATCCCTCAAACTTTCGTTTAAGGGATTTTTGGTGACCCGTACGAGAATCGAACTCGTGTTACCGCCGTGAAAGGGCGGTGTCTTAACCGCTTGACCAACGGGCCATATATATAAACAGCAGTCACCCGGCCTAGAACGAGCTTCTACTGCTGATTGCAAAGTTATAGGGCACTAGATTAGTAGCGCCCTAAACTGTGGTGACCCGTACGAGAATCGAACTCGTGTTACCGCCGTGAAAGGGCGGTGTCTTAACCGCTTGACCAACGGGCCGAAAATGGTAGCGGCAGTGAGACTTGAACTTACGACCTACCGGGTATGAACCGGTTGCTCTAGCCAACTGAGCTATACCGCCACGCATACATTCATTTCGAATGCTAGATTATTATAATATACGAAATGCTATTTGTCAACACTTTTTTTAAAAATTTTTTAAATTTTTTTATATTTTTTTCTTAAACCAAAATGTTGAATGCGTTTTAAAATTTTAAACAATATGTTGTGTTTATGTTGAAAGTTTTCCTGCTTTTCACCGCATATTTATTAAAAAAATCCGAAAAATCCAAAAACTGACGGGATTTTTTCAAAAATCCCAATAAAAATATTCTCTGCACACATCTGCTTTTGTGTACAGAGAATTTTATTTTTACGGTAAATATGCCGCTTATTCCACCTTAAGTTTTTCACAGAGACCTTCAAAAGCTGTCTGTGCGCTGTAATCTGCAAAGGAAAACTGCTGATATTTTCCCTTGTCTCCTTTCCAGTAAAGATACAGCCACGGTCCCTTGCTGCCACTGTCGGTGCTTTCCTCGCGCTTTGTCACCCTGCCGCCGCTTATGCAGGCTGTAAACTGCTCATACTCCTGCTGTGACAGTTCCTTTGCCCCGCAGGATATAACGGTGTCCGCTTCGGTCAGCGGCCAGTGGCTGCCCTGCCTTGCCTCGTGGAAAAACCACCACTGTTCCCCCTCCATATAAAAACGGTACTGCCGCCAGTATGCAGGGTTGGTTGAGGCTGATATGGTGTAATAAAATTCCGTTACATCTGATATGGAAATATCCGCGCCCACTGTGCGCTGTCTGCCGCCCTTTGCCGCAAGGGCAAACACCGCCGCAATAATAACCGCCGCAATGGCTATGCCCAAAATTTTCAAAGAACATTTCCCCTTTCTGCCGCAAGAGCTATTGTTTTGCTGTCTGTTCATTGCCGCAACCTCCTTTCAGCCTTTCAGAAATCCGTTTTAAGCTTTAACTTACGGCTTAAATCCCCGCCGTCAGCACTGATGTGTCAGAAAGCTACTGCTCGCCTGCTGCCCATTCTTCATAAAGCTGTGCCACAAACATAAATTCTTCGTCATCTTCCACAGCACTCACTTCGCCCATATAGTGATAGAAGAATGCAAGTTCGCCGTTTGGATTGTTTTCTTCGCCGCATACAAAATAGATTTTGCCGCTTTCGTCATCAGGAAATGCCGCCACAACCTCAAAGAACACCTGTGTGCCGTCATCTTCGTCTTCGTATGTAATGCCCGCCATAGTTACCATATCGATAATTTCGCGGTCACTGCGCTGTTTTTCTTTATACATTTCGTCGGATTTATTGTCTTTAATCATTGTCTTTTTCCTCTTTGTCTCTGCCTTTCATTTTGTCACCCATATAGTTTGCAGCAAAGTATATCACCGCAAAAAGTGCTGACGGTTTTGCAAGCTGAATCCACACAGGCGGTATAGGTGTGCTTGTTGCACTCTGCGCCCATGTCGGTGTGTAAAAACCAAATGCATACAGCACCCCAGCCACCACAAAAGCATAAAGCACAGCCGCCGCAAGGTGCACCTGCCAGCGCTTTACCTTTTTTTCTGTCATACGTTTTGGAATATATGTGGCAGCCATAAACAGCACCGACATTATAACCACACTTACTGCACGTTCAATCATAGGGTTAAGCTCAAGGCCAAAATCCATGCCGTAACCCACGCGCCACGCACCGATTGTGATAATTGCACCGCAGGCTATTGCCCTAAACAGCATTGGCAGAATATCTATATCAGATTTTTTAGTTTCCATAATATTTCCCCTTTTATATTATATTTTGAGTATATCACATAAGATATCACTGTTCAATATAACAAAACAAAATGTCATTCTGAGCGATAGCGAAGAATCTATTTGTTCAATCAAACCGAGGGATTCCTCGGCATAAAGCCTCAGAATGACATTAATTTTCAGCTGTTGACCTGCGGGAATAATTATTCCCTGCCATGTCACAGGTCTTCCCTGTTTTTATTCATCAACGTGCGGTGCCTTTACATAAGCCTCCAGCGGGCAGTCATAGCCTGCTGCTGCCGAAACCGCAAATTCTGCCTTTGCCTTTTCAAGCAGCTGCGGGTTTGTCATAAGGTCGGCTGTTGTTGCCGCAAGCACCTTTGCCGCATACAGAACACCCTTGTGTGCAACGGAGGATTTGCCCATTGCAACGTTCTGCCAGCTGTGACCTGGGTTGCCGCTTGCCCATGTTGCTGCTGTAAACTGCGCTGTAGGTGTAAGCCAGCTTACATCGCCCACATCGGTGGAACCCGGGCTGAAATAATCGCTTGGTGCATATGGCACAACAAAGTTGTTAAGAGGAATTGTGCCGTTTGCAGATTTTTCCATAACTGCCTTTTTAACCTCCCAGTTAAGCTGTGCGCCGTCGCTTGGCAGCTGTTCTGCCACAAATGTGGATTTTATCGCCGCCGCAAACTGTTCTTCTTCGGCAGTAAACTGTGGCAGAGGTGCCTGACACAGGTTTGCAAAGATAACTTCTTCCAGTGCGTGGTTGGACAGTGTGTTGGATGTGCCGTCAATCTGTTTCCATTCAACCTCTGTTTCGGTCATAAGTGCCGCACCCTGTGCCACCTTGTGCACACGGCTGAGCAGTTTTTTTGCTTCGGTCACATTTTCGCCCCGCACCATATAGATTGTGCTTGCCTTTGGCTGAACAACGTTTGGAGAGATGCCGCCCACATCGCTGAAGGAATAGTGAATGGAGCATTTTTTTGGCATATGTTCACGGAGGAACTGCACACCCACATTCATAAGTTCCGCTGCATCAAGGGCACTGCGGCCGTTCTGCGGGTCCCCTGCTGCGTGGGCTGTAAGCCCTGTAAATGTATATTCAAACTGCATACAGGCTGCGTTGCTGCCTGTTGTAACCTCGTTTACATCACTTGGATGCCAGCAGAGTGCTGCATCAAGGTCACGGAACATGCCGTCCCTTGCCATAAATGCCTTACCCGCACAGCCTTCTTCGCCAGGGCAGCCGTAGAACACAACCGTGCCCTGCAGATTGCCTTTTTCGATTTCTTTTTTGACTGCAATTGCCGCACCCAGAGAAGCCGCACCCAAAAGGTTGTGGCCGCAGCCGTGACCGTTGCCGCCTTCGCACAGCCATTCGCGCTGTGTAGCTTCGGACACCTGGGAAAGACCGCTTAATGCGTCAAATTCGCCAAGGATGCCGATAACAGGCTTGCCGCTGCCAAATCTGCCGCTGAAAGCTGTTTTTATGCCGCAGAGATTTGTCTGCACCTCAAAGCCTTCGTTTTTCATAACCTCAACATAGGCAGCTGTGGACTGGAATTCTTCCATTGAAATTTCGGCAAAACCCCAGATTTTGTCAGACAAATCTGTGATAACCTTTGCCTTTTCTTCAACTGTGTTGTATATAGACTGTTTCATAATAATCACCCTTTTTTAATATTGCATATTAAACGCCAAAGGCGTTGCCTGTCACTTTTGACACCAAAAGTGACCAAAAGTGGCGCTGATTGCGACGCAGCGCCCCACGCAAAATATGTACTGCAAGGTCGCTTTTGTGTGGCGCTTCCGTGGACACCTCTGTCCACACCGCGCCGCTTTGCCTGTGCAGATATAGCGACAATACATATTTTTATCAGAAGGGGCTCCGCCCCCTCATTCCACTCCCCCGAAGTATCTTTAATATAACAAGGGCTGACACTCACATCGGCCCGCAAATTTACCAAGACTGATGTGGGCATCAGCCCTTACATTGTTTTGCTGTTATTCAATTAAAGAACTTTTGACAAAAACTCTTTAAAACGCGGTGTCTGCGGATTGTCAAACATATCAGCAGGTTTGCCGCTTTCCATTACGTTGCCTTCTGCCATAAAGAGAACTCTGTCGGATACTTCTCTTGCAAAGCGCATTTCGTGTGTAACGATAACACTTGTCATACCGCCTTTAACAAGGTCCTTGATAACGTCAAGAACTTCGCCAACCATTTCAGGGTCAAGTGCGGATGTTGGTTCGTCAAAGAGCATTACATCAGGTTCCATTGCAAGTGCACGAACGATTGCAAGACGCTGTTTCTGACCACCGGAAAGTTTGCCAGGCATTTCGTGAAGTTTGTCGATAAGGCCAACGCGGTTAAGCAGTTCCTTTGCCATTTCTTCAGCTTCTGCCTCGGATTTTTTCTTTGTAAGAACAGGTGTAAGTGTAATGTTTTTGCAAACGTCAAGGTGTGGGAACACATTAAAGTTCTGGAACACCATACCCATCTTCTGACGGTGAAGGTCGATGTTTACACCTTTCTGTGTAATATCTGTACCTTCGAAGAAAATCTGACCTTTTTCAGGCACTTCAAGCAGGTTTAAGCAGCGGAGGAATGTGGATTTACCGCCGCCGGAAGGACCGATAACAGTAACAACTTCGCCTTTTTTAACAGTTTCGTTTACGCCCTGCAGAACGTGCAGCTTGCCAAAGCTTTTGTGCAGGTCAACAGTTTTGATAATTTCGTTTGTATTATGCATTTTTCATCTTCCTTTCAAAAGCTTCAACAAGTTTGGACAATGGATATGTCATACACAAATAGATAGCACCTGTGATAATGAGAGATTCAAGCATAAGGAATGTTGCACCTTTAACGATAGCGTGGCTTGTCATAAGGTCGCCGATAAAGAATGTGGATGCAAGGGATGTTTCTTTAAGCATCATAATAAATTCGTTACCCAGAGCAGGCAGAATGTTTTTGATAGCCTGTGGCATAACAATGCGCAGCATTGTCTGACCGCTGGAAAGACCAAGGGAACGTGCAGCTTCTGTCTGACCTTTGTCAACAGACTGAATACCGGAACGGAAAATTTCGGAAACATATGCGGATGAGTTGATACACAAAGCGATTGCAACCCAGGTAAATTCGTTAAAATCGAAAACCGGTATAAGCTGTGGCAGAACAAAGTAGAACAGCATCAACTGCAGCAAAAGTGGTGTGCCGCGGATAATTTCGATGTAAGCTGTGATAAAGAAGCGTACAATTTTGCTTTTGCTCATTTTAAGCAATGCAACAACAACGCCCAGCAAAGCACCAAGCACAACTGCAAAAACTGTAAGTTTAAGTGTAGTCAGAACACCTTCGATAAGATAAATATGCCAATAGTTAGTCCAAAGCTTTACTATGTTGGCACATACCAGACCCAAATCCATAATATGTATCTCCTTAAAATTTTATTTAAACTGATTTTTTAATGACATATGATTTATACAATATATCACATTCCGCTGTATTTTTAAAGCCTTTTGCCTTAAATACATATTTATCAGCCAAAACCTTTGGCGGAAAAATATATATTCAACTGCCCTTTCAGACATTTTTGAGCCGACAACCGTTTTGGGCTGTCGGCTCGTCAATGCGTATTATCGACAATTTAAAACTTTTTATTTTACTGTGCTACGTTACCGTCTTCGTCGTAGGAAACGTCTGCTGCTGTATCGATACCTGCAAGTTCTTCAGCTTCTGCATACCATTCGCCGTAGAGGCCTGCATCGTAAGCTTTTGCAAGAATCTGGTTAACCTGTTCTGTAAGTTCGTCTGCACCTTTTTTGAGGAGGATAAGGTTGTTTTCTGCTGCTTCGTCAACTTCGAATGTAAAGTCTGTAACTGCGATTTCCGGGTTGTTTGCTGCGATAGCATCGCCGTTACCTGTTGCTACTGCGATAGCTTCGAAGTCACCTTTTTTAAGCTGGAGAACGCCTGTGTTGATGTCGGAGAAGATAACAAGTTCTGCACCGAGTGGAACAAGCTGGTCATTTACGAGTGCTTCCTGGAGGGATGCTGTCTGTGCGCCAACTTTTACGCCTGCAAAGCTTTCAGCGGATGTAAATTTAGCTGCGTTTTCTTTAAGAGCGATAACTGTCTGTTCTGTTTCGTTGTCGCCTGCGTAGTAGTAGTCAGAAAGGTTGTAGTTTTCTGCACGTTCTGGTGTGTAGGAGAAACCGCTGATGGACATATCAACTTTACCTGTGGAAACAGCAACCTGACAAGCGTCAAAGCTCATTGGGCAGATTTCAAGTTCTTTACCCATTTCTGCTGCGATGTATTTAGCAAGGCTAACGTCAAAACCTACGTACTGGTCCTGACCTGTTTTGGAAAGGTCAACAAATTCCATTGGTGCAAAGTCCGGAGAGATTGCAACTTTAAGTGTTTCTTTTGCTGGTTCGCCGCTTGCTGCTGGTTCGGAAGAACCACATGCTGCCATTGAAAGTGAAAGTGCAAGTGTAAGTGCTAAAGCCAATAATTTTTTCATAATAGTAACTCCTTTTTTACTTTTGATGTAATCGCCTTTTAAAAGGGGGTGTATATTTATTTAACTCCGGTTTAAGAGGTGTTGTTGTTTTTGATGTCTGTATTATATACCCACTTTTTCATAATGTCAAGTATTTTTTTGCAATTTTTTAGAAAAAATATTCAGATATTTTTAAGATTATTCAGTGTTTATAATGATTTTGCGCATTTTTATGCATACACCCCTATATTTTGTGTATATTTGCATCCCTTGGGCACAATTATTCATTTTTTATACAATTGTTGTTACCAAATTTTAATAATTTGTGAACGATATTTAATAATATGCATTTTATATTCATTTATATGCGGTATAAAGTATAGTTATTGCAAAGGATATGTCCTTTGCAATCCTGTGTACTTTTGACACCCTGCTTTTCTTCTGTCATCCTGAGCAAAGCGAAGGATCTCTCCATCTGCACAGATTAATATTTTCTTGCCACGAGATTCTTCACTGCGTTCAGAATGACAATACTGTATTCCAAAATAAAAACCGACGGCATAAACCGTCGGTTTTATAACGTTTAACTTTTAAACATTTATCATTCTGTTGTGGAAAACTTTATATTAAAGTTCGCCTTTTTTGATAACTGTTACGCCGCCCATGTAAGGAACAAGAACTTCCGGCACAGTTACGCTGCCGTCTTCGTTCTGGTAGTTTTCAAGGATAGCTGCTGTTGTACGGCCAACTGCAAGACCGGAGCCGTTGAGTGTGTAGCAGAGCTGTGCTTTGTCAGCAGCTTCGTTTTTGAAACGAACCTGCATTCTGCGTGCCTGGTAGTCTGTAAAGCAGCTGCAGGAAGAAATTTCTGCATATCTGCCGTAGCTTGGAAGCCAAACTTCGATATCGTATGTTTTTGCAGAGCTGAAGCCCATATCGCCTGCGCAGAGTGCTACAACACGGTGTGGCAAGCCAAGAAGCTGAAGTGCGTGTTCTGCATCGTTTGTAAGGCTTTCAAGTTCGTCCCAGCCCTGGTCTGGTCTTGTAAATTTAACAAGTTCTACCTTGTTGAACTGGTGCTGACGGATAAGACCGCGTGTGTCACGGCCAGCGGAACCTGCTTCTGCACGGAAGCAAGCGGAGTATGCACAGTATTTGTATGGAAGTTCTTTACCAGGAAGAATTTCGTCTCTGTGGTAGTTTGTTACAGGAACTTCTGCTGTTGGGATAAGGTAGTAGTCCAGACCTTCAAGTTTGAACATATCTTCTTTAAATTTAGGCAGCTGACCTGTACCTTTCATGGAATCTTCGTTAGCCATGTAAGGTGGGAACATTTCTGTATAGCCGTGCTGTGTGCTGTGGAGGTCAAGGTAGAAGTTGTAGATAGCTCTTTCAAGACGTGCGCCAAGACCTTTGTAGAAGTGGAAACGTGTACCTGTTACTTTAGCTGCTCTTTCAGGGTCAAGAACATCAAGGTCCTTGCCGATATCCCAGTGAGCTTTTGGTTCAAATGCAAACTGTTTTGGTTCGCCCCAGCGGCGTACTTCTACGTTGTCAGCATCGCTTGTTCCGTCAGGAACTGTTGGGTCCGGTGTGTTTGGAACCATAAGCAGAAGGTCCCTCTGCAGGTTTTCAAGGCGTGTAACTTCTGCTGCACCTTCTTTGATTTCTGCAGAAAGTTCTTTCATTTCTGCCATAAGAGCAGAAGCGTCCTTGCCTTCTTTTTTGTACTGAGGAATAAGTTTGGAGTCCTCGTTCTGTTTTGCTTTCAAGCCGTCAATTTTGCTTGCAAGTGTTCTTCTTGCTTCGTCAGTTGCAAGAATTTCGTCAATTTTGTCAGAATAGTCTGTGCCGCGGCGTTTGAGAGCAGCTTTTACTTCTTCTGTGTTTTCTCTGATTCTTTTAATGTCTAACATAATATACTCCTATTTACTTCAAGGGCGGCTAAACTGCCGGACCCTGTTTTTTACTTAGTTCATTTTTTCTCCAGCAGATTTGCAATTTCCTTAAACTGTTCATCGCTGTTGAAGGTAATGGTCAGACTGCCCTTGCCGTCCTTATAGCTTACCTTTACAGGTGTGCCGTGCATTTCGCTGAGGGCAATTTCAATTTCCTTTACCAAAGTAGGCACCTTGTCCTCTTTAGGCTGTTTTGGCTCTTTCTGCATCTTCTTTGCCAGAAGCTCTGCCTGGCGTACAGACAGGTTTTTTTCGGCAATTTCATGTGCAAGGGAAAGCTGTTTTGCTTCGCCTGTTACCGAAAGCACCACCTTTGCGTGACCAAGGGAAAGTTCCCCTGTTTTAACCAGTTCCAGCACCGAATCCGGCAGGTTGAGTATACGCAGGCTGTTTGCAACCGAAGAACGCGGTATGCTCAGCTTTTTGCTGATTTCGTCCTGTGTAAGGTTAAAGCTTTCCATCAGACTTTTATAGCCTGTCGCAACTTCCACAGGGTCAAGGTTTTCGCGCTGAAGGTTTTCTATAAGTGCAATTTCCTTTGCCTGCTGGGTGGAAACATCCTTTACTATTGCAGGAATTTCGGTAAGCCCTGCCATTCGGGAAGCGCGGAAACGGCGTTCGCCTGCAATTATCACATAACGGTCGATGCCGCTTGGCATAACCACGATAGGCTGCAGCACACCGTGTTCCATAATGGACTGACTAAGGTTTTCCAGTGCTTCAGATTCAAAGGTTTTTCTTGGCTGATGGGGGTCAACGTCTATATCTGACAGTCTGATTGTGGATACTGCTGCATCCGAAATCTGCTGTTCTGTGGACAAGAACAAAGAGTCAAGTCCTCTGCCGAGCCCTGATTTCTTTGCCATTATATCAACTCCTTACTTTGCTGTTATGGGATATTAAACACAGCTTTGCAGCTGTTTTATTTCTTTTTATTGTTTTTAAACCACTGGTAGAGTATTGTTGTAACGCAGTACAGCACGCCCAAAGGCACAACTACCATCATTGGTTTTAACATTGCTGTTATAAATTCAGGCATTTTATTATCCTTTTAATACTTATTAATATATAAAATACAAATCTATTTCTTTTTGCTGTTTTCGATGCGGCTGAACAGGTCGTCGTTTATTTCGGCAAATTCGCTGTCAGGAATGCTGCTGCCTTCCTTGTTCACCAGTTCTTCGTTGGTAACAACATATTTGTTGTTGCGTTCTTCCCAGCTTGCGCGGCGGCTGTTGCGCTGTTTTTCTTTTTTGTCCTCGATAACCTTGTCAAACAGGTCATCAGACATAGGCTGAAAGTCCTCATTTTTTATAGGCTGGGGCAGTTCGTTGCCGTCCTCATCCTGAAAAAAATAATCTATGCCAAGTTTTTCGCGTTTTTTCTGCTCGGTTTTTATATAGTACATTGCGCCAAAATAGTTTATCAGTGTCATGGACAGAACCATAATCACAAAAACCAGAAAAATAACACCTAAAAACACAAGCATAAGTGTGTAGAAATTGTGTTCCATTTTAACCAACCCCTATTTGTCTGTATTTTCACATTTTTACAGCAAGGCTGCCGAATGGCATAGCCTGCTATCATCTATGGGGGTGACAGCGATTTTTTCACGCTTTGCCGTGAAAAAATGCGTCATGCAGGGGGCTAAGCCCCCTATGAGTGTAAAAGTGGCCTTTTTATCTATTATAGGCGATAACTTCGTCAGCAAGGGCATCATAGCTCTGTGCACCGCGGCTTGCCTTGTCGTAGGCATTAATCGGGCAGCCAAAGCTTGGTGCTTCGCTTAAACGTACATTTCGCGGAATTGTGGTTTTGTAAACCTTGTTAGGGAAATATTTCTTAACTTCGTTTACAACCTGTATTGTCAGATTAAGGCGAGGGTCAAACATTGTAAGCAGAACACCCTCGATGTCGATATATTTGTTGTAGTGCTGCTTAACCAGACGGATTGTGTTCATAAGTTCGGACAGGCCTTCAAGTGCAAAGAACTCGCACTGAATAGGCACAATCACTGTATCTGCAGCGGACAGTGCGTTGATTGTAAGCAGGTCAAGTGCAGGCGGACAGTCGATAAAGATAAAATCGTAGTCATCGCTTAAACGGTTAAGCGCCATGCGCAGTCTTGCGTGGCGGTTGTCCACAGAAACAAGTTCGATGCCTGCGCCACTAAGTTTCATACTGCTTGGCAATACATCCACCTTGAACTGTGTTTTGATTACAGCCTGTTTTGCATCAAGGCCGTCCATAAGCACATCGTAAACACTGTTTGTCAGCTCTCTTTTGGATATGCCGAAACCGCTGGTTGTGTTGCCCTGAGGGTCCAGGTCCACAAGCAGCACCTTTTTGCCTTTTTCACCTATTGCGGCCGCAAGGTTAACAGCTGTTGTTGTTTTGCCAACGCCGCCTTTCTGGTTTGCCACTGCTATAATCTTTGCCATCTTTAACCTCTTTAAAATAAAAATTTTAAATATAGGCACAAGTGCACTATCATAAATTTAAGTATAGCACAATTTTTATACCAATACAATGGAAATATTGATGACAATATGACAAAAAAGTGACATTAATTTTCTACATCAGTTAATATGTTGTTTTTTATATTTCAAAATTTTCCTGTTATTATGCCTCCAACGCGCAATATTGTTCCACGTGGAACAAAATTGCGCTATTTGTAAATCTTTTGCCCTTTTTAGTTTAAGCGCAATTTTTTCGCAGGGGGACACCCCCTAAGCGACGACAATTTGCCCCGCCCTGCTCTACAAATTGTCTGTTACCCCCATAGAGAATGCGGGATATGCTATACAGCATCCCGCATTATGAACTGTTATTATATGATATCCTTAATTATTCAAACAAAAAAACACAAGATTTCTCTTGTGCTCTTTTGTGGTTATATAAAAGGTTGTTATCGTGTTAAATGGCGGTTTTATCCGCAAGGCATTTTTCTTTTCTGCCTTTTTCTGTCTTTTCCAGCGGAATCACTATTTTATACTCCGCCGCCGTTTCGGTTATATTCTGCTCCACCTTTGCGGCAAAACCTGCACTTTTCATAATTCCTACCGCCTTGTTTATGCTGTTTGTAAATATGCGTATATCCTTGATATGTATAACAGTTTTTCTTTTTGCTTTTTTGGGCAGAAGCAGACCTTCGATATATCTGTCCGTTTCACTTACGTTTAAGGAATGTTTTATTATATATTCCAGGGCTTTGGGCTGTTTTTCCTTATCAAGTCTTGCCAGTGCCCTTGCGTGGCGTTCGGTAAGACCGCTTTTTATAATTCTGTCCGATATGTTCTTTTCAAACTGCAGCAGTTTCAGCTTGTTTGCCACAGCCGACTGACTTAAGCACAGCCTTTCTCCTGCCTGCTGCTGTGTAAGCCCCAGCTGGTCTATAAGCAGCTTTATTGCCGCCGCCTGCTCAAAAAAGTTCAAATCCTCCCGGTGCATATTCTCCACCGCACACAGCACCGCAATCTCCTCGGCGGTCTTTTCCACAACCACCACCGGCACTTTGTCCATTTTAAGTATAGTTGCGGCAAACAGCCTGCGATGCCCCGATATAAGCTGGTATCCTCCCTCTGTTTCTGTGGCAGTGAGCGGCTGAAGAATGCCGTTCTGTTTTACCGAATCTATCAGCTGCTGTATACTTTCGTGGCTGTAGGTATACCGTGTCTGATAGGGGCAGGGTGTTATCTTTGCAAGTTCTATAAATTCAAGTTTTCCGTTCTGCTGCATTTTACATCCCTGCCCTTTCAGTTTTTAAGGGGTATCCGTTGTTTCTGTTTTCAATTTACCACAGCTTTCCACATTATTCCAGCAAATAATATCGCAGTAAACGACAGCAAAAAACAGATTGTGTTAAAAATAAAACTGCAATTTATCGGTTATAAACACAATTTGTCGCATATAAAAATAAAAAGCAGAAAAGTTTTTGGCTAAAAACCAACTTTTCTGCTTTTAAATTATATTTATTTGTATCAAACCTGATATTTATGCCAGCCATGCCTAATGGCATATGGCGGCTTCCTCCGTGGGGGGTGACAGCAAAATTTTTAAGCTTGTCGTTAAAATTTTGCGTCAAGATGGTACCCCTGCTAGGGGAATGTCACCAAAGGTGACAAGGGGTCTGCCGTCTCCGGCGAGGAAGTGCTCCCCCTATGAAATAAATAAGTCGACACTTAAAGTGGAGACTTATTTATTTTGCCGCCGTTTCTCGGATAAACCTTTGGTGTTTCCTTTTCCTTTTTGCAAACTATAATTGTACGTTTGCTTTCGTCCGGCAGGGCGTATTCTTCCATATTTACAAACTTGCCGCCAAGTTTATTGATTGCATTAAGCGCAGGTGAAAGTTCCTTTTCGCCGTCACCCTTCATTGCTATAAAATGACCGCCCACCTTAACAAGGGGAATGCAGTATTCGCTGAGCACACGCATATCCGCAACGGCACGGGCTGTTGCAACGTCAAAGTCTTCGCGCCAGATTTTTCGGGCAGCTTCCTCGGCACGTTCTTTTACAACGTTTGCCTTTATGCCTATTGTATCAAGGGCAAACTGCAAAAATGTACAGCGTTTGCCTGTAGGTTCAATCATTGTCAGTTCAATTTCCGGTTTGAAAATCTTTGTCACAATGCCCGGAAACCCTGCCCCTGTGCCAACGTCCACAACCTTGCCTTTTACAAGCGGATTTTTTGCAAAAAGCAGACTGTCAAGAAAATGCTTGTTTTCGATACCTTCCGGGTCGGTAATTGCAGTCAGATTTACCTTCTGGTTATAGTCCACCAGAATTTCGGCATACTTATCCAGCTGCTCAAACTGCAAATCGGATATCTCGATATCATACTGTTTTAATGTATTTAAAAATCTTTCTTTGTTTATCATATATTAATCCTTATATAAATGTTCCACGTGGAACAAAATCACGCCTACTATTACAAACCTCTCGCTTTAAGTTCCAAAAGCAGTGCGCTGATATCACTTGGGCTAACACCTGGAATTCTGCTTGCCTGGCCAACGTTTACAGGGCGCACCTTGTTAAGTTTTTCTCTTGCTTCAAGGCGCAGACCTTTAAATTCGGCAAAATCAATATCTTCAGGGATTACAGTGTTTTCCAGCTTTTTAACCTGATTAATCTGCTGTTCCTGACGTTTGATATACCCTGCGTATTTGATTTCAATTTCAACCTTTTCCTTTACAAAGTTGTCGATGTTTTCCCCTTCGCCCACAATGGCAACAACTTCGTTATAGCTTATCTGCGGACGTTTAAGAAACTCGTTTGCCCTTACACCTGTTGTAATTTCGTCAAGACCTTTAGACAAAAGCAGGTCTTTAACCTGACTTGGTTTAAGTGTAATGGAAGAAAGTCTTTCAATTTCCTTTTCCTTTGCGCTGAGCACCTTGTTGTAGTGCTCCCATCTTTCGTCTGTTACCAGACCAATTTCCCTGCCGCTTGGTGTAAGTCTTTCGTCGGCATTGTCCTGACGGAGATACAATCTGTACTCACTTCGGCTTGTCATCATACGGTAAGGGTCCATAACACCCTTTGTGATAAGGTCATCGATAAGTGTGCCGATGTAGCTGGACTGACGGCTTAAAGTAAATTCGCCAAGACCAAGAATTTTTCTTGCAGCGTTTACACCTGCAACAAGGCCCTGTGCTGCAGCTTCTTCATAGCCGCTTGTGCCGTTGAACTGGCCTGCGCCGTAAAGGCTGCCAAATTCTTTAAATTCCAAAGTTGCCTTCAAATCCAGCGGGTCGCAGCAGTCATATTCGATAGCATATGCAGGACGTGTGATTTCCAGATTTTCAAGTCCTTTGATTGTCTTGTAGAAAGCCACCTGAACATCTTCCGGCAAAGAGGAGCTCATGCCCTGAATATACATCTCGTCTGTGTTGAGTCCGCAAGGCTCGATAAACAGCTGATGGCGTTCCTTGTCGGCAAAGCGCATAACCTTATCTTCAATGGAAGGACAATATCTTGGGCCTATACCCTCAATTTTACCACCATATAATGGGCTTCTATGAATATTATCCTTGATAACCTTGTGAGTTTCAAGGTTTGTATAGCTGATGTGGCAAGGCAGAATATTTTTTGGCTGTTCGCTTGTCATAAAGCTGAACGGTGCTGTTTCTTCGTCACCCGGCTGAACCTCCAGCACAGAAAAATCAATACTACGCTTGTTCACACGGGCAGGTGTGCCTGTTTTGAAACGCACCAGCTTCATTCCGTTTTCTTTAAGACAGTCAGAAAGCTTGCAGGCAGCGTGATGTCCGTCAGGTCCTGACAGATAGCTTGCATCCCCAACAAAAATTTTGCCTGTAAGGTATGTACCAGTTGCAATGATAACCGCCTTTGCACCATACTGTGTGCCAAGCTGTGTTTCAACGCCTGTAACGTTTTTGTTTTCGTCAAAGAGCACCTTGCAGATTTCCGCCTGTTTAAGGTCAAGATTTTCCTGACGTTCCACAAGCTGTTTCATATACATTGTATACTGCTGTCTGTCGCTCTGACATCTTAAAGAATGCACCGCAGGACCTTTGCCGCGGTTGAGCATTCTTGTCTGAATGCTTGTTGCGTCTGCAGCAATACCCATACAGCCCCCAAGGGCATCAATCTCACGCACAAGATGACCTTTTGCAGTGCCGCCGATTGCAGGGTTGCATGGCATATTGCCAACCCCGTCAAGTGTCAGGGTGAAAAGTGCTGTTTTAACACCAAGACGTGCCGATGCCATTGCAGCTTCGATACCTGCATGACCTGCACCTACTACTACAACATCATAATTTCCTAAATTCATAATTTAAAACTCCTTTTGTTGTGTGTCTTTAGCAATCCCTTTCACCGATTGTTAAATAATAAAATATATACTTTGATAAAGTATCAAACTTTGCCCTTTGGGCGTGACTTTTGTCGCCAAAAGTCACCAAAAGCGCCGCTGATACACGCAGCGGACCCATGTAAAGATGTACACAGACCGCTATTTGCATCATCGTGCCGCCAAGGCTGGCACCGATGCAAACACGACCGTCTGCCTTTGGCAGCCGACCTTTGACGCGGCTGCTCATTGTTATAAGGGGCACTGCCCCTAAACAACCCCGAGAAGCCAGAATTATAATTAATTGTTATATTTTATTAAAATATAACACTCTGTTATTTACCAACACAGAATTTGCTGAACACCTCTGCCACAACCTCTTCACTTACGTTTTCTCCTGTAAGCTGATAGATTGCATAAAGTGCGTCATCCACACATACACCGATAATGTCAAGGCTCTGTCCCATCACAAATGCATCAAGTGCATCGCTTACTGCGTTATAGGCTTCGCGCACTGCGGCAAACTGGCGCTCGTTTACAACAGTTGCCACTTCGCTGTCGATGTAGGTCAGGTTAAGCACCTCTTTAACTGTGCTTTCAAATTCCTTGGACATATAAAATTCTTTTGCAGTTATGTTAAGCACCTTTTTAAAGTACTGTTCCACCTTGCTCACATCAAACTTCTGCTCCAGGTCCTGCTTGTTGATAATTGCAATGCTGTTGTTGTCCTGGCAGTGTTTTGCAAGTTCAATGTCCTCATCAGTGGTTTCTCTGCTGCCGTCAAACACGCAGAACACCAGCTGTGCATCTTTAAGGCGGTCCATACTGCGCTGAATGCCCATCGCCTCAACAATGTCATCGGTTTCGCGGATACCGGCAGTATCCTGCAGTATAAGGTTTACCCCGCCAAGAATAACCTCCTGCTCAACAACATCACGGGTTGTGCCGGCAATTTCGGTAACGATAGCCTTTTCAAAACCGCTGAGTGCATTAAGCAAAGTTGACTTGCCAACATTAGGCTTGCCCACAATGGCTGTGCGCACACCGTTTTTTATTCTGGCACCGCTGTCATAGCCGTCGATAAGGCGTTTAAGTTCTGATTTTGCATTCTGCAGAATTTCTTCAATTTCGCTGTCAGTAACTTCCTCCACCGCTTCTTCGGGAAAATCTGTATAAGCAGTGATATGTCCCACAAGCACAAGCAATTCATCCCTCACAGCCTTTGCCTTCTGATAAAGGTGACCTTCCAGTGCAGATTTTGCTGCAGACAAAGCCTGGCTGCTGCTTGCGTTAATCATTTCGATAACTGCTTCCGCCTGTGTAATGCTCATCTTGCCGTTGAGGAAAGCACGTTTGGTAAACTCCCCTGCCTGTGCAGGCACAGCACCTGCCTCATAGCAGGCTTTAAGCAGCTGGTCTGCAATTGCACTGCCGCCGTGACAACTTATCTCAACCACATTTTCACCTGTATAGCTTTTAGGTGCGGCAAAAAACAGTGCAACCGCCTGGTCAATCTCCTTGCCGTTACGGTAAGCATGACCAAACAAAGCGGAATAACCCTTCTGCTTTTCCACATCCTTGTTTTTATTTATCGGCACAAAAACCTTTTTTGCAACGCTGTAAGCATCGTCACCGCTTATTCTCACAACACACAGACTTGCCTTGCCCGGTGCTGTCGCCATTGCCGCAATACTTCTGCTCATATATTACCTCTTAAAGTCATCAGTCACCCCAAACTTTACCGATATCTCCCCCAAACAGCAGCTGCCGTGTTTTGCGCACCTGTGCAGACAGAGAGATTTTTCACCTCAGGCGGTTCAGAATGACATATTATTCTGTTATATCAAAACATATTTTTCTAACTTATTATTTTATCATAAACAAGTAAATATGTAAACAAAAGCCATATTTTCACTGCAAAAAAGGTTGAGTTATGTTTTGTTTCAAAGCATATTTGTATTTACACTGTTAATATGATAAAATAAAAGTTACGGATAAAAATATCAATAATTTTTATGTCACTCTGAGGCTTTGCCGAAGAGTCTCTCTGCCTGATTAAAATAACGGCTAGCCACTATTTTTACCTCGCGTGAGATTCTTCGCTTTCGCTCAGAATGACAAACAATAATTTTAACGGAGTATTTTATGGAACTTACATTTTTCGAAATTTTAAAGGTAATCTTCCTTGGCGTTGTGGAGGGCATCACCGAATGGCTGCCAATCTCCTCCACAGGCCATATGCTGCTGGTGGACGAATTTCTGCATATAAACGCCAGCGATGCATTCAAGGAAATGTTCTTTGTGGTTATCCAGCTTGGCGCAATTATGGCAGTTGTGCTTATGTTCTGGAAAAAGATGTGGCCTTTCAATTTAAAACGCAACGGCAAACCATTTATCAAAAAGCACATCTTTGATATGTGGTTCAAGGTTGTGGTTGCCTGCATTCCCGGTGCTGTGGTAACAATCCTTTTTGACGACTATATCGAGGCACATTTCCACACACCATTGGTTATCGCCGCAACCCTTATCATCTACGGCATTGCATTTATCCTTATCGAAAACCGCAACAAGGGCATTGTTCCCGATGTGCAGAAGCTCAGCGGCATCACCTACAGACACGCAATCCTTATCGGGCTGTTTCAGGTGCTTTCCATCATTCCTGGCACATCCCGTTCCGGCTCCACAATCATCGGTGCACTGCTTATCGGTGTAAGCCGTGTTGCCGCAGCCGAATTTACATTTTTCCTTGCTGTGCCTGTTATGTTCGGGCTTTCATTCTTAAAGCTTTTAAAATTCGGCTTTGCATTCACCTCTGCAGAACTTATCATTCTGCTTGTGGGCTGTGTTACAGCATTTCTCGTTTCGGTATTTGTTATCAGCTTTCTTATGTCCTACATCAAGAAAAAGGACTTCAAGCTTTTCGGCTGGTACCGCATTGTGCTGGGCATAATCGTAATTGTATATTTTATGATTTTTGCCTGATAACCTGCAGTTACTTATATAAAATAAAAACTGCATCAATAATTTATACAAACAAAAACCCCTTCGGTTCCGCGTTCCGAAGGGGTTTTTGCTTTTCACAGTTTTAAGAGGGGTATGTCTTAGTCTATATGCAAGTATCATAAATCATATAAACTGCTGTGATAATATTTGTCTAAGAGGTTTGAAAAAGTTATCTTAGTTAGCTTGTATTTTAAAAAAGGGGAAATTTTTTAAAGCTTCTGTTTTTCCTTAAGCAAGGAAGGATATAAACAGTGTGATAATTGTGCTGTTAAACAGATCGATAAACAAACTGCCAACCAGTGGCACAACAAGGAAAGCTGTTGGTGAAGGACCGTTTTTCTTTGTAACTGCCTGCATATTTGCCATTGCGTTCGGTGTTGCACCCATACCAAAACCGCAAAAACCTGCTGTGATAACTGCTGCGTCATAGCTTCTGCCCAGAATGTTAAAGCATACAAATCTTGCAACAACAAACATAAGCACTGTCTGTGCTGCCAGCATAACAATCATTGGCAGTGCAAGCTCTGCAAGCTGCCACAGTTTAAGACCCATCATTGCAAGGCCAAGGAATATGCTGAGGCTGTAGGAACCAATAGTGTTTATTTCTTCCATTGGCACATCTTTGCCTTTGATGTCAAAGATATTGCGGATAACTGCTGCTGCCAGCATAGCACCGATATAGCCAGGGAAAGAAAGCTGCTGACCAAAAATAACAATTTTGGAAAGATATTTACCGATGATTGTGCCTATGCCCAAAGCGATAAGCAAAAACATCATTGCGTTAAGAAAACGTGTGGAATCAATTTTGCCTGCTGTTTCTTCTTCACCTTCAGCGCTGCCTGTCGCAGTTTCTGTTGGTTTAAGGCTGTGTTTTTTGATAACGGAAGAAGCAATAGGTCCGCCGATAAGACAGCCTGCAACAAGACCAAATGTTGCAGATGCAATGGCAACTGCTTCTGCACCGACCACACCTGCTTTTTCAAGCACAGGGCCAAATGCTGCTGATGTACCGTGGCCGCCAACCATTGGTATGGAAGCTGTTGCAAGGCCAAAACGTGGGTCAAGACCAAAAACTGTTGCAAGGCCGGCACCTGTCAGGTTCTGCACAACAACCATGGATATTGCAAGTGCAAGGAAGATAAGCACCAGCTTGCCGCCTTTTTTAAGCAGACGGAATGCAGCTGCAAAACCAACGGAACAGAAAAAGATATTCATAAATATAGTCTGGATTGTTGCGTCAAAGGTTATTTCCAGAATACCCATGGAACGCAGTACAAGGTGAACAAGTGCAAATATAACACCGCCAACAACAGGTTCCGGAATACAGTATCTTCTCAGAAGTTCAATTTTAGAAACAAGAAATCTGCCCAGCAGCAAAACGCCACAAGCGATAGCAGCTGCCTGGAACATATCAAGATTGATTTGTAACATTAATGTTACCTCCATTTTAAAATTTTTCTCTCTGTTTAAAGGGCTTTTTTGCAGATATCTCACCCTTTGCTGCATATATAATAAAAGTGACCTTTCAAAAAAATACAAAAAAATACAGCCATAATTTTAAGTTTGTACAAATTCCAATAAAAACTGCATATTATTTTATATATTTTAAACAAATAACCCTTTATATGTTTTATCTATAACGTAATTTTATTTAATTCATTTGTAGAATTTTGTACCTTTCCGTAGTTTTTTTGAAACTGTTATGTTATCCTTTATTTATAAAACAATTCTTAAAGGTGTTTAGTATGAAATCACTGTTCAAAGAAAAAACCGAAAAATATATCATACTGTTTATCTCTTTTGCTGTGGCTGTTTCCAGCCAGCTTTATATAAATGCTTTTGCCGACAGCTTTCGCATTTCTATTGCGGTTATCCTGCTGCCACTGCTTATTATGTTTATAGGCGAGGACACCTCCACTGTAAAAATCTGCTTTTCCACAGCCGTTATGGTTTTTGCCGTACGCGCAACCATACATTTTATCTACAGCGGCAGCTACAGGGGTACCCTGCAGCTTTACTATCCAAATGCAGTCTTTTATATTGCCTATGGCCTTATCTTTGCAATTCTGTGTCAGAACAAGCACACCATAAGCTATTCAAGGCTGTACACCGTTCTGCTCACCAGCGATTTTCTTGCCAACATCTGCGAAATCTGCATCACCCACAGCCACACCGGCTTTGGAAAAATAAGCGGCATCATCCTCACCCTTGCCGCAGTTGCCCTTGTACGCAGCACTGTTGCCTGGTGCATACTTGCCGCCGAAAGACAGTACACCGCCCTTTTAAAACGTGAAGAACACGAAAAACGCTATCAGCGACTGTTTCTTATGACAACAGGGCTTAAAAACGAAATTTATTTTATGAAAAAGAACTCGGAAGAAATCGAACGGGTTATGGGCACCGCCTACAAGCTGTACGAAAATCTTTCCGATACCAACCTTGCCCCCGAAATAAAAAATATGTCCCTTGCACTTGCAAAAGATGTTCACGAAATCAAAAAGGACTATATCCGCATTATCAAAGGTATCGAAAACGAAATCAGCGAGGATTACGACGAAAAGCAGATGAAGTTCAGCGACCTGCTGCGCATTCTCAAGGACACAACCTATCAACTGCTGGAATCCAAAAACATCACAATAAACCTTGTTTTCAGATGCAGTGACGATTTTGCAACCCACGAGCACTACGAGCTGATGAATATATTCAAAAATCTTGTTACCAATGCCATAGAGGCAATCGAGGGGGGCGAAAAGGGCGACACCATAACTCTGGAACAGGCACTTGTGGAGGGCGAATTTATCTTTGTGGTAAAGGACAACGGCCCGGGCATCTCAAAACGTCATCTGCCAAATATCTTCAAGATGGGCTATTCCACCAAGTTCGACTATGTTACAGGCAACATCTACCGCGGCGTCGGCCTGTGCGGCGTAAAAGCCACAATAGAAGAACAGTTTGGCGGCAGCATAGAGGTGGATTCCGTTTTTGGCGAAGGCACACAGTTCACAATTAAAATTCCAAGTGAGGCAATCTCCTTCAGCGAAGAAAACAACAAACTGTAAATACAGTTAAAAATCATAAAAATTACAGCATTTAATAAACTATATGTAATATTTATATCAAAATAAACACACAGCAATTTTCAAAAGAGGTTTTTATGCGCATTTACATTATCGAAGACGACATTTCCATCATAAATATTCTGGAAGATATTATCGAAACCCACGACCTTGGCACAATCTGCGGCGACTGCGGCGGCAATGTGCCCGACGTTGCAGACGTGCTGCGTGCAAAGCCGGACGTTGTGCTGGTGGATTTTCTTATGCCGGTTATGGACGGTGCCTCCTTTGTGGCAGAACTGCGCAAATACAACAGCACCATAAAATGCATTATGATAAGCCAGGTTTCCTCAAAGGACCTTGTAAGCAAAGCCTACACATCAGGCATCGATTTTTTCATCAGCAAACCGATAAACCTTATCGAGATAAAATCAGTGCTCAACAATGTGCGCACACAGATTGAAAACCAGCGCACACTGGACAATATCCGCAATATGTTTATAGGTCAGAACCCTGCCGAAGCTTTTGCCCCTGCAGTTCAGCCTGTCGAAAACGAATATGCAAAGAAACTTAAAATTATCCTTAACAAAATCGGCATCAGCGGCGAAAAAGGCAGTGCCGATATTGTAAAAATCTGCGAATATCTCAAAAACAGCAGCACCGATGTTTCCTCCATCAGTGTGGGTCAGATGTGCGAAGCAGTAAGTGACAACCCAAAAAGTGTGGAACAGCGCATCCGCCGTGCCATCGCCGCAGGTATGAGCAATATTGCACATATGGGCATTGAAGATTTTATGAACGAAACCTTTATGTCCTATTCCGCAACCCTGTTCAGCTTTGAGGATGTCCGCACAGAAATGGACTTTATCCGCGGAAGAGCAAAAACCAACGGCAAGGTCAGCATCAAAAAATTTATCGACGGCCTTATGCTGGAAGCCGACAGGTTTTAGAATATTTTATGACAACAGATAATTTGCAAAAACGAAAACCAAACAGATTAAAAGGGTTTGACTACAGTTCAAACGGCAAGTACTTTGTGACGATATGTACAAAAAACAAAGAAAAACTGTTATGGAATAAAAACTTTTATGATACCTCTGTAGGGGCGGATAGTATCCGCCCGCAGGAAAAAGTTCCTTTAAGTAAATACGGCAAAATTGCAGATATCGCAATAAAAAATATTTCCGTATATTACAAACACATCAAAGTTGAAAATTACATAATAATGCCCAACCATATTCACCTTTTGCTTTTTATTGACCGTTTTGATGACGGGCGGATAATATCCGCCCCTACACTATCGGTTGTTATCGGTCAGTTAAAGCGGTGGATTTCCAGACAAGCCGACAAATCTTTATTTCAAAAATCCTTCCACGACCATATCATCCGTGATGAAGCTGATTATCTTAAAATATACAACTACATCGAAACAAACCCTGCAAAATGGCAGGAGGACTGTTTTTATATTGCATAACAAAAAGAGAGAATATCCGCGGATATTCTCTCTTTCTTTATATATAGTATATATTTACATTTATATAATATTATTCTTCGCTTTCTGCTTCCGTCATTTCTTCGGCTTCTGCGCTTTCGGGCATTTCGGTTTCTTCGTCATCATCGCGAAGTGTTGCAGCAAAGGTTACAACCTTATCATCTGCACCAAGACGCATCACCTTAACACCGCCTGCATAACGGCTCTGCAGAGCAATATCTTCGATATGTGTTCTGATAATGATACCGCTGTGGCTGATAAGAATTGCATCAAGGTCGCTGTTTACAATTCTCACACCGCAAACCTTGCCGTATTTTTCTGTTTCGTAGTTTCTTACGCCCTTGCCGCCTCTTGTCTGTGTGCGGTATTCGCTTATAAGGCTTCGTCTGCCCTTGCCGTCTTCGGTAATTGTCAGCAGTTCTTCGCCTTCACTGCAAACGCCCATGCCAACAACCTCGTCGCCTTCGCGCAGTTCAATGGCTTTAACACCTCTTGCGCTTCTGCCCACAAGGCGCACATCATTTTCGTCAAAGCGGATAGCCACACCGTCACGGGTAGCAACAATCAGTTCGTCACTGCCGTTTGTAATTCTTGCCCATGCAAGGCTGTCGCCTTCGTCAAGACTGATAGCAATAAGACCGGATTTTCTTACATTGTTGTAGGCACTAAGTTCGGTACGTTTGATAATACCGCCCTTTGTAACCATAACAAGGTTAAGATTATCTGCAGCCTCTTTTGGCATAGGCAGAATTGTTGTGATTTTTTCATCCTGCGGCAGCTGGATAAGGTTGATGATGTTCATACCTCTTGCTGTTCTTGTTGCTTCCGGCACTTCGTAACCTTTAAGACGGTATACACGTCCTTTGTCGGTTGCAAACAGAATATAATCGTGGGTGCCGCACATAAACAGTTCCTGCACAAAATCTTCGTCACGGCGTGTCATACCGCTGATACCGCGGCCGCCGCGTTTCTGTGCCTGATATGTGTTTTTGGCCATACGCTTGATATAGCCAAAGTGTGTATATGTGAACACACATTCTTCTTCCGGAATAAGGTCTTCGATATCAACCTCGCCGCTGATATGCTGAATTTCTGTTCTTCTTTCGTCACCGTATTTGTCGCGGATTTCGGTTACATCTTCCTTAACCTTGTCCAGTACCATCTGGTGATTTGTCAAAAACTCGTTGTAGTATGCAATCTTTTCTGCCAGTTCTGCAAGTTCGTTTTCAATCTTTTCCCTTTCAAGACCCTGCAGTCTTCTCAGCTGCATATTGAGAATTGCATTTGCCTGAATTTCAGACAGACCAAAACGTTCCATAAGGTTGTCTTTAGCATTATCATAGCTTTCGCGGATAATTTTGATAACCTCGTCAATGTTGTCGCAGGCAATTTTAAGACCTTCCAGCAGGTGCTGACGTTCCTGTGCCTTGCGCAGGTCATATCTTGTTCTTCTTTCCAGCACATCACACTGATGGTCGATATATTTCTGCAGTATTGTTTTAAGGTCCATAACCTTTGGAATACCGTTGTCCAGCGCAAGCATATTTGCACCCACAGTTTCCTGCAGTTCGGTCAGGGAATAAAGGTGGTTAAGCACAACCTGCGGGTTGGCTTCCTTTTTAAGTTCAACAACAACACGCATACCGTCGCGGTCAGATTCATCACGCAGGTCGCTTATTCCTTCAATGCGTTTATCCTTTACAAGGTCGGCAATTCTTTCCACCATTTTTGCCTTGTTTACCATATATGGTATTTCGGTAATGATAATCTGATATCTGCCGTTTGCCTTTTCTTCGATATTTGCCCTGCCGCGGAGAGTGATTTTGCCTTTGCCTGTTGCATAGGCACTTCTTATGCCGCTTCTGCCCATAATAACGCCCCCTGTAGGGAAGTCCGGGCCAGGGATAAAGTCCATAAGTTCGGCATAGTCAGCTTCCGGATATTCGATAAGATGAATAATGCCGTTGCACACTTCGGTAAGGTTGTGAGGCGGAATATTTGTCGCCATACCAACAGCGATACCTATGCTGCCGTTGATAAGCAGGTTTGGTATACGGCTTGGCAGCACCACAGGTTCCTGTTTTCTTTCGTCAAAGTTAGGCTGAAAATCAACAGTTTCCTTTTCGATATCTTTAAGCATCTCGTCGGAGATACGTTTCATTCTTGCTTCGGTATAACGGTAAGCAGCAGGCGGGTCCCCGTCAACAGAACCAAAGTTGCCCTGACCGTCAATCAGCGGATATCTCAGAGAGAAATCCTGTGCAAGACGCACCATTGCATCATAAACAGAGGCGTCACCGTGTGGGTGATAGCTGCCCAGCACGTCACCAACTGTTGCCGCAGATTTGTGATATTCGTGGTCGGCGTCAAGGTTGTTCTCATACATTGTATAGAGAATGCGGCGGTGAACAGGTTTAAGCCCGTCACGCACATCCGGCAAAGCACGGCTTACTATAACTGACATGGAGTAGTTAAGAAAGCTGCTTTTCATCTCCTTGTCTATATCAACATTGATATATTTTGTGTTGTCATTTACTAACATTTGTTTTCTCCTTTTATTTGAACCCCATTTAATTCTGATACTGCCAGGGGTTGTTTAGGGGGTGGAGCCCCCTTTTATAAATAAACGGCGGCGTCAAAGGTCGGCCTGCATTTTGCAGGGCGGTCGTGTTTGCATCGGTGCCGGCCTTGGCGGCACGTTGATGCAAATAGCCGTCCGTGTACATTTTTAACATGGGGCGCTGCGTGTATCAGCGCGACTTTTGGGCACTTTTGGTCTCAAAAGTGCCTTATCAATGCAAACAGCGTTTGCATATAAAAGTTATATTAAGCTTCAACTGTTGCTTCAACAGTATCTTCTTTAACTTCTGCAATTTCAGCAGGTGTTTCTTCTCCTTTTTTGCGGAAAGAAAGGATAATATCCTTAATTTTTTCTTTTTCGCAGTCAGGGTTAAAAATCAGCAGGTCGCCTGTAATAAAGTGAATGCAGAAATAGTGTTCTGTTTCAAAAAACTGTGTAAAGTCATTGTAGTGCAGTTCGTCTGTGTTGCCGCCTACAAGATATTTAAGGTGGTCTTCAAAAAATTTAACTTCAAACCAGTTGTCGCCGTACTGTCTGCCTTCGTAGCTGCTTTCGATGTTTTTCCAGATAAGTTTGTCATAGTTTTTGTATTTTACAGTAAAACCGTGAACACCTGTACCGATAAGCATAAGTGCAAAAACACAGAAAACAAAAACATCTGACTGTTTAAGTGCAATAACAGAACCAATAAAAATTGCACCTACAAGCATCTGAATAACTGCTGTAATTCTTATTTTTCTTCTGTTTTTTTCAAGTTTTGGCTTGTTCTGGTCGATAGTAAAATGACCGTATGTTTCTTTGCTGAGAACATATTTCTCTTTGTGAACCGGATTCATTTATAAAATTCCTTTCTTTTATTCTCCTGCTTTTACACCTTTGATGTAGCTGCTGATAATTTCCTTGATTTTTTCTCTTTTGCAGTTGCCGTTAAAGATAACAATATCCCCTGTTGTAAAGTAAATTGCAAAGTACTTTTCAGCTTCGTAATACTTTTTAAAGGTTATGTACTGCATTTCGCTTTCTGTATCAGCCTGTTTCATAACAAGCTTATCTTCATAAAACTTAACTTCAATCTGCTGTTTTTCATATTTGTGGTCTGTATAGTCACGGATAATCTTCATATCCAGACCTTTTTCAGCCTGTTTGAGTTTTTTGATGTTTGTAAGACCGATAACAGCAAGCAGAATAGGAATAATTGCCCATACAAGGTCACCTTTTACACTTGGATTTGTCAGTGAAATTACAAGAACAACAACTGCAAGGAAAAACAGAACAACTGCCATTCTCTTGTACTGGTTCTGTTCTTTTTTAAGGTCTTTTTCAAGTCTGTCACGCATAAATGTGTGAAATGTGTCACCTGTAAGATAATATTTTTCTTTGTGAAGTGGATACATATTTTTAAACTCCCTTTTACTTTTTATGTAAGGGCAAACTTTGTCCGCCCAAAATTCAAATTAAATCATTTATACGTCCAGATTGCTTACATATTTAGCATTCTTTTCGATAAATTCTTTTCTCGGTTCAACCTTGTCACCCATCAGAATTGTAAATGTTTCGTCAGCGCGTCTTGCATCTTCAATGCTTACACGCATCATAACACGGTTGTCAGGGTTAAGTGTTGTTTCCCAAAGCTGGTCAGGGTTCATTTCACCAAGACCTTTAAAGCGGCCAAGTTTATAACCTGTGCCAAATTCTTCGATAATTGCATCTCTTTCTTCGTCATCGTATGCATATCTTATCTGTTTGCCCTTTGTCACCTTGTAAAGCGGCGGCATAGCAATATACACATAACCTGCTTCGATAACAGGGCGCATAAAACGGAAGAAGAATGTCAGCAGCAAGGTTCTGATATGCTGGCCGTCAACGTCAGCATCGGCCATGATAACAACTTTGTGATAACGGATTTTGCTTACATCAAGTTCTTCGCCTATACCGCAGCCAAGTGCCTGAACAACCGGCACAAGTTTTTCGTTGCCGTAAACCTTGTCAAGTCTTGCCTTTTCAACGTTTATCATTTTACCCCACAAAGGCAGGATAGCCTGATATTCCCTGTCACGGCCGTTTTTTGCAGAACCGCCTGCAGAATCACCTTCGACGATGTACAATTCGCAGATGGAAGGGTCCTTGCTGGAACAGTCTGCAAGTTTGCCAGGCATACGCACGCTGTCAAGGGCAGATTTTCTTCTTACAAGTTCTCTTGCCTTTCTTGCAGCTTCCCTTGCACGCTGTGCGCTTAAAGCTTTATCGTAGATAACCTTTGCAACTGCAGGGTTTTCTTCCATAAAATCGTTCAGCTTTTCATAAACCAGCTTTTCCACAAGACCTTTAATTTCTGTGTTGCCAAGCTTTGCCTTTGTCTGACCTTCAAACTGTGCTTCTGTCACCTTTATGCTGATAATGGCAGTCAGGCCTTCGCGCACGTCGTTGCCGCTCAGGTTGTCGTCTTTTTCTTTAAGATAACCTTTTTTGCGGCCAAAGTCGTTGAACACCCTTGTCATTGCATTTTTAAAGCCTGTTTCGTGGGTACCGCCGTCAGGAGTATGAATATTGTTTGCAAAGCTTACAATATCTTCGTTGTAGCTGTCGTTGTACTGAATTGCAACCTCTGCAGTGCTGTTTTCGGTGGCTGTTTTAATGTGGATAGCTTCGTGCAGGGCAGTTTTGTTTCTGTTGCAGTATTCTACAAAGCTTTTTATACCGCCTTCGTAATAAAGCACTTCGCCAATTTCTTCTTCTGCATTGCGCTTGTCAGCAATTGTAATGCGCACACCTGCATTGAGAAATGCCTGTTCTCTCAGACGTGTAAGCAGAATTTCATATTCATACTCACAGGTTTCAAACATCTGGTCATCAGCCTTAAAGCGAACAGTAGTGCCTTTTTCTGTTGTGTCGCCCACCCTTGCAAGGTCGCCGTCAGCAACACCGCGCTTAAAGCTCTGCTGATAGATGCCTTCGCCGTTGCGCACCTCAACTGTCAGCCATTCACTCAAAGCATTAACAACCGAAGCACCAACGCCGTGCAGACCGCCCGACACCTTGTAACCGCTGCTTTCGCCGCCAAACTTGCCGCCTGCGTGCAGAATGGTAAATACAACAGTAACAGCAGGTATGCCAAGCTTTGGCTGAATGCCAACAGGGATACCGCGTCCGTTGTCCTTAACTTCGATAATGTTGTCCTCTAAAATCGAAACTTCAATATTGTCGCAATAGCCTGCAAGTGCTTCGTCTATAGAGTTGTCTACAATTTCATAAACAAGATGGTGCAGACCTGCAGGGCCTGTGGAGCCGATATACATACCAGGGCGTTTTCTTACAGCTTCCAGCCCTTCCAGAACCTGAATCTGTTCCCCGCCATAGTTGGTCTGAACTTTATCTTCTAACTGTGCCATTGTTTTCTCCTTTTTTGTACTTTCAAACTAAAGTACTAAAAATTATATCACTTCAAAAATAACAAATATAAATTTGATATTTTCGGGGTGGTGTAATGGAGGGGTGTCCCCTCCTCATATACAATAAAAATATGTCGCATTTTTTCACTTATAAGGCGGCGCGGTGCAGACGGACTTGTCTGCGGAAGCGCCACAATAAAAGCGACAACTTCATACATATTCCGCATGGGTCCGCTGCGTGCATCAGCGGGACTTTTGGTTACTTTTGGTCACAAAAGTAACATGCGAAGCATAAATGGGTTAAGGGCATCGCCCTTATTTAATTTCTAATCTTTTACGCAATATCTGGCTGGAAAGTTCCACAACATAAATATCACCGCCTGTGGTCACCACAAAGCTTTTTGGAATATCCTTGATAAGGTATGTCACCTTTCCTTTTTTCTGCATTTCGTTAAGATAATTTATGGTATGTTTGCCTGCAGCCGTAGTGTTGTCCAGGTCAAATATGCCAACAATATCCTTTTCATCAATCAGAAAATCGGTTGCGATATCTATATACATTCTATCTCTCCGTTTTTAACCAGATATTTGCGGCTGGTTGCAAGGTTTATCCTGTTTTCATCACAGGACGAAATAAAAACCTGCTTGCCTTCGATATTTTCCAGCAGATATTCCTGCCTTTTAAAATCCAGTTCGCTCAGCACATCATCAAGCAATATAACAGGATTTATCTCGCATATCTCTTTAAGAATATCACTTTCGGCAAGCTTCATGCCAAGCACAATGCTTCTCTGCTGGCCCTGACTGGCAAATTCCTTTGCATTTTCGCCGTCAATATAAATTTCTATATCTTCGCGCTGAACACCGCAGGTGGAAAATCCTGCCCTTCTGTCATTATCGGTGCTTTCGCAAAGTCTTTTATAAAAATCTTCTTCTTTTTCGGCAAAAGGCAGATACTTAAATTCAATATCTTCTCTGCCGCTGGAAATCCTGCAGTAATATTCCTTTGCCTTTACCGTCAGCAAATCTATATATTCTTTTCTTTTTTTATAAATTTCAAAGCTTAAAGCCGCAATATTTCTGTTGTATATATCCAGTGTGGAGTTAAACTCTCCCACAGAATATTTCATACAGTTTTTAAGCAGGCTGTTTTTCTGTTCCAGATATTTTTCAAAGGTTTTGAATGTTTTTATATAACCGGGATATATCTGACAGATTGCCCCGTCCACAAATTTTCTTCTCAAAGACGGGCTGCCGCTTACAAGTGTAAGATGCTGCGGACAGAACACCACGCAGTAAAACTTTCCTGCAATGCTTACCGCCCTTTTCTGTGTGCCGTCATTGAACTTTGCATATCTGCCCTTTTTGCCTTCGGTATCGGCAATCAGCAGTTCAATTTTGTTTTCGTACTCATCATCGGCGGTCAAAGCAACAATTCTTGCAAAATCACTTTCCCTGTTTATCAGGTCTTTATCTTTGCTGCCGCGAAAACTTTTTGCCCCCGTCAGCAGCCATATACTTTCTATAAGATTGGTTTTGCCCTGTCCGTTTTCACCTGTGATAACGTTTATACCCTCACAGAAATTAAGCTGTGCACTTTTAATATTGCGAAAATTTAAAAGCTCTATGCTTTTTACATAACAGTTATTCACTTATACAAACCTTAAAATCTTCACCGTTAAAGCTTACAACATAACCGTCATAAAGTTTTTTGCCCCGCATTGTGCATACTTCGCCGTTAACTTCCACCATACCTTCAAGAATAACGGTTTTTGCCTCGCCGCCGCTGTATATAACATTTGCAAACTTTAAAAACTGGTCAAGTTTTATGAAAGGTGGTTTTACTTCAATATTAGTCATTTTTGAACCTCACCGGTAATACAAGATATGTGAAATCATCGCTGTCCTTTGGTCTGATAACACAAGGGGAAAGGCTGCCTGTAAAATTGAAAACAAGTTCTTCTTTCTTGCTTGCTTTAAGTGCGTCCAGCAGATATTTGTTGTTAAAGCCTATTTCAAGTTCGCCGCCTTCAATTTCTGCATCAACTTCGTCATAAACTGCGCCAATTTCAGTTGCACATTTAACGCTGATAAAATTGTCGTTGATGTTGAGCTTTACAGGGTTTTTAAGTCTTTCTGTAATGATAAGGGACACGCGGTCTATAACATTGATAAATTCTCTGGTTTTTGCAGTAGCCTTAATGGAGAAATTTTTAGGGATAGCCTTGTTGTAGTCAAGGAATTCGCCTTCAAGCAGACGGGAAAGCACAATAAATTCCTTTGCATTAAAGATGATATATCTTCTGTTTGCAAAAATTGTCAGCTTGCCGTCGGTATCGCCCACAATTTTTCTAACTTCGTTCATAGCCTTTGCAGGCACAATCATGCTGAAATTGCCTTCAAAATCAACTTCTCTTTCACACACTGCAAGGCGGTAACCGTCCAGTGCAACCATTGTCAGTTTGCGGTTTTCCAGTTTAACCAGCACACCTGTATGTGCAGGGCGTTTTTCGTCCTGGCTTACAGCATAGATAACATAGTCCACCATTTCGCAGAACAGTCTGTTTTCAATTTTAATGCTGTTGTCCTGTGCAGGGGTTGGAAAATCAGGATAATCGGTGCTGTCTATACCCTTGATGTTGTATTCTGTCATACCGCTTCTGATTTTGCAGTTCATTCTGTCATCACATTCGATGGAAATTCTGTCGTCTGTGGATTTTCTTACAATATTGCCCAGCAGGTTTGCGCTCAGAACAATATCACCTTCCATTTCGACATCGCATTCGAATGTGGTTTTTATGCCCATTTCAAAGTCATAGCCTGTCAGGGTAAGTGTTCCGTTTTCTGCAACAAACAGAATACCTTCGATAGATGCAAGATTGCTTTTAACGGCAACTGCACGGGAAACTGTCTGGATTGCTTCATTCAGAGTGTTTTTGTCGCAGATAATCTTCATCTTTATGTCCTTTCCTTGCCGAAAACCGGTTTTCCACAGTAAACGGCATTTTTTGTATATCGTTTTTTATTAAAAATCAAAAAAATTTCAGAATCTACTATCTTATAAACAGTAGTAGTAGTAGAGGCACGGAAAATGTTAAAAACCCGAAAAAGCCTCTGTACAAGCCTTTTTAAGCCATAAAGTTTTTAAACATTTTATGTTGATAATTTGTTGAAATAAATTTAAAAACTTTTGCCGGTGTTTAAAATGTTGAAAAGTGGCTGTTAACTTTTAAAAAAGTTGTTGAAAACTTCACGGTTTTTTTTAAAAACCTTTTAAAAAGATTTTTGTCCTTTGGACGTCACTTTTGCCGCCAAAAGTGACCAAAACCGCCGCTGATGCACGCAGCGGACCCATGCAACAAGGTACGCGGCACGCTATCCGCCACAACGTGCAGCCAAGGCTTGCACCGTGGCGAATACGACCGTCTGCCAAAGGCAGCCGACCTTTGACGCCAGCCGCTTATTGTTATAAGGGAGCTCCGCTCCCTGAACAACCCTTGGAAATATCCTTAAAGCTAATTGCCGGTCTTTACATTTTTGATAATATCTTCGATATTGCCTCTGTAGAAAGAGTCTTTTGCCATCTTTTCTTCCACGTTGCTTATGCTGTAAACAACTGTGCTGTGGTCGCGGCCGCCAAATTCCTTGCCTATATCTTCCATGGAAAGTTCGCAAACCTGGCGCACAATGTACATACACATCTTTCTTGCTTCGGCAATGTTCTGTGTTCTCTTTTTGCCCTTGATGTCAGCAGGTGTTGTGGAGTAGCTGCGGCTTACCTCTTCCATAATTTTTTCAATAATCATCGGCACAGGCATCTCGTCGTCCAGCAGGTCCTTAACAGCAAGCTGTGCGTTTATAAGGTTTGGTTCCTTGCTTTCAAGACGTTTAAGTGCGTCCAGCTTTTTAACCACGCCTTCAAGCTGACGGATATTGCTTTTAACCTTGCTTGCAATAAATTCAACCGCATCGTTGTGGATATCAAGACGAAGCAGGTCGCTTTTGCGCTTGATTATTGCACAGCGTGTTTCAAAGTCAGGCGGCTGGATATCAGCTGTAAGCCCCCATTCAAAACGGGTTTTAAGTCTGTCTTCCAGATTTTTGATTTCCTTTGCAGGACGGTCGGATACCAGCACAATCTGCTTGCCTGCACTGTGCAGTGCGTTGAATGTGTGGAAAAATTCTTCCTGTGTTCTTTCTCTGCCTGCAATAAACTGGATATCGTCCACCAGCAGCACATCAACCTGACGGTATTTGTCGTGGAAAGCCTTTGTGTTGTTTTCCTTGATTGCATTTACAATTTCGTTTGTAAAGGTTTCGCCGTCAACATAGATGATATTTGCGTTTGGCTTGTTTCTCTGTATTTCGTACTGGATAGCTTTAAGCAGATGTGTCTTGCCCAGACCGCTTTCGCCATAGATGAACAATGGGTTGTATGCCCTTGCAGGGTTCTGTGCAACTGCAAGTGCTGCAGCGTGTGCAAACTTGTTGGAAGAACCAACGATAAATGTTTCAAAGGTCAGTGCATAGTGACCGCCGTTTATAGGTTCTGCTGTTGGGCTTTCCTCTTTTTTAACCTCAAATTTAGGAATAATTGTAAAACCGAGGATTTTTTCAAAGCCTTTTCTTATTGCACCTGTAAAACGTTCTTCCACAACATTTTTTGCCCATTCGTTGTTTGCATAGATAATTGCTGTGTTTTCTTCGATGCATTTAAGCTCCAGCGGTTCGATAAAAAGCTTGTAGGAAGCATCAACCACTGCAACGCGGCAGTGTTCCTTAACCGCTTCAAAAACTTCTGCGTATGAATTCATTAAATATCTCCTGTATATAAAGTATGTTTTAAACTGCTGTAGAATATATATCCTGTGCACAATATCTGCCTGCTGCAGGGTGCACTTTCTGATACTACTATTAACCATATAATTATATCATAAAGTTTTCAACATTACAATATATATAGAAGATATAATAATATAAATATATAAAATAATATAAATCATATTTAGCAGCCATTTCAAATCACAATGGCAAACCCTTTCCGTCATTCAGAGCTTTTTATTCTGTTATTCTGAACTTTCCCATTCTGTCATTCTGAGCGCCAGCGAAGAATCTCTCTGTTTGAACAATGCAGAGGTTAACCATTATTTCAATCGCGCCTCGGGACCCTTCACTCCGTTCAGGGTGACAGGTCTGTCATTCTGAACCCCATATCTGCAATAAAAACAAAAATTTTTCCTTCCAAAAAACAATATATATTGTAAAGGTTTTTTACTTTTCAACAATATCTGCCAAAAATGTGGAAAAGTCAGACAGATAAAGGATTTTTGCAAAAATTTGTGCTTGACAACACCCCTGCAGATATTATATACTTGTACCTTGCAGGGAGTAGTATGCCCTGCACCAACCTAATCGGCAGCGGCGCACAAGGCGCTGTTTGCATATAAAAAAAACTAACAGGAGGAAGAAAACAATGAAAAGAACTTACCAGCCAAAAAAACGCTCCCGCGCTAAAGTTCACGGTTTCTTGGGCAGAATGGCATCCAAAAACGGCAGAAAAGTTATCGCTGCAAGAAGAAAAAAAGGCAGAGCAAAATTAGCTGTTTAATTAATCGTTAAACAAAATTGTTGTTCCAAATCCTTATAATACAGTTAAAAGGACCACCGGTGCAAAGGCCAATACGGCTGGCAGATGGGTGGTCTTATTTTCTATCTGCACCGCGCCCTGTGTGCTTTGCACACCTTCGGGGCCTGCGGCCCCTGCGTCAGCTTCGCTGCCGCGGCGCGGCCTTTCAGCTGCATAAAAAATCGACTGTATTAAGGACAAAGGGCACACAAGAAAGAAGTTAAAAGATGAAATTAAAAGCAGTAAACAAAAACAAAGAGTTTTTGCGTGCCTACCGCCGCGGTGCCGGTTATGTCGGCAGTTTAGTGGTGGTGTATGTCATCAAAAACCGCTATGGTTTTACCCGTTTTGGTGTAACCAGCAGCAAAAAGATAGGCAACGCGGTAAAACGAAACCGTGCCCGCCGTCTGCTGCGTGCAAGCATTCGTGGTCTCAATATCGATATGACACAGTCTGTGGACATCATCCTTGTACCACGCGGCAAAACACCATATGTAAAACAGCAGCAGGTTCAGGCACAGCTTAAAACTCTCTTGGACAAAGCAGGGATAAAATATAATGATGAAGAAACTCTTTATATTGCCGATTAAATTCTACAAGGCATTTATATCCCCCATGCTAGGTACCAACTGCCGCTTTGTACCAACCTGCAGCGAATATATGATGCAGGCAATCGAAGTACACGGGGTTATAAAAGGGCTTATACTTGGTATATGGCGCATTCTGCGCTGCAACCCTTTCTGCAAAAGCGGCTGGGACCCTGTTCCGCCAAAACACAGGTGGACAAACAAGTAAAAACAAAATGACAGCTACGGCAGCAAAATCTGCCAACAAAAGCTCGGAGGAATTATGAGCGGAATTTTTAACATCATCGCAGTACCACTTGGTATGATTCTGAAACTCATCTACGACGTAGTTTCAAACTATGGTCTGGCTCTTTTCCTTTTCACTCTCGTGACAAGAATCATCCTTTTGCCACTTGACTGGAAACAGAAAAAATCCAGCATCAGAATGGCTGCTATCCAGCCAATGATTAATGACATCAACAAAAAGTATGCAAACAATATGCAGAAACGCCAGGAAGAACTTATGCGTGTTCAGCAGGAAAACGGCATCTCTGCATCCTCAGGCTGTTTGCCAATGCTTATCCAGCTGCCAATTCTCTTTGGTCTTATCAACGTTATCTACCAGCCACTTACACATCTGGCTAAACTTTCCAAAGAAGCAATCGCAGCAGCAACAACAATTGCCGAAGGTCTTGGCGTGGCATTTTCCCGCTACTCACCGGAATCTTCAATCCTTACAGCAGTAAGAAACAATCCTGACGCATTTTCCAGCGTTCTCACAGCAGACCAGATTGCTTACATTCAGGACATCAATATGTCCTTCCTCGGTCTTGACCTTACAGTTATCCCATCCATCAAAGAACCTGGCCTTATCTGGATTATCCCAATCCTTTCCGTTGCAACAATGCTGGGCAGCCAGATTATTATGATGAAACTTCAGGGCCAGAAAATGGAAGGCCCAATGAGATGGATGCCAATCTACACAACACTTATGTTCGGTTACTTTGCATTTGCAATGCCTGCAGGTGTTACAGTTTACTGGATTTACTCCAGCGTACTTTCCATAGGCAAGGACTTCTTCCTGCGCATCTTCTTTGACCCAGAAAAAGAAAAGGCAAAAATTGAAGAAGAAATGAAAGAACGCCGCAAGGCTGCAAAAGCACAGAGCAGCAGAAAAGCAGCACCTGGCGCTGACGGCAAAATGACAGCTGCAAGTGCAGAACTTGGCAAAAAACGCCTTGAAAAAGCACGCGCTTCCTGGGCTGAAGAAGAACAGCTTTCCGAATCAGACGCAGCACGTCTTGAAAAAGCAAGAGCAAAAGAAAAAGAAATGTACGGAGCAAAATAATGAGAGAAGTTATCAAACAGGCGGCTACAGTTGACGAAGCTATCGACCTTGCTCTCAGAGAACTTGCACTCACAAGAGAACAGGTTACATGCGAAGTGCTGGAATACCCTGAAAAAAGATTATTCCGCCGTAAACCTGCAAAGGTAAAGGTTGTGGAAATTGAAGATGAATTTAGTGTAAAAGACCTCTTTGAAGCACCAAAACCTGCTAAAAAAGAAGAACCAAAACAGGAAAAAGCGGAAAAACCTGCTAAAAAGGAAAACAAAAAACAGCCAAAACCACAGCCAAAAGCTGAAGTTAAAGCTGAACCTAAAAAAGAAGAACCAAAACAGGAAGCTGTGCAGGAAGTTAAAGCCGAAGAAACAGCAGAAACATCCGGCGAAGAAATCACCCTCGAAACAGCACCTGCAAAGGTTAAATACGCAGTTGAATTTATCAAAAGCGTAATCGGCCAGTTCTACGAAAAGGAAGCAGAATTCCACATCGTAAAAACACAGACAGGCTATATCATCAAAATCGTAGGCGAAGATGCAGGCTGCCTTATCGGCCGCAAAGGCGAAACAATGGAAGCACTCAGCTATCTTACTTCCCTTGCATCCAACCGCTTTGAAGACAGCGACGAAAAAATTTCTGTTGACGTTGCAGACTACCGTCAGAAACGCGAAAAAGACCTTGTTGCAGTTGCTAAAAAAATGGCTGCAAAGGTTAACAAAAGCGGCAGAAGCTATGCTTTTGAACCAATGAACCCTTACGAAAGACGCATCATCCATGCAACAGTAAGCGAAATTGCAGGCGTTAAAAGCGAATCCAAAGGCGAAGGCAGCAACCGCAAGGTTGTTATCTACCCAACAAACCCACGCAAAGGCGGCAAAGGCGGCGACCGCAAACCAAACGGCAACCGCAGAAACAACCGCGACCGCAGAGAAAAACCTGCACCACAGGTTCAGAAAACAAGAGAAACAAAACTTGTTGACGACCTTGGCGATTTCGGCAGCACAGGCCTCTACGGAAAAATTGAATTTTAAGGAGTCGCAATACTTCAAAAAAATATAAAGTGTTTTTCTACACAAACGCACCGTTGCGGCGTCAGTGCCGCTTGCATTACGCAAAGTAGTGCTGCGCGGACACTTTCTTGCAACAACGCCTTTGTGCGAAAACCACAAATATATTTTTTCTTGCATTGCTCCTTGATTTTTAATTAATTATTACAAAATAAAAGTTATCCACAAAGAACAAAATCTTTGTGGATAACTTTTTATTTTATATCAAACCAGACCTGCATGGACGGATATTATCCGCCCGTTGATATTCTGTCATTCCGAGCAGCCCTTTTGTCATTCTGTGCTTTCATTTTTTGTCATTCTGAGGCGCAAGCTGAAGAATCTCTCTGTTTGCACAAAACATCGGTTTATATCAGTCCAATCGCACCGCGGGACCCTTCACATACGTTCAGGGTGACAGGTTTGTCATTCCGAGCTGTAGGGGCGGATATTATCCGCCCGCACTTGCTGCATAATTTTTATATTTTGTAGGGGGCGGCGTCCCCGATGCCCCGCCAATGCGTTGACTGTCACTTTGACCGCCCAAAGTGGCCAAAAGCCTTTGAAAAGGCTTCGCCTGTGACTTTTGTCAGCAAAAGTCACCAAAACTGCCGCTGTTGCGACGCAGCGGACCCCCGCTGACTTTTCACGGCCGCAAGGTCTTTGAACAAAGAACTCGGATACACCAAAACCTGCGGTTTTGCTCATCCTCAGACACCTTTGTTCATTTTTGCTGCGCAAAAAACAGACTTGCTGTTGCTGTGCAAATCAGTTTTCCGTGTGCTCACTTTCGGTTTTGTTATCGGTTTCTTTTTCAATGTATTCTTCGTCACTATCTTCAGCGCTGTCTACAAAAATATCTTCGCATTTTTCCTGTGCAGATATAAGAATTTCCGAGGCTCTTCCAATATTGAATCTCACCAGTTCATTTGCAGCATCGGTCGCGGCATTGAACATTGTTAAATACATCTTTTTATAGTCAGCATCAAATTCGTATTTCATAATTATTCTCCTTTTGACTGTATTTTGACGTCCATATGGGCTCACTGTGAATATTGTACATCAAAATGAATATAAAATAAAGTCATAATACATTCATTGTGAGGTTATTTTATGGCTATTAAAAATTTTACATTCAGAATAGATGAAGAGATGCTTCATAAACTTCATATGATTGCAGAATATGAAGGGCGTTCTGCCAATAGCCAGTTGAATATAATGGTGAGAAATCTTATCAAAGATTTTGAAAAAGAACACGGCAAAATAGAGCTTGAAAAATAACCTGTAGGGTTTGTCATTCCGAGCTGTAGGGGCGGATATTATCCGTCCGTTAATATGTTTTTATAACAAACTGCAGGGATTTTTCTTCTGCCGTTGTTTGTTTTTCATTCAAACCAATCCATTTACAAAGGGCGCAGTGCGCTCTTTTTTATTTTTTTTGATATTCAGCGAAATTTTTGTGAAAACAATTGAATAAAACCAAATTTAATATATACTAAAAACAAGCCGGTCTGCGACCGGTCAGTTTTCGTGCGCAAATTTTTAAAAAAATTCACATACACTGCAAATCTGCTTTAAAAGCAAAAACAAAAGGATACCATTATGACAAAATTATCTGTTAAAAAGCCGTTCACCGTTCTGGTGGCGGTGGTGCTGGTTTTCGTGCTGGGCATTGTTTCCTTTACCCGCCTCAAAACCGACCTTCTGCCAAAGATGGACCTGCCATACGTTATCGTTATGACAACTGCTCCGGGTGCATCTCCTGAACGTGTGGAAACCACCGTTACCCAGCCGCTGGAAAGTGCCCTTGCAACCACAAGCGGTCTGGAAAATATGCAGTCCATCTCTATGGAAAACGCCTCCATTATCATTATGGAATTTGGCCAGACCATAAATATGGACAGTGCCATGATAGAGATGAGCACCAGCATAGATATGGTGGAAGGCTATTTCGAAGACACCGTCTCCACCCCTATGCTTATGAAACTCAACCCTGATATGCTGCCTGTTCAGGTTCTGTCGGTGGATATGGACGGTATGGACATAAAAGAACTGTCTTCCTACATCGAAAACGATTTTACCCCATACCTCGAACGCATCGACGGCGTTGCAACCGTTGACGTTACAGGTCTGGTGCAGGACTATATCAGCATCGAACTCAATCAGGAAAAGATAGATACAATCAACGACAGCATCCTCAAAGCTGTAGATGCCGAACTCATCAAGGCTAAAAATGACCTTGATAAAGCAAAATCCGACCTTGCAAAAGGCAAGCAGGAACTTGCTGACGGCAAAAAGGAACTTGCTGACGGCAAGGAAGATGCCTTTAAACAGCTTGCCGAAGGCGCAGCAAAGCTGGACGCAGGTCAGGCACAGCTGCTGGATATAAACAGCCAGAAAACTATGCTGGAAGCCCGCAAAGCCCTGCTGGAAGGCGCAAGACCGGCCGTTGAAGCACTCTCCCTTGTAAGAACAAGCATCGGTGTGCTGGATGCAGTTGCCCTCGACGGCGTTGAAGATTCAATGACCATCAATCAGGCAATAAAACATCTGGAAGATAAAAATGCCAACCCTCTTGTAAGCTCCTTCGAAAAAGCGGCAAGACAGATAGAGATAGATGCCCTCAAAGCCCTTATCACCGACAGCGAACAGATGGAAGCACAGTTCAGCGGCACCGACAAAATCTCCAAGGTAAAGAAAAGCCTTAAAAATACACAGACACAGCTGGAAGACACCCTCCGCAGCATCGGCATCAGCGAAACAATCATCTCCACAGGCAACATCGCAGCAATCGACAGCGAAATTGCGTCGGTGGAAAGTGAACTGAAACTTGTTGAAGTTATGCTTTCTCAGGTGCAGATGGACGTAAAACAGCTGGAAGAAAGCTATGCCGCCCTTGAAATTGCAAAGATGCAGGCGGTTTCCGCAATGGCGGTGGGCGAAGCACAGATTGCAACAGCCGAAGCTGAACTTGAAAAAGCCGAAAAACAGCTGGAAGACGGTATCGACCAGTTTGAAAAAGCAAAAAAAGATGCTCTGCGACAGGCAAATATCGACAGCCTTGTTACACAGCAGATGATAAGCACAATCCTTACAGCACAGAACTTCTCCATGCCTGCAGGCTATATTATGCTGGGCGAAGAACGCGTTACCGTTAAGGTTGGCGAAAAGTTCTCCGACCTTGAAAGCCTTAAAAACCTTCTGCTTGTGGATATGGATATGGACGGCGTTGAACCTGTATACCTCAAAGACGTTGCAACGGTTACAATCAAGGACAACTCCGGCGACAGCTTTGTAAAAATCAACGGCAACGACGGCATTGTGCTGTCACTCAACAAATCCTCCGTTGCCTCCACAAGCGAAGTAAGCGAAAACGTTACAAAAGCACTTAAACAGCTGGAAGAAAAAACTCCGGGCCTCCACGTTACAACCCTTATGGACCAGGGCGACTATATCGGCATGATTGTGGACAGCGTTCTCTCCAACCTTGTCTACGGCGGCGTTATCGCATTGCTGGTTCTCATTGTGTTCCTCAAATCCTTCCGCCCTACAGCCATCATTGCAATGAGCATTCCGCTCTCTGTGCTTGTGGCTATCGTGGCAATGTACTTTACCGATGTTACCCTCAACATCATCTCCCTGTCAGGCCTTGCCCTTGCAGTAGGTATGCTGGTTGACAACAGTATCGTTGTTATCGAAAACATCTACCGCCTGCGCTCACTTGGCTACAGCGCCGTAAAAGCGGCGGTTATCGGCACAAAGCAGGTTGGCGGTGCCATTGCGGCATCCACCCTTACAACCATCTGCGTGTTCCTGCCTATCGTATTTACCGAAGGCTTAACCCGTCAGATTTTCACCGATATGGGCCTTACCATCGCCTATGTGCTTATCGCAAGCCTTGGTGTTGCCCTCACCTTTGTGCCTTGCCTTGCCTCAAATATGCTGGGCAAAACAACCGAGGTATCTCCAAAATTTGTAACAGCCCTTACAAACCTTTACGAAAAGGCACTGCGCCTTAACCTTAAACACAAATGGTTTGTAATTCTGCTTTCTGTTGCTCTGCTTGTGCTCAGCGTATACAATGCCCTCTCAATGCCAATGGCATTTATCCCTGCAATGGACGGTCCGCAGATGACAATGACACTCACCGTGGACGGCACCGTAAGCGACGAGGATATGTACGCACAGGGCTGGGAAATTGCACAGAAGGCACAGACAGTCCAGGATGTTGACACCGTTGCGGTTATGAGCGGCGGCAACAGCATCGCAAGCATGACAGCCTCCACCGACAACTCAAAATCCCTTTCCTTCTATGTGGTTATGACCGAAGAACGCACCCTCTCCAACGTAGAGGTTGGCGCACTTATCCAGGAGGCACTGCCGCAGTATAAAGACACCCTTACAGTAACCACCGAAAGCATCGATATGTCCGCCCTTGGCGGCAGCGGATTCTCGGTTGCGGTTAAAGGCAACGACTTTGACACCCTTGGCAAAATCAGCGCAGATATTGCCGCCGAACTGGAAAAGATTGACGGCATTGCAAAAGCCGACGACGGCAGCGGCGAACGCAGCGGCGAACTGCGCATTGAAATCAACAAGGAAGAGGCTATGAAAAAAGGCCTTACCACAGCACAGGTTTACCAGAAGGTTGCCGAAGCACTTACCGAAGAAACCACCACAACAACCTTTACCTTTGACAACAAGGACCTTAAAGGCTACATCACATCCGATACAGGCTACAACCGCGACAATATCGAAAGCCTCAAAATTGCTTCCACAGTAAACGAAGACGGCGACGAAGAAATCACAACTCTCGGTCAGGTGGCAACAATCTCTGTTGCACAGAGTCCGCAGTCCATCAACCGCGACAACCAGTCCCGCACCTACACAGTAACCGCCACATTTGAAAACGGCGTAAACACAACCCTTGTAAGCCGTGCTGCAACCGAAGCAGTGCAGAATATGGATATTCCTGACGGCTATCAGATTGACGTTGGCGGCGAAAACCAGATGGTTATGGAAATGATGGGTGATATGGCACTTATGATACTGCTGGCTGTTGTGTTTATCTATCTCATTATGGTGGCACAGTTCCAGAGTCTGCTCTCACCGTTTATCGTTATGTTCACAATTCCGCTGGCATTTACAGGGGGTCTGCTGGCACTGCAGCTTACAAACACAGTGCTGTCCATCGTTTCGATGATAGGCTTCCTTGTGCTTACAGGTGTTGTTGTTAACAACGGTATCGTGTTTATTGACTATGTAAACCAGCTGCGTGCCGAAGGTATGGAACTTTACGAAGCCCTTGTGCACACAGGCAAAGACCGTATGCGCCCGATTCTTATGACAGCACTCACCACAATCCTTGCAATGTCCACAATGGCGGCAGGTGTCGGCATGGGTGCCGAAATGAGCCAGGGCATGGCAATTGTATCCATCGGCGGCCTTGCATACGCAACCTTGCTCACACTGTTCCTTGTGCCTGCACTCTATGCAATCATGCACAAAAAACCGCTCAAGGTTATCGACGTTGACTTTGAGGACGAAGAATAAACAATAATTAATGCAGAAAACTCAGAACAGGTTATCGGCCTCCCAATAAAAAAACATAAACCTGGTTTTTAACACAAAAAGGCTGTTGCTTCGTTGGCAACACTTGCATTACACAAAGTAGTGCTGCGTGTTTTCGCCTCGCAACAGTACTTTTTCTGCAAAAACAGGCAAAGTAACCCCAACACCATTTTAATGGTGTTGGGGTTATTTATGTTTTCTTATCAGGATGCCGGTTTTCTGCATTTTTTCTGCGAACAGTAATGATGCCTGTAAAAAAGAAAAAATTTTATAAAATTTAAAATTTTTCTTTTCAAAGGCAAAAAAAAGATATATAATATAAATTAAGCAAGTGTTTGTATACAGCAAAAACTGCTGTATATGGCAGTTAAATGCAGTTACACACGTCAAAATGACTAAAAAACTGCAAATGTATACACACATCTGCCAAAATCTTAAATTCGTCAAAAAATATCTAAAAAAATTATTGAAATGCTAGATATTTTGCTATATAATATCTTGTCGGCAAAATTGAGAAAATACTCAAAGCCAGTTGCCGCAAGGATAAATTTAAGGGAGGGCATTTTATGTCAAGAACAATAGGCGCAGTTTCCAGAGGTATCAGAACTCCAATCATCGTAGAAGGTGACAACCTTGTTGAAATCACAGTTCAGAGCTTGCTGGAAGCTTTTGAAGAAGAAAATATCAAGGTAAACGACCGCGACATCGTTGGTGTTACAGAAGCTGTTGTTGCTCGTGCACAGGGCAACTATATCACATGCGATGATATCGCAACAGACGTTAAAAACAAATTTGGTGACGATACAATCGGCCTTATCTTCCCTATTCTTTCCCGCAACCGTTTCTCCATCGTTCTCAAGGGTATTGCACGCGGTGCAAAGAAAATCGTTCTTATGCTGTCCTACCCATCTGACGAAGTAGGCAACCACCTTGTTTCCCTCGACCAGCTGGACGAAAAAGGAGTTAACCCTTGGTCCACAATTATGGACGAAGCAGAATACCGTCGTCTTTTCGGCAAAAATCCACACCCATTCACACAGGTGGACTATGTTGAATACTATAAAGAACTCATCACAAACGAAGGCTGCGAAGCAGAAGTTATCTTTGCAAACCGTGCAACAGATATTCTTGCATACACAAAAAGTGTAATCTGTGCAGACATTCATTCCCGTGCACGTTCCAAACGTCTTCTCAAGGCAGCAGGTGCAGAAAAAGTTTACGGCCTCGATGACCTTATGACAGAATCCATCAACGGCTCTGGCTACAACGAAATGTACGGTCTTCTCGGCTCCAACAAAGCTACAGAAGAAAAAGTTAAACTCTTCCCACGCGACTGCGAAAAATTCGTTACAGAACTTCAGGCAAAACTCCTTGAAAAAACAGGCAAAAAAATCGAATGTATGGTTTACGGCGACGGCGCATTCAAAGACCCACAGGGCAAAATCTGGGAACTTGCAGACCCTGTTGTTTCCCCGGGTTTCACAGACGGTCTTGTTGGCCTGCCAAGCGAACTTAAACTCAAATACCTTGCTGACAACCAGTTTGCAGGTATGAAGGGCGAAGAACTCCGTGACGCTATGACACAGTACATCGCAAACAAAAAGAAAGACCTTATGGGTTCCATGGAAAGCCAGGGTACAACACCTCGTCAGCTTACAGACCTTATCGGTTCTCTCTGCGACCTTACATCCGGCAGCGGCGACAAAGGCACACCTGTTATCTTTATTCAGGGCTACTTTGACAACTACTCCAACGAATAATCTGTTGGCATTGTCATAAACTTTATATAAAAATATAAGCGACCTTATCAGCGACCTCCAGACAAGAAAACACAAACACAGTATACAGCACAAAAAGGCTGTTACTGCGTTGTCAACACTTGCATTACACAAAGTAGTGCTGCGTATTTCCGCCTTGCAACAGCACTTTTTGTGCGTAAATGTGCAAAAATGTCCCCCTCAAAACACCAAGCTGTGTTTTGAGG
>JAFVOU010000037.1 GCA_017505635.1 Oscillospiraceae bacterium | reverse complement strand
GGTGAGGAAGTTTTTGCAAAGGTTTCACCTGTTATGCTTCCGCCCGAAAACGCACTTTCCGATGTTGAAGGTGTTTTCAACGGAATTCTTGTTAACGGCAGTGCTACAGGGGATGTAATGTTCTACGGCAAAGGCGCAGGTAAAATGCCTACCGCAAGTGCTGTTGTTGCAGACGTTATAGATATTGTTTCCCACAACGGACTTGGTGCTCCTTATTGGGAAGACGGCGGTGTGCTTACAGACGTAAACCCTGATGACACAAAGCTTTATGTGCGTGTTTTGGGTGATAATGTGAAACCTGCAGTAGCAGATATTTTCGGCGATGTGGAAGTACTTAAGGACTGCTGTGGAGAATATGCATTCATTTCAGCGACAGGTAAGGAATGTGAGCTTAACAAAAAGGCAGATGAGCTTAAGGCAAAGCTTGGCGCAGATGCAGTTAAGAACACAATTCAGGTAATCTGAGCATCAACAAATATTTTTTAATTGGAGGTAAAGCTGTGGTAACGGTAAAAGTTCCTGCAACAAGTGCAAATATGGGCAGTGGTTTTGACAGCGTCGGTGTTGCACTGCAGCTTTATAATGTAATAAGTGCAGAAGAAATCGACAGCGGTCTTAAAATTGAGGTTAAGGACGAAAGCGTAAAGTATATTCCGCTTAACGAACGCAACCTTGTGTACCGTGCCATGATGTCCACCTTCGACCGTATAGGCTACAAGCCTGAAGGGCTTCACATAGTGCAGACAAACAATGTACCCGTAACAAGAGGTATGGGAAGCAGCAGTGCCTGCATTGTTGGCGGCATTATGGCGGCAAATGAAATAGGAAAAGGAAATATGACAAAGCAGGATATTGTAAATCTTGCGTCATATTTAGAAGGACATCCCGACAACGTAACCCCTGCGGTAACGGGCGGTATGGCTGTGGCAGTAAAAAATAAGGGAATTAAATATTTGAATTTTCCCGTTAACAACGAAAAGCTTTCTTTTGCAGTATATATTCCTAATTTTTCTTTAAGAACAAAGGTGGCACGTGCGGCTTTGCCGGAACTTTTAAGCTACCGTGATGCAAGCTACAACATAGGTCGTGCGGCGTTGCTTACAAGTGCAATGCTTACGGAAAATTACGACCTTTTGGCAACTGCCCTTCAGGACAGAATGCATCAGTATTACCGCAAAAGGTTAATCGGCGGTTCAGCGAAAATTTTCTACGAGGCAGAAAAGCGGGGAGCAATCGTAACATATATAAGCGGTTCCGGTTCTGCACTGGTTTCCATTGTTAAAAAAGAAAATGAGGAACAGTTTTATTTACAAATGAATAATTATATAACAAATAATTTCAGAAATTGGCAATTTAAGTTTATACCTGTGGATAATGCAGGTGCGACTGTTTGTAAGGGAGAGATATAAATGAGTTTAATTGTACAAAAGTTTGGAGGAAGCTCTGTTGCTGATGCGCAGAAGGTTGAAAATGTTGCAAGACGTGTAACAGACACCTACAAGGAAGGAAATTCCGTTGTGGTTGTTGTTTCCGCTCAGGGCGATACAACAGACGACTTTCTGGATAAGGCGGCAGAAATTAATGACGCTCCTTCCAAAAGAGAAATGGACGTGCTTTTGTCAGCAGGTGAACAAATTTCAATTTCCTTGCTTGCTATGGCAATCCAAAAGCTTGGTTACCCTGTAATTTCACTTACAGGCTGGCAGGCGGGTATTAAAACAACAAGCAACTACAGCGATGCAAGAATACGCACAATTGATACAGAGCGTTTGGAACGTGAGCTTGATATGAAACGTATTGTTATTGTTGCAGGCTTCCAGGGTATCAATAAGTATGATGATATCACAACACTGGGTCGTGGCGGCAGTGACACAACAGCAGTTGCATTGGCGGCGGCTTTGCATGCTGATAAGTGCGAAATCTACACAGACGTAGACGGCGTTTATACAGCAGACCCAAGAATAGTTCCCGATGCTAAAAAGCTTACAGACGTTTCATATGATGAAATGCTTGAGCTTGCAAGTCTTGGCGCAAACGTTCTTCACAACCGCTCAGTAGAGCTTGCACTTAAATATAACGTAAAGCTTGAAGTAAAATCAAGCTTCCAGAGAATAGACGGTACAGTCGTTAAGGAGGTAAAAAACGTGGAAAAAATGATGGTAAGAGGTGTAGCAAGAGATAACGATGTTGCACGTATTTCAATAGTAGGTATAGATAACACACCGGGTAAGGCATTCAAGGTATTTTCAATCCTTGCAAAAGCAGGCATTAATGTAGATATTATTTTGCAGTCAATCGGCAGAAACGATACAAAGGATATTTCTTTTACAGTTGCTGAAAAACAGCTTGATGAAGCAGTAAAGGTTATTGAAGAAAATCTTGAAACAATCGGTGCTGAATCTGTAGAATACAACAAGAACGTTTCAAAGGTTTCTATTGTTGGTGCAGGTATGATAAGCACACCGGGAGTTGCTGCAAAAATGTTTGAAGCTCTTTACGAAGCTCACATCAACATCAATATGATTT
>JAFVOU010000036.1 GCA_017505635.1 Oscillospiraceae bacterium | reverse complement strand
CATCGGCAGTAGAAAATGTAATAGGGCTTGTAATGGAATATAATCCTGAAGCAATAATGGTAATCAAATCTACAATTCCTGTAGGTTATACAAAACATATCAGAGAAAAAACAGGCAGCAAAAATATTATTTTCAGTCCTGAATTTTTAAGGGAATCCAAAGCGCTTTATGATAATCTTTATCCAAGCCGTATTGTTGTTGGCACCGATATGGAGGATGAAAAACTTGTAAAAGCGGCAGAAACATTTGCACAGCTTCTGCAGGAAGGTGCACTTGCTGAAAATGTTGAAACTCTTATTATGGGCTTTACTGAAGCAGAAGCAGTAAAATTGTTTGCAAACACATATTTGGCACTGAGAGTTTCATTCTTTAACGAACTTGATACATATGCAGAGACAAAAGGTCTTAACACCCAGCAGATAATCAACGGTGTTTGCCTTGACCCGCGTATTGGTGGTCATTATAACAATCCGAGCTTTGGATATGGCGGATATTGCCTGCCAAAGGACACAAAACAGCTTTTGGCAAACTATCAGGATGTGCCGCAGAATCTTATTGGAGCTATTGTAGAGTCCAACAGAACACGAAAAGACTTTATAGCAGAACAGGTACTTGCAATTGCGGGCATTGACGAACAGCACACAGGCACAGTAGGTGTATACAGACTTACAATGAAATCCAACAGCGACAATTTCAGAGCATCTTCCATTCAGGGTGTTATGAAACGCATCAAGGCAAAAGGTGTAACAGTTGTAATTTACGAACCAACCCTTAAAGACGGAGATACATTCTATGGCAGTGTTGTTGTAAATGACCTGGAGAAATTCAAGGCAATGAGTGATGCAATAGTTGCAAACAGATACAACAGCTGTCTTGATGACGTAAAGGATAAAGTTTATACACGAGATTTGTATTTAAGAGACTAAAAAATTCGAGAGGAATTTTAATGGAAAATAACTCTTTGGGATATACCCGACAGCAGTATAAAATATTCAGGAGAAATGCGTGGAAGGTTTTGCTGGCGTTCTCTGTTTTGTATTGCTTTTTGTACTGCGGACGGCAGAATCTTTCCTATGCAATGCCGATAATGATGAGCGAGGAGGGCTGGACAGCCCTTCAGCTTGGTGTGCTTTCTTCGGTGCAGTTCTGGACTTATGCACTGGGGCATCTTGTAAACGGCAGGCTGGGGGAGATAGTTGGTCTTAACAGACTTATAATAATCGGTATGGTGCTGTCGGCAGTTATGAATCTGCTGATAGGCTTCCAGTCCGGGCTGATGATGATAACGGTGCTGTGGGGCATCAACGGATATGTGCAGTCTATGCTGTGGTCCCCTGGTATGGCGCTTATTGCAAACTGGTGGCCGCTTAACAAACGCGGTTTTGCAACAGGTTTTGCAAATGCCTTTTCGGGTCTGGGTTCGGTTGTAACCGCCTTTGTTGTAACCGCCTCTGTGGCGCTGTTTCCCGGTATGGGCTGGAAAAGCTCATTTATCGGTCCTGCTGTTATAATGCTTGCGGTTGTGGCAATTTATCCGTTTTTTGCAAAGGAAAAGCCTTCCGACACAGGTCTGCCCGAATATGTTGAACCAAATGAAAAGATGGAGGAGCAGGACAATAATCTCAAACAGATTACCCTCCACAAGGGTAAACTCTATCCGTACATATATCTGCTTAAACAGTGGAAATTTGATTTGTGGATTATAATTATCGCTTGTTCCAGCATAGCAAGATACGGTCTGCTTACCTGGATACCTACCTATTATGTTGATGTATACAATGTGGACATTGAAGCAGGGATTATCGGCTCGGTTGTGTGTCCGCTTGGAATGGCTGTAGGCGCATTGGTAATACCTGTGCTTTCCGACAGATTGTGGTCGCAGAACAGAATACCATGGGTTATCATATCCTCACTGCTTTCCATAGCTGCAGTTGTCGGCTTTATGAATGTGGGCGCAGGATTTGCGGCATCGGCACTGCTGTTTTTTGCAGGCTTTTTCATCTACGGCATCAACAGCCTTGTGTGGGCTTTTGCCACAGATGTTGGCGGCAGAACCTTTGGTGCTACCGCAACAGGCATACTGGACTGTGCCGCGTATATAGGCGCATCGGTACAGGCGATATTCTTTGGCAGTATTCTTTCCGAAAGCGGCAACTGGCACAGTGTATTTATCGGCATTGCGGTGGTGCTGGCTGTTATGGTGATTGCAGCGATGCTGGCCGGAAAGGAAAAATCACATTCCTGAAAATAAGGTGTTGATTATTTCGAAATATATTTAATTATTAAATAAAATATTTATATACATATTTATATTGGTTTTTAAATTTTAATTTGTATAGAATACCATTGAAAAAAGCAAGAAAATTGTGGTATAATTAATTAAATATAAGAATAATGAAAAAATATGTCCTTTTGACATTTTATTATAAATTAATTAAGCTTTAACAAGTTTTATTGTCGGAGTGTAAAATGGAAGAAAAAAGACTTGAAAGAAATGAAGAGATAGAAATCGACCTCAGACGCGTGTTTGAGGCGGTGATGAAAAAAATATGGGTGGTTGTTATTGTGACAATCCTCACGGGGGCGGCTGCCTTTGTGGGCACACAGCAGCTGATAACACCTTTGTACAAATCAAAGGCGATGTTCTATGTCAACAACAGCAACATTTCCCTTGGTGATGCATCCTTGAGTGTTACTACCGGTGACCTTTCTGCATCACGAAACCTGGTTAAAACCTATATCGTTGTGCTCAATGCACGTTCAACTCTGATGGACGTTATCGACTATGCGGATGTTGAATACTCATACAGTCAGATTAAAGGTATGATTTCCGCACAGGCGGTTGACGAAACCGAGGTTTTTGAGGTTGTGGTAACCAGCCCTGACCCTGTGGAAGCAGACAGAATTGCCGATGCAATTACATATATCCTGCCTAAAAAGATTTCCTCTATCATCGAGGGAACATCTGCAAAGATTGTTGATGCCTCCATTGTGGCGGCAGCTCCTTCTTCGCCTAATGTGATAAGGAACACAGCACTTGGTGCTATCCTTGGCATGGTCGCAACAATCGGCATTATTGCCCTTGTTGAAATCTTTGATATCACTATCCGTACAGAAGAAGATATCGATATGATAAGTGACTATCCGATTCTTGCTTCCATTCCTGATATGGCGGCAAGCTCCAAGGAAAGCAGCTACGGCTCTTACTACAATACATCTACAGGCAAAAAGAAAAAGAGAAAACACCACCGTTCCGGCAAGGACGAAAGCGAGCTTATCGGCGCAAATGTAAGCTTTACAGCAAGCGAAGCATACAAGATGCTGCGCACAAAGATTCAGTTCTCCTTTGCAGACGAAAAGAACTGCTATGTTGTGGGTGTTTCCAGTGCGCTGGCAGGTGAGGGCAAGTCCATCACAGCTGCAAACCTGGCATATTCACTGTCACAGCTCAACAAAAAGGTTCTGCTTATCGACTGCGATATGAGAAAGCCTTCCATATTCTCAAAACTCGGGCTGGAACCTGCACCTGGTATCAGCAACTATCTGACACGGCAGGCTGACTATGAAAAGGTGCTGCAGACCTATTCTGACGAAAAGAACAGGGCTGTGTTCAGCGTTATCACAGCAGGCAACAACCCGCCTAACCCTGTTGAACTGCTCTCCTCCAGCAGAATGAGCAAAGCACTGGAAAAATTCAAGGCTGACTATGAATACATCATTCTTGACCTTCCTCCAATCGGTGAAGTTACAGATGCCATGGCGGCTTCCAGACATACAGACGGTATGATTATCGTTTCCAGAATGAACTACGGCAACCGCAATATGCTGGCTGATGCACTGGCAGAATTTGACTTTGTTGATACAAAAATCCTTGGTATCGTGGCAACCTGCACAAACGAATCCAGCAAGGGTTACGGCAAGGGATACGGCAGAGGATACTACAAAAAATACTATAAATACAGCAGATACCATTATTCCGATACCAGCAAGAAGTAATGCGTATGAGAGTAGTAGATTTTCACACACATATACTGCCCGGTATCGATGACGGCAGCAAGGACCTGCAGCAGTCCCTGGAAATGCTCAGGGCTCAGGCAGGGCAGGGTATAGACCATGTGGTGTGCACACCTCATTTTTATCCTTCCTCCGACAATCCGCAGCGTTTTCTTGCAAGAAGGGAAAAGGCATACAGCCAGCTTGCCGCAGAGCTTGAAAAGCATCAGGGCATGCCGGCGCTCTCCCTTGGTGCCGAGGTGCTGTATTTTAAAGGCATTTCCGAATGGGACGGCCTTAAGGACCTTAAGATACAGGGCACCGACTGTGTTATGATAGAGATGCCAATGTCGGAATGGTCGGAAAGAATGCTGGACGACGTGGCGGCAATAAAGCGCAGACAGAAGCTGACGCCGATAATTGCCCATGTGGACAGGTATATAACCCCCCTTAGGACATACGGCATTCCGGAAACTCTTGCCGATATGCCGGTGATTGTTCAGGCAAACAGCAGTTTCTTTTTAAACAGGTTTTCGGCACCTCTTGCATTTAAAATGCTTAAAAAGGGGCAGATACAGCTGCTGGGCTCTGACTGCCACAATATGACCTCACGCAAACCGGATTTGGGGCAGGCGAGGGATATAATTATAAAAAAAGTTGGCGATGAAGCCATAAAAAATGTAAATGAACTTGAAAAAAATATTTTTTCGGGTATGATATTAATATAATGTATAATAGTGATAGGAGAAGAATTATGAAAAAGGTATTATCATTAGTAATGGCACTTGCACTGATGCTGAGTCTTGCTGTGCCTGCATTTGCAACAAATTTTGTGCCAAGTATTGAAAACAAAGGCGCACCGGAATTTGTTTTCCTCGGCGAAGACGAAGAGCCATCCCACGGCGACAGCAAAAACATTGTTGGTTATGCAGTAAACGGCAACGGCGACGTTATTCACACAGCATACGAAGGATGTATCGTAGTGTACTCCCTCAGAGATATCCTCGACCTTGAAACTGATATCCCGGAAGATATCAGAGCAGTTGTGCGTGATATCTATGCAGACTTTATTGCAGGCGACCACAAACCTTCCGAACTCAGCGAAGAACTTAATGCAGAAGTAGCAAAAATCTTTGGCGAAGGCAAAAACGCAGATATGCTTGTTATCAGAGATATCTTTGATATCAACGTTACCTGTGATGGACTTAGAGAAGAACTTCATCCGGAAGGAACAACAATCGACCTTACACTGGATGTAGATATCCCTGCAGACAGCTATGTTGCTATGCTTGCATACAAAAACAACGAATGGGTAATGGTTGAAAAAATCGTTAACAACAACGAAAACGACATCAAGGAAGATGACGGCACAATCACAGTTACATTCGAAAACTTCTGTCCGTTTGTTCTGCTTGTTCCTGGCGCAGAAGACACAGTAGTTCCTCCTGCAGAAACAGCAGCATTCCCATGGTGGATTCTTGTTGTTATCGCAGCATGCGGCGGTGCAGGCTACTATGCTTCCAAAAAGAAAAAAGAAGAAAAATAATTTTAACTTTAAATAAAAAGGAATAAAATATGCAGGATAAAAACAGATTTAAATTATCCACTGTACTGGCTGTCTTATTCTTGTTAAGTGTAGTTATTTTTGGTGGGTTTCAGCTTCTGAAACCCACTTTTTCTTCCGATGAAATTGAAAACGCAGAGGGTTCTGCCTCCAAGACCATAATAAAGGACGGAAAAAAATACTATCCAAAGCAGGACATCACTACTATTCTGCTGCTGGGCACAGACGAATTTGGCCCAAAGGAATCCAGCGGCCTGTACTTTAACAGCTGCGAGTCCGACGTTGTTATGCTGATTGTTTTCAACGAAGCAGAAGAAAACTACGACATTATCTGCCTCAACCGCGATACTATGGTGGAGATGCCTGTTATTGGTCTTGGCGGAAAAAGAGCAGGTACTGCATACCAGCAGCTTGCCCTTGCACACACCTACGGCACAGGGCTGGAAGACAGCTGTGAAAACAGCAAGGAAACCATATCAAAACTGTTCAACGACATCTATATCGACCATTACGCATCGATGAATATGGACGTAATTTCCATTGTTGCCGACGCGGTGGATGGTGTGCCTGTAAATATCACAGAGGACTTTTCTGCAGTTGACCCGGAACTTGTTATGGGCGAAATGCGCCTTAACGGGCAGCAGGCGGTTTCTTATGTAAGGGTGCGCCAGAATGTGGAAGACCAGATGAATGTTTCCCGTATGGACAGACAGAAAAAATTTATGGAAGGCTTTATAGGTGCGGCAAAAGCCAAAAAGGCAAACGGCGACAGCTTTATCCGCAACACCTACGCCGCCATATCGCCTTATATGGTAACGGATATTTCGGTAAATGCCGCATCGGGTATGTTCAGCAGATATGCGGACTTTGACCTTGGGCAGGTTATCATTCCAAAGGGTGAAAATGTAAAGGGCAATAAATATATGGAATTTTATCTTGACCAGACCGCTTTTGAGGATATGGTGCTTGAAATCTTCTACAGAGAAAAATAAATAAACAAAATACTGCATCGGGTTTTATTTCAGAGGCCTGATGCAGTTTTTATATACGGATAAAATATGCTGACTGTTTGTTGTTATGGCACGTTCTTTGTGATATATTTAATATAGTATTATCCTGTGTGGAGGAAATTTATGGGGCTTTTTGATTTTATAGTAAAAAGTAAACGTCAGAGAGAAATAGACAAAATTATAGAAAAATCAAAGGAATATCTGCAGCAGGGCCAGCATTACTATGCCTATATGGAACTGATAGATATTATCTGCGGCAAAACCGAAGATGACAAAACCTACCGAAAGGACGAGGTGGCAGCACTGTACGCCGAAAGCCAGAGAGAAGTAAGAAACGGCGAAAGACGTAAAAACTTAAAAAGTGAAGCGGAACAAGCAGCCGCCGACTGTCGCGAAAATGCCATTACAGAGGCCATTACAGAGGATATAACGGATGGTGATGCTCTGTATGAAGCTGCAAAGCAGCTTGACCTTGGTGATAAAAAGCCTAAGAACGAAAAGGAAGCCGCCCATTGGCAGAAGCAGATGGAAGAAGCATACCGCCTGTATGAAAAAGCTGCCGAAAAAGATGTTGAAGAAGCAATTTTAAGATATGCCGAAATGAGCGAAAAGGGTATAGGTACCGAATGCAACAGGGAAAAGGCATTTTTGCTGTATCAGAAAATGGCAGAGCAGGGCAGTGTGGAAGGTCTGCATAAACTGGCCGGATGCTATTACTTTGGCAAGGGTGTAACACAGAATTCTAAAAAGGCTTTGGAACTGTACGAAACAGCTGCACAGCAGGATTATGCCGATGCACAGGAAATGTGCGGATATATGTACCTTTATGGTTATGGCAACTATGTGGATTACGAGAAGGCATACAGATGGTACAAAAAATCAGAGGATAACGGCAAAACTGTAACAAACAGCTGGTATAAAAAGGAAAAAGAACTGCGGAAAGACAAAAAGAAGGATGAACTTAAAAGAGATAAAAAAGACCAGCGTATAGAAAAGGCAAAACAGCTTATAGCCCAGGAAAAATATCACGAGGTGCTCGAGCTTCTGGAAGATGATTATAACTACGAAGATGATGACCCTGTTGCAGGTTACCGCTTTGAAGAGGCAGAAGAGCTGTATCTTTTCTGCGAAAACACCATAGCACAGGCAGCAAAAGAAGCCGAGTGGCAGGCATCGCGCCAGCTGTACGCAGCAACATACGGCGAAGACCCTTGGGCACAGACCGACAATGCCGAAGAGGAAGAAGAGGAAGAAACCGAATACGACAGAAAGCAGCGTGAATATAAGGAAGCGCTGCTGAAAAAATACGACAGAGTATACGGCTTTGACAGACAGACTAAAAAATACCCAATGTTCCGCTGGGGCAAAAGTGCAGAGCAGTGGTTTGAGGAAGGCAAGAAATACTTTTATTATAAAGGGGATAAAACAGAAATTGCCCGTGCTCTGGAGTGTTACGAAAAAGCCGCAATGATGGGACATAAAGAAGCCATGGGCTGCTGTGAAGATATTTTGTATAAAATTGAGGGCGGCGAAAGTGAAAACGCCCGATACTGGACGTATAAAAAGAAACAGTATGAGGACAGTGAATCAATCTATCTGGATGCAATCAATATTGCACAAAAAGCAGAAAACGACCATGACAGAGGTCTCTGGCGCGAAGCCCGCCAACTGCTCAGAAAAGCCATAGATATGAACAATTCCAGTGCTATGGTGGAATATTCAGAAATATATATTACGGGCAATGGTGTACCGGAAGATAAAAGAGTGGGATACTACTGGCTGGAAAGAGCCGCCAAATTTTCTTCTATGCCGCAAGTCTACAAGATGCTTGCATATGTGTATCTGATGGAGCAGGACAGCCCGTCATTTGACCGGGAAAAAACCCTGTACTGGGCAAGAAAAGCTGCCTTTGGCGGCGATACGGAGATGATGACAACAATCGTAACCCTGTACTTCCAAAGCGATACAAACCCATTGGATACGTCAGATGCCCTTGCCTGGGCAGAAATGGCTGCCGATACAGGTGTTGTAAAGGCTATGCGTGCCAGTGGTATTTTATGTTTTAAGACAGCAAGATTGCGCCGTGCACTGGGCTGGTTTGAAAAGGCTGCACAGCTGGGAGACGAGGAATCCGAAAAAATGGTAAAAGAGCTGAGAGAACATTTGGACAGATTTCCGTCCGGAGAGGACCATGCGCCGCCAACACCAAGGCCAATCACTGAAAGGGAAGAGTCAAAGTACGAGAGCGACCGCTGGGCCTCTGCAGGTAATGCTGATTGGGTGAAAGTTGTGCCGGACGAACCATTGATAAGCCCTCCAGCTCTGTAAAGGCAAAGGACTTGACATGCTAGTCTGTAACGGGGCAAAATCTGACAAAAATGCAGATAAACCGCCACAGATGCAGATAAAACAGCAAAAAATGCTGCGCAAATCCCAAACAGCAGATGTAAAGGCAAAAACCTTTATATCTCTTTAACGGCAAGAGCTCTGCCCATAGGGGGCTGCAAAAGCAGATGCCTGCAGAATAATTTTCAGTGCAGAACAAAGCTGCAAAATGATATTGTAATCCGGCACAGCTGACTGTGCGCACATATATCTGCAGCATTTTATAATGCTGTGTCAGCTGCGGAATACAAAATAATACATACAAAAAAACCGATGACAATAATCAGACTGTCATCGGTTTTTTATTCTTTATATTATATGTTACAGGGCTGATTTGAAATCAGCCTGAACTGTTACCAGAAGAAATATCCGTGGCATTCTTTGCGCTGCTGCCAAATGCCGAAATATCCTTGTTTTCAATAACCACCAGTTCGCCGTAATCGTTGATATTATATATGATAATTTTAACACAACAGAATTGATTTTGTATATATAAATGTGCAAAATTTAAATCTGCGCCGCAGATTTTGCATAAAATAAATTCTTATATAAATATACATATTTAAGTATATAAAAAAGCAAGGAGGCAAAGCGCAGAAAAATATAAGAATTCAATAAAAGGAATATGTTTTCTGCTTTTGCGCAAATTTCGCTAAATCAAAGTTTAGCGAAATCCAAGGGAGAAAAAATATACACTTGTTTTACTGATAAATATATATCTTGTTTTCTGATAAATATCTGTATATATTGATAGAAAGAAAACACCTTGTCCTTTTCATAATATTTCAACGGGAAATATTCACTCATATATTTTTTTAGTATTCTGTACATAACATCACCTCTGACAAATTCAGCCATCGTTTTCCGATGGCTGTTTTGTTTACCTGTATTTTACATATTGGTCTGTAAACTCTTTTACGATGTTGTTCATTTCTTCGTCAAGATAAGACATTGCATAAAGTCTTACTGCGCCATCAATGCCATAAAAAGCTTCAGCAACTGCACCTGTGATTGCTGCAAGGGTATCACTGTCACCACCGATAGAGATTGCATTGCGGATTGCATCCTCAAAACTATCCGATTCCAGAAACGCCACCATTGCCTGCGGTACAGTTTCCTGACAGGATTCGTTGAACTGATATGTAGGTCTGATTTCATCCAGCGTAAAATTTATATCGTAGTTTTCACCTAT